>CAZDDI010000001.1:0-470326 GCA_964504195.1 uncultured Anaerolineales bacterium
TGGTATATTATACCATATTTCATGCCTAGCGCCACCTTTTTTCAGGGGAGTCAGGAATAAAAAATCTAGTGGGGCTTACATTGGCACCAAGCCCAAACTCAAACAATTTTAACAAAGTTGTTCTTCCACTACTGTTATCCCCGCGAATTACATTGATCCCAGTTTTAAAGTCTGACTCAAACGCTATAAATCCATTACCAATTACTCGAATTTTCTGTATCACCAATCTTGGCGATGAAATTAGCGTTTTGAAATTCATGATCAATTCTCTGTTTTATCTAGTGTGATGAACTGATAATAAGGAGCATGTGTAACTTCAGGATAGTGGCGATAAATAAAATCTTTTAGCCAATTACCTGTTTTATCTCCAAATAACTCGCCTACTATGTTACATCTCGTTATTAAAGATTTAAATTCGGGTGATTTCGCAAAGCCCTTTGTTGCCAGAAAACCAGCAGCAGATACAGTGTAAATATCAATACCAGATTTTGTCTCTATGTCTAATAAATTTTTCCCGCTAAGGTAGGCTAACACTAAATAATACTTTTTATCCCAAGGGCCATATCGATAACGAATCATGCGTGACTCTACAATTATACTTTTCTTAAGTTCTTCCACCACATTCGCGGCTTCTTCTCTAGACAAAATTATACGAGCTGCTCTTTCTAAAAATTGTGGGTATCTAACAAAAAAATCTAGTTTGACAAATTTGGTCCTTCCTTCGATTCGCGGAGCGCTGACAGGTCTTCCTGCAAAACGGAGCACAAGTAATAATCGAGAAGCATGATAAGGTATATTATCATCAATTGAAAAAATTTCTTTTGGAGATCGCTTGTTCACCAACCTTACTTTCTCTGCCAATAATTCAATCTCTGGTGGCTCTTGCGGTTGACGAATGTAACTCATGTGATTTGTCCCTTTTATTTTAGCGGTTCCCAATAATTATCGCACTCTGCAGTTAATTGGCATAAGATCCCGTGCAGATAATGAAAATCAACAATGACAGGGGGGAAATTTTCATTTTCTTCTTTTGCTAATTTTTCTAGATCGCTTCTAATTGCTTTATAAGACCGCCCAATGTGTGAAGCATCACCCAAGCTAGATGCAATACACAAATCCCATACTTTCAAGCGCAACTCAGATGTGTACTTAACCGCATGAATGAAATCTTGTCGATAGCGAATTATAAAAGAATTACGGCTTTCTAAAAAATACTTAATAAAATGCTCTGGAAATCCCGCTCTCTCTGATTTTTCGCGGAGGGTTAAATTTTGTTCAGGATTATCACTCGTGTTAAAAGTAGAAATGTGAGGATCTTTGAAGGGGGCAACAAAACACTCGGAAACTTGTAAATCTGTGACTTTTCGCTTTTCCAATTTGTCTCGGTAGGTGGTTTCAGGTCTGTTTTCTGAGACTGACCTTTCCAATAAGCTCAAAATACTATAATAGATTCGCTTGCGGCCATTAATATCTGAGTCAATTCTCCGAGATAGTAATACTTCTTCTAGCTTAATCAAATTTTCAGCAATTAATCCGTGAAAATGACTAAAACCCGTTATTAAACGAATATTCCAAAAAATATTTTTGAATTCCTCTCTGTTTACCCCTTCAACTGATTCTGTTAATCTATCTACAAGTTCATCAACTATAATTTGTTCTAATTCGGAACAGTATTCTCTACCTCGATCAGTCAGCTCTTTTAATTTGCCTAAGTCATGCTTATTAGATACTCTGGTTTGAGATGTCTGATTACTAACAAAGATATATTTATGCTCGCCTTGAAATTGTTTTTGCAGCCATAAAAAATGCCGCCATATTCCTTCTGATTTGAGAGTGCTAATTTTCCATTGATCACCTTGTCTCTCTTTGATTTGATAAAACTCATATTGTCCGTTGTTGAGTTTGACAACGACATCATCTTGCAATTCACAGGCAACATATTCTATTTTGGAGGGATTAAGTAACATTTCAAGACATTTGTAAGCAGCGAAATGATACTGGTATTTAAATCCATGCAAACTAATAGCACCACCATCATTAAGCGGAGGAACATCTGAAAGATCGAGAGGTATATCAAGTACCATATCAAAGTCTCTTTCTATAACTATGTCAAACTTGTTTTTTGACGAAGTGTTCTTCACTTCTATTATACGCTCTTTCTCCCCCCACGCCAAGTTTACGCCGCCTTACTGAGCACGGTCAGCAAGTAGAGTTTGTACTTTTGACGCGATGGCGCATCCGTGAACCGCTCATATAGCAGGGCGAGCCGGAACGCGAGGGGCGAGAAGGCGCAGTAGAAGGGGTTGCCGATGTAGGTGCAGCTCTCCAGCGTGAGGCCCGCCACGCTCGCCAGCCGGGTCAACGCGCGCGCGGTGTTAGCGCGGAAGTAGGTGGGGAACGATTCGCGCCGGGGTCGCCGTAGCAGCCGCTCCAGAAGTGTCTCCTGGAGGCCCTCCGGCACAAGGCGGCTGAGCGCAGGGACGTAGTTGTGCGCGTTGGTGGTGAAGAGCACCGCCTCGCCGCCGGGCCGTAGCACGCGGGCCAGCTCACGGAACACCGGCGCGGGGTCGCGGAAGTGCTCCACGGCCCACTGGCTCACCACCAGATCGAACGTAGCGTCTGCGAAGGGCAACGCCTCGCCGGTCGCCAGCACGGGCGCGGTGACCAGGGTATTCTCGCGCAGGTCGGGGAGGCTCAGGTCAACGCCGACGATGGTGCCCGCCCGACGTAGCGCATCAGCGGCGAGACTGCCCCGCCCACAGCCCAGATCGAGCACGCGCGTCTGCGGCGTCACGCGCGCCGCGACGAGGTCAGCGTATTGCTCGCCTGCATTGCGGAAAGCGGGATAGGCGCGGTCGAAGAGCGCCTGGCAACGTTGGTAACGGGTCGTTTGGGTGACATCGCTCATAGTTAGACTATACCGGAATTTTCTGGTTTATGCAAGGCAGGCTCTCTGCCGCTTGACAGCTACGCGATTGCGGTTATAATTAGAACATAGGTTCTAAATAAACTTACACAGGAAGCACGCTGTAATCGGTAAGTAGAGTCTTCTTCACATATCACATTTCACGCTTCATTGAATGCGGACAAACATACCCGACTCTTTTGACTCGAAAAATGCGCACATCCTGTTGTAGTAGTTAGTATCCCCTCCCACAGGTTCGCCGGCAAATACTAAACGGCAGCTGAAAGCTATCAGAATGTCAGCCCCAACCTGTGCAGGTGCTCGTGTCGTAAGCTGTGGGAGGGGTTGCTGTTTGATTTTGGCTGGTTGCTGGAAGCTGGTTGCTCGTTGCTGATTTTCTACTGTGTTTTAGTGAATATCAATGTCATTAAGTTAAGGTTTGCAGGCCGTCCACGAATACTTCCTCGAATACACGAATGTTTACCCGACCAAGCAAATTCGTGTATTCGTGACCAAATTCGGGGACGGCAACCCAACCCAACGTGCTTAACTTAATGACATTGTAGTGAATATAGAAACACAGTTCTTTTTACGCATTACGTTTTACGCAGTACGAATGATATGCGCACCAAGTTTTCATTGTGCATGGCTGCTCATGCGCGGTTAAACTCACCGTCCCTTTTCCCCCGTCCCGTGTTATAATGACAGGTTGCAACTGCTTAGGGGGTGATGTATGGTAAGCGATCTGCTCATTGTGCGCGGGGCGCGACAACACAATCTCAAAAACATTACGGTGGAGATGCCCAAGAACCAGCTCGTGGTAATCACGGGGCTGTCGGGTTCGGGCAAATCTTCGCTGGCCTTCGATACGATCTTCGCCGAGGGACAACGCCGCTACATCGAATCGCTCAGCGCCTACGCGCGGCAGTTCCTGGGGCAGATGAACAAGCCCGATGTCGAGAGCATCGAGGGCCTCAGCCCCGCCGTCGCCATTGACCAGAAGGGCGTCTCCCACAACCCGCGCTCGACGGTGGGCACGGTCACGGAAATCTACGACTACCTCCGCTTGCTCTATGCGCGCATCGGCGTGCCGCACTGCCCGCAGTGTAGGCGCGCGGTGACGAAGCAGAGTGCGCAGGAGATTGTGGACGCTATCGCGACGCTGCCGCCCGGCTCACGCTTGCAGCTGCTCGCGCCGCTGGTGCGCGGGCGCAAGGGCCACCACAAGCCCACTTTCGACGAGGTCCGCAAGCTGGGCTTTGTGCGCGTGCGCGTGGATGGAGACGATTATGAGCTGGAAGAGCTCCCCGAACTCGACCGCTACAAGCTGCATGACATCGAGGCGGTGGTGGATCGCCTCATCATCCCCGACCCGGAAGAAGACCCCGAAGAAGCCTACCGCGATTTCATCAGCCGTGTCACCGATTCGGTGGAAACCGCGCTGCGGCTGGGCGAAGGGGTGCTCATCCTCAACCGCGTGGGCCAGGAGGACGTGCTGTTCTCCGAGCGGCTCGCCTGCGCTGTGTGCGGCATCAGCCTGCCGGAGATTGAGCCGCGCACGTTCTCGTTCAACAGCCCGCACGGCGCGTGCCCCACCTGCCAGGGCCTCGGCTACAGGATGGAGCTCGACCCCGCCCTGATTGTCCCCAATCCCGACCAAACGCTCGAAGATGGGGCGATTGCCTACGGCATTACCGAAGACCGCGACAGCTACACCTGGCGCGTGATGGAGAGCGTGGCCGAGCACTATCACATCCCCCTGAACCAGCCCTGGAACGAGCTGGACGCCGCGCAGCAGGAGATCATTCTCCACGGCACGGGCGATGAGCGCGTGTCGCTGCGCCTGGAGCTGGCGAATGGGTCATGGGAGGGCCAGCGCGCTTACGAGGGCATCATCCCCAACCTCAAGCGGCGCTACGACGAGACGACCTCCGATTACATTCGCGGCAAGATCGAGGAGGTGATGAGTCACACGCCCTGCGCTACCTGCCAGGGAACGCGCCTGCACGAAACCGCGCGCGCCGTGACGGTGGCCGAGCTCCCCATCCACACCATCACGGCCTGGCCGGTGAACCGCCTGAGCGATTGGGTGGAGGTGTTGTTGGCCGGCGGCACGCTCACACCGAAGGAGGCCGCCATCGCCGAGCGCCCGCTGCGCGAGGTGCGCGACCGCTTGCGCTTTTTGGTGGATGTGGGCCTCGACTACCTGAGCCTCAACCGCACGGCGAACACGCTTTCTGGCGGGGAGGCGCAGCGCATTCGCCTGGCGACGCAAGTCGGCTCGCGGCTCACGGGCGTGCTGTATGTGCTCGATGAACCGAGCGTGGGCCTGCATCAGCGCGACACGGCGCGGCTCATTCGCACGCTCAAGGAGATGCGCGATCTGGGCAACTCGGTGCTGGTGGTGGAGCATGACGATGAAACCATCCGCGCGGCAGATTGGATTGTGGATTTAGGGCCGGGCGCGGGCGAGCACGGCGGCGAGGTGGTGGCGAACGGGCCGCTGGCGGCGATTCTGGCGCATCCCACCTCGCAGACGGGCGCGTATCTCTCTGGGCGCAAGTGTGTGCCGCTGCCGGCGGAACGGCGGCAGGGCAATGGCAAGGCGCTCGTGGTGCGGGGCGCGCGCCAGCACAACCTCAAAGATGTGACCGCGCGGATTCCGCTGGGGCTGTTCACCTGCGTCACCGGCGTTTCGGGGTCGGGCAAGAGCTCGCTGGTGGTGGAGACGCTCTACGCGCGGCTGGCGCAGCTGGTCAGCGGCTCGCGCGAGCCAGCGGGTGAGCTGGACGCGCTGGAGGGCATGGAGCATATTGATAAGGTCATCAACATCAACCAGGCACCGATTGGCCGCACGCCCCGTTCGAACCCGGCGACGTATACGGGTGTGTTCGGCCCGTTGCGCGAGCTGTTCGCGGAGCTGCCCGAATCGAAGCTGCGCGGCTACAAGCCGGGGCGGTTCTCATTCAACGTGAAGGGCGGGCGGTGCGAGGCGTGCCAGGGGCAGGGGACGCTGCGAATCGAGATGCAGTTCCTGCCGGAGGTGTATGTGCCGTGCGATGTGTGTCACGGCTCGCGCTACAACCGGGAGACGCTGCAAGTGCGCTACAAGGGGTTGACCATCGCCGAGACGTTGGATTTGACAGTGAGCGAGGCGGTGGAGTTCTTCGCGGCGATTCCGAGAATCGTCAACAAGCTGCAAACGCTGAATGATGTGGGGCTAGGGTACATCCGGCTGGGGCAATCAGCCACGACGCTCTCCGGCGGCGAAGCGCAGCGCGTGAAGCTGGCAAGGGAGCTCGCCAAGCGCGCCACCGGCAAGACGCTCTACATCCTTGATGAGCCGACGGTGGGCTTGCACGCTGCCGATGTGGATCGGCTGATTGAGGTGTTGCAGCGGCTCACCGATACGGGCAACACGGTATTGGTGATCGAGCATAACCCGGACGTAATCAAAGTCTCCGATTGGATTATTGACATGGGGCCAGAAGGCGGCGATGCGGGCGGGCAAGTGCTCGTGGAGGGCACGCCGGAGCAGGTTGCCGCGAGTGAGGTTTCGTATACGGGGCAGTATCTCAAGCGGTGGTTGGAAAGCCTGTAAAAATGAGGGCCGGCGGCGTGTGTAACGCCTGCCGGCCCCCGGACATTCATCATTCCCAATCCTCAAAAACTTCTTCCAGCGAGATTTTGATCTGCTCCATCTTGCGCTCGACCAGGGCGGCGATGCTCACCAGCAGCAGCCCGATGATGCCAAAAACAATCCACTGATTCACCGATTGCAGCGCGTTGATGAGTTGGCCTACAACAGCCAGCATCACCCCCACCATCCCCGCATAGAAGAAGCGCCGCAACCGCCGCGCGCTGCCGAACCAGAGCAGCACCAGCCCTTCCGCCCCTAGCAGCAAAGCGAAACGCCAGCCGTAGACCAGCGTCTGCCAGAACAGCGAGCCGAGCAGGAGCAACAGGGCAGCGTAATCAATCCAGCGGGCCAGCTTGCGGCGACCTTCCCAGGCTTCCACATAGCCTACGAGGATGAGGTACAGGCCCACCGGCAGTGCGTACCATTGCAGATTTTCCGGCCCGGCCCAGCGTTGCACATAGAAAACAAACGTCGCCCAGCTGAGCACCAACATCCCCAACGCGCCATAGCCCATCCGGGGCCGCCGGTACGTCACGGCTGCGAACAGATAGAGCAGTCCCAGCCGAGAGAAGATATGGACAAACATCCATGTTACGTCCAGGCTCGTGGCACGTACCTGTGCCTCGCTAAACACGCTAGGGATTATTACCATGTAAATGAACGTATTGAATGCAAACAACGGCACAATCAGCGTCGCGATGACCAACGCCGTGTGTTGCAAAGGCCGCATGAAGACGGATACCCAATCAGGTGCATGCCAGCGACGTCGGCGTGCGGCCAGCGCCAGGCTGTAGCCAATCGCGCCATAACCCAACGCCAGCAAGGCTGTTGCTTGCGGGAAGATCGTTTCAGGCAGGGTCCGGCTTTGTGCCGCGAACCAGTGTCTGAGAGAAATCAGACCTAACGCCGCAGCGATGTAAGTGAAGAAGCCCTTTTCCCAGAACGCCGCCAGCAGCATCAGAATCAGCGCATTTGCCAGCGTGAGCGCTGCTGCTGCCTGTGTATCCCCCCAACCCCACACTTGCGAGATGAGCAGATTTGCAAATGCCAGCGCGTAGAGCGGGCGCGACCAGCCCCGCAGGAGTCGCCGGGTATGCCAGGGCGAGCCTTCGCGCAGACGCCGCTCCAGGTATAGGCCCATGCCGAGCGTGAGTAGTGTGACCGGCAAGAAGCGCAGCCAGGCCCAGGCAGGCCAGCGCCACCACTCCCAGATTTGCAAGGTGAAGGCTGCTGCCAGCTGCCCGACCAGGGCGACCGCCAGTAGCCACAGGCGACGCCGGAAGCGATAGAGCGCCCAACCGTAGACGCCCATCAGCAGTAAGCAGGCCAGCGCAGTGACATCAGCTTGCAGCTGGGTGAAGAGGGGGGCCGCCGTCGCCAGGCCGTAGCCTAGCGCGTAGAGCGGCAATGCCCACCAGCTCAGGAACCGCTCGCCGGCGGCGGCAATCCAGCACGAGGGCGCATCCCAGGGGAAATCGCGCCAACGTCCACGCCGCGCATCGAGCAGCTCGCCCAAAGCCAGGGCCACGATTGCTCCGGGGAAGAGCCACAGCCCGTGATATTCCAACGGGATGTCCGAACGGTACAGAAGCACAGCGTAGGGCACAATGCTCAGTGCGCAGGCCGGGGTGAGCAGCAACGGCTGCTTGAGCCAGAAGGCCGTAAGCGCGTAGAGCAGCGCTGCTGCGCCGTACCCCCACAGCGCACCGATCTGGTCACGGCTGGAGGAGGGCAGCCCCAGAGCAATCAACGCGAAGCCCGCGCCTAGCAGCGCTGTGCCATATTCGCGCAGGCGTAAGCGCCGCAAGGCCCAGGTCGCCAGGAAATAGAGGGCTGCCAGGCCGATCAAGAACCAGCCATGCCGATCGCTGGAGATGACGGAATCGCGCAGGGCAAATAGCAGCGAGAGGGGCAGCAGCAATGCCGCCGGGTAGACCCAGAGCGGCTCGCGGAACAACCGTGCCGAAAGCAACAGCAACACCACATCAAAGAGCAGCACGAGCGCGAGCAGCGGTTGCAGGTGTGCGGTGAGCAGTGTGCCGACAATCAATGCCAGATAGGTGAGCAGGTAGCCGGGCAAGGCATAGGGTCGCGCGCGCAAGCCGGGAGGAGCGCAGCGTTCCAGGCGCTGCCCAATGAGCAACCCCAACGGGCCAAAAATCAAGAGAAGCAATCCGTAGTGCTCATGGCGCGCCGCCGGGAACTGGGAGGCGACGAGGTAGATACTCCATACCGGCAACAGCAGCAGGGCCGGGTAGAGAAAGCGGCTGGCTTTGACCGGCGTATAAGTCTCATCGCCGCGCGCCCGGCGCGCATCGCGCCAGGCACGCAGCGCATAGAGCAGCACCGCCAGCCCGTAGGTGTAGCGGCTGACGGGACTATGCGCCACGCCCCACAACAGCGCGAAAGGCAGCAATAAATGCGCGATCACGCCCAACGGGAGCGCATAAGCGCGTGGCGCAAAGCGTTGCACAAGCCGTTCCAACAGCGACAATACCCACGCCAACACCGTCCAGGCGAAGGCGTAGATGGGCAGGGATGAAGGAGCTGCGGCGAAGAACCAGCCGAGGTGTGTGAGGATAGTCCACGGGACGAAGCTCAAGAAGGCCGCCAACCAGACGAAACGCGCGCGCCGGAAGAGCCGCGCGGAGAGCGCGTATAGTCCGGTGATAATCGAGAGTCCCGCTACGGCCCAAAGCTCGCGGGTACGCCCGCCGCCCAGCAACCACAGATTGCGCAGCAGGGCCATCCCAATCGCTGCTACGGAGACGATCCACCCGGCGCTGAGCAGCGGGCGGCGGTAGAGCGCCCAGGCGAGCCGGGCGTAGGCCCGCAGGCGGCGCTGCATCTGGGGGTGACGCCGAAGTTGCCACAATCCCCGCTCGGCCAGCACCAGCGCGACGGCCAGCAACGCGATTTTGGCCGCTGATGACCCGCGTCCCTGGCTATAGACAGCAACGAGCAAGCCTGCACCCGCCGTTGCCAACCAGATCGCGGCGTGCGCCCAGCGCTCACGATAGGTACTCCAGGCGTAAAGTGTGTACACTGCACCCAGCAACAGCTGGGTTGCCGCGCCCCACAGCTGCGCTGAATCTGCCCAGGCGAGCTCCTGGAATTCCGCTTGCAGGATGTAAACATAACCCCACATCACAGCCAACACGGTGAGCGCCTGTGCGGTGAAGTAGAGCGGTCGCCAGAAGGCTTGCGTATAGACCGGCGAGCGACGGTATTCGCACCCCAGCCCGGCGGCGAAATAGCCAGCAATGACCGCTGCCAGCACGAAGGGTTGCGATTCTTGAGGAATGTACAGCCACGCGAAGAGCAGCGTAACGCCCCAGGCTGTGAACAGCCCGGCAGGGATGAGCTCGTGGGATTGCCGTGCTGCCAGCGCATCGGCGAAGTAGAGCAGACCCGCCGCGAGCAGGCAGAGCGCTGGACCGAAGCCTTCCGGCACGACACTGAAAGCCATCAACGGTGCCATCACGCTTGCCAGCAGGCCCACGGCGTACCAGGGCCAGCGATAATGCTGTTGCGCGTGCCGCAAGCGATAGCTCAACGCCACCATGCCCCAGGCCAACACGGCCCATGCCAGTGATAGGCTCAAGGGCGGTACCTGGTGATAATCGAAGACGCCCCACAGCCAGAAGGGCAGCGGCGCAGCCGCCATCCAGTGGAGCGGGGCTAAGTGTGCAAAGCGCGCCCAGGTAAAGCCCCGCATGTCGGTATGCGCGAGATAAGCCCCCCAAGCAGCCAGTGCAATCCAGCTTCCCAGGCTGTAGAGTAGCAGCCCCCTATCGCCAGGAGGGAACAGTGGCGGCAACAGCGCCAACGCTGCGATGCTATACCCGGCCCGCACCAGCGGCGCAGCGAAGTTCGGGGCTGGCGCGGGGAAGCGCCGCCCCACCCACTGCGCCGCGAGGATGTGGGCAATCGCCAGCGTGATCCAGCCGACCCCGGCCTGGGGTATCGGTAAGTTGAGCGCACTCATGGTGAAAGTCATCGCCGTCACCGAAAGGATTGAAGCGCCAGTAAGGTACGCCGGGCGACGCCAAAGGAAGGCGGCGTGAATTGCCGCGCCTGCCAGTAGCGCGTGACTCACGGCTGCGGCAGCGCCGTTGGTGAGATCGGTGAGTGACCAGAACGCGGCGAGTAGCAGTAACGCCACGCCCCAGCGATTGGCCTCGCGCCCATACGTCTGCACGACCTTGTCCGCGTGCTGTGAGAAGCGGTAGCCCGCCGCAAAGTAAAGATTCACCAGCAAAGCCCAGCCGCAGGCATGCCACGCGGCGTTGACTTCCAGCGATTCGAAAAGCGCCGCCTGTCCCAGATACACCGCCACCGGCAAGGTGAGGATGGCCAATGCGCTCAGGCTCCGGCTGCGATAGACCACCGCGCCCCAGGCGAAAATCAGCCCACCTAACCACCAGGTCAGGGTCAGTGAGTAGTGAAGAATATCGAACGTAGAACGATCAACGTAGCGCCAGGCCAGGGTGACCGGCATGAGCACGGCCACCGTGAGCAGGGCAATATAGCGGAAAGGTTCGGCCAACACACGCCAGCGAGGGCCGCGTTCCAGGCGCGGCGCGAGCAAGATCAACCCGCCCGCCAGCATGGAGAGTGCGGCAGCTGTCCAATCGGGATCGCCGCCCAGCACATCACCCGCTGAGAGCACCGCGCTCCCGGCCGCAATCGTCACCAGATAGCCGAAGATGCGGCTTTGAATACTCAAGGCGGATGCGGTGTAGGCGACCAGACAGACCAACGAGGTCAACAGCCAAAAAACTCCCGCCTGTTCTGGCGCGATGTTCATGTTGACATAGAACGTGTAGAAATCCACCGGGATAAAGAGCGCTGCGACCGCGCTCAGGGCAACGCCGGAGTTATAGAGTGTCGTTTTGGCGCGGATGTACCAGCCCAATGCGAAGAATAGCGCGGTGAAGCTGGTAGGAATGAGCACCCGCACCAGCGGCGGGAAGTTTTGCCAGCCCCAGGCCACAAAAGAGATGGCCGCCGCCAGCAGCAGGAAGATGCCCAGGAACAGCATGGCGTGCAAGGTACGTTCTGAGAGCAAGGTGCGCCAGAAGCGTTCACGCCAAGGGCGCGCGGGCGGTTTGGGCGTGGGTTGCGCTGCCAGGGCCGGGCGAGCGGGTGCGGCAGGCGGCGTGGAAGCGGGCGCAGGTGGGGCAGCCAGCCCCAAGCGGGTTTCTACAATCGCTTTCTCAGCGAGCAGTGGCGCGCGCACAGCCGCTGCATGGTTGCCGCTGAAAGCCTGGTTACGTTCCAACATCGCTACGGTTTCCAGGAGAGCCTCGACATCTTTGAGATGCTCCGGATCGGAGTCCAGAGCTGCGGGGCGTGGGACGCCCTGCAAGCGGGGCGTGAGATCGGCGATTTCAGCGCGAATGCGAGCCAACCAACTGCTCGTCATCAGCTTGCTCACGTAGTGTTGGTATAGCCACCTGGACACCTGCTCATCCAACAGCTTGAGCCGGTGCAGGCGTGTCCAGAGAAGATTGATTTCTTCCTCTGAGAGCGTCGGAGGCGGGGGGTCCGGTTTGAGCAATCCCAGTTCACGTTCCAGGCGCACGCGCTGCGCGGTATAGTGATGCCGCAACTGTGCCCGGTCAACCGGAGCGATTTTGAACGCATCCCAGCCGGTAATCTCATCCAGAAGCCAGGTGATATGCGCGCGGGTTTCCAACAACGCGGGATCGCCCGTAAAACCGCAGGCCGGGCAAGGCTGGCGAGGATCGTAGTCCCCATGTTCGCAACGTGGACAGTGCATGATTACCCCCTCTCGTGTTCCTTCGCGCGCAATTGCCCGCACCCGGCGGCGATTTCCTGCCCGCGCCGTTGGCGCACGGTGCGCGGGATACCTGCCCGGTCGAGCGCGGCGGCGAACGTCTCCAACGCCTCCAGCGAAGCGGGTTGCTCCGGGCAAGTGGCGGTTGGGTTCAGGCGGATCAGGTTGACGTGTGCCGGTATCTCCTGCAACCACCCAATCAGCGCGGCGGCCTGCTCTGGGGTATCGTTCACGCCGGCGATGAGCGTCCACTCAATCATAATCCGCCGCCCGGTGCGCGCGGTGTAATCCAGCATGGCCTCGCGTAGCACAGCCAGCGGATAACGCGCATTGAGTGGAATTAGCCGGTCGCGGAGCTCGTCGCTGGCGGCGTGCAGCGAGAGCGCCAGGTTCACCCCCAGTGGTTCCTCGGCCAGCCGTCGGATACCCTCCGGGATACCCACCGTGCTCAGCGTAATCCGCCGCGCCGTAAAGCCCGCGCCGCGCGCATCCGTCAGTTGTCGCAGGGCGGCCACCGTCGCCGCGTAGTTGAGCAACGGCTCGCCCATCCCCATCAGCACAAAGTTGTTGAGCGCGGCCCCTTGCGCGGCCAGCGTGCGCCGGACGTGCAACACCTGCGCGACAATCTCGCCGTTGGAGAGATTGCGCGTGAACCCCTGTTGCCCGGTGGCGCAGAACGTACACCCACACGCGCATCCCACTTGCGTGGAGATGCACGCGCTGTATCGCTGGCGATAGCGTAGCGTCACCACCTCCACTTGCTCGCCGTCTTCCAGGAGCAGCAGGGCTTTGCGCGAGCCATCCTCCGCCTCCTGGCGGGCCAGCACCGGCGGGATGTAGAGCCGGGTTTGGGCGATCAGAGCCTCCCGCAGCGCGGCGGGCAACGTGTCCGGCGGCGTCAGGGTAATGGGTAGCTGGCGATAGAGCCAGCGCCACACTTCCCGCGCGTGAGCCGGAGATTGCCCCCACGCGCCCACCTGTGCTTCGAGCGCGGTATAGTCCAAATCGTAAAGATTGAGCATTCGTTGTAATCAACCTTGCGAAGGTTAGGTGATTCCAGAAAAATAATCCTTTCACTTGCTCCCGCTGGATTGCTAAATCTAGCGGCTTCCCTGACCTGTGTAGGCCAGAGGCGTGGATTTGACAATCCACGCCGAGCAAGTGTGGAAGGTTTTAATTTCTGGAAACACCTTAGTAAGGCAGTACCGAAGAAATAATCATCCCACTTGCTCCCGCTGGATTGTCAAATCCAGCAGGCTTTTCAACACCTAGTAGGCCGGAGGCGTGGATTTGACAATCCACGCCGAGCAAGTTTGGGATGATTTAAATTTCGGAACTACCTAAGTCATTTGGTCATAAAATCTTCTTTACGCATTACGTTTTACGCAGTACGGGCGCTATGCGGGTAAGACTTTCATTGCGCGTGGCTGGTCATGCGCGGATGGGCATAGCTGACTGCTTCCCGGCTACCGTCTCATACACCTGCAACGTTGTCCGCGCGGTGGCTTCCCAGGTGAAGCGGCTGGCCCAGCGCGGCCCGGCCTCGTACACGGCTGCGCTCAGCGGCGGGTCGGCAATCACGCGCAACAGCCCTTCGGCAATATCGGCGGGGTCTTCGGGATTCACCAGCACGCCCACATCGCCCACCACTTCCGGCAGGCTGCCCCAGCTGGAGACGACCGCCGGCGTGCCGCATTGCAACGCTTCTAGTGCAGGCAGACCGAAACCTTCGTAAAACGACGGCATTGCCAGCAAGAGCGCGCCGTTGTAGAGCGCGGGCAGGTCGGCAGCGGGGGCGCGCTCGATGAACCGCACCCAATCGGCCAGCTGCCGCTGCTGCACCCGCGCGAAAATCTCATCGTAGAGCCAGCCTGGACGGCCTACGACGACCAGCTGCCGCCGCTCGCCCTGTGCATGGAGCAGCGATAGCGCATCTATCAGGTGCGGGAGATTCTTGCGCGGCTCCCACGTCCCCACGAAGAGCAAATAGCCCGGCTCCAGGCCGTGCCGTGCCAGCACGGGCAATACCTCCGCTTGTGGCAGCGGGCGGTAGCGCGCATCGGCGGCCAGATGCGCGACCGTCACCCGTTCCGGCGGCACATCCAACAACCGCGCCAAATCGCGCTGCGTGGCATGGGAATCGGCCAGGATCGCATCCGCATGGATTACGGCCCACGCGATCTGATCGTTGTAGTAGCGGCGCGCTTCGGCAGCGAGATGGTCGGGGTACAGCAGGAAGCTCAAGTCATGCACGGTGATAACGTGATGGCGCGCACCGCGCAACGGCGGGATGAAATCGGGGCTGTGGAGCAGGTCGAGCCGGTGCGGGAGCAGCTCCGCGCTCCAGGCCCAACGCTCCCAGCGATGATGCGGCGGCGTGATGGCACGCACCTGCCGCGCGCCGCGCGCATCCAGCGGCTCGCGCTCGCGGACGTGGGGGAACACGGTCAGCGCGCCCGGTTCGAGCAAGCGGGTCAGCTCCACCGCCAGCTGCCGGGCATAGCGAGAGATGCCCCCAGGGGCGTAAGCGTGCAGGCGCAAATCCAGCCCAATTTTCATAGTTGTTGACCACAGATGACCGACGATGCTTTCTCGTCTTATCGCTGACTCGCTGATTCACTCAAAGTGTACCACGCAGAAGGTAGAATACAACCGCGTGGCTTGTGTTTTAGCGTGTTCGTGTTACAAAGGATAGCGTAGATCATAAGGCTATTCCAAGAAAATAATCTTCCACTTGCTCCTGGTGGATTGCTAAATCCAGCAGTTTACCAGATACCTCTAGTGGGGCAGAGGCGTAGATTTGACAATCCACGCCGAGCGAGGTGGACGGTTTTAATTCTTAGAGCGGCCTAAACAAGAACAATACGCTACACATTGCTGATTTGCTATACTTTGGAGGAAGCACCTTATGCCCTCTCCCGGCCATGATTATTTGACCTTATTGCTGGATCGCTACTGGTTTGCACCGCCGGTGGCGCTGTGGCGCGCGGTGGAACTACGCATCCTGGCCGCCGAAGCGTTCCCGCGTCCCATCCTCGATTTGGGCTGCGGCGACGGGCTGATCGCCCAGACGCTCTTTCCCGATGCGCCGCCTATCGAGATGGGCTTTGATCCGTGGTGGGCGCAGCTGCGCCAGGCCCCCGGCAGCGGGCGCTATCGCCACGTCCAACAGGCATTGGGCGATGCAATGCCCTATCCCAGCAATACCTTCGCTTGCGTCTTCAGCAACTCTGTGTTAGAGCACATCCCCACTCTCGATCCGGTGCTGCGGGAGGCCGGGCGCGTTCTGCGTTCTGGCGGACGCTTCATTGCCACCGTGCCCAGCGATGCTTTCCGGCGCTTACTGGCCGGTTATCGCGATCGCGTCGCCGTAGGCGATTTCGCCGGTGCGGAGGCTTACGCCGCGCAAGTGGATCGGCAACTGGAACATTACCGCTACCCCACGCCCGTCGAATGGAGCGAGCTGTTGGCGCGCGCCGGGATGCGGCTGTTGCATACCCGTTACTACATTCCTGCCGCGGTCGCCGCACTATGGGATCGCGGCAATGCCGCCTACGGCATCGGTGAGGGTAGCCGCCCGTTCTACCGTTGGTTGGCTTCGCCGCGCTTACGCGGGCTAGGCTATCAAACATTGGTACGGCGGCAAATTGTGCGGACGCTTTCGCGTCGCTGGCGGGACGCTTACGCACAAGATGTGCCTGCCGGAGGCGTCGGCGCGGGGCTGCTGGTGGTCGGGGAAAAAGCATGATCGCTGCTTCCCCGTTACAATTGCCGCATGAAGTTTGGGATGCGTTCGTTGCCGGACATCCCAGCGGTAATTTGCTCCAGGCCAATCCGTGGGGGCGACTCAAAGGCAATTTCGGTTGGCTGAACGAAATCGCCGTGATGGGCAACCCGCCGGTTGCCGGAGCCTCGCTGCTCTACAAGCGGTTGCCCCTGGCGCTCGGTACGATCGCCTACATACCACGCGGGCCAGTAGTGGATTGGAGCGATGCAGCGCTGACACAGAGCACCCTAGCCCTGGTAGAGCGCGCCGCGCGCCAACACCGGGCGTGGGCGCTCTGGATCGAGCCGGAGCTGTTCGATGCGCCAACGGCACGGGCGCGACTCGCTGCGTTGGGCTTCCAGCCTGCCGCGCACACCATCCAGCCACCGCGCACGATTTGGGTAGACCTCTCTGGCAGTGAAGATGCCGTACTGGCGCGGATGAAGCAGAAGACTCGCTACAACATCCGTCTGGCGGCGCGCAAGGGCGTGACGGTGCGCGCGGGGAGCGTGGCCGATGTAGCGACGTTCTACGCGCTGATGCAGGAGACTGGCGCGCGCGACGCGTTCGGCATCCACAGCGCGGCGTACTACCGGCTGGCAATGGAGCTATTCGCGCCAAACGAGCAGGTCGCCCTGCTGCTGGCAGAGGTGGAAAGCGAGCCGGTCGCCGGGCTGATGGTCTTTGCGCTCGGCACGAAGGCATGGTATTTCTACGGGGCATCCTCGGAGCGCCAGCGCGAGAAGATGCCCGCCTACGCTTTGCAATGGGCAGCCATGCAGTGGGCGCGCGGGCGCGGATGCACCGCCTACGATTTGTGGGGCATCCCGGATGCGGACGAAGCAACGTTGGAAACTGAGTTCGCGCAGCGCAACGATGGATTGTGGGGCGTGTATCGCTTCAAGCGCGGGTTCGGCGGGCAGGTGACGCGCTACGTGGGCCTGTGGGAGAAACCGTTGCATCCGCTGTATCCGCTGGCGCGACGACTCTGGCGGCGGGGATAGGCGACGGACGACGGACGACCGATAACTCGCTGATTCGCCATTCACCATTCCATTCTCTAGGAGCTTTTATGCCA
This sequence comes from uncultured Anaerolineales bacterium, assembly GCA_964504195.1. Classification (GTDB taxonomy): domain Bacteria; phylum Chloroflexota; class Anaerolineae; order B4-G1; family SLSP01; genus CAZDDI01. The sequence continues at coordinate 17,193 of CAZDDI010000001.1, forward strand.
TTTTTATCCTTTCAGCATCTGGATATTCCTGAAGTCGTGCTGATCGAGCCGCGCGTGTTTGAGGATGGGCGCGGCTACTTCTTGGAGACCTACAAGCACGCGGATTTTGCGGCAGCAGGGATTGCACTACCGTTTGTGCAGACCAATCACTCACACTCCAGCTATGGCGTGCTGCGCGGCCTGCACTATCAGCTCCCGCCAATGGCGCAGGGCAAGTTGGTGGCCTGCATCCACGGCGAAATCTTCGACGTGGCAGTGGATATCCGCAAAGGCTCGCCTACCTACGGACACTGGGTAGGGGAAGTGCTTTCGGCGAAGAATCACCGATTGCTCTACATCCCACCGGGCTTCGCGCACGGCTTCTGCACCCTGAGTGCCGAGGCAGATGTGCTCTACCAAACTACAGCAGAATATGCCTACGTGCTTGATCGTGGCATCCGCTGGGACGATCCCGATATTGACATCAGCTGGCCCATTGCAGAGCCATTGCTCTCAGATAAAGATGCGCGGCAACCGTTGTTGACCGAAGCGGAAAATACATTTGTATGGGGCTACCCGGCATGAGAGGCACGCTCCCATGAGCGAATGGTTAATCTACACCCTGATTGCAACCCTCGTCTATGGGTTTTGGGGCTTCTTTCCCAAACTTGCCAGCGCCTATCTCGATCCCAAAAGTGCGATGATTTACCAATCACTTGGCACGGTGTTGGGGACGCTGGTGATTCTCGTCAGCGTCCGTTTCCGAGTGCCGGTGGAACCTCGCGGCATCACGTTCTCGCTGTTGGCAGGCATTGCCGGAGTGGTAGGTACGCAGTTTTTGCTGATGGCGCTGGCGAAGGGTAAGGCGTCGCTGGTGGTGCCGGTAACAGCGTTGTATCCCATCGGCGTGGTAGTGCTGGCGATGCTGTTTCTCAAAGAGCCGTTGAGCTGGAAACAGGCGCTTGGTATTGCGATTTCGCTGGTGGGTGTGGTACTTATCGCTATGGAATAAGTGTGGAGGGGCCTAATCGTGTGGTGGTTACTGCTCACAAGCTTGCTGGTGCTGGTGCTTTTTCTGGGGGCCTACCGGCTCTCAAATATTGTACTTTATCCTGATGTGAAGTCGGCAGCCCGCACTTACGAGATTGAGACGGAACAGGGTAAAATTATCCCAGAGCAGTTCGAGGCATTGCTCCGCGAAGAGGTGTGGCTAGATTCGCCTTACGGCTATCGCCTTTATGGGCTGTACTTTCCTGTCGTCGGTGCCAAGAAAACCGTCATCATCGTCCACGGGATTACTTTTAGCCTTTATGGTGCGGTCAAATATATGTGGCTATTTTACAACCGAGGCTACAACGTACTGATGTACGATCACCGGAATCACGGGCGCAGCGGGGGAAACGATACGAGCTACGGTTTCTACGAGAAATACGATCTCAAAGCCTGGGTGGATTGGGTGCTGGCACGCACGGGGTCAGAAACGGTGGTAGGAACGCACGGTGAGTCCATGGGCGCGGCGATAGCCTTGCAACACGCGGTAATAGATTCCCGGCTGGCCTTCGTGATTGCCGATTGTCCTTACGCCAGCGCCAAAGAGCAGTTCATCTACCGGCTCGGCGTAGAGTATCATCTCCCGGCCTTCCCGCTCATCCCTATTGCCAGCCTAATCACCAAACTGCGCAAGGGCTGGTTCTTTGGCGATCCCGCGCCCATCACCACGATAGACCAAGTGCAGACGCCGGTGTATTTCATCCACGGTGCAGACGATGCGTATATCCCGCCAGAAGCCAGTGTACGGTTACATGCAAAGAAACCCACGCCTAAGGCACTCTGGCTCGCGCCCCATGCCGATCATGCCGAAGCCCTGTGGCATAACCTGGAAGCGTATGATCGGCGCATCGGAGAGTTTTTGGAGATGCAAAGTCTTGCTGAAGTTTAGTAATCCGATAGCGCTTTGCTACTGATTTCTATGCTCAATGTCATGAAGTTAAGACCTAGCAGGTTTCGTAAAAATTGGGTTAGGTAATATTTTACCGGTGAATAACGATCTCTTGTAGACTCAAGACCTTGAAATCTGCTTGCTCTGTGCCCTAAACCTAATGAAACAGATATGACAAGTTACCACATCCGTTCCCTGCTTGCTAATCGCTATTCTCAAGGAGAAATCTGTGGAAATCAAAATTCTAGGTACCAGATGCCCCAAGTGTAAACGATTGGAACAGACCGCGCGCTGCTGCCGCTGAAGCGGGCATAGAAGCCACCTTCATCAAAGTCACGGATGTGACTGAGATTATGACTATCACGAGTACGCCGGGGCTGGTCGTGGATGGTGTGATGAAGTCTTCGAGACGCTTGCCAAGCAAGGAAGAAATCCTTGGCTGGCTACAAGCGTAGCTCCACACATTGATATCAGTGTCAGGGGGTGAGGCTGTTCTCCCTCTCACAGGGCCTGCGAAGCAAGCCTTCCCGTCCTCGGGCGATATCAACGTGTGCGGAGATACTGCAAGTTCAGGACGAGCTTACCGGTGAAGCTAGACCCAGCGAATGACTGTCCCCCTCGCGCATCCAGCTGCGCCGGTTAAAAACAACAGGGTAGACGTGGGAAATTCCCGCGTCTACCCTGTTGTTTGCTACACACAGAACAAAATTAATGCGTGAATGTGATTTGTGGTCACGTCGCGCGCTTCACATTCTATTTAGCGTACTCGACCGCTCGCATCTCCCGAATCACCGTAACCTTGATCTGCCCCGGATACTGCATCGTATCCTCAATCTTGCGGGCCACATCACGGGCTAGCCGCGCTGAAGCGTAATCATCCACGTCACCTGGGCGGACGATCAAACGCACTTCGCGCCCGGCCTGAATCGCGTAGCTCTCTTCCACACCCTTGAACGACCGGGCAATATCCTCTAACGAGCGGATTCGCTTGATGTAATGCTCTAGACTCTCGCGCCGCGCGCCGGGCCGTGCGCCAGAAATCGCGTCGGCGGATTCCACAATCACCGCCTCCAGCGAAAGTTGATCCACTTCATGGTGATGGCCTTCGATACAGTTGATGACTGCATCTGAGACACCATACCGTCGGCAAATATCTGCCCCGATAGTGGCGTGCGTCCCCTCGATCTCAAAATCCACCGCTTTGCCGATATCGTGCAACAGACCGCCCATACGCGCGATTTCCGTATTGGCCCCCAACTCTGAAGCCAAGATACTGGAGAGCTTGGCAACTTCAATAGTGTGCATCAGCTGGTTTTGGCCGTAGCTGGTGCGGAAGTATAATTGCCCTATTAGTTTGATCAATTCGGGATGCAGACCCGACACTTCGGCCTCATACACGGCGCGCTCGCCCTGCTCGCGGATGGTCTCCTGTACTTCTTGGGACGCCTTCTCCAGTAGCTTCTCAATGCGTGCCGGGTGGATGCGGCCATCAGCTACCAATTTTTGCATTGCGCGGGCCGCCACCTCACGCCGCACCGGATCAAACGAAGAAACGGTAATTGTCTCCGGCGTATCATCCACAATCACATCCACTCCGGCCTTCTGCTCGAAGACCCGGATATTACGCCCTCCACGCCCGATGATGCGCCCCTTGAGCTCATCGTTGGGGATCTCGATGGTAGTCGTGGTCAGCTCGGCCACTTGCTCACTGGCAATACGCTGCACTGCTATGGTAACGATCTTGCGCGCGCGGGCTTCGGCTTCCTCGTGGGCGCGCATTTCCTCTTCGCGGACGACGCGAGCCATATCTTGACGCGATTCTTCGGCAACCTGCTGAAGCACGATTTCGCGGGCTTCTTCAACGGAGAGGTTGGCGATGCGCTGCATTTCAGCACGGTGTTCCTCTTCTAGCTTTTCCAGGTCGTTACTGCGCTTATCCAACGCGCTTTGCCGCTTATTGATGTTCTGTTCACGGCGTTCCAGCTGCTCCTGACGCTGATCAAGCTGCTCGCGGCGCTGCTGAACGCGCTCCTCTTCACGTGTAAGCTGCGTGCGCCGCTGCTGGAACTGCGTGTCTTGCTCCTGCCGCAGCCGATGCGCTTCATCCTTTGCGGTGATGACGATTTCCCGCGCCTGCTTTTCAGCTTCCTCGAGCAGGCGCGCCTTCATCGCGGTCAAGTTGCCCAGCTGATTTTGATACAACATTTGGCGCACCACATAGCCTACGCCAAAGCCAACGCCAATTCCTATCAGGGTGCCTAGGATAATCCAAACTATGTTCATCTCTAAAGGTTCTCACTTTCATCAAAATTAAAAGAGGGGTCAGTATAACGAATTACCACCTCCCGAATGAAATCAAAAGAAAATCCGCGACGTGCGAGCCGATCGCTCAACCGTCTACGAAATTGCTCGGGAGGTAAATGCGCCAGGCGGCGAGCCTGTTGCTCAGCAACCCGCCACCCGGAGGCAGTCTCATCAAAATCCAACAACGCCGCTTCGATGCACTCCGAATCCAGCCCTTTTTCACGGAGCTCCTGCACCAATGCGCGCCGCCCACGCGGACGGAACTGGACACGATTCTCTATCCAAAACGCGGCGAAGGCATTATCATCCACGAGATCCACGCGGCGTAATCTATCCAGCACGTCTTCGATAGTAGCTTCAGGAACATCCCGCTGGTGAAGTGCGTGGCGTAGCTCGGCCTCACTGCGCGGACGGTAGGCGAGTAAATCCAGGGCCTTCTGGCGCGCACGCTCCAGTGCATCTGCCTGCTGTAAACGCGCTACATCTACATCGGAGAGGCAATCTCCTATGCGCAAATACGCTGCTTCTAGCAGCGTTAGCCCAAAAGCAAATTCACCCTCCAGATAAACGTTTACCCGATCGGTAGTATGCTTTTGAGGTTCTAGAGCGGTAATCCTACCCGCCATCCTACACTCCCTAACGCAAACGCGGCCATGACATACGAAATGTCACAGCCGCGTTATGCGCTGTTGCGTGACCTTATTGAATATGGCTTATGCCTGTACGCCCAAAGCCAACGCGCCCCACGGTTGTAAACAACCAGAGCGTATTCCTACGTTTCAGGCCAGAACCCACCCACACCATATCCACGTCAACGTGGCTATCTTAACACCATTTTACACCGCTGCTTGGGTAGGTTCCCTAAGCAAGACATATCAGCAGGCTAGACATTTCGGAACAAACGCCAAAGCGCTTGTTGGTGGGGCGATTACTCACACCTTGCGCCGTTGCCGGCGATGGGAAAAGCCCCAGTAACATTTAACTAGCTCTCTAATCTGAGAGCCTGCCGTTCAAAGCACCCAGTTTTACCACAAAGGAATAAGTAAAATATAAATCTTTAAGCCTAATCATTTGCAAAGGCTCACGGACTTCTTTGTGACAACAAACTGGCGAAAGACTTATCAAAAGCGCTATAAATAAAGCTAACTATTCGATAGATAAGTTTACAATAAAACTCGATTTTTGACAAGCAGCCTATACGTCTATGCGGGGGCGGTACTTTTTTACACCTGGGCAAGCCGTTGACTTAAGAGACTCAAGTGCATGTTAAGAACATGCCTGAAATAAGCGTAACTCCTGTAAATGCGATAGCCCTGGTGGATACGCTAATTGCATCCCTCGCAGCCTAAGGTATAATAATGATATGATGAAGTAAGGATTCTATAAGGAGGTTTTACTATGCGCAGAGTTTTGTCGTTGATAGCGGGGGTAATGGTTGGGGTAGTGACAGGCGGTGTATTAGCACTATTGCTGGCCCCGTTACCTGGCAAAGTATTACGTGAGCAAATCCAGAATCGTGTGGATAGCTTAATCGAAGAAGGTAAGACTGCGGCAGAGGTGCGTCGCCAAGAGCTAGAAGCACAGCTCGAATCATTCAAGCAAGGCCGCCCGATCACGTTGCAGAGCGCGTGAAGTTGCCGGTAACACAATAACCGCGATGGAATTCCATCGCGGTTATCTTTTTGGCTTACACTTCACATTAACGACGTGCGGCGGCGGTAACAAATGCTTCAAACAACGGCCACATTGTCGTTCCATGTGGTACCATCGCTTCAGGATGCCATTGCACACTCAAGCAAAATGGATGTTCCGGCAGTTCAGTTGCCTCGCTTACGCCATCAGGCGCATGCGCTGTTTGCAACAATCCTTTCCCAGGAATTTTGACCGCTTGGTGATGCGCACTGTTGACCTCAAACTCGGTCCCCCCCAGGATGGCAGCTAAGCGGCTGGTCGGCTCTATGGTTACTGTATGGGCCAAGGCTTCAATGGTACGCCCTGGCGTCAATGCGTGCTCCAATGTGTCAGGGACGTGCGCCAGGATATCCTGATAAAGCACGCCCCCTAACGCTACATTGAGTACCTGATGTCCACGACAGATACCCAAGATCGGTAAATCCTGCTTGAGCACTAGTCTTGCCAGCCCAAGTTCGGCACTGTCTCGAACTTTATCCACGCCACCAAGCCACGATTCGGGCGCTTCACCATACTGCACGGGTTCAATGTCTTCACCGCCGGACAACAGCAGCCCATCGAGCCGTTCTAGCAGGAGCTTCCAGTCGCTTACCAGCATCACCGGCGGCAAAATGACCGGTGTCCCACCCACCTTGTGAATGGCATGGACATAGGTAGCGCCGACTGAGTGCATCGGACTATTAAGCAACCGGGCGGAAGTATCCTTCCGCCCGGTAATGCCGATTAGAGGTCGTGTCATTGCCCCGCGTTAGCGGCGCTCGCGCAAACGCGCTGCCTTACCACGGCGACTGCGAAGGAAGTAGAGCTGCGCGCGACGCACTTTGGACCGGCGCAACACCTCAACCTTATCAAGGCGCGGTGAATGCAGCAGGAACGTGCGCTCAACACCTACCCCGTGTGAGGCGATACGCCGCACAGTAAAGTTGGCGTTGGCCCCACCCTTGCGCAGACGAATTACCGTCCCTTGGAAGGGCTGGATTCGCTCGCGCTCACCTTCAACAATGCGCACATATACTTTGACCGTATCCCCCGAACGGAACTCCGGGATATTTGGATTGGCGCTCAACTGGCGTTCTAAAGATTCAACCAGATTCATGCTTTCATCTCCCCACAAAATTGTCACCCGCAACAGGGTGACGCCGCGAGATTATACCATATTCTCGCAGAATAGCAATGACGATTTCGTGCTACTTTACCCGCACGCGCCAGCCTTCTTGTAGATAGTCTGGATCGCGTGGCAACCCGCGACTATCCCACAGCGGGCCATTCCATTCCCAGAATTTAGCTTTCGTGATACCGTAACGGTTGATAATGCCCCAGATAGTGTCTCCAGTCGCAATCGTAATGTAAATGGGCTGCACAATGGCATTTGCAGCGGTTGGAGCCGCTTGTCCAGCCGCAGCGATCATTTCACGCTCCTGACAATTGGTCCGGACTGCTTGTATTAGCGGCCAAAAGACCTTTTCGGTTGCGGCGACATGGTAGAGACTGAAGAAGTCAATCCCGTGATGCATGATGCTCTCAATCCAGGGAATGAACGCTTCAGGCAGCAAAGCGCTCCCGCCGGGCTTGGCAAGTGTTGCTAGCACCGGATAGACAGGTGGCGTGCTTCCCCATAAGAGGCTTAATCTACCTAAAGCCTGATACACATCGCTATCAATCACTTGTTCCGGCGTACCCCATGTTGCGAAGCACAGGGGCATCCATCCACCACGACAGTGTGGGGCAATGATTTCCCACACACGTGGGTCAGGTAGATGAATCGGCGGCGGGGAGGCAAACAACAAACGCTCCTGCGGCAAACCGGCGGTCTTAAGCGCCTCTGCTAAGGGGGTCAGCTGTGCACCAGTAATAAGTGCTGTATCTACGAACAAAACTACGGCTTCGTAATTGTGCGCCAGGGCTTTTTCTATCGTAACCAACGCCTCTTGAGGGGCGCGATCGGTCAGCTGCAACCAGGCCAACGGGCGGAAGCCCATACCGCGCACCCGTTGTACAAGCTGCCGCGCAGTTTCTGGGAAATAGAATGGGCCATGCCCTACTTTCACCAGCAAATGCGTGGCTTCAGCGGTCGTCGCCATCTCAATAGCCCGTTGCAAATCATAGGAGTGCGCCAGCCACACGCCTTTACCACACAGTCCAACCATATCAGCTCCTCGAGAAATCGTTACTGCTTAGTTTTGTGAGCCGAATGCAGCTCACTTCGCGTTTTTGGGCCTCTGCGTATCTACTCAGAGCTTGTCATTACAAGAAATCTGCGGTAATTGTTTGCGCGCGATTGCCGTAGACAAGATTATGCCTTGCAATGACACCCGAATTACCTGAGTAGTTACCCCCTCGGTTAAGATACGCATGCAGGTTTCTCACACATTCGATTCATTATAATGCCGCCAGGGCATTTTGCAAGCACAGCTCAACACAACGGGGCGCAGGCTGTAAATGCCTGCGCCCCGCTTTACGTGATTGTTCCAGTCAGGCTTTGCGCAATCGCCGCGCCGCGAATAATACGCCGAGGAGTAACATTGCTGCGCCAATTAGTAATATGTCTACAAAGCCAGTTTCCGAGAGTTCGGTGCTCGTGCCTGTCCCTGTGCTGGAACCGGCAACAGGGGTGCGTGTAGGTGTAGGCGAGGGAACTGGCGTAGGTGTTCGGCGGGATTCAGTTGTTACCGGGGTAGCAGTCGGTTCAGGCGTAGTGTCACCATTCTCACCTACCTCTACAGTTGGAACCGGCGTAGGGGTAGCCGTAGGCCCTACCACTGGCGTGGGGGTAGGGGTAATGGTAGGGGTTTCGGTAGGTTGCGGGGTATGGGTAGGCTGTGCTTGGGCTGTAGAAGTGGCCGCTTGTGCTACCAAGATAGCTTCGTTTGTTGCCATAATCCCAGCATTCTCCTCTCGCTGCCGAGCTTGCATTTGTGGATTCAACACCATCACCCACATAGCAAATGCAACTCCCATGCACAACAGGAAGAGTCCCATCCCAACCATCCCATAAATAAAGAAACGGTTTGAGCCTTCACCGGCGGTCGCTTCTTCCTCAAAGTCGCCATCTTCGGCAAAGATGTCATCATCATAGCCATCGAGCAGATCATCCGCCATTGTGTTCTCCTCCTTGAGTGCGCGGTCGCGGGCGCAGTCTCAACGTATTTATTAAACTATACCACAAGGTAAAAAAACTTACAAGCCATTCGTGAAATCCGGGTTAGCGCATTTAGCAAACTTATCCCTGCACGCTGCCTGTTGCGCTGCTAAAGCGGCGTTTTTATCCCCGGCCTTTAGGGCGCATTTCTGCAACAAGGGGTCAAATGCGATAACCCTATTCGTGAAACTTAGAGAACTGTAACAATTCAGTCATAATACCAAGGTTGTGAAGATTTGCCTTGATAGGTCTGAGCGTTAAACTTCAGGGCTGGGGCACTATCAAGTAAGCCCTTATCACAACAACCGCTCCAAATTGGCAAAAGGAACGAAAGCGACTTCCCCATCAAAGTCCACCTGTGCGCCGGGGAGTCGTGCCCCGGTTTCTAAGAGGACCAGGCCCAGGGGTAAATTTGAGATGGTGCCGGAGCCTCCCAGGTTCGGTGCACGCAAAGCCCGCACCCGCACCCCCAACCCTAGCGGCGTTTCAGGATTCACAGGAGAACCTTTCTGCGACGGCATCGGCACAACGATGTAGGGGCGTTCATTGCCCCAACGGGTCTTCAGCCGGCCACAGACAGCCGCCTCGCGCCCATCGAGCGAACTAAGCATCTTGAAGGCCGCATTGGACATGGGTATCTGTCCCACACCCTCTGTCGCTACCACTGGGAAATCCACTGTTTTCAAGCGCGGCATAAGCGCTGGGGGGACTCCGCCTACGATGATCCCGCGCACTTGCATCTCTATCGCTTGATCTAAAGCCTCTTCATCCAGCCGCGCACCACCGACAATGATGGTCCCCTGGGTTGAAGAGTCAATATGCTTGGGGCGGATCGGATGTCGCGCGGCGCGGACTACGACACGTAACGTGCCGTAGCTCTCCGCACCGTTGCCCCAGGCCCCTTCGATGAAAGCCCCGACGGTCTCAATTGCTGCGCCCGAACCGGGGAAAATCTGAGTCACGCGTCCCGGTACCAATGCGCTGAGCTGCTGAAGGTGAGGTTGTCCCTCAAGCAACAGCCGCCCGCGTCCGAAGCCGGTAATTGTACCAGCCATGGGGGCCTTGCATACGCGCCCGCTTAGTCCTCCCCGGGAAGCCAACACTGCGCCCTGGCGTACCACATCGCCTACTTTGACTTGTAAAGATTGCTTGACAGTCTTGGCTGATAGGGAGAGGTCACGAGAGACGTTGATGATACAGAATTCGGGCGGCATGACAGTTTGCGCAATGGTGTTCAGCGGCTCGACTACATCACCTTCTTGCACGATGAGGTCTCCGAGCTGTGGCAAGCGTCGCAGTACACGTACTAAGGTTAACGGGTTAATGGTGCTGTAGGGTAGAAACATTTAGCCTCCTACGTCCCAGAGCCAACGGCGCAGACGCTTGCGGCGACGATCCATGTCGTCGGGGATCTCCAGCGGGCGGCCGCGTGCATCTACGACCAGACCCACCAGCCCACCAACGGCTTCTACTTTGCCACCGCGCCCCGGTCCGCCCAGCCCCACATCAAAGCGCTTCAGCGGACGTAAGTCTAATTTAGCTGTCTGCCCAGGCAATAACGGCCAGATTTCAATTTCACCATAGCGAGCTTCTACGTTCAGCTCGCTGTTATCTTCGTAGGTAATTTTCATACGCATAATAGCTTCGCCGGGCCGCGCCTTGCCCACCGGGGAGATGACCGTGCCGAGCGATAACAGCGTGCCGGATTCCAGCGCAGACGTAGCTGCCAAGGGTTTGATGGTTGCCACCGCACCGAGCGCCGGGGCCGCCCGGTTTACATCCAATAAAACCGTTGAGAGACCTACCGGCTCTAGTCCATCCAACACTGTCAGGAGTGCCTGTCCCGGTCGAGGCATGCGCACGATACTCCCGCCGGAAATGAGAATCGGGTCAACATGGGGCATCAGGCCGGGGCTGGTTTGTGCTCGCCCGGTGTCCCAGGTAGGGCGCGCCAGATGTAACGCGCTACGAAGCATCTCCCGCACAATGGCTTGCTCCACCCACAGCTCCCGTGGGTCTTGGGGCACCGTCCAGGGGTGCAATTCGTGGTTATAGAGCATGGCGAGGACTTCTTCCTCTTCTAATTCTTCCGGCAGCCATTGCATCAAACGCTGGATGCCGTGTTGTTCCACCCAATGACGCGGCCCGTAGGCTGTACCTTGTTCACCATGTACGGAGAGGAAAAGTCGCCCCCCAAACGCGGCAGCGACGGTGGTGCTCGCCGCCCCTACGTCCACCCCTAACACTCCCCGGTCAGGATGACCCTCTCGATACCAAAGATATTCAATGACGTTCCCGAAAGCGCGAGCGGTTGGGTAGAGGGGCAAACGACTCCAAGCCGTGAGCAATTCTACGCCCGGCGTTTGGTTCAAGCGACGTTCGACATAAATCCGTTCCAATGTTTCCTGCGCAGGGCCGAGGTGTTCAATCTCGGCGCTAGGGTGAACATTATCTACCACTTCCACTTGTGCGATTTCGCCCAGCAGCTTGGTGATTTGCGAGCGCAACTGCGCGTTGCCTGCGTAGATGATGATCGGACGGCGCTCTTCGTCAAGCATCGAGGCTCCCAAGGCAATCGCATCGGCCAATTCCATGACCGGGCGGCTCGCGCCACCATCCACGCCGCCTACCAGCAGAATGGCATCAGGGGCCAGGTTGCGCACTGCGCGCGCCCAGATCTCTTCCGGTGTTGTCATGCGCCCTTCACGCAGTAATACGCCCTTCACGCTACTATAAGTGCCGACTGCTGCACGTTTGGCGCTTTCCAGGCTTACCTCACGTACCAGACCGGCCAGAATCAAGCGTAACGGCTCCGCCGCACTGACAACAACTACAAATGCATCTACGCCTTCCAGTCCCTCATGAGGCGTCACCAGATGGCCCCCAATCAGCAGTGAGCGACCGGTGATTTGCTCGATTTCTTCGATGGCATGAATCACCCCAACGCTAACATCTTCCCATGGCGGGTTGATGGTGGTAAGGGCTTCAGCCTGTGCAATGAAGCGGTAACTGTCTTCAACCCGTTCAAGCAATAGCAGCTTAGTGACAACTGTACCACAATCCGCGATCAGGATGGATTCGATGGTGCGTTTTTCTTCCATCCCGCTCACCCTCCTACCAACAATTGTTGAATGGCTTCTTTGATGAGCCAGCCACGTTCAATCAGTACTGTGAGTGCCGAGGTAAGCGCACCTGCGAAAGTGACGGCTAAAGCCACAATGATAAATGCGCGCCCCGCGCGCTGGAGCCATACAAAGATGGGCGGTGGATCACTCTCCGCCCGCCCCGGAAACGGGGAAAATACTAGCAACGTGAGCAACGTACCGATTAGGCCAAGAACGCCATCTGCAAAGCCAAATAGTCCATTTCTGAAGGTGAGGCCCATTCCAGTAGCCTGGATTTGCGGCAGTAGCGTGCCCAATAGCGCGCCGCTTACGGCTACCGCTGCGCCTACGCCCAATAGCAAACCCATGGGAATGTTTGCCAGATGTGCCCAACGCGGAATGCCCTTGAGCAGCAATAACGCACCCAGTAACAACCCTAGAGCATTGTAGATTTGCACCTGACCATCAGCATCAAACAGCTGCTCGAGCCAGGGCAATAACACGAAACGAACTGCCATACCCAGCGCATAGCCAGTAGCCGCACCGACCAGAAGCCCCAACAACATGCGGTACAATGGATTATCGCCCAGCATGTAGGAGATAAAAATAAGCACGGCTAAGGTCACGCCGATAAGGGCACCGATTTGTTCCATTCCCATAGCCTTACCCTCGTTTGTGACTTCCGGCAAAAAGACTGTAGAGCATCCCTAACAGAATTAGCCCGGCAGCGATGTAGTGACTAAGCATTAAAGCATCAAGTTTGCGCACGGCCATCTCATCTGGCGCGATGCCGCGCGCCTGAGCATAGGCCGCCGCACCGGGATAACCCACCAGCCAACCGGCGACGCTTTGAGATTCCAGATAAGGTGTCATAAACGGGCCAGTGGCGGCGCTCAAAACGGCCAAAGTGGGATGGGGCGTATTCAGAAGGGTGTTTTGTTCTACCCACCAACGCAACCGCTCTGGGCGTGCAGCAACAACAATCAACAGGTCAAAGTCTGGAGCCGTGGTGAGGTAATGGGCTATACCACTGCTATCACCAGGCAAATAGCTTAACGATTCGGTAATAATAAGCGTGGTTGTGAGTGTGTTTGTAAGTATATCGGTAACTGATGTATGGTAAGCGACGGCCTCGGTTAGCAAGGCATATGCGATACCGGTACCTTCAGGCAAGGTAGAGACGGCTTTTAATTGCACCTCGCGCTCTAGAAGGTGATTAAGCAACGGTTGTGCAAGTGGGTGCATTTCGTCAGATTCAGCGACGCCATACTCAAAGGCGACAACGACCCGTGCTCCTTGCGGCAAGGCTGCGATTGTGCGTACCAATGGCGGGATGCCCGCCTGCGCGGGAGGTTGCCCTAGCGGTACCGAACCGATACCGGTGGGGATGAAAACAAATGCAGCTGCCAGTGTAGCCATTAGCATCAAAACTATAAAGACGCGCGTGACAACCTCGCTCCAGCCCGGTTGTGAGCGGGGAAGAGCCACAGGACGTTCCGCGCCGCGCGGGCGTTCCAATAAGTTCTGCCAAACTTGCGCGCGATCCAGAACAGATTCAGGAATGGTAGCTTGTGGCCGAGGCTGATATGCCTGGGGAATGTCTACAACCGGCGCAGCCGGGATAATACGCTTAAGTCCCACAAGCGGGCCTTCGGTTTCAGCAATGGTAGATTGCAAGGCTTCTTCGAGTGACAGCCCGGAGCCACCCGCAACAGTTGGGCGCATTTCCTGAACCCATTCAGGCAACTCGCCTGGTTCAAGCCCTTCGACCAGGGGGGGCACGCCATCCCCTATTTCTGGTAGTCCAGGGGTACCGGAAGGGCGCAGTTCAGCTACCCAACTGGGCAATGCACCTTGCTCCAAGGGTACAGACGGCCGTTGCGGCACGGGGGCGTCCTCAGAAGTTGGAGTGAGTTCGCGCAGCCATTCGGGCAAAGCGCCTGGCGGGACCGATTCGGCGGGCAAGGCCTCGGTAGCGGAATCAACAGAAGGTTTCTTTTTGGACGAGGTAGACTCCGGCTGAGGGGCCTTGGGTAATGTGCGTGCTGGTGCGCTTTTGCGCGGTAGCGTATCCGGCGGCGGTGAGTCATCATCAGCTTCATCTGCTAGAAAAGCGGGCGTGGGTGGCGTCAAAGGGCCTGTGCCTCGCCGCTTGATGGCGGCATCACGCAACCATTCGGGCATTTGCTCTACAGCCTGATCGCTAAGATCCGGAACTTGTTGCGTGTCCAGATTACTCAACCAACCACTTGATCTTTCGGTAGGTTCCTGAACCGTATCGTCTGGGGCTGATGTTACTCCAGACAAGCTGCTAAGCCAATCATCCAATTTGTCGCTTGTTTCAAATACGGCCGCGGGGGCGGCTTCCGGCGGAGCAATAGGTTCTTCAATGCCCATGCCGCTGAGCCAGTCGGGGAATTCGTCCGCAGCAGCAGGGGTGATTTCTGGCGGAACGGCGGGTTCTTCAATGCCCATGTCGCTGAGCCAGTCGGGGAATTCGTCCGCAGCAGCAGGGGTGATTTCTGGCGGAGCGGCAAGTTCTTCGCTGCCCATGTCGCTGAGCCAATCAGGGAATTCGTCCGCAGCAGCGGGAGCGATTTCTGGCGGAGCGGCGGGTTCTTCGCTGCCCATGTCGCTGAGCCAATCAGGGAATTCGTCCGCAGCAGCGGGAGCGATTTCTGGCGGAGCGGCGGGTTCTTCGCTGCCCATGTCGCTGAGCCAATCAGGGAATTCGTCCGCAGCAGCAGAGGTAATTTCTGACGGAGCGGCGGGTTCTTCGCTGCCCATGTCGCTGAGCCAGTCGGGGAATTCGTCTGCAGCAGCAGAGGTAATTTTTGGCGGAGCGGCGGGTTCTTCGCTGCCTATGTCGCTGAGCCAGTCGGGGAATTCGTCTGCGGCTGCGAGGGTGATTTCTGGCGGAGCGGCGGGTTCTTCATTCGCGTCACCCAGCCAGTCGGGTAAATCAGTTGGCGAAGACGGCACAACGTTTGGTTGGGCTGTAGTATCAGAGCTATCTTCAAGTAAGCTGTGTAACCAATCAGGGATCTCTTCTTTGGTAGGGTCAGTTTGAACATCAGTAGATGCGCGCGCTGGCAATGAGATGCCACGTACACCAGTGATAGTATCCTCAGAAGGCGCGATTGGTTCTTCCCCCGGCACCACTCCTTGAAGCGGCGTCAGGCGCGCATTACACCGGTCGCAAAACACATTGCCTACAGGATTCATCGTACCGCACATCGGGCAGCGGACCTGCGTGCGTTGGAGGGTGTTGCCGCATTCATTACAGAAACGGCTTGCATCCCGGTTCAGAGTGCCACACTTCGAGCAACGGATCATAAGCGCCTCATCTTAATCATCGCTATGGGGTCGGCTGGCGCCGCTAATAACACGCAATCCGGTCATGGTAATCCCTATGGCCACGCCAATCAGTAGTCCACGCATTCCAGCCATTGCTGGCACGCGCTGAATCCAGGCAACTATTTCGCCCAAGAAACTGATATAAGGAACAGTGCCTACCAGTATCACAATGATGATAATGATGAACAACAACGCTCCAAAAGAGCGTCGTTGGCGCATCATTCGCATCACGGCCAGCAAGAGCGTCACCGCGGTCAGCGCCAGCAGCGCTGATTCGCCGGGAATCATAATCGTATTAAGCAAGATTTGTGTCCACTCGCCGGTAGGCCCTTGTCCGGGCAGCATAACCAACAAAAAAGCAATCAATGCCGTTGTCATCACGGCGAGGCTGGAAAGTGTATCCGCGCGCATACGGGAGAGATGGCTAAGATGCACCCGTGAGAAATGAAGAAAGGCAATAATGAAGGCAAATACGCTAATCAGGATCGCCCATTGAATTAGTAGATGCCGTGCTTGATACAGTACAGTATCGGGGAAGAACGTCCCGAGTAACACCAATAGGCCGGCGCTAATAGCAATTACAGTGGGAAGAGTTCTTTTGAACATAGCTTACCTGCCCAAGATCCCAATTAGAGAGAGAAAACTGGTCACCAAGATACCGAACATTACTAACCAGCGCAGTAAATGCTGTGCGTTAAGAGCCGCACGGTAAGAAGGTGCGGGGCTGACTTCAGCCCCACTGGCGAAGAGTTCTTCCCCCATTGCAAAATGACGAGGGCCGAGCGCTGGGTAAAGTGCGCCCATCGCTAAGGGGGTGACGCTGCCGCCCATTGAGAATATACCGCGTCGTGCGGCGGCCTCTGTGATTAGACTTACCTCTTGGTTGAAGGCTCCCAACATTACATTCGAACCGATATTGTTGCTATAGAGCTGGGTTGAAGTCATAGCCGCATACGTGGCGGGTGAGCTGGAGACAAACTCGACTAGATTACGCCGGTAGCGCATCAGATTCCCACCTTGAATATAAGCACGTCGCACCCAGTCGTCGGCCAACAAGAAGAGGGTTGGGTTCCCAGTCGTGACAATGGGGGGGGTGTCATAGGCGGCTGAGAGGTTGAGGAGTGCCGTAAGCCCTTCCAACGCAGCGACAGATGTCAGTGCGTCTTCACCGGTGATGTCGCCGCTACCCAGAGTGATGTGGATGAAGAGGCCCTCTTCAGCCGCGCGGCCCACTTCCTCCGAGAGCGAATTGAAGATGGGATACTCGCGATGCTGTAACTTGCGGCCTCGGTAGCGTAGGGCATAAAAGGCAAACACAATGCCACTGATAATTACGATTAGAAATGCTGCCAGGTTCTCAGTCATTTGCGAACCGCTCCTTCAAGCCAGCGTTGTTGTACCCGCTCCATGACTTCCGGGCTTTCGAGGACATCCGCCCAGGGTATGAGGGTGTGTTGCGCCACAAAAGGTGTGAGTAACCAAATCGCCTGACTACCAACGAATCCCCAGATTTTGAGGATTTCTAGTAGTGGCAGCACCAGTATGTCAAGCCCGCGGCATTGCAGGGCTTCAACCCACCGGTACAGTGTCAACTCAGGCGGTTGGGTCTGTGTCACAGAACTCCTCTTCCAAAGTGTGGTTAAGAAGCAATGCCATAGCATTAAGTTTGATGTGTATTATGCTAATTCTTTTGCCGTTTTCAGTATAGCACGGTTTGCAAAGCGTGTAAAGCGAGCATCATTCTTAGGGTGGCCGTCAAAGTTTTGCGGGCGCAGCAGCGCCCCACTTCCAGTGCAGACGCTAAGAAAGAAACCTGGAATTCTCTCTGACCGATTGACAACCATCAAGCCTGTGCAAAAAAGCGATGAATCTCAAGGATGTAGGGGGCAAGCGTAACCCTTCCGATGCAATAACGTTTCTCGCAGGTGAAACTTGATTTTCAGGTAATGTCATTAAGTTAGGCCATAGACCGGGAAAATTTCCAGGCCTTAAGCCTACAAAACATCGTTCTTCACCGGTAAAATACTACCCCACCCAATTTGGATGAAACCTGCCCGGTCTTAACTTAATGACATTGGGTTTTTAGGCAAGCGGTTCGTTTGTACAATCTGGCGGAAGTGCGAAACTGCCATTCGCTTGCGGTGGAAAGGGAACAACCCGTGTCACCGCGTCCAGATTGAGCGGGCCGTAAATGTGAGGGAATTCCAGCCCGGTATCGTAGCAATCCTCGTAGCGCACCTCGGCGGATATGCGGGCTTCATCAATGTAGAGCAATACCAGCCCGGTTTGTCCGCGATACAGGCTAGTGGCTACGCCGATGACTTGTTCCGGCGTGGAGCAGTGGATAAAGCCTTCCGCTGCCAGTGAATCCGCCGTATACTGCCCAGTGGCCTGCGCGGCTTCCCAGGTGGTTTGCGTTGTGATGTGCAAAATTTTACCCATTATACTTTAGCCTCCTCACTGATGTAATCTGGCGGTATGGCCTCACACAGATACACGCCCACTGTGGGATGATAGAACGCCATGCCTGCCGCGTGCGCGGTAGCGGCTGCGATGCGCAAGAGCACCGGCTCCGCCGTATGCCGCACTGCGATACTGCGCGCCAGCTCCGCCGTCTCCGCTAAGTGTACATACTGTCGCGCCATCGAACACAACCCTTCCCGGCGGATGTCCGTCAGGTTTTCCGGCGCGGTGCCGTGATAGAGCACCTCCGGCGGTACGACCGGCTCATACTCCGGGCGAAACGCCGTGTGCCCATATAGCGCGCGGATGCGCTCGCCCGCAATCTCGAAGCGTCTGCGCCCCGGCGCATCCACCACCGCCTGCACATCCGCACGCCCGGCCCAGCGGAAGTTGGGCAACCCCTTAAGGATGCGCATGACCTCATCCAGGCTCGCGTAGCCATCAGCATCCAGAGGGATGGGAAACCGCGCCGGGCGATGGCGCAGCAGCAACGCGAGGAACTTGCTCAACTTGCGGTGTTGAGGGGAAAGATCAGTGGTTTCGGACATTGGATATCACCTTATAGAATCTCACGCCAAGCCGCAAAGCTGCCAAAACCCCCTTTGTGTCTTGGCGACTTTGCGTGAGGTCATGCCTTATTATCCACTCCCGCGCCGCCCAGTCGCCACAGATTGGCACGGATTTGCTCTTGCTCACGGCCATCGAAACTGTGCAAGAAGCGCTCGATATGGTTGCGCTGTGCTTCATCTTCGCGCGAGCAGGCGAGCTCCGCCGGTATGTCCCATCCGCACGCGCGCGCGTAGGCGGCGATGTCGCGCTCGGCCAGGTAAATCAGCGGGCGGATCACCTCGAACTGGTTGCGGAAGTAGGTGCGGCGCGGCGCGAGCGTCTCCAGCTTGCCCTTGTAGAGCAGGCTCAGCAGCGAGGTGACGGCGGCATCATCGGCGTGATGGCCGAAGGCGACCTTGTTGCAGCCCAGTTGCTCAGCAGCGCGGAACAAGGTCTTACGGCGGTTCCAGGAGCAGCGGAAGCATTCCAGTGGCAGCGGCTCGTCTTCATCCACCTCTAGCGGGACGATGGTGTGGGGGATGTCGCACTCCACAAACCAGGGCTCCAGAATCGGGCGCATATCGGGTAAGCCCACCGCCGAGCCGTCCACATGCACCGCGACGATGCTGTAGGGCGCGGGATCGCTCACACCGGGTAGCTGCACCCCGCGGGCGAGCAGATCAAGCAGGGTGCGGCTATCCTTCCCGCCCGAAACGCCCACCGCGATCCGGTCGCCCGGCGCGATGAGCGCGAACTCCCGCACCGCCCGGCGCACGGAGCGCAGCAAATAATGCGCGATAGTGTCTGGTGTAGCCATATCGTAAAAAGCGACAAGGCGAAAAGGCGGAGAGACGCTTATTCGCTCACTCGCCTTTTCGCTTTATCGCTCACTCGCTCAACCGTTGTCCGTACTGTTGCTGGTAATACTCGCGGTAGAGCTCCCCGCTCTTAATGGCACGCCACCACCATGCGTTCTTCACATACCAGCGCACCGTCTTCTCTACCGCCTCCGCGCACGAGTGCCGGCTCTCCCAACCCAGCGCCTGCAGCTTGCTCACATCCAGCGCATAGCGGCGATCATGGCCGGGGCGATCCTCCACATGCTTGATGAGGCTCTCTGGTTTGCCCACCGTCGCCAGCACGATCTTGGTCATCTCCAGGTTGTTCAACTCCGAGCCGGTACCTACATTGTAGATTTCGCCGGGCTTGCCGTGATGCAGCACTACATCAATCCCCTCGCAGTGATCCAGCACATACTGGTAATCGCGCATCTGCATTCCATCGCCATAGACCGGCAGCGGTTGATCGTCTATCGCGTTAGTAGCAAACAGCGGCACAACCTTCTCTGGGTACTGGTACGGGCCGACGTTGTTCGAGCCGCGCGTGATGGTGATGGGCAAATCCCACGACTCGAAGTAGGCGAGCGCCATTAGATCACCGCTGGCTTTGCTGGCAGAGTAGGGGCTGCGCGGTTCGAGGTGGTCGCTCTCGGTCGAGCGGCCTGTCAACACCTGCCCGTAGACCTCGTCCGTGCTAATCTGGTGATAGCGCTCCAACTCGAACTTCCTGGCAGCTTCCAACAGCACAAACGTCCCGTACACATCCGTCTGGATGAACGAGCCTGGCTCCATGAGCGAGCGATCCACATGCGTTTCGGCAGCGAAGTTGACGATGGTATCTACGTTGTGAGCGCGAATCGCTGTCTCGACCTGCTCGGTGTTGCAAATATCGCCCCGCACAAAGGCGTACCGCTCGCCGAATTTGGCGGGCAGGTCTTGCAGATTCTCCAGTCGCCCCGCATAAGTGAGCTTATCGTACACAATCAGCGTGTAATCCGGGTAACGCTCCAACATATAGCGCGTAAAATTCGAGCCGATGAACCCGGCCCCGCCCGTAACCAATAACCGATGCATGAAGACCTCCTTGTGAAAATCTCAAATCAGCAAATCGCAAATCAAAAAACTACAGAACTAGCGTAACGCGATCTTTAAGTCGCTCTCTCGTGGCGCATTAACGGCAGACAACGGCAAACAAAAAGTGGTTGGTCGTCGGTCGTCAAGGTGTAATTCCCCTCCGCTGAGCATGACACCCGCATCAAGATTGTACCATAAAGCAAGCATTTGACATCTACGCCGCTGCGAGTAAAGTTACAGCAGCTGTGATGCAGTGTACCTGGCACTCGTACTGATGCAAAGTATCAACTATGCCATCTATTCAACAATGTAACATTAGCCATGAAATTAACCGCCAGCCCAGCGCGCGGCCAGTCCTGAGGGGAGACGTCAACCGCAACTTGTAAAGTGCGGTTGATCTTTGTGCTATGCCTACAGCGGCTTTGTCCCGGCGGATTCTGATGATTGCGCCCACCTCATTTTTCCTCGATTACGGTTGCCATGTTCGTATTTTGGAAGAAGCCCGTGCGCTGCTTGCGCAAGGGTACCAAGTGCGGATTGCGACCTATTATCTGGGCCGCGATTGGCCCGGCCTGGATATTGCCCGCTCTGTCCCCACTCCCTGGCGCGCGGATTACGAAGTAGGTTCGTCGCGGCACAAAATCGCCTTTGATCTTTTGTTGGCCTGGCGGGCACTAGGAGAAGCTGTGCGCTGGCGGCCCCACCTCATCCACGGACATTTGCACGAAGGTGCGCTGCTCGGCGCTGCTCTGGCGCGCCTGTTACGCATCCCCCTTGTCTTCGACTATCAGGGTAGTCTCACGGGCGAGATGCTCGATCACGGCTTCATCAAGCGCGACTCGGTGAGCCACTACTGGTGGCGGCGGTTGGAAGAGCGGATCAATCTGTTACCCAATCTGGTCGTCACCAGCACTGTGCATAGCGCGCAACAGTTGGATCATTCCCTACAACACGCGCAGCGCGTCTACCCGCTGCCGGATAGCGTCAACCTGGCGTATTTCTGCCCTGATTGCCTATTACCAGATGAACGCGCCCGGCAACGGGCTGCGTTGGGCATTCCCCCAGATCGCCAGGTAGCCGTCTATTTAGGATTACTGGCCGATTATCAAGGAGTACCGCAATTGCTCGAAGCTGCCGCGCGACTCCGCGCGCGCCAGTATCCAATTAGTTTCCTGGTGATGGGTTTTCCCGACATAGATAAATATCGCGGGCAAGCCGCCAGTTTGGGATTGACACCGGAAGATGTCATCTTCACAGGCAAAATCCCCTACGAAGCTGCGCCCGCGTATCTGGCGCTGGGTGACTTGGCTGTAGCTCCCAAGCTCTCGGCGACCGAGGGCAGCGGCAAAATTCTCAACTATATGGCGATGGCCTTGCCTGTAGTGGCGTATGACACGCCCGTGAGCCGCGAATATATGGCGGGGCTGGGCGTTTACGCTACCCCGTTGGGCGATGCACAAGCCTTGGTGGAATCCATCGCGTTTGTACTGCGCAATCCGGTGGTGGCGCGCGATTTGGGGGAACAATTACGCGCCCGCGCCGGGCGTCACTTTTCCTGGCAGCGTACCGGAAAACGGTTGACCAGCTTATATACACAATTATGGGAGAAACGTTGATACCTATGACTTCATTAACTCGCATTCTTTTTGTGCGTCACGGGCACGTCCACAATCCGAACCAAATTATTTATGGGCGCTTGCCGGGCTTTCGATTGAGCGATATGGGGGAACAACAGGCGCGCATGGCAGCATTGGCGTTGCGCGATGTGCCTGTAGCTGCAATTTTCACCAGCCCGCTACTGCGCGCCCAGCAAACCGCTGACATTATTCGCGCGGAGCTACCCCACGTACCGCTGCACCCGGCTGAGCTATTGATGGAAATTCACATCGAGATGGAAGGCCAGCCGTTAGCCGTTGCCGAGGCTTGTAATTGGGATTTCTATACCTACGCGCGCCCCGGCTATGAGCAGCCAGCCGATGTGCTCGCACGGATACAGGCCTTCATCGCAGAGATACGGCAGACCTATGCCGGGCAAACGATCGTTGCGGTCAGCCACGGCGACGCACTGGCTTTTACGACCTTGTGGGCCGTAGGACAGGCACTCTTGCCGCTTCATAAACACGCGCTGGATCGGTTGGCGGGGTTTGCGGATGCCTATCCACAGCCGGCATCCATCATCATGTTGGGCTTTACGCCCGCCGATGAGTTGCCTGCGGAGATAAGCTATTTGCGGCCCTATGGCCCGGAGCTGGTGTATAGCGTTGGTGCGCCACGGTGACGCGAGGGGGGATAACGCACACGGCCCGGTTATTGTACCGGGCCGTGTATTAGTAGTGGGGCGGGTGGGGGTCGAACCCACACACTCTCACGAGTAGAGGATTTTAAGTCCTCGGCGTCTGCCTATTCCGCCACCGCCCCTTTATAAGAAACGGGCATCTTCAAGATGCCCGCTAAACTTTAATGCTGCTCGAAGGCGACGGTCGGACTCGAACCGACGAATAAAGGTTTTGCAGACCTCTGCCTTACCACTTGGCTACGTCGCCGAAAGCGTGAGCGGGCGACGAGACTCGAACTCGTGACCTTCTCCTTGGCAAGGAGACGTTCTACCTACTGAACTACACCCGCTTACAAGCAAGATTATAACATAAGTCTAAGATTTGACAAGAGCTTTCGCGCCCTTATTGGCTTTTTTTACCGCCTGATGCTACAATGAAAGTGCCAAAGGATGAAGAGAATTTAAAGTTCAAAAATGGAAATTCCTGGTTCTACCGTTTTCTGTGGATTGAAGGTTCTTGTGGGGAAATAGCCTCCGTTTAGGCGCTATTTCTGCGGCATAATCCCTAAAAATCGCTGTTTTTGACCGTGAAAGTGGGACATCTTGAGCAAATCTACCGAATCCGTGAGAAGCAGGGAAATCTCACGCTAAGCCACCAAGCACACTGAATTTTCCTTCCTTTGCGGCTATGCATGAGCCAATCTGCTGTTTTCCGGGCGTTTTTAGGTGACTATGCCACACCAACGATAACGAAAATTTCACAAGGATTTACGGTCTGGTTCGGGAGAAGCAATCCTTGCTTTACCAAATTCAATTAGCCCTTGGCATATCCAACGCAGCTTTCCCGGTTAGGCTTGCCGGGATTGCCTCGCCCGAACGGGACTCGTTCACATGCAGAACGGTCGGCCCCGCTGGTTTCGGCAAACTCAACCAGCGGCTTCAATCGTTTTGAGATATGTCATTTGCAGGTTTTAGAGGGGGTTCCTTGCATCTCTTATTGATTGCACCGCCCGGCTTACGTCGAGATGAGCTACTGGCTGTGTTGCAGGCCGGGGGTGAAATCGTGCTTGAAGACGCTTCGAGCCTTGCCGATGCTCAGGATATATTGGCGCAAGGCACACTGGATATACTATTGTGGCTGATAGACGCGCCCAATTCTGGGTGGAGCATTGAGGTTCATACGTTACAACAACGCTATCCGACGCTGGCAATCATTGCTGCCGGCGACCACGCTATACCACCAGACTTACCGAACAGTATACCCTGGTTATCCCTACCCGATCTCGCTGATGACACCACGCTGCGAACTTATCTCAAGACTGCCTACCACACGTTCCACCAGCGGTTTCTCACAGAGGGCAACTCCGAGCGCTTTGCGTGGTTCGCACAGATACCTCTCCCGCTGCTACTGCTGGATGCCAATGGCTATATCCTAAGAGTCAATGCGCTGGCCTCTGCGCTGTTACACGCGCCCGAAGGCACATTACGCGGACAGCATCTTACGCGTTGCCTGGGACTGTATGCCCCTGATACTACCTCGGCCATTGAAGTAAGTCGCACATGGTTGAAAATTGCGCGCGAGGGCAACCGCGTTGAACAGCGCGCTTATTACTGCGATAATGAGAAAACCGGCAACGAAGTAGGGTTCCTGCTCTTCTTGTATGCCGCTCAACCGTATCAAAATTTCTTTTTGTTGATTATACGTGATGTCATCGGTGAACTGCGCTATCAGCAACAATTGGAAGTGCTCAGCCAGCTGGCGCAACGAGCTTTTCAAGACCTTGACTTACCGGTGTTGCTTCAAGAAGCTGTTACCGAAATCCAACAGCGTTTCAACTACGATAACGTCGGTATCTTTATGCAATACGGTGATCAACTGCGCCTGGAGGCATTAGCCGGACTGAAGATGCCCGGTGTGACCATTGGCTTGACGATGCCGGTGAGTAAAGGGGTAATTGGATGGACGGTGCGGAATCGGGAGGTCGCGCTGGTACCTGATGTAAACCGCGATCCGCGCTTCTATCGGCCTGCCCCCACCAATGCACAATCAGCTATGGCGATTCCCATTGTGGTAGATGATGGCCCGCTGGGCGGCTTGTATCTTGAAAGCCACCACCTCGATGCGTTTGGGCCTTCGGATGTTTCTACCCTCAGGACGTTTTGCCGCTTGTTGGGATTGATTATCCATCGGCATTCCACAGATGCGGCTTTGACCTATCGGGAAAGCGTGCAGCGCACCTTGTTAGAGTTGGCACCGGTGCTGCTCACCGAGTTCGATCTGAACGCGCTCCTGCAACGCATCATCGAAGAAGCCGTGCGCTTGATTACTACAGCACAGTCCGGCGCGTTATTGCTGTTAGAGGGGGATGTCTTCGCTTTCCGAGGTGTGGTGGGCTACCCCTCCGAGCTCAAACAGGTATATTTACCTGGCGATCATTACTTCGTACCGAACCTACAACGCGGTGAAATCCTCCACCTTTCCCAACTAGCGCAACAGGATGCGCAACGCTTACCGCCGGAAACAGCTGAGGTACTCAAAAAATACGGGTATACGGAAGACATCGTAGAGACATTGGCCGCTCCCTTTGTGCTCAATGGCCTATTGCTGGGCTATCTTACCGTAGACACTTATATCCCTGGCACTGCTTTCAATCAAGCGGATGAGAACGCCTTGAACCTTTTCGCCTCACTGGCCGCTATCGCCATCTACAACGGACGGCTATTCCAGGGGGAGCGCCGTGCGCGTGCGCTGGCTGAGGAATTGCGCCAAATCAGTACCACGCTAAGTGCCACTCTCAACCTGGAACAAGTGCTCGATCACCTGTTAGAGGCAATCACCGGGCTGATTGCTTGCGATGCCGTTGACATTTTGCTTGTGGAAGACGAACAGGTATATGTGGCGCACGGGCGCGAGCGATTTGGTACTCCGCGTGCCTTACATAACCAGAGTTTCCTGCTCAGTGAGACCCGTAATCTGCATGAGGCGGCTGCACAACGTGCCCCGCTCTTGATTGCAGATACACAGACTTTTGATGGTTGGGTAGGAATTCCCGAAGCGGCATGGATACGCGCACAGCTCACCGTCCCAATCTTTTTGGAACAGAAACTGGTGGGGTTCCTGTGCGCACTCAATAGCACCCCCGGTTCGCTGACGTTGGAAGATGCCGAGCTGTTGGCCGTGCTCGCCCCGATGGCAGCGATGGCGCTGCACAATGCGCGGCTCTATCAAGCGGAACGTGCCGCCCGCGACCTGGCCGAGACCTTGCAAACTATCGGGGCCACGCTTACGCAAACGTTGGATGAAGTAACTATCATCCAACGTGTAGCAGAGCAAATCCCGCAGCTTGTCCCCTTCCACACACTGCTCATCAGCCTGGTTAGAGAGGAAGACCGTATTGTAGCTGTGTACGCAAAGGGATTGACGCCAGAAGTTGAGGCGCGTTTTCGCGCAGGCGTCGCCATGCAGACTTTCCCTTTATGGCAAGCATTGGCTGAATCAGGCGAGAGCCTGTTGCTACCCCACGCCCCTTCCGATCCCCGCTGGGTAGCGCTGGATGATAACGACGATATTTCGGCGCTGGTGGTGCCATTGCGTACACGCGGGCACATTATCGGCTTCCTCGATCTTACTACGGCACAAACGAATTTTTATCGCCAGCACCATCTCCAAGCATTACAATCGCTGGCCGACCTACTGGTGGTCGCACTGAGTAATGCGTATCTATACCAGGAAACCCAACAACGGGTCAACGATCTTGCCGCGATACACCGGCTGGGCGTGGAGACCGGCGCGCAGCAGTTGCCTGCCGACATCACGCAAGTGACGGTGGATTATGCCCTGGAATTGACCGAAGCCGACGGCGCGGCTTTCTTCGAATACGATCCGCTGATTCAATCGCTCATTCAACGGCAGAGCAGCGGTAATCTGACCCCCTTCGTCGGCTATCAGCTCCCGCCCGGTACAGGAGTAAGCGGGAAAGCCTGGCAGACGCAGAAGCCGGTATGGGTGCGCGATTATACCACGTTGGAAGCACGCATCGAGACACCCTTGACTGCAACCTTGCACTCGGCACTGGCGTTGCCGGTTACCTGGCAAACGGAGCGCTTGGGCGCGTTGAGTGTTTTCCGTCAAAGCGCCAAGATGGCCTTTTCGCAGAACGATCTGCGCATCATGCAGCTGCTGGCGCAACAGCTGGCGGCCACGCTCTACCGCGCCAATCTTTTCCAGGCTTTGCGTCGTGACCGGGATCGCCTGGCGGCGCTAGCTGCGATTGATCAACAAATTATTGCTCTCTCTGAGACCCCTGCGCAAGCCCTGCTACTAATTCTCGATTATGCGGTAGAACTCTTAGAGCTTCCCAAGGGCTTCATCATGTTACTTGACGACGATCAACACTACACATTTCATAGCCGGGGACTGCTCAATCCCAGCGAGGTGGAGCAGCTATTACCGGCCAACTGGGCGCAAGAGCGGACACTTTACCATCAACATAGCCACCTGGCATTTACGACTCTCCCCCCCGCTCCTGACGCCTTGCGCGATTGGGCCGCTTCGGAAAACGTGCAGGCGGGACTTAATTTACCACTTAAAATTCGCGGTGAAGTAGTAGGGGTGCTGGTACTGCTTGATAGTCAGCCCCATCCGTGGGGCCAAGAGGAACTGGATTTGGGGCAAACACTGGCCCGGCAAGCTTCGATTGCATTGGAGAAAGCGCTGCTCTCACGCGAATTGCGTCTGCGCCTGGAAGAAGCGGAAGTCCTTAACCGTGTATTACAAGCCACCAATACGACGCTTGATCCCCAAGAGATGTTGCGTATCACCAGCCAGGAATTAGCACAGATCCTACAGGTTCCGCGCGTCACAGCCGCGTTACTCCTTGACCATAGCGAGGGTTCCGCCACGCTGGCAGCGCCTAAGCCACCCACCTGGATTTTCACGCCACCCGATCAAGCCAGTCGTACACCGTTGCTCCAAGCGATATTGCATCTTCGGCGCACGCTCGTCTTCAGCGATCTACCCGCCGAGCAACCGGCGTTAGCCGCGGAGCTAGCGGCTCCGATACGCGGCGCGCTGCTCACACCGTTGATGCTACGTGGCGAGGTGCTAGGGGTCCTCATTGCCGAATCGCCTGAACCGCGCACCTTCACCCCCCGCGAAATCATGTTGAGCGAATCCATCGCGGCTGCGATTACACCGGCCCTGGAAAACGCGCACCTCTACCAGGAGACCCAGGCCGCGCACCGGCGCACCGAAGAAGCTTATGACCATTTGCGCCGGTTGGATGCACTCAAATCGCAGTTTATTCAGAATGTCTCTCACGAACTGCGCACGCCGCTGGCAATCGTCAAAGGCTATGTAGACCTGGCCCTTGATGAGTCATTCGGCTTTACGATGGATGCGCCGCTGCAACAAGCGATGAGCGCTATCCAGACGCATACCAATAACTTGGTGCAGCTAGTGGAATCCATTACTACCCTGGAAGACGCCGAGATAGAAAATTTTGATCTCCAGCCCCAGCCTATCTTACCCGTGCTGCTCACCGCCCTGCAATCTATCCGCCAGGCGGCTCTACGTAAACAGGTACAAGTGAGCGTAGATACGCCGCCGCAATTAGCCTGGGTGTTGGTAGACCCACCGCGTCTGGGGCATGCGGTGGGTCATTTGCTGGATAATGCCGTCAAGTTCAACCGCACCGGCGGCAAGGTTTTCCTGCGGGCCTGGGTGCAAGACAACGAGGTCAACTGTCAAGTAGCGGATACTGGCGTCGGTATTCCCCAGGCTGAACTGGAG
Source organism: uncultured Anaerolineales bacterium (assembly GCA_964504195.1). Classification (GTDB taxonomy): domain Bacteria; phylum Chloroflexota; class Anaerolineae; order B4-G1; family SLSP01; genus CAZDDI01. The sequence goes on from CAZDDI010000001.1 coordinate 45,698, forward strand.
CGCATCTTTGATCGTTTTTATCAAGTGGACGGCAGTAGCAGCCGCCAGTACGGCGGCATGGGGCTGGGCTTGTCTATTGTCCGAGAAGTGATTGCGCGTCACGGAGGTCGGGTATGGGCCGAGAGCGCCGGACACAATCACGGTAGCACGTTGACCTTCGTGTTGCCGGTTTACCATCCCCCGGAGGACGTATGAAACGTGGCTTATCTCTATGGTGGTTTGTACTGGCGTTGCTCACTGCGTGTGTACCGGTGACGCCCACATTACCGGCGGACGAAGGTACACAACCGTTATTGGTAGAGCGTTTCGCTCCGCCCCATCCAGATTGGGCGCTCTTCGATACGCCCACCGGGGCGGCTTACGCACTGGGCGGGGAGCTATATCTCGAAGATCGGGCTGGCAACATGGCCGTCTACACGCCGTTGCTCAACCACACCTGGGATAATGTTGTACTCAGCGTGCGCGTTCGGCAGGTAGAAGGCTCATTCAACAACTGGATGGGGGTTCTGTGCCGCTATCAAGACGATGTAAACTACTATCTGTTCGCCATCAGCGCCGACGGCTACTACCTCATCTTGCGCGTGGCAGGCGGCGAGACGGTGCGGTTGGCTGGCCCAGTTGCCAGCGACAGCATCGCGCAGGGTTTGAACACCAATTTACTTGAAGTTCGCTGCGAGGGCAGTACCTTCTCGATGTCGGTCAATCGCACCTTTCTGGTCTCGCGCACTGATCCTGTTCTGCCGTCCGGTGGCATCGGGTTGTTTGCGGATGCAGTCGGCGGTAGCGGTACAACCACGGTAGCCTTCGATCATTTGACCGTGACGACGCCATGACCTCCCTCCCCCTTAGGTGAGATTTACAATGATGTGGAATAGAAATACACACTCGTATGGGAGTCGCTGGATGACACGCTTGTGGTGGCTGCTGGCGCTGGTGGGCTACTTTGGCCCCTGGAGCGGGCAGCGTGCCGCGGCGTTAGCATGGAATGCTTATGATTTGTTCGATGTACTGCGTGTGTTGCCACAGATTGAAAGCGGCACGCTGCAAATACACCTGCATACGTTACGCCTGCCGCTGCTAGGATTGGGCATACTGTTACCCTTGCTGTTTGCGGAAACACGTCCGATATTGCGCTGGGGGGCAGGGCTGATGGGGGGAGCTTTGGCCTTGCTCACCTTGCCGCCGTATCCGCATATCGTTACAGCCTGGCGCACTCCCGGCTGGAACGTGGCCTGGTGGTGGGCGCTGGGTGGGGCAGTTGGATGCGGACTGGCTGCGCTACTGGCTCCGCGATTAGGGTTGTTCCGACGCTGGTTGATTATTGCGGGGGCACTTGCTACCGGCGTTCCCGCGAGCATCACCTTGACCCGCTTGCTGCCTGCGCTGGAAACGCTCTATGCCCACCCGGTGCGCGCCGGGTGGGGATTCTGGCTGTGGAGCACAATGCTCGTGCTACTAATAGTGACGCTGTTGTGGCAGCGTAAGGAGACACCTGCGATGAAGCAACCGGCTACTCAAGAAATGAAAACCATCCGTACTGTCAAAGCACACTACGAGGCCAGCCTGTTACGCAAGGCCAATGTGGTGGGCGTAGGCATCGGTCAACGCCAGATCACAGAAGCAGTGTACGAGACCGTGCTGGTGGTCAACGTGACCCACAAAGTTTCGTCCGAAATGCTTGCGCCCGAAGATCGCATTCCGAAAGAAATCGAGGGTATACCCGTAGATGTGCTACCAGTGGGTAAATTGACGGGAGAGTGAAATGTCATTACGTTAAGACCTGGCAGGTTTCGCCCAAAGCATGTTCAGGAGTATGTTACTGGTGAACCAGAGGTTGGCGCAGCGTAAAATCTTCAAATCTGCCAGGTCTAAGTGCTAAACTTAATGCCAGTGACCCACAGCTCAGTATTTTCTACTTAATAAGCCCTGAACAAAAATCCCCATTTTCTACGCTTCAAAAATAGTTTCCGATGCGCTATACTAAAAGGTAGGTGAGCTTTGGGCTTCTGTATTTTGCTTGTGTGAAAAACCACATCCCATGCCTGCCAATCGCCTTCATCTTTATAGTAGGGAGTGCATGAATGGAGCCTATCCCAGTTATGCTGGTAGATGACAACCCGACTTTCCTCAAAATCACGCGGGAGTTTTTGGACTCTAATCCAGACATTAAAGTCATTGGCACTGCCAATGGGGGAGAAGAAGCCCTGACCAAGATTGAAGGGGTATCTCCTCAAATTGTGTTAGTGGATTTAGCTATGCCGGGCATCTCTGGAACGGACACCATTGCGCTGCTCCGCCTCAAGCGCCGCGATTTGCGCATCATCGCGCTCACGGTGATGAACACCTACAGTTTCCGCCAGGCCGCACTAGAAGCCGGTGCGGATGTCTTTATCCCCAAAGCCAATATGCGCACCGAGCTGCTGCCAGCACTGCGCAGCCTGGCACGCGGCGAGTCGGCCAGCAGTGCGGCCGCCGCCGCCGCCGGAGCCGCTACCGATGTAGGCCAGTCCCGCGTATTGATTATGGAGGATGACGCCGACCTCGCGCGCTTCTATGCCAAAGCCCTCCGGTTAGCCGGTTATGAAGTGTATCAGGCCGCGACGTTTACCGAGTCCCAAGCCTTGCTCAATCAACTCCATTTTGATGTGTTGGTATGTGATATTCACCTGGGGCAAGACCTCAGCACGGAGCTATTGCGTGCTCATGCAGAGCAATTGCTTGCTGATGGCGCTCAAATCATTATCGTTTCAGGCCACCCCCAATATCGCGCGCTTTGCGCGGGTATGGGGGTAGATCATTTTCTCGAAAAGCCGGTCACAACCAACGCGCTCATCACGCTGGTAGAGCGGGTAACGGCACGTCCGAAACAACCAGTATCAACCATGTTGTAGAAGGGGAAGCTAAAAAAGCCCCTTCCCATCGCCCATTTGTCAATTCACTCACAGTTATTATCCCAAAGGAGGAAGGTTAAATGACTAAAAAACCGGCATCTAAGCCAGTATCAAATGCGCCCCCCGACGCTACTGGCACAGAACAAAAAACGCAAGGAGCGTACGAACTAGAGCTAATACGGTTACGTGAGCTCCTGAGAAACTTGAAAGCCGTGGATTACCGGATGTCTCTGCCCGACGGGAAATATGAATACATCAGTCCCGATATTGAAGCGGTCACAGGATTCACCCAAGATACTTGTTACAATAATCCCGTCCTGGTGCAACGCGCTATTCATCCTGATTCCATCCCCTACTTCCAGGAAAAATGGGGGGAATTGATGACGGGGGTGATTGCACCGACTTACGAGTACAAGCTCATCACGCCAACGGGCGAAGAGCGGTGGATTCTACAGTCTAACAACGGTGTGTACGATGCTGAGGGAAAGCTCGTCGCTATTGAAGGGCTGATGCAAGATGTAACGGCACAGAAGCACTTAGAGGGAAGCATTACCCGCGCCTTTAGCCTTTTTGAAACCGGGCCGATAATGATTTTCCGGTGGCAGAATGCCCCCGGATGGCCGGTAGAATACGTTTCCCGCAACATCACTGACATTTTAGGCTACCCTGCCGAGAAATTAATCAGCGGGGAAGTCCCCTATGCCAGCATTGTCCATCCCGATGATTTGGCAAAGACTGCGGATGAAGTTGCCGCATATAGTGCTGCTGGCGTACAATCTTTTTCCCAAGAATACCGATTACTCACGGCTACAGGTGAGGCTCGCTGGTTATATGACCAAACGCGGATCGTGCGCGATAACCAGGGCAACATCACCCACTACGATGGCTACATGCAGGACATCACTGAGCGTAAAGCAGCGGAAACCGCATTGGAAGCATCCCGGCACAATCTGCGAGCTGTTTTCGACAGTGTTCACGATGCAATTTTCATCCACGACCTGGACGGTAGCATCATAGATGTTAATCAGCGGATGATGGAGCTATATGGGGTAAGCCGTGAGGAAGCGTCAACTTTCTCCATTGCAGAAGATTACTCCGCACCTGAAAATCCTTTGGAAGATCTCTCCAAAACCTGGGAAACTGTAGTAGCGGGCAAAACGGCCGTCTTTGAATGGAAAGCGCGCCGCCCCCATACCGGCGCAGTATTTGACGCTCAAGTAGTGCTCCGCAGAATTTCACTCGAAGATCGGGATGTTATTCTGGCAAATATCCGCGACATTTCCGAGCGTAAGACTGCCGCCGCCGAGCGCGAGCGCTTCGCCTCCCGTCTCAATGTGGCCTCGGAAATCGCCACGCAGGTGCAAGCCATCCTCGATCCCGAAGAGCTACTGCAAGCGGTGATTCCGCTCATCAAGGAGCGGTTCGGGCTGTACTACGTCCACGTTTACACGGTGGATGAAGCCGCGGGCGAACTCAAACTCCGCGCGGGCTATGGCGAGCCGGGGCGCGCCATGGTGGAGCGCGGGCACAGCATCCCGCTTGACCGGGAGGCGTCACTGGTTGCCACTGCCGCCCGCACCCAGGCGCCGGTGCTGGTGCAGGACGTAACTGAAAATCCAGACTTCATGCCCAACCCGCTGCTGCCCGATACCAAATCCGAAGTGGCCGTTCCCGCTATCGCAGGTGGCAAGGTGCTGGGTGTTTTCGATGTACAGCACGACAAGACACATTACTTCACCGATGCGGACCTGGACGTATTCCAGACGCTCGCTGGGCAGATTGCCGGTGCTTTCCAGAACGCGGAACTGTTCGCACAAGTAGAGCAGAACTTGCAGGAAACTGAAGTACGCCTGAACGTAAGCCGCGCGCTGGCAGGCGCAGAGACAGAACAGCAGGTATGGGACACCCTGTTATCACAATCTGGGCTGTACCTAGAGGCCGCGTTAGGACTCTACGCCTTCGAGGAAGAGGATGGTAAGAAAATCCAGGTAACGCGGGCCTTTGGCAGTTTCGATACCGATATCGCTGAGGAAGCCATCGGTACACGCTTCCCCGCCGATGAGTTCGAGGTAACAGCCATCGTAGCAACCGGCGCGTCGTTCATCACGGATAATATCTTCACGGATGATCGGATGGGCGCGGGAATGAAAAAAGATGCGCGCAAGCTAGGGTACACCAGCCTGGCCGCCACGCCAATGATGCTAGGCGACACGATTGTTGGCTTGATTGTAGCGCACTCTCCACAGGAAGGGTACTTCGATCAGGAAAAACTAAACCTATACGCAACATTGGCGGAACAAGGTGCTGTAGCGTTACAGGCGGCCCGACTTAACGAAGCAATGCACATGAATGAGGAACGCCTCTCGATGGCGCTGAGGGCCGGGCGTGTGGGCATCTGGGAGTTCTGGCCGCAGCAGAACAAGGTATACTATAACCCCACCTGGTACACGATGCTGGGCTACGCGCCCTACGAATTACCACAAGACCTGAACACCTGGGCGGCACTGCTGCATCCTGAAGATGCGCCGCGCGCCAACGAGGTCGTGATGGCCGGAGTGCAAGCGGGTGAAGACTTCCATTTGCAATTCCGCATGAAGACCAAGTCCGGCGAGTGGCGCTGGATTCAGGCGCACGGCTATGTGACTGAGCGCACCCCAGAAGGCATGGGGGAACGGCTCATCGGCACGCATACCGACATCACAGAGCAGCACTTGGCAGAAGAATCCCTCCGCGCAAACGAGGAACGGCTTTCACTGGCGTTGGAATCCGGGCGTGTGGGTATCTGGGAGTTCTGGCCGCAGAAAAACGAGGTCTACTTCAACCCTACCTGGTACACAATGTTGGGCTACGAACCGTATGAGTTGACGCCGGATTTGGGAACTTGGGCCGCATTGCTGCACCCTGATGATGCAGCGCACGCCAGTGAGATTATCCAACAGAGCGTCCAATCAGGAACTGACTTCCACATGCAGTTCCGGATGAAAACCAAAGCGGGCGATTGGCGTTGGATTCAGGCGCATGGTTACGTTACCGAGCACACTCCAGAGGGCATGACCGCGCGCGTTATTGGTACACACACCGACATCCATGAGCAAAAAATGGCTGAGGCAGAGAGCCAGGCGGCTGCGGCGCAACAACAGACAATCTTGGAAACTACTCCCGTAGGCATCGCCATCACGCGCGTGCCGGATAATGTAGTGCTCTATGTAAACTCGGAGTTTAATGCTATCTTGGGCTATACGGAGGCGGCTGTACTTCACAAGGCCGTGCCAGACTTTTACTATAATGAAGCCGATAGCCAAAAAGCCTTTGAGCTCATGATGGCGCAAAACGGCGTACTGGAAAACTACGAAGTGTACGCCAGACGCGCGGATGGCACCCCGCTGTGGTTATCCTTGTCGTTAAAACCCATTACATACAATAACCAACCGGCATCACTGGCTGCGTTTGTAGATATCACCGAGCGCAAGACGGCAGAGGCGGCAATCTTACAAGAGAAAACCACCTCAGATGCTATCATCAATAGCCTCCCAACCCTTTTCTACCTCTACGATCAAAATGGAGCATTGGTACGGTGGAATCAACGTTATGAGGAAGCCTTTGGATATTCCCCTGAAGAAATTGTAAAACTAACGGTAATAGATACTATTGCTGAAGAAGATCGCGCGCTGGTAGGGGAACGCATGACGGAAGTATTCACCGTCGGTAGCAGCCAAACAGAAGCAAAAATCTTAACCAAAGACGGTCAGAAGATACCCTATCTGCTCACCGGAACGCGGTTAAATATAGGCGATGCTGCTTACCTGGTAGGCGCCGGAATAGACCTTAGCGAACTCAAACAAGCCGAGATCGAGCGCGAGCGGTTCGCTGCCCGCCTTAACGTAGCCTCGGAAATCGCCGCCCAGGTGCAATCTATCCTCGATCCCGACGAATTGCTCCAGGCAGTAATTCCGCTCATCAAAGAGCGGTTCGGCCTCTACTACGTTCACGTTTATACGGTAGATGAGGCGGCGGGCGAACTCAAGTTGCGCGCGGGCTATGGTGAACCGGGGCGCATCATGGTGGAGCAAGGGCACAGTATCCCGCTCGACCGGGAGGCTTCGCTAGTAGCCACCGCCGCCCGCACCAAAGAACCGGTGCTGGTGCAGGATGTGACCGCAAACCCGAACTTCCTCCCCAACCCGTTATTGCCCGACACCAAATCTGAGGTTGCCGTCCCCGCTATCGCCGGTGGCAAGGTGCTGGGCGTCTTTGACGTGCAGCACGATGAGGCACACTACTTCACCCAGGCCGATCTCGACATCTTCATCGCAATGGCTGGACAGATCGCCACCGCCTTCCAGAACGCGGAGCTGTACGTGCAGGCAGAACACCAGCGTGTGCTTTATGATGGCATTCTCACAAACCTGCCCACAGCGGTGTTCGCAGTAGATAACCAATTTGGCCTGCTAGTAACGAATGAAGCGGCGCAAAAGCTGTTGGGACGTCCGATGACGGACAAGGAAGGCAACGTCTATACAGAACAATATGATGTGGTTGTCTACGAGACCGGCGAGCGCTTCCCCGAAGACGAACTGCCACTGGTGAAGGCCAACGTGCTGGGCGGGAAGCACGCCAACAGCGAGTTGGCCGTGCGCCATCCCGATGGGACGCTGATACCGCTAATGATCAACGCCGGGCCGTTGCTCGATCCCGCCGGCAAGCAGATGGGCGCAGTGGTCACGTTCACCGATATGACTGACCAACGCAAGGCGCAAGATGCCGTTGAGCGTGCCCGCACATTGTATGATGGCATCCTCACAAATCTGCCGACCGCTGTCTTTGCAGTGGATAGCCAGTTCAATCTGTTGGTAACCAACGAAGCGGCACAAAATCTATTGGGGCAACAAATGACGGACAAGGAAGGCAACGTCTATGTTGAACAATACGATGTGGTTTACTATGACACGGGTGAACGTTTCCCCGAAGATGAACTTCCACTGGTAAAGGCGAATACGCAGGGCGGGCAACACGCCAATGATGTGATGGCTGTGCGCCAAGCCGACGGGACGTTAGTGCCCATCCTGGTGAACGCTGGCCCGCTGCTCGATCCTGCCGGCAAGCAGATGGGCGCGGTGGTCACGTTTACGGATATGACTGACCAACGCCAGGCGCAAAACGAAGCGCTGGCGCAGGCGGCCCGCAGCCGCGCTCTCCTGGAAACGATCCCGGACATGATGTTCCTCTTTGATCAAACGGGCGTCTTTTTGGACTTCAAGGCCGAGGCCGGGCAAGAATTGTATGTTAAACCAGAATTCTTCCTGGGACGCAAGATCAATGAGGTTTTGCCACCCTCTATCGCTAATCCAACACTCGAAAATCTGCGCAAAGCATTGGAAACGGGGGAACTCTGCTCCTACATCTATCAGGCGCCCGTTGGCGAAGAGCTCCACACTTACGAGGCGCGGCTGGGGCGTGTGAGTCCTACTACGGCGTTGGGCCTGGTACGTGACATTACGGAACGTCAACATGCACAGGCTGAGCGCGAACGCTTCGCCGCCCAACTCGGCACAGCAGCAGAAATCGCCCGGCAAGTAGGCACGATTCTCGATACGGACATCCTGCTCAACACTGTAATCCCCCTGCTCAAGGAGCGGTTCGGCCTCTACCACGCGCAGGTATATGTGCATGAGGCGGCCACCGGCGACCTGGTACTTCGTGCGGGCTACGGCGCAGTCGGGCAAATCATGCTCGAACAGGGCCACCGCATCACGGCAGAACAGGAAGACAGCCTGGTGCATCGCGCAGCGGCTACCAAAGATGTCGTGCTCGCCAACGATGTGCTGCAAGAGGCCGATTTTATGCCTAACCTGCTGCTCCCCGAAACTCGCGCTGAGGTGGCCGTGCCCGCCATGATCGGCGATCAGGTGGTCGGCGTCTTTGATGTGCAATCCGACCAGATCAACTTCTTCACCGATGCGGACCTGGACGTGTACCGCACGCTCGCCGGACAGATCGCCTCGGCGTTCCAAACCGCCCGGCTCTTCGAGCAACAGCAAGGGGCGCAACAAGCCTTGCGGATAGCGGTGGAAAAGACTCGCGCCATCTTCGAGGCCATGACCGAGGGCCTGGTAGTGACAGGCATGATGGGCAAGATCGAAGACCTCAACGACGCCACCCTGCGGCTGCACGGTTTCAGTAATCGCGACGAGGTGGTAGGGCGCAGCGCGATGCAACTCTTTGAGCGCGCTTACTGGTCCAAGGCAGCGGAGACGATGCGTCATGCGATGGAAGTCGGGCGCAGCGAGCTGGCGGAGTACCAGATGGTGCGCAGCGATCATAGTACCTTCGAGGCGGAAATGAACGCCGCCCTATTACGCGACGCTGACGGCAAGCCCGCCGGTTTCGTCAACATCGTTCGTGACATCACCGACCGTAAACGGGCTGAGGCAGAACGCGCCCGGTTCGCGGCAGAGTTACGCACCGCCGCCGACATTTCCAGCCAGGTAACTTCGATCCTTGATCCGCAAGAACTGCTTGACCGGGTGGTTACGCTGATGAAGGAACAGTTCAACTTGTACCATGTTCACATCTACACGCTTGATTCAGGAGATGAAGCATTAATCCTGACTGCCAGTTATGGCGAGACCGGGCGGGTGCTAGTTTCGCAAGCGGAGGCTATTCCTCTCACTGCTGAAGACAACCTGGCCGTGCGTGCAGTGCGCAACAAAGAGATTGTTGTGATCGAAGATGTGACCGAAGCGCCCGACTTCATGCCCAATCCGCTGCTGCCGGAGACCCGTTCGCAAGTAGCAGTTCCCGCAATGTTCGGCGATAAAGTATTGGGGGCATTTGAGGTGATGCACAACGAAGCCAACTACTTCACCCAGGCCGACCTGGATGTGTTCCGCACACTCTCCGGACAGGTCGCGGCTTCTTTCCAGAACGCACGCTACTTCGAAGAGATTCAACAGGCTGCGGAGCGCTTGCGCGAGATGGACGTACTCAAGAGCGAGTTCTTGGCAAACATGAGCCATGAGCTGCGCACGCCTCTCAATTCCATCATCGGTTACGCCGAAGTGATGCTCATGGGCATTGATTCGGGACTGGAAGGGGAAACGCTGCAAGATGTGCAGGCTATCTACGACAATGGACAGCACCTCCTACATCTCATCAACGATGTGCTTGATCTGGCGAAGATCGAGGCCGGGCACATGATACTGGACAAAGAAGACGTAGCCGTCGCTGCGCTACTGGAGGACGTGCAGACTCACAACGCCGGGCTGTTGGTCAACAAGCCTGTCGAGTTCGTCGTTGAAGCTTCGGAAGACTTGCCCACAGTCCTCGCCGACCGGTTGCGGCTCAACCAAATCCTCAACAACCTGGTCTCTAACGCTGTTAAGTTCACCGAGAAAGGGCACATCAAACTACGCGCCTACTTAGAGACAGATTGGATGTGCATAGATGTCGAAGATACTGGGGTTGGTATTTCTGCCAATCATCTGGACATCATCTTCGAGCGGTTCCGGCAAGCCGATGGCTCCAACGCCCGCGCTGCCGAAGGTACTGGGCTAGGACTTTCGATCACCCAGCATCTGGTGGAGATGCACCACGGCACAATGCACGTTCAAAGTAAAGTGGGGGCGGGGAGCACCTTTACCGTAAAGTTGCCCCTCAATCCACCAATGGATGAAGAGAAGTTCAAGTTTGTGTAAAGACACCCTTTGTGGCCTGAATTGGAGCATTTCTATGGGGCACAGACTTTCACATGCTGAGACCGACCCGCATGTACTGAAGCGGTCTCAGCATGTCTCCTCCCAACTCAGAGTATATGCGCTCCCTATCCTTTAATACCGGAGCTGCGCGGCTGTTATTTGATAGCCGCGCAGCTCTACCGGAGAATTTATGACCGAAGCACCTCGTGCATTACGGATTCTGGTAGCCGATGACAAAAAGAGCAACCAGCGCCTGCTTGAATCCATGCTTAAACCGCAGGGCTATGAGCTCTATACCGCTTCGGACGGCCCAGAAGCGTTGGCCCTTGTTGCTACAATCAATCCAGACCTCATCTTGTTGGATGTGCTCATGCCGGGCATGACCGGCTATGAGGTAGCGGCAACTTTGCGTGGCGATGAACGTTTCCGTGCCACCCCCATCCTCATGCTCACCGCGTTAAGCCAGGTGCAGGACAAAGTTAAGGGGTTGGAATCCGGCGCGGATGATTTTCTAACTAAACCATTCCACGCAGTCGAACTGTTGGCCCGCGTGCGTTCACTGTTACGCATTAAGCAGCTCCACGATGAAGTACAAACCAAGAGTGCTCTGCTCGAGCGGATCTTGATGCGCTATGTTTCTCAAGAGATTGCCGAGAAAATTCTGGAGAATCCTGATCATAATCTGAAGTTAGGTGGGCAGAGTTGCGAGGTCAGCGTGTTATTTGCCGATATTCGTGGCTTTTCACAATTTTCAGAGAAGCGCGAGGCATTGATTGTTACTAAGATGCTCAACCAGGTCTTCAACAACCTGGCCCCGGCCATCTTTGAGCAGCATGGCACACTAGACAAATATCTAGGTGATGCTATTATGGCTTTCTACGGCGCGCCTGTGCCCTCACCGAACAATGCGGAGCAGGCCGTGCGCACAGCCTGGGTCATGCGTCAAAGCTTCGCCCGGTTAAGGAATCAGAACGATGAACTGATGCACGAGTTGGGATTGGGAGTAGGGATCAGCACTGGCGAGGCAGTGGTAGGTAATGTTGGCTCGGAGCAGGTCATGGATTATACTGTCATTGGCAAGACGCCCAATATTGCCAAACGCCTGCAAGAAAATGCGCTTGCCGGGCAGATTTTAATTGATGAACGTGCCTATCAGCAGGTCAAAAATCTTGTAGAGGCTCACGAAATCGAGACATTGTATGTAAAAGGGCACACTGAATCCGTACGCGCTTTCGAAGTGCTACAGGTCAATGGAATGCCTTCTTATCAAGTGGGGGCATTATAGTTATGCAATCATTTACGCTATTTCAATCCGTCCGGTGTTTGGCGTGCGGGCACACACTTCCAGCGGAACTCTTCAATCAAGGCTGCCCGCAGTGCAACGGTGTCTGGTTGGATGCTGTCTACGATCTTGCCAGGCTGCCCAGTGACTGGCCCGCGCGCGTGCGATTGCGGCCTACCTCCCTGTGGCGCTACGCTGAGCTATTGCCCTTCGCGGCGGACATGCCGAAGGTCTCGATGGGCGAGGGCTGGACGCCGTTCACTCAGGCCGAAGGTCTGGAGCGCGAACTACAACATCGTGGCTTATGGATCAAGGATGAGCGCCAGCAGCCCACCGGTTCCTTCAAAGATCGTCAGGCAGCTTTTACCGTGAGCGCGCTGAAGTCGCAAGGTATTATGGAGCTAACGCTGGCCTCTACGGGCAACGCCGCCGCCGCGTATGCTGCCTATTGCGCACGTGCAGGCATCAAACTGTGGGTATTTCTCACCAGCAGCGTCCCCGCCGAGAAGATGCGCGAGCTAGCGCTTTACGGCGCAGAAGTGGTCAAACTCACCGGGACTTACGATCAAGCTAAAGAAATCGCCGCTGATTTCGCGATACGGCGTGGGATTTACCTCGATAAAGGCGCGAAGGGGATTTCTGGCAAAGAAAGTATGAAAACTATCGCGCTAGAGATTGCCGAGCAACTGGGGTGTGCGCTACACGTTGATGGCAAGTGGCAAGCACCCGATTGGTATGTCCAGGCGGTATCTGGCGGAATTGGGCCATTGGGGGTCCTTAAGGGTTTTGAGGAATTGTATGCAGCGGGTCTGACTGATCGCATCCCCAAATTAGGCATTGTACAAGTGGAAGGGTGCGCGCCGATGGTACGCGCCTGGGAGCGCGGTGCAGACCATGCCGATCCGGTGCAACCCGATACACTGGTCACCGTACTAGCAACCGGGAAGCCGGGCTTTGCCTACGATTTGCTCAAGCGCGCCGCCGATCAACACGGTGGGGCGATGGTCGCCGTGAGCGATGGGGATGCCTTCCGCGCTATGCGCCATATCGCCCGACTTGAAGGTCTGTCTATGGAACCGGCGGCTAGCGTTGCCTTTGCCGGACTGGAACGTCTCTTCGCGCAGGGCAGTATCAGCGCGGGCGAACGGGTCGTGATCAACTGTTCCGGGCATACTTTCAGCGCGGAAAAGCACACGTTGGAAGACCGTTATGCCTTCCACCTCAATATGGCACCAGTATCGGCCAATCGCCCCAATCAGGAAGGGCTGGCGCTCGCTCTGGAACAGCTCGATGAGCAGATCAAAACGATTGTTGTCATAGACGATTCGCCATATGACAGCCGTTTGATTCGACGATTGTTGCAGACGTATAAGCAGTATCGCGTCTTCGAGGCACACAACGCACTGGACGGGCTTGACTTGGTGCGCCAACGCCAACCAGATTTGATTGTATTGGACTTGAACATGCCGATTCGGGATGGGTTCTTTGTGTTGGAGGCACTCAAGTCCGATGAGCGTACCCAAGATTTGCCCGTGGTTGTCGTTTCAGCGAAGGCCGTCACACCTGATGAGTGGCGCTACTTGCGCCAACATGCGCGCGCGATTTGGCAGAAGGGTAACTTCAGCGCGCGCGATTTGGTAGGCTATGTAGCGGAGATGTTGGGCGATACAGCTGTACATTTGGATATGCCCTACACGCTAGATGAAGAAACCCAAGACGAGCAACCGGAACGCACGTTTGGTCGGGGACAACGGCCCTTGATTTTGATTGTGGATGATTATGTCACCGACGCTCGGCTGCTGCACCGCTTATTCGAGATCACCCAACGTTTTGAGGTCGTTGAGACACATTCGGGAACTGAGGCCCTGGCAGCCCTGGAGCGCGCTATACCTGATCTGATTATCCTCGATTTGATTCTCCCGGACATTAGCGGTGAAGCGTTATTGGAACAGTTACGCGCGCGTCCAGACACAGAACATATCCCTGTCGTGATCGTCTCGGCAAAGGATATTGACCCCGCAATGCGGGCGCACCTGGGCGCGCAGGTGGATTCAATGTGGGCGAAAGGGTCTATGGATCGTAATAGCTTGCTGGCGCATATAGAAACTATTTTGCCGGAGTGAAATCATGCAAGAGAAAACCGTTTTATACATCGAAGACAACTTTCACAACCGGCGCATTGTGCGCAAAGTGCTCCAATCTCAAGGGTACACGGTAGTTGAAGCAGAGGATGGCCTCACCGGACTAGCAATGGTGCGCGAGTTGACGCCCCCGTTGATCCTGCTCGATATTGGTTTACCGGGAATGGATGGGTTGGAAGTAGTGGCGCGCATCAAGGCAGACACGACCCTGCGCGAGATTCCGGTCATCGCCTTGACCGCCTCCGCTATGCGTGGTGACCGCGAGCGGTTTCTGGCAGCCGGGTGCGATGACTACCTCTCCAAGCCAGTGCAGGCACAAGAGTTGTTGAGTAAAGTCCGTGAATATTTGCCAAACGGAACCGGAAGTAAGTAGCCATGCGTACGATTGTGTTGATCGAAGACAATGCTGACAGCGCACGCCTGGTAATGCGCACATTGAAACCCTACAGTGTCAAGGTGCTCCATGCCTCTGATGGTGAACAGGGTTTGCTACTCATCGGACAACATCATCCTGATCTGATTTTGCTGGATTTGGGGTTGCCTGACCTGGAAGGACAGACGCTAGCGGCCATCATCAAGAACACACCCGAGCTGGCCGAGACGCCGCTCATTGCTGTCACCGCTTGGCCGCCGGAGACTGGCGAAGCAATGGCGCGCGCGTATGGGTGTGATGGGTACATTGCCAAGCCTATCAGCCCCCGGCAGTTCCCTGCGCAACTAGCGGCTTTTGTGGATTTGGAGCCGCTAAATGGCGGTTGCTGAATGACGGTTGAACCACATCAAACAATAGCACTTGCCCTATCCCCGCCCCTTGAGCGGGGCTTTATTGTGCCAGTATTGCCGCCGGTGGACTTGTTCCCTGCGACCCGTTACACTTACGATGAGCTGGTGGCTGCGTATAACCAGACCCGCGTGGATTACATCGTGCCAATGCCGATGAACGCGCAACGTCTGGCGCGGTACGTTCACAACTACAGTGTCGCACTCGAACATTCGGTGGTGGCGGTAGATAACGGGGACATTCTGGGGCTTTCCATGCTGGGGGTGCGCGGGGCGCATACCTGGATCACCCGCTTGGGGGTGTTACCCGCCAAGCGGAAGCGCGGCACCGGACAAATCTTGATGGAAGCGCATCTGGCGCGCTCACAGCAACTAGGGGCGCAAGATATTTGGCTGGAAGTCATTAAAGATAACACGCCTGCCCAAACGCTGTTTTGTAAGCTGGGCTTTGAAGAAACGCGCGAGCTGCTGGTATTGCGCCGTCCGCCGAATGCAGCCCTGCCACCGGCACCAGAGTATACAGTCACGTTTTTGGATTGCCAGGAGGCTCTGACGCTGCTCGCACAACGGCGTGATGCTCCTAACTGGCTCAACCAGACCCCTTCCTTGCTCAACGCGGGCAATCTGGAGGCGCTGCGTGTGGAATTGGCCGATGGTAGCTGGGGGTGGGTCGCGTTCGAGCATGTTCTCTATCAGCTCGGGCGGTTGGTAATCCATCCCGAGACGGGCGACTTCGAGGCAGTGATTCATGCCCTGTTGCACGCGCTCCACACCCGCCATCCCTCGCATGACACGCGCTATGAGAATCTCCCCATTAGTGATCCGCGTTGGCCTATGCTACAAACGTGCGGCTACCTGGTCTCCTTCCGACGCATCGAAATGCGGTTAGATTTATAACCAACAATCAATCTGCCGGGTTTAATACCGATCGCTCCTCAATCACAGCTGCCTGTAGATGGCGTTCATCTTCGAGACGTACAATCGTAGGGATGAAAAAGGCTCCGATGCCCATCACCAAACAACCGATACCCCCCACAATAAACCAGCTTTGAATCCCCAGCCGATCCGAAAGCGGGCCAGCAATCGCCAAGCCTAGCGGCGACATCAAAGCGGCGAGGCTATGCACGGTAGTGAACACACGGCCTTGCATCTCTGGTGCAACCAGTTCTTGTAGCAGCGCCATGAGCGGCCCATTGGTGATGGGGGTGGCAATCCCTGAAAACACCATCGCGGCCAATGCCCAGCCGAAGGCGTTGGCAGGACTCAATCCCAAGGCCAAAGTTCCTACCCCAATGCTGACCAATCCCAGCAATGTAGTATGGATACGGTGTTTGAAGCCTGCCCAGATACTCAAAATCAATCCCCCCGCAATGATACCGATACCCCAGGCCGAATTCATCCAGCCCAGTTGAATGGCCTCACCGCCGAAGTGCTTGGTCACCAGAAGTGGCAGCAGCGAGAAGCCCGGAGTAAGCAGGAAATTGATCAGCGTTGCCAGTATGAGTACTAGAAATAACCCTTTCCAATTCCAAATGTATTTGAAGCCCCAATATACATCTACGAATAGATTGAATTTTGTGCCGCTTGCTTCCGGGGAACCTGGTGGTTGCGGTATAGCGATAAACAGTAGGGGGAGCACCGCTAACAATGCGGTACCGACATCAATTACCAGGATGCCCTGCAAAGGTAAAATGCTAAGTAAGAGTGCGCCCAACGGCGGCGCGAGAATGTTCATAACACCCTGTAAAGTCTGGTTCATTCCGGCAATGCGGGCCAACTGCGCTTTTGGAACCATCAGCGATGTAGAAGCTTGCATTGCAGGCCAATGGAACATACCGCCAATGGCGCGCAGGAACATAGCGAGGTAAATGTGCCAGGGTTGCATCAACCCCAGCGCGTAAATGACAGCAAGCCCCAGCGTAACGAGTGCGATGCTGCTATCGGCGACAATCATTACCCGCCGACGATCCCAACGATCCACGAGGGCACCGGCAAACGGGCCAACAACCACGCCGGGTAGCATTGCCACTAGCGAGGCCATCGCCAACACCGTCGCTGAGCCAGTTTCTTCGGTTAGCCACCAGACCAGCGCGAATTGTACCAACATGCTACCTAGTAGCGAGAACGCCTGTCCGATCCAGATGGTAAAAAACGGGACTTTCCACTGCGTAGTATTAATTTCTGACATCTGCTTTTATACCCTTAGTGGATTCTATATTAATAATTTTAATCTCATACTTTATTTTGTAAAGTTAGTATTTTATATTATTTAGGTATATTTCAAATGAGTTGGAAAGACGCGGTCAGAGATCGGCTCTAGCCTGCTCAGGTCGGTCTCTGACTGTGCCAGGGTACGCCCTAAATGTAATGGCACTGGCTGGTTACTCTATATCGTACCCGGCATTGCTCCAGTCAAGCATTCCCCCCAGCATATTGCGGACATTGGTAAACCCTTGCTCTTGCAAATACCGCTGCGCCTGACCGCTGCGGTTACCGCTACGACAAACAATAACGACAGGCTGATCACGGGGAATATCGTTCAGCCGATTGGGTAACGAGTCGAGCGGAATCAATGTTGCACCGGGAATGTGCCCGGCAGCGAATTCATCCGGCTCGCGCACATCAAGGATGAAGATAGCCTCGGTCATGTAAAGCACCTGCACTTCAGGGCTGGTGAGCTCTGAGGAGAGCTCTCCGAGGGGCAAGGTAAACCCGGTCTCTACCGCCGCCGCGGGTGTCACGGATGGTACCACGCAACCCGGCAGCCCGATGACCAGAAGTAACACCAATCCATAAATAATGAATCCTTGTTTTTTCATAAAACACCTCCCCAATCATAATCTGTATTATATCATAAAACAATCTTGTTTTTAACGGTTGCATTTCAGTCTGTTAGTGCTACAAATAGAGATGAGGAACACTGTCATCAAGTTAAGATCCGGCAGGTCTATGTGCAAAACTTGTAACTACTCAGCCATGTCATTGCGAGCCGTCTGCAGCGTCCATTCATCTGCGAATGGCGCAATCTCAACCACGAACGAGATTGCACCGTTCGGAGACGAACGGATGCCGCGAAGATGCGGTTCGCAATGACAAACAACGTGTAAGCCTAAGTAGTTACCAAAACTTAATGTATTGAGATGAGGGATCCAACGTGAGGAGGTTGTGATGATTATTCGCTATACACTTCCGCCCAACCCGCCGAAAGAATTTCGTTCACCATTGCAAGCAATTTTGGTAGGGCGGCGTGCATCGCCGGAGCAACGCATTGATTTAGACTTGTCGCCGGACGTGACCGTGTCGCATCGCCACGCGCGGCTCAGCTACGAGGACGGCGCATATTGGGTAGAAGATTTGGGCAGCACCAACGGTACCCACGTCAATGGGCAACGCATTACGATCAAGACACAGCTTAGCCCCACCACTCGGTTAGAGATCGGTCAGACTACCATTGAGCTACTGGCTGAAACCGCACCGCACCCGCAACCTATGCAGTACGATCCGACCCCCGAAGGTGTCATCGAAGAAGTAGCCGAAGCCGCTACGCCTGTCTTTGAGGCTGTAGATGCCGCTGCCGTTGAACACGATAGCCATGCCTGGCGACAATTGCGCGCTTTTTACCAGCTCAGCCAGGCACTGGGGACGGCGACTTCGCTTGAGCAATTACTGCACGCCTTGATCGAGCAGCTGCAAGTAGCTGTACCGGCAGCCCAGCGCGGTGCATTGTTACTACCCGATGAGCGCGGAGAATTGCTGCTCAAGGCACATTGGCCGTTGGGCGATCAATCTGTGAGCATGACCCTGGTCAAAAAAGCCTTCGATAAGCGCGAGGCATTTATATGGCGGATGCCCACGCAAGAAGCCCCTCCCGCCGATAAACCCGCCAGCGTCATTTACTACCGCGTCAAAGCCGCCATTTATGTCCCGCTGCTATGCAACGAGCAAGTGCTGGGTGTGATGTATATGGATAATTACGATGATGCGGATGCGTTCAGTCTGGAAGATTTGGACTTAATGCGTGCCATTGCCAATCAAGTTGCTATGTACATCAAGGAGCACAGTTTGCGGCAGGATTTGCAGCGTGAAGAACTTTTTCGCGCCAACTTGTTGCGCCAGTTCTCGCCACAGATTGCCGACCGGATGACCGAGCAATACAATCGCCTCCGAGTCGGCGGCGAACGGGTTAACCCTGTGACCATTCTTATGTCCGATATTCGTGGTTTCACCACCATTAGTGCCGGGATGAAGCCGGATGAAGTCGTGCGGATGCTCAATGAGATGTTCGATGCCTTCGTACCGATCATCTTTGAGTACGATGGTGTGATTGATAAATACATCGGCGATGCAGTACTGGCGATTTTTGGCAGCCCTGAACCTGATGAAGATCAATGGGGTAAGGCTGTTAGCGCGGGGCTAGAGATGCAGAGCGCAGTCGAGAAGCTGGGGCAGGGCTGGAAAGTGCGCCGCCTACCGGTCTTCCAGGTTGGTATCGGCATTCATAGTGGCGAAGTAATCCATGGCTTCATCGGCTCCGCTGCACGGATGGAGTATACGGTCATCGGCGATACGGTGAATCGGACGGCACGGTTGTGCGATGGCGCCGCTGCCGATGAGGTAGTCATCAGCCAGGCCGTTTATGAGCGCCTGTATCGTCGCCTGGAAGTGGAACCTAAGACGGTCCGCACCAAACACCCGGAGCGCGAGCCGGATCTCAAAGCCTATGTCGTTAAAGGTATGAAAGAACTTACATGAACGCAACTACAAGCGACATTCGTTTATTGTCGGTAGAAAGTATCACGGACTTTGCCGATATTGCCATCAACGCTTATCCGGGCTTTAAGATTGCCACCGAAGAAGCCCGGCAACAACTCATTGAGCGGCTGGTAAACGTTCAGACCACTGTCCCGATACGCCATTTGTACGGCCTGTACCGCGACGATAACCTGTTGGGCGGAATGCAGCTATACGACTTCAAAATGAATATGTTGGGCGCTCAAATTGCGGTGGGCGGCGTGGGCATGGTGGCTGTAGATTTATTGCACAAGAAAGAACACGTTGCTAAAGAGCTCCTTACTTTCTTTCTGAAGTATTACCGAGAACAAGGTGCTGCTATGGCGCTGCTCTATCCGTTTAGACCGGATTTCTACTACGCGATGCACTTCGGATACGGGCTAAAAATCAACCAATATCGCTTGCGGCCTGACGCACTGCGTACAGGCAACAAATCGAAGGTGCGCTTCCTGACCCTTGAGGATAAAGACAGGGTGATGGATTGCTACAACCGCTATCAAGTCAGCACCCACGGCATGATTGTGCGGCATTCGCTCGAATGGGATCATATTCTCAAAAACCTCGGCCTGGAAAAACGCCTGGTAGGGTGTGTGCATGAAGGACTGGTAACAGGATACATGCTTTTCGGTTTCAAGGCCCGCGCGGCAGAAAGCCCTTTACACAACGACATCGTCATCCATGAATTTGTTTACACCAGCCGCGAAGCACTCGCCGCGCTGTTGGGCTTTCTACACAGACAGACTGATCAGGTTGATCGAATTGTACTCACCACACACGACACCGCCTTCCATCACTTACTGCTCGATCCCCGCAATGAATGTGAAACGCTTATCCCTTCGGTCTACCACGAGAGCAACGTACAGGGCGTGGGCTTGATGTACCGTATCATCAATGTCCCTGGTCTCTTCGCTGCATTGTCTGCACACGATTTCAACGAGCAAACCTGTCGGCTCAAGATCACCGTGCATGACACCTTCTTTCCAGAGAATGCAGGCAGTACGTTAGTTTATTTCGAGCATGGACAGGCAACATTGCCACCAAAAGGTAACTATGATGTAGAGATAATGCTAAACGTTGCGGAACTTTCATCGCTGTTAATAGGTGTGATAGATTTCACGCAGCTCTATGCCTACAACCTGGCGGAAATTTCGGATACAACCTATTTACAGACAGTGACTCGCCTCTTTTCTGTAGAGCGTCCGCCCGTTTGCCTTACGGCGTTCTAAAAACAGAAACGCCCCACCATAAAGGTGGGGCGTCTTGGTGACCCGCATAGGACTCGAACCTATAACCAATTGATTAAGAGTCAACTGCTCTGCCAATTGAGCTAGCGGGCCGGGAAAAGTTAAGAAACACCTAAGTCAGGAGCAAATACGAAATAAGAGACCCACTTACCCCCTGTTTTCTTGGGGTTCTGGGACAGTTATCTCGTAACTGATTCCTAAGCTTCGCTGGCTTACTTATACCACACTTCCGCTTGTTGACAAGTTACCAGACGCCCCGACCAGGCCCAGATGTCGGGGCGCTGGCACACTCATGCTAGACCCATAGGCTTACAAGTAGCGCTTATGCATGTCTGCTAAATCATCATCGTTCAAAAACGCATACTCGCGGGTGGTTGCCGGGTCGTTATGTCCCATCAAATCCTGTAACCCCAAAGTTGGACAACCGTTTTTTGTAGCGCGCAGGCCAAAGGCGTGCCGAAAAGCGTGCGGATTCCAACGCTCAACGCCGGCGCGTGCTGCCAACCGCTTGAGCATTTGGTACAATCCATCATAAGTCAAGGGATGCTGTGGCTTGGTTAGCGACCACCACACCGGGTCCTCTGGGGCATGTGGAACAGTTTCCCGGTATTCCAGCAGCAGTTCAATGGTTTGGTTGCGAAAGTACACAGTCCGTTCTTTGTTCCCTTTGCCGATAACATTGGCCCGGTGTTGCTCCAGTCGCAAATCTCCCCAGCGCAAGTCTATGATTTCTTCGGCGCGACCTCCACTGTTGTAAAGGCACATCAACAAGGCCTTATCACGCACAGTCTTTGCTGCGTCTAGCAGCTTCTGATAATCCGGTTGTGCAATCCCCCGCTTAACGCGCTGTGGTTTTTTGGGGTAAGCCACTTCGCGGGCCGGGTTTACGTCTACATGGGTACGTTCTAACAGCCACCGTCCCAAGCGCCGGAGCACGACGGCATATCCATGTACAGTCCCGTACTTATACCCTTCGCGCTTTAGATACGCCATAAACGCATTGAACGTACTCGTGCTAAACGGGTCTCGCTCGGCTTCTTGACACCAGGTCAAGAAGCGCGCGGCTAACCCGGCATACCAATCGCATGTTTTGCGGCTATCAGCCTTGCCAGCAGCGACAGTATCCAAAAACTCTTCCAAAATACGTTTGTGTTCCATGAGAATTTATCCTCCTCTAGTGTAATTTTTGGAACCAGAGGATTGTAACCAGGAACCAGGGCAATTCACAGACTCATGTTCGCGGTTGATAAGGCCAGGTGACACGAAAAATCGCGCGCTGTGACGAACCGTCAGAGCGCGCGACTGTTTGGATGATTATTATGGCCCGCTGTATCAGGCGGGATGTCGAGAACGTTGCCCTAGATTAACTCCTCAGATTGGACTTTGCGGCAAGTAATGCTAAGATTAGGCAGACTTAGGGGCAAGCAACCTTCAAGACAGGGTAACAAACTGTTCGTGTGAGCATGGAGATTCGCAATGCTGCGCATTCTCTAATGCTTGTACGATCAGATGTTCCAGCACGTCTTGGAAAGATATTTCTGCCTGCTCAGCCGACTTAATGAGTTTGATGAGCGGATTATCCGTGGTATCTTCCCGGCAGATTGCTTGGTTAAGCTTGATAAGTTGATCGTTTGTTAGCATATTGATACCTATTGTAAGCGATTGCTACCTATAACGAACACATTATACACTAATCTCCAACTGAGGTCAAATTCGTTATGTCACAAGAACTGAGCGTATTCATACGAAAAGAAGTGGAAAAGCGTGGTCTTTCTGAGAGGGAATTATCACGGGCAGCTAAATTGAGCACTACTGCAGTGCATCACATTATCAATAGACCTGATTCAAAGCCTGCGTTTGAGACTTGCATTGCTTTAGCCAAGGCTCTCGAGATTCCAGAAGCAGTGATTCTTAGCCTGGCTGGCTACAGTGAGATTAACCTATCAGAAGAGATAGATACCGAAATTACCGCTTTTGCGGTGTACTTGAATAATCTACCACAATCTACGCGCGCTTACACACTTGATGCTTGTTGGTCGGTCGCCCGAATCATTGCTCAAGTTGCGAGCGATCAGATCCCCGAAAGTTGATCCTCTTGCTATTTAATCATGAGCGCCAAAATCACTCTCGTTGGTCATCCCGAAGCCCTGCGCATCGAAAAGGGCGTGGTCACTTTCCGGCTGGTCACTGGCCCGGCTTCGAATACGGCCCCCAAAGGCTTACCGCTGTTCAAATCTGTGACCTACATCGTACAATGCAGCGAGCGGCAGTACAATCGAGGCCGTGCTCATCCGCAGGATAAATCTGATCTGGTGCTTGAAGGCTATCTCGAACCGCGGCTGGATGAGCAGGGTCGCCCTTGCATTGCGGTAGTAGCCACTTCCGTTGCCAGCCTGCTGGCGCAGAACGAGCGGAAGCTGCTCCAAATCCGGGATCAGTTTGTGCAGGCCGAGGCGGACTACGATGCTGTATGTGAGGCGCAGGGGGAGGATTCACCGCCAGCGCAAACGGCACTGGCGCAGTGGGAGGCGGCCAAGACTAGCCTGCTCAAGTTCCTGGAGAAACACCCGGAGTTCCGGGGACGCAGTTTGTTCTGATGCTTTGCCGGACAAGAAAACGCTCCAGAGCATTCCCCGTGCATCTGGAGCAGCAACCGTGACGCTTTACCGGCTACCCTTGCCCCCCCGCTTTGACAAGCGGGGCTTGAATTTCACCCGTTACCCTCGACCCGTTCCCCAATCCATGCGGCCACTTGCTGCGCGGTTTCGGCAACTGTAGCAGCCGTGGTATCGAGCCGCGTGATGGGCGGCTGTCCGGCGTAAGCCTGGAACCACTGATTGAAGCGCAGGTGCTCGGTCAAATACTCCGGGGCGTGCGCCCCGCGCCAGGCCGGGCGCGCTTGCAGCCGCGCAGCGAGCGTGTCATCCGCACAGACCAGCGCCAGGTAATGAATGGCTGAGAAGTAGCGGCGTTCGACGCACGGCTCCAGATTAGCCGGGACGCCGCAGCCTGCCCCAAACAACACCACAGGCCGCCCGGCTTGCGCGATGTTCTTGCTGACGCGCAGCCAGGTCTCGAAGAAGTCGCGGTACTGGGTAGCGGGCGTGTCGAACTCTGGTCGCCAGAGAATATCCACATCCAGCAGCACCGCTGCCGGCACACGCCCCAGCAGGTGTTGGCACACGGCGGACTTCCCCGCGCCGCTGGCCCCGGCCACGATCAGCAAGGGCAAGTGAAGAAACGGATGGGGATGCCCGCATTCTGGGCAGATAGCCACCGGCCCGGTGGGGTCAATGAGCTTGTCGGCGCGGTACATCCCGCAGTGCCAGCATACATTCAGCATAGTGAGCGCCTCCCAGCTGTGGTTACGCGCCGGCTTTGCGCGCTGCGATGTAGAAACTGTGACTGTGCAGGGTCAGCCCCCCGTGCGCCTGGATTTGCGCGTGCAACGCCCGCAAGCGCTCCCGATACTGCGCCACACTGAAATCGCTGATCTGCCAGGGGATGGCCCGGAGATAGAAGACCACCGCGCCAATATCGGTGACGTGGGTTTCCGGGAATTCCTCGCGCTGTTCCAGGATATGAAAACCCGCGTCCCGCAGTGGTGACACCGCCTGGGCCAGGGCCCAATCGGCATACTCAAATTCGACCTCGGCCTGGAGCAGCTCATTGAGGCGCTGGTTGTCGCGCCCCCCGACCTGCTGCGTGATGAAGTGCCCGCCCGGTTTGAGCACGCGATACACTTCTGCTGCGGAGAAGGATTCATGCCGGTTGATGACCAGGTCAAAGCGCGCGTCCGGGAAGGGAAGTCCGTCATTGGGCAGCGGCTCGACCACCTGCACCCCCAAGGGGGCTAAGCGCGCTTGGGCGATCGGGAAGTTGGGCGGATAGGCTTCGGTGGCCCAGGTATCCGGCGGCAAGGGCGCGAGTTCCGCGAGGAACTCCCCGCCGCCGGTTCCCATGTCCAGCAGCGCCGTAGCCGCGCCCAGATAGGCGCATACCTGGCGGCGATAGTCCCACGAGGTGGGCTGCATCTGCCACCGATCGTTGATGAAGGCGAAATCCCAGCCGGAGAACTCCTGCTGTAAAGCCTCCGCGACCAGTTGCTCGAAATCGGTACTGCTATCTGTGGATGGGGACATAGGTAACCTGCCTTGTGTGATTTGCTGACATTGTGCCGTTGCGCCCGGGGAGGAAGTACACCCCTCACGCCTCCGATTCCGGCGACTCACCCGCCGCCAACTCCGCGGCTTCCGCCGTGAGCGCCGCCACCAGCGGGGCGATTTCGGCCAGGAGCACATCAAGCCGCCGCGCGCCCCGGCGGAGTTTCAAGCCCGGCTCGCCGCCATTTTCCCAGTCTGCCCACACTTCCAAGACCAGGTTCTGCTCTGCAATCGGGATGGATTTCACCAGTAGTAGCTCCTCAGCGTAATGCGCGCCGACCCTGCTCCGGCAGGGCCGCGGTCACAGACCAGTATAGCCTGAAGTGAACAGAAGGTCAAAAGCGCGTGCGGGATGGGAGTCTCAACGCTTTTTGTACTTTACCGCATTTCGGGTTATACTAACAAATAGTTTACACACAAAAACGCTCCATGACTCTAGCCCAGCCACGGAGCGTTTAATGACCATAGGCGATCCCGGCGCCCAGGCAATTTCAGTATAGCATAGCCCAACTATGTGACAACCAGCCCGCCGGTGCTGCGCCAGCGGGCTGGTCTGTATTTCAGGTATGGGAAGAGGCCAAGCAATCATCAATGAATGTGACACAACTCGAAATGATAGCCACCCTCCGCGCGGTGGTCGGTTTCTTGGGCGAACGCGAACACTATGCCTGGTGGCAGAGCACGTTTTTTGCCCCTGGGAGCCAGGTTTTCTTGCAGCCGGTGTTTAGCCGGACGCCCTTGTTGGCCCAGATCAACGGCGTGACGCAGGCCGCGGCGCTGATTCACAATGAACGCATTGGCGTAGGGAGCGTGTATCATCTCTTCCGGCTACCGGAGGAGATGGAGCAGCGCCTTCAGCAGGCGCTGCAAATGCCTGAGATTGGGGCGCGCATTCCGGCGGTGGTAGCCAATGCAGAGACGGCGTTAGCAACCCTGCGGCAACAGGCCGCGCCGTTGCCGGCGCATAGCCCCGGCCCGGTGCTGGTGGGCAACCGGCGCGAGTTGCGCGAGAATCTCTCCTGGAAGTTGGTGGCCGCGCACTATCTACACGCTTTTGGACACGAACAGACCTACCCCTATTTTACCGGTGAGTGATGGCAGAGAAACTATACACATCAACCCTCAATGCTGGCATGGGTATGTTCCAGGAAACCCAAATACTATTGGACCTGTGGCAGCCAGGCATGGACACAGCAGAACTCCAGCGCTTGGCGCTGGCCTCTGGGCAATTCCCCAAAATGACCGCGCGCAGATTGAAGAACTTCGTGATGGAAGGCTTTGCCGCATTCTATTTGCGTGGAACAGAGCCGCCGGCACTACTGCTGAAGCGCGCCGTGCATACTTTTACTCGCCAGGAAATCGAGCAGCTGCTGTTAATCTACATTAGCCGAGTGCATGTGATTCTGGCCGATTTCATTCAAGCCGTTTACTGGACAAACTACGCTGCGGGGCGTGAGACCATCAGTTTTGAAGAGGCGCGCAGCTTTGTACTCCGCGCTGTTCAAGACGGCCAAACGACTACGGCCTGGTCTGAAAGCACAATCAAACGGGTGGGGAGCTATCTCACTTCCTATTGCGCCGATTTCGGCCTGTTGGAGCGCGCGGCAAAGAGCACGCGGCGCATCCTCGCCTACCGCATTGAGCCGCGGGCAGCGGCTATCCTGGCTTACGATTTGCACTTCAGCGGGCATGGAGATAACGCCGTGCTCAGCCACCCTGATTGGGGCTTGTTTGGGTTGGAACGGTTGGATGTTCTGGAGGAACTCAAGCGCCTGGCGTTGCGCAATTTGATGCTCGTCCAGGCCGCCGGCGGGGTGACAAAAATCAGCTGGCGCTACGAAACTATGGAGGAGTTACTGGATGTCCTCACTCGAACTGAACTTCAATGAATTGTTGGCCCGCATTCGTTACGGGCGCGATCTCGGCCCGGCCAGTTTCGAGCCGATCTATTACCTGATTTTCCCACCCAGTCAGATTCTGGAGGTCAAGCGGCAGCTGCCCGCCTGGTCAGCGCGCTTGCGCAACGAGGGCTGGGACGTGACCCGCTTCTCGATGGCAGAAGAGATCGCCGCGCTGGTGCAGCAAGCGCCGCTACGCAGGATTTGGCTCACTGCGGATCGCAAAGCGCCGTTAGTGTGGAAAAAAGCCAATGATTCGATTGCGAACTTGCTGACGCAGGGCGCCCCCCTGCAGCAGCGTTTGGAAACCGCGTTGGAAACGGCGCAGCAAAAGCCTAACGGGCTAGTGCTGGTGACAGACCTGGAAGCGCTACATCCCTACTTACGCATCGGCGCGATTGAGGCTAAGTTGTATGGCAAGTTCAGCGTACCCACCGTGTTTTTGTACCCCGGCAAACGCGCGGGTAAAACGGGGCTGAGTTTTCTCAGCTTCTACCCCGAAGATGGCAATTATCGCTCCAACCATGTAGGCGAATAAGGCTAAGCGAGGCATATCCGTATGACTGTAAAACCCATCAAAACGCTTTTTGACCCCAGCCGTGATATTTACCGCACGATTGAGAAAGTCATCACCTATGGCGCAGCGCAGGAGACCCGCTTGCGGGCGGAGATTTCCGAATACATCGTGACAGAGAGCATCGAAGAGCAGATGGAGCGCCTGCTGGATAAGATGCAGCTGGCGATGGACATCGGGGGACAACATGAGATCGGCGTGTGGGTCTCCGGTTTTTATGGGTCGGGCAAGAGCTCGTTCACCAAGTATCTGGGCCTGGCCCTCGATGAGCATGTGGCCGTGGATGGCGTGCGCTTTCTCAAACATCTGCAAGACCGCATGGTCAAGCCGACGACCCGGGCGCTGTTGGCGACCGTGGCCGCCCGATATCCCGCGGCAGTGGTGATGCTCGACCTCGCCAGCGAGATGGTGGCCGGGGCCAGCATGGAAGATGTTTCGACCGTGCTCTATTACAAGGTGCTCCAGATTGCCGGCTATTCACGCAATCTCAAGGTGGCGGCTTTCGAGCGGCGGCTGAAGAAAGATGGCCGTTACGAGGACTTTACGGCGCGCATTGAAGCGGATCTGGATGTAACCTGGCCGGAAGTACAAAATGATCCGCTGGTGATTGATAGCGTGCTGCCGGAAATCGCGCACGCGATGTACCCGGAACTTTTCAAGACCCCCTTGGCGTTCACCACCGAGGTTGCCGATTATGTGCGCTTCGAGAATGAGCAGGTCAAGGAGATGCTGGACATCGTCCGCGAGCACTCCGGCAAGGAGTATGTGCTCTTCATCGTGGATGAGGTGGGCCAGTACGTCGCCTCACGGCCCAATCTGATCCTCAATCTGGATGGACTGGCTAAGAATCTCAAGGCGATTGGCGATGGTAAGGTCTGGATTATGGGGACCGCGCAGCAGACGCTCACCGAAGATGACCCACGCGCGGCGCTCAACTCGCCGGAGCTGTTCAAACTGGCCGCGCGCTTCCCGATTCAGATTGATCTGGAATCGGATGACATTAAGGAAATCTGCTACCGCCGGCTGCTGACGAAATCCCCTGCCGGGGTGCAGGTGTTGGGGGAGCTGTTCGACCGGCACGGGCAGATGTTGCGCCACAATACCAAGCTCCAGGATGCCCGCTATTATGATGCAGATTTCGACCGCGCCACGTTTATCAACCTGTATCCCTTCTTGCCGGCGCATTTTGGCGTCTTGCTGCACTTGTTGGGCGAGCTGGCGAAATCCACCGGCGGGATTGGGTTGCGCTCGGCGATCAAGGTGCTCCAGGACATTCTGGTGGAAGGCGCGCCCGCGCATTTGGCGGCGGCGGAGCAACCCATCGGCTGGCTGGCGACCACGGTGACGCTCTACGATGCGTTGGAAAAGGATATCAGCCGGGGCGCTACCTCCGAGTATCGCGGCGTGGAAAAGGTCAAAGTGCATTTTCTCGACTCCCCGCAGCATCAGGGGATCGCCAAGACCGTCGCCATCCTGCAAATCCTCGACAACATCCCGATTACGCCGCAGAACATCGCCAGTTTTATGCACCCCAGCGTGGATGCGCCTGCGCGCAATGATGAGATCAACGCCGCTATCGCCGAACTGGTCAACCACCCCCGCGTGCCGTTTGGCGAGAAAGACGGCAATTTGTGCTTTTTCAGCGAGAAGATCAACGATATTGACCAGGAACGCGCACAACTCTCGTTGCGCGCGATGGAGACGCGCCGCATTCACAATGAGGCGCTGCGCGAGGTCTTCAATCCGCTGCCGGCGACGCGCTTGCACGGCACATTGGCTGTAACTGCGGGCCTGAAGATCCTCAGCGGCGCGACGCCCACGAGCCTCGCCGGCGAGCGCGAGACCATCCAACTCCTGGCGGAGCTGGTGGATGCGGCCAACTATGACACGGCGCGCGCGCGCCTGGTCGAAGAATCGCGCCAACGGAGCGCGCAGAATACGCTCTACTTGCTGGGCCGCACCGCGCCGGATGTCAACGACCGCCTGGCGGAAATCTTCCGCGCCCAGGAAATCGCCCAGCGTTACCGCAACGATCCCGATGGCGAGGTACGCGAATACTGCACGGGGCAATTGGATCGTGCTACCAGGCTGAGCGGCGAATTGCAAGGGGTGCTGGATCGCGCGCTGACGCAGGGTTCGTTCATCTTCCGGGGGCAGGTGACCGCAGTGGATACGCTGGCGGCGGATGTGTTGAATGCCGCCAAAGCCTATCTCGCCGAGGCCGCGAAGCAGGTCTTCGACCGCTACGGCGAGGCGCCGGTGCGCGCCGAGACTGCGCTGGCGGAGAAATTCCTGCGGGTGGGAAATCTCAAGGCGGTGACGACGGCGGTGGATCCGCTGGAGCTGGTGCAAATCAGCGCCGGCAAGCCCGTGATTCAGAGCGACCACAAGGCGCTGCTCAGCATCCGGGACTACATTGACCGCAACGGCGCGGTGGAGGGCAAGCGGCTGCTGGATTATTTCTCCGATGCGCCCTTCGGCTGGTCGCAGGATACGCTGCGCTATCTTGTGGCCGCGCTGCTGGCGGCTGGCGAGATTGTCCTCAAGGTTTCTGGCCGCGAGGTTACGGTTAATGGGCAACAGGCCATCGAAGCGCTGCGCACGAATAATGCCTTCAAGAGCGTAGGTGTGGCGCTGCGCAATCACCGGCCCTCCAACCAGGTATTGGCCCGCGCCGCCGAGCGGCTGACCGATCTGGTGGGCGAGATGGTGTTGCCCCTGGAGGATGAAATCAGCAAGACAGCGGTCAAGCACTTCCCCGCGTTTCAGTTCCGGTTTGGCCCCCTGGCTGAGAAACTGGTCCATCTGGGGCTGCCCGGCGCGATCAGCGTGCGCGCGTTGAATCAAGACCTGGCCGATGTGCTGTTGACCGACGCATCGGACGCGCCGCAACGGCTGGGCGGCGAACAGTCTCCGCTGTATGACCGGCTCAAGTGGGCGGACGCCGTGGAGCGCGCCTTACAAGCCGGGTTGGAGACGACCTTACGCGAGATTCAACAGCATCGCAGCGAGATTGAGACGCTGCCGGAGTATGGCGCGCCCGGCGCTTTGCGCACGACGCTGGCCGAGGAACTGGAACTGTTCCGGCAGCGCTTGCAGCAGGATACGTTCTACACCCACGTTGCCGATTTCAACACGCTCTTGACTACCATCAAAACGAGCACCCGCGATGCGGCGACAAAGATGCAGGAAGCGCAGAGCGCGACAGTGCAGGCCGTGGGGCAGGAATTGCAACGGCTGCCCGAATGGGGCGAACTGACCCAGGAGGAGCAGGCGCAGGCGTTGGCGCAAATAGAGGGACTGGTGCGGGCCGCGCCCCGCGACCTGGCGGGCCTCAAACAAGTGCTTAGCCAGGAGTACGCTCTGCAAATGCAGGGCGCGCAATTGAAGCGCGACATCGTCCGCCTGGGCCATGAGCGGCAACTGGCGCGCCAGCAAACGGAGAAGGAAACCAGCGCGCGCGAGGGGCGGCAGAAAGTCGCGCGCACGTTGGCTGTGCCGGGCCGGGTGCGGAATATGCAACAACTGGACGCGCTGATTCAGCAGCTCCAGGCGCTCAAGGCAGAGGTATCCGTGTATAGCGATATCGAAATCACCTTGCAGTTGGGATAGCGGTTTTGAGCGTGGATAATGTAACGTAAGCCTCCGGCTTGCGCCAAGAACAAGCCAGAGGCTTGTTATACTCTATCTTGAAGGGAATTTATGGCTTTTGACCAACCCACCCGCAACCGTCTGGCCCGCTTTGTGGGCGACGCCCGCGCCCTGTTGAGCGCGGAGTTCACGCGCCAGCTGCAGCTGGAGTATGGCCTCGACCCGGAAACCGGCGCGGTCGCGGCGCTCGAGACGCTCACCCATCTCGATGATAGCCGCCGCGAGACAGCGCGCATTCTGCGCAACACGCTGGCGCATTACCTGGCCGGGCAGGCGGCGCCGAAAGGGAAGGCGCCAACCGACGCGGCGCGCCGCGAGGTGTTGGCGCGTAGCGTGCGCGAGCAAGCGTATACCGTGCTCAACCGCCTGTGCGCCTTGCGGATGGCCGAAGCGCGCGGGCTGCTCGTGGAATCCATTGCCCGGGGGTATCAATCCAAGGGCTTCCAGCTCTACGCGCGCCTGGCCGGGACAGCGCTGGGCGAGACCGGCGACGCCTATCGCAGCTATCTCTTCAGCCTCTTCGATGAGTTCGCCGTAGACCTGGCGGTGCTCTTCGACCGCTTCAGCCCGCAGGGGCGGCTCTTCCCCCGTGAGGCGGCGCTGTTGCAGCTGCTGGATGCGCTGAACCATCCCGACATCGCCCCGCTGTGGGCCGAGGATGAGACCCTCGGCTGGATTTACCAGTATTTCAACTCCGATGAGGAACGGCGACAGATGCGGGCGGAATCGCAGGCCCCGCGCAACAGCCGCGAGCTCGCCGTGCGCAATCAATTCTTCACCCCGCGCTATGTGGTGGAATTTCTCACCGATAACACACTGGGCCGCCTGTGGTACGAGATGACGCAGGGCGAGACCGCGCTGAAAGAGCATTGCCGCTACCTGGTGCGCCGCCCTAACGAGATTTTCCTGGCTGAAGGCGACGTGCGCAGTGAGCCGGAAGCCGTGAGCAGTGAGCAGACGGCGGAAGCGTTAAGCCAGGAAGAACTCTTGCAGCAACCGGTTTATATCCCCTACCGGGCGCGGAAGGACCCCCGCGAGATCAAAATGCTGGATCCCGCGTGCGGTTCGATGCACTTCGGCCTCTATGCCTTTGACCTCTTCGAGCGCATCTACGAAGAAGCCTGGGACCTGGAGACAGGTGAACGCGCAGCGGGCTGCCCCCATCAGCCCGGCCCGCTTGACCGCCGACTACCGACTACTGACTACCACCCCCTGACCGCTGACTACCCCGACAAAGCCGCCTTCCTCCGCGATGTGCCGCGCCTGATTATCGAGCACAACATCCACGGCATTGATATTGACCCGCGCGCAGCGCAGATTGCCGGGCTTTCGCTGTGGCTGCGGGCGCAACGCAGCTGGCAGGCGCAGGGCCTCAAGCCCCAGGAGCGCCCGCAGATCCAGCGCTCCAACGTGGTCTGCGCTGAGCCGATGCCCGGCGACAAGACGCTGCTGGCGGAGTTCACCGCGACCTTGCCCTACAAGGTGCTGGGGCAGCTGGTGGAGCTTATTTTCGACAAGATGACGCTGGCGGGCGAGGCCGGCTCGCTGCTCAAGATTGAGGAGGAACTGACGGAGGCGGTGGAGCAGGCGCGACAGGCGTATACCGCGAGCCGCTTGCAGGAGAAACAGGCAGCGGGCTACCTGCCCGGCTTTGGGCTGGCGCGCCCCACCACGCTCTTTGACTTTGCCGATTTGCCCGCCGACGCCGCCAGATTCTGGGATGAGGCCGAAGCGCAAGTGCTGGCTGCGCTGGCCGATTACGCCGCGCAGGCGCAGAACGGCGGCGGCTACCAGCGGCGGCTCTTTGCGCAAGACGCCGCGCGCGGCTTTGCGTTCATTGATGTCTGCCGGAAACGCTATGATGTCGTGCTGATGAATCCGCCGTTTGGAGAAGCTGCGCATGGAAGCAAAAGCTACATAAAGAAAACTTTCAGGAGTTGCTCGAATGACATCTTCCAAGCATTTGTTGAACGAGGGATAAATTGGCTGTCAAAGAAAGGGCGAGTAGGCGTAATCAGCGCAAGAACCGGCTTTTTCCTTGATAAAAGCAAAGATTGGCGATCTAGTGTTGTTTTCGCTAATCAAATGGCTTGTTTTGTAGACCTAGGATTGGGGGTTCTTGACGACGCTCTTGTTGAGGTAGCATTGTATGTACTTCAGAGCAACACGCCCATCAAAAACCTCATTTTGGTAAACCGGCAACTTGATAACCGTGAAAAGGATAGCCATTTACTCAAAGCAGTTACCGCCACTGTCCAAGGGAGACCTGGAGGATTTGGAGGATTTGACCAATCGCTACTCGCAATAGTCCCAGACTATAACTTTGCCTATTGGGCTCCAGATAGCTTCCTGTGTCGCTACGCAGACAACTCAAACTTTGGGAATGTGATTAGCCGTGTCAGTCAGGGCCTTGCTACCGCCTCCGATTTCCGCTTTGTACGTTTGGGATGGGAAGTTCAAGCTCACTCAATCGGGCGGAAAAGCCGATGGCAGCGATTCTCAAAAGGTGGTGAATACTCCCCCCCCTATGATGACATTCATCTACTGGTAGATTGGGATCGTGATGGATCCCAAATCAAACAGTATGTATGTCAGCAATATACCTATCTTGATGGGAATTGGTCATTTGTTGTAAAAAATACGCCTCTATATTTCAAGCCCGGTGCCACATATACAGTCCGAACTGCCAGTGCATTTGCAGCAAAAGTTCTTCCGTCGGATTGTATATTTAGCCACAATGCACAGTGTTGGTTCCATGATTCTGAAGACACCTTGTTGCTTAGTATTGGTTTTACAACAGCAAGAGTGATACAGTGTTATATTGAGCTTGCAGTGGGCGGTGGTGATATAGCTACATCCGGAAGTGCAGCACGAAGGTACACAACTACTGCAATTGAGAGCATCCCGTCTAGGCCATTTCTGCACGTCGAAACTCAAAAAAGCCATCTAGCGATAAGTAAAATGGTAAATCATCGGCTTGAGGAATTCAGAATTGACGAGACGTCTTGCCTATTTGCGGCTTTTCATTTGAATAGTTCGTTTAGGAATTTGAAGCAAGCTACCCAAAATCAAAACCGACTCTCTATTGCTACAGCCGTAGAATCACTATATGCATCACGCACTCTGGATTGTGCTGTTTCCGAGGCATTTGACCTAACTGAGTCAGAGTATCATTTCATTGACCAAGAAATAGGTCCTCATCCTACCGCTTATTCGGGTAGTGTTGAAGATTCTGAAGTATTGAGACTCTACAATCTGCCTGAAAATGAACTAATTGCAGAAGCAGTCACTAAGCATGGGGCTAAGCGTTGGTTAACCAAAAAATCGTATTTCGTAGATCGTCGAATAGAAGTAATTTGTCACCATCTTAACATTTCTCCAGAACGTGTACTTGAAGCCTTGGATGATGAGGACATCTTGCTTGGTTTAGATCAATATGTATGCAATACTGTGTCAGAGCTGTTAGGACTTGTTCTGGGTCGCTGGGACATCCGTTACGCCACCGGTGAAAAACTCGTCCCGGAACTCCCCGATCCCTTCGCCCCGCTGCCCGCCTGCCCT
Source organism: uncultured Anaerolineales bacterium (assembly GCA_964504195.1). Classification (GTDB taxonomy): domain Bacteria; phylum Chloroflexota; class Anaerolineae; order B4-G1; family SLSP01; genus CAZDDI01. The sequence continues at coordinate 80,368 of CAZDDI010000001.1, forward strand.
CCCGGAATGCTCCAAAACGCGGCAGGCCTCCCCGCTGCGCCGGAGGATGTGCCTGCCGCGTACCCCTTGCGCATCTCGTGGCCCGGCATCCTGGTGGATGACGCGGGCCACCCGGAAGACATCGAGGCGCGCGTGCGCGAGGCGTTGCGGGTAATTTGGGGCGCGCGCGCCGACGCCATCGAGCAGGAAGCCTGCGCCATCCTCGGCGCGCCGTCACTGCGCGCGTATTTCGCCAACTCCACCCGCTTCTTCGATGACCACCTCAAACGCTATTCCAAGAGCCGCCGCGCCGCCCCCATCTACTGGCCGCTTGCCACGCCATCGGGCAGCTACACACTCTGGCTCTACTATCACCGGCTCACGGATCAGACGCTCTACACCTGCGTCAACGACTTTGTGGATCCCAAGCTACAGGCGCTTGCGCGGCAACTGAGCGGGCTGCGCGGCAAGCTCCGGCGCTCCAGCGATGACGAGCGCGAGCTGGAACGGCTGAGCACGCTGGAAGTGGAGCTCCAGGGCTTTCGTGAGGAGTTGCTGCGGCTGGCGGCCTTCTGGAAACCCAACCTCAACGACGGCGTGCAGATCACGGCGGCGCCGCTCTGGCGGCTCTTCCCGCATCGCGGCTGGCAGCAACGGCTGCGGGAGACGTGGGAGAACCTTGAGGCGGGCGAATACGATTGGGCGCACCTGGCGTTGAGCCTCTGGTCCGAGCGCGTCATCCCCGCGTGTACCCAGGATCGCAGCTTTGCCATCGCGCACGAGATCGAAGACCTTTTCTGGGTAGAGGATGCCGGGAAATGGCGCGCGCTCGGCGAGCCGGAGGCCGAAATCGCCGCGCAGCAAGAGCGCTTGCTCCAACCCGACCGGGAGCGCACGCGCGTCCTGCTGGCGGAACTCGCCGCCGGGCCGGCCCAGGGCGTGCCGGCCTACCAGGTCTGCCAGCACCTCGCCGAGGGCGCCTGGGACGATCTCCCCCTCGCGCGGCACTTCTGGCCGGAGCGCGTCGCCGACAAGCTGTGGGACGAACCGCAGCTGGCGCTCCAGGCCGGCCTGCTCCTGCCGGACAAACGCACCCAGGCCGCCCGCAAGCGCTTCCTCAAGGAGCAGCTGGCCGCTGGCGCGCCCGAACTGGCGGAGGCGTTCGTCGCCGCGTTCCAGGATGTGGAAGCGCCCTTCGAGCAGGTCTGGGCGGCGTTGGCGCGCGGCGCTCACGATGCGCAACCGCTCGCGCTCGCCTTGTGGCCGGAGCGCGTCCTGGAGAATTGCCTGTACGATGCAGAGCTGGCCGCCATCCACGATTTGCGGCGCTGCTTCTGGGTGCAGGGCGCAGATGGCAGCTGGCGGCGGCGGAAGAAGCTGCGGCAAGAAGTTCAGGAAGAAGTGGCCCGGCGGCAGCGGGGCATAGCGAGGTAAGGACTATGGGAATCAAAACCTTTATTCAGGAAGAAATACTGGCGCGGCTCGAGAAGAGCGGGAGGCTCCAGAAGAGCGGCGTGCTCATTGTCTATGATGCGGCGCAGCGCTACCGGGAGCTCTGCCTGGAACTGGCGGGGGAGCAGCGGCGCGTGGTGGATGCCAGTGAGAGCAGCATTGAGAGCCGGGAAGCTGCGTTGAGTGTTTTGCAGCAGATGGGCGTCATGGGCGCGGCGATTACCCAGCTGGTGGTGTATGTGCCGGCCGCGGCCCCGCAAACGGAGAAAGCGCGCGTCGAAGATCCGTTTTACCTCTACGCGGTGTGCGGGCAGATCTTCCCCAATCCAGAAAATGACGGCGATGAATACCTGAGCCTGTGCATCAAAGCCAGGCCCGATTATGCCACCGAGATCCGCCGCATCTTCGATCAGAATCCCACGCCCGCTTTCGCCGTGATGGATGCGGTCGGCGCGGGTGGCGGCTGGCCGCAGCTCCAGGCATTGTTGGGCGTGGAATCCGCCCGCAATTTGCTGCTGGCCCTGCTCGCGCCCAGCGGCCCCCAGCTGGCGGCGCTCAACAAGCAACCGGGCTGGGTCGCCGAAGCGCGCGTCCTGGCCCAGAGCGCGCTGGGCCTGAAGCTGCTGACTCGCAGCGAGAGCTGGGATGCCATCGCCGATGAACTGTGGCGTTTCTTGCTGTTCAGTGAGTTTAGCTTCGATCTGGCTGGGGCCTTGCCGCCCACTCTGACCAATGTCCCGCGCGCCGGAGAAGCGGCGCGGCTCCTGGTCGAGGCGCTCTGCCGCCAGCTGCGCGATGACCGGCAGACGCGCTCGCGGTATATCGAACGGGCTGAGGCTATCGAAGCAGAGTTGAATCTACCGTTCTTGTGCCAAGAGAGCGTATTGTTGGGTCTGTATGATACATTCCCCTTCGAAGAACGCCGGTTTTTCGCGCAAGCGCTGGAAGCCTTCAAACACGATGATCTCGATACGCTGCGCGACGAGCTGCACCGGCGCGAAGCCTCGGTCTGGGTAGAGCGCGGCGAAAATCAAAAGGCGTGGGCGCTCTTGCAGGCAGCGGTCAGCCTGGTAGAAGCCTGCCATGACATTTCTCCCCAACTGGGGCAAAACCTGCACACCCAGGAAGCGCTGCTCAATTTCTACACCGGCAGCGTGCGCGAAGTAGACCGGCGGCAGCGCGAGTTCGAGCAGGCGGCGGGCGATTTCATTGACCTCACCGGGCAGATGGCCGAAGTGATGCAACAAGCGCGTCAGGCGTATCGGCGCTTCGGTGAGCAGATACAGACCGTGTTTATCAAGTACCTGGAAACGGCCGGCTGGCCGCCATTGGGCCGGCTGGCGAATGTGGATGTCTTCGACCGGCTCGTCGCGCCCAAATTGCGGGAGAGCGGGCGGCGCGTGGCCTTGTTGCTGATTGATGCGCTGCGCTATGAGCTGGGCGTGGAACTGCACAAACAGCTTATCGAGGAAGGCCCGACTGAATTGCACATCGCTTTCGCCCAGCTGCCGAGCATCACGGCGGTGGGCATGGCGAGTCTTCTGCCCAATGCAGGACAAAACCTCACGCTCATCCGCAAGCATGACCAGGCCCTACCCGCGCTCGAAGGGCAACCGCTGAGCAATGTGACGCAGCGCATGGACGTATTGCGGCGGCGCTATGGGCAACGCTTCGCGGAAGTCGCCCTGGCGGATTTCGTGAACAAAAAGGTGGACGTGCCCGCGCCGGTGGAGCTCCTGGTCGTGCGCAGCAATGAAATGGATAGCGATTTTGAGTCCAATCCAGAGGCTGCGCCGGGCCTGATCAACCGCACCTTCCAGCGCATCCGCGCCGCGCTCCACAATCTGCGCGAGTTGGGCTTCCAGGAGGTCATCATCGCCACCGACCACGGCTTCTACCTGAACGCTGCGGTCGAACCGGGCGATAGTTGCGCCAAGCCGCCCGGCGCGTGGATCAACTGCCATGACCGGCTGTTGCTGGGCGACGGCGCCAGCGACGCGGCTAACTTTGTCTTGTCTGCGGAGCAGGTGGGCATCCGGGGCGATTTTGCGCAGGCCGCCGGGCCGCGCGCGCTGGTCGCCTATCGCGCCGGGCAGCGCTATTTCCACGGCGGCGCTTCGCTGCAAGAGACGGTCGTGCCGGTATTGGAGATACAGCTGGCGGCCAGGCCGGAGAGTCGCCATCCCCCCACGGTCGTGTTACGCTACAAACGGGGCGCGCGCCGCATCACCACGCGCCTGCCCGTCTTCGAGCTCAGCATGGTGAGCGGCGATCTATTTTCAACGGACACTCCGCTTGAGATTCTGGTAGAGGCGCACGACGCCGCCGGGCGGGTGGTGGGCGAAGCCCTGCCGGTGGGGGCGGTGAACCCAGCAACGCGGACGCTGTCGCTCACGTCTAATCTCGCTGTGCAGCTCACCCTGCGGATGGAAGAGACCTTTGAGGGAAAGTTCACCGTCAAAGCGTTGGATCCGACCACCCTGGCGACCCTGAGTCAGCTCGAATTGGAGACCGATTACACGGTATAGCTATGGACACATTAGACAGCAAACTACAGGAATTTTTCGCCGGCAAGGCGGTGCGCAAAGACCTACTGCACCGCATCAAGAAGGGCACCAATGTCCCGACGTTCGTGCTGGAGTTCCTGCTGGCGCGCTATTGCGCCAGCGATGAACCGGCGGAAATCGCCGCCGGGCTGGAGGCCGTGCTGACGACGTTGCAGGAGAACTATGTGCGGCCTGATGAAGCCAACGCCGCGCAATCGAAGGTCGCGCAGAAGGGGCGGCATCGCTTCATAGATAAGGTGCATGTGCGCTATGTGGAGCGCGAGAAGCGGCACTGGGCCGCGCTGGAGAACTTCAACTCGCAGCGCATCGCCATCGCCGAGAAATTCTACCGCGACAACGACCGCTTGCTCGAAGGCGGCATCTGGGCCGAAATCACGATGGCCTACAATGCCATCGAAGAGGACGATTACGCCTTCTATGTGGAAGATTTGCGCCCGATCCAATTGAGCCGCTTTGATTTCGAGGGTTACGCGGAAGGGCGACGCGCCTTCACCCGCGACGAGTGGCTAGACATCATTCTGCGCTCGGTAGGCCTGGAGCCAAGCAAACTCTCGCAACGCCTGAAGTTCCATTTCATCGCGCGCCTGGCCCCGCTGGCCGAGCCGAATTTCAACTTTATCGAATTGGGGCCGCGCGGCACGGGCAAATCGTACTTCTACAGCGAGTTCTCCCCCTATTCCACGCTGCTCAGCGGCGGGCAGGCTTCCAAAGCCTCGCTCTTCTACAACAACGCGCGGCGGCGCGTGGGGCTGGTGGGGTTCTGGGATACGGTCGCCTTCGATGAAGTGGCGGGGATCAAAATCCGCGACCCCGATACCATCCAGATTATGAAGGATTTTATGGCGAACGGGCGCTTCTCGCGCGGCGTGGAGGTCATCGCCGATGCAAGCATGGCCTTTGTGGGCAACATTGACTATGCCATCGAGCAACTGGTCAGCTCCACCGAGCATGATCTCTTTATGCCGCTGCCCAAAGAATTTGACCTGGCGATTATGGATCGTTTCGCGTGCTACCTGCCGGGTTGGGAGATGCTCAAGAACAGCAGCGACTATCTCACCAACAACTATGGCTTCATCACCGATTACCTGGCCGAAGCGTTCCATTACCAGTTCGCTCACACCAACCGCTACGAAGAAGTCACGCGGCGCATCCGCCTGGGCGCGAGCGTCGAAGGCCGCGACGAGAAGGGCATCAAGAAGACGGTGGGCGCGTTCCTCAAGATTCTGCATCCCGATGGCCCGCCCAGCGACGCGGAGTTCGAGGAGTATGTGGCGTATGCGGTAGAGGGGCGGCGCCGCATCAAAGAGCAGATGAACAAGCGCAAGCCCGATGACGAGTTCGCGCGCATTGACCTGTCGTACTTCACCGCCGAGGGACGCGAGGTCGTCGTCTACTGCCCAGAATCGAAGGATGCGCCGGCCACGCAGCAGCCCTCGCGGCGCACATTGGATGAAGAAACAATGGTGATGCCGCCAGTCGCGCCGGTTGCGTCGCTGGATGCTCCGCCGCCAGTTAAGCCGGCGGAGCTGCGAGAGCAACATTTCACCATCTACTACGGCGAGACCGGGCATAGCTACGAAACCATCATTGCGCCCTACTTGCAGGGCGCAACCGAGGTGCTTGTCGAAGACCCGTACATCCGCCTGCCCTATCAGATTCAGAACTTTGTCCGCTTCTGCGAGGCGGTGGTCAAACATTCCAACGTCAAGCGTATTCGCCTGATCACCAGCTATGATGACGAAACGCCATTGGCAGAAATTGAAGACTCCCTGGGGCAATTGCGCCAAAGCCTGCTGGAGCAAGATGTTATCCTGGATGTGGAGCTCCGGCCCACGCTGCACGACCGCGAAATCCGCCTGGATAACGGGTGGGTCGTCAAGATCGGGCGGGGGTTGGATTTCTACCAGAAGCCGGAGAGCTGGTACGGGATCGGCGCGAATGATCTGGCGTTGCGGAAGTGCTTGGAGACGAAGGTGGATATTTACCACGTTGGGTCACGTTCATAGGCGGTATCTTCTCAATCTTATAGCAGAGGGAATACAATATGCCCGATAATGATTTATTAGAGGCTTTGACCATGGCGCAGCGTGCCCTGGCAAAGCTGGAAGAGAAAGCCGCAGGCCATGGCAGCCTTGAAATTCCTACGTCGCTCCAAATTGAACTTGAGGACAAACGTAAGGAAGTCACTGAGCTTGAGGTTCGTTATAGAGATCATCAATCTCAAGTTCAAAACACTTGGGTATGTTCCCTACTTCCTGAACACGCTTATGCCTTTGAGAATCGCAAAGATGATGTGAGAAAGATATTTGACTTATTAGAAGCCGAGCCTTATCTACATCTCTTTGCCCCAAGCGGTATTGGTAAAACATATCTGGTACAACATTTGCAGTGCGAGAAGTATACACAACGCCCTTTTGCCTATCTTGATTTCAATGCCCCTCAGTTTCGTCCTCTGGGACGTAGCATCGAGGCATTGCTGGTAGAACTTCTGCGGCAGTTTGGAAATCCTTCGGCGTCTTTGTCACAACCGCTAGTGTGGACAGATTTACTTGGAATACTGGGGCAAACGCTGCGCTCATACACTTGTTATGGGGTGCTGGTATTGGATAACGTAGACCATGTTGCACCGGGTATTCGCCATAAATTGCGCGAAGAAATTCTTCCTGCATTGCAAGCGCGGCTTGTAGATCCCCGACGCTACATACGTTTCATAGCGATTGCGCAGACCCAAATGCCAGAACTGAGTGGCATAGGACACATCTCTTTCCAACCTTATGCTCTGGAAGCATTCCATGGAGGAGCGGGGGAACGGAGAACCTATAAGAGTCTACTGCGCCAGGCACTCATACGGTTTAGCGACCGCAAACTTGCTGATGATGACCCGCGAGATGATGATTTACTTAACGAATGGGCCATCGCTCTATTTGATCTGACAGGCGGACATCCGGGTGCCATTGTTGCATCCCTCAATCACTTGGGGCAGCAAACCCACTTTAGTAAGCACGATGTTTTCGCAGAGCAACAACAGTTGATTTGTCAGAATGTATTGACGCCCTTGCTTGACCAGCAAGTACAAGCCTGCCTTTCGCGTCAAGAGCATCAAGCAGCTTTCGGTCTCCTGTGGATTTTTCGACATCTATCCAAAGGATTTTTCCGGCAGCTTCTGCACGCAGTGAGAGACAAAGCGCACTGGCAGTCTCTCACTGCTGCCACGCGTGAGGCGGACTATAGCGCGGAGCACGCGCCGCTGTGGGATCGTTTCACCGAGACTCCTCTGTTGCAACCTACCGGCCACCATCGCTTGCTCACGCACCAGCTCACGCCAATCTGGCGAAGAATGGGTAATCTAATCTTGCAGACTAATGATCCTGAGCTCTACGCCAGATTGCATCATGATGCACGGCAGGTTTTCGACTCTTTAGCAATCAAAAACCCTGGATATGATCCTGGGATGAGAGTTGATTGCTTTGTGGAGAGCGTGTATCATCGTACACAAGAGATATTTACACCCCTACCAGATCAGGCCCAAAATGAATTTACCCAGAGTTTACTTGAGTATTTCCAAGAGTTTCTAGTTTCACTTAGCGAAGAGATACATTTTGAAGAGTATCTACACAACTTAAACGCTTTAATATTGCACGACCAATTGTTATTACTCGCACTACAACAAGTAGACAGGAATATTTGGCAACAAATACAGACAATCCTTCGCAATTATGCGCACTAAATGGAGGGGAAAATGAGTAATCAGCAAGCCGTTGATACTTCTGAGAAGCAATTATTGGTGGATCAATTTATTGGACGTGAGAGGCTATTAGCCCAAGTTGATGAAGCTATTCATGATGTACCTAAAAATCATGTATTTTTCTTCCTGGGTGAGGGGGGAATTGGCAAAACCGCACTGCTTCGCAAAATTTACAAAAAATACAAAGGGAGCACTATCGCTGATAGAGAGGCTTTAGTAGTAGCATTTGACTTAGCACAAGCGGGTTTAGAAACATATAGTTCAATTCTAAGGGATGTAACCAGACAATTTCTGGAAGATGGTTTTTATGCTGAAAGTAGTCTAATACAAGATCTTGATGAGCCAATTGAGAGAGCGTTGCGAGAAGGCAGACCGGAAGAAGAAATTGTCCGTTTGAGTCAAGCCACCATGCTAAGGTATACTGAGTACTTCAATCGTATGCATCAGGAATCTAAAAGACGAATACTCGTCATACTTGATACAATTGAAGTCACATCGGATAGGACAACACTAGAAGCTTTAAGCTTTGTTACGTTGCACAAGAACTCGGTTCACGTTTATGCTGGCAGGCCAGAACCAGAAGTAATAGAGAGAGCGCAGTATATGTCGCAAGCTTATCAAACACAGGGCTGGAATGTTATTGGCCCCATTTTCCTTGAACCCTTCACTCTTTCAGAGTCTATGGAATATTTTGAGAGAGTATTGGCAGTTTCACCTAGACCAGAGATGGTTCAGACAATTAATTTTCTAGCGGAAGGCAAACCAGTTTTACTGGCTTTGGCTGCGGAATGGTTTAAACAAAATATTAAATTGCCACCGGAGATAAATTTAAGCAAAGCAGAATTGGGGAAGCTGGCAGAACTTGAATTAAAACAATTACGCCGATATTTTGAGCGGGCTCTGGTTGAACAGGTGCGAAACATTCGTAGTCCACTAAACAAAGCCATTCTTTACATGGCTTTCTTCGATCGTCGTTATGACAGGCGCATATTACAATTAGTTCTGGATATACAAAGCGAGAGTGAAATTGAAGAAATAGAATTTCAGCTACGGCAGATGGCATTTATCCGCTATTTCCTAGAAGAAAGTTCCGGACTGCTTCATGATGAAGCAAAACTTCTTATTAATCGGCATGCTTGGCCACCGCGTGATCCAATTGGGGAAGAACGTCAGGTCTTAGCCAGAAAAGTTATAGAAAAGTTCTATGTGCCTGAAATTAGTGCGTTGAGGGATTCTATTGTTGAAGTAATGAGGACCATAACCGGAACTCAATTAAAGGCTTATTATGTACCTCAAGAGCAACAGATGCATCAACTGGAAATGGAATGTCTGGATTATTGTTACCGCATTTCATGCGATGAAGGGCGGCGCTATATTACTGAGCTAATTCGTGACAGCGTTTCTGTTCTAAAGCGCGATGGTATGCGCCATGAGCTTGAACGCCATAAACAAGCCAACCAATTTGAAGTAGAAGTTGCGATGACCCGGTTTGATTTTATGCGAGGGTTTTATGAAGGGCGTGAAATTTTGGAGCAAGCTTTACAACAAGAAGAAGAGATTTCATCTTGGTACCGCATGACTTTGCTTCAAGAACTTAGCGACGCACCTACTGACCCTGAAGAAAAAGCCGCTTATCTCCGGCGGGCAATGAAGATCGCTGAAGAAATGCAAGACCGGGCCTCCGTTGCCCGCATCACCAATGATTTGGGACTGATGTATCGGCGACAAGGGCTGTGGATACAAGCAGAACAAGCTTATAAGCAAGCTCTGGAGATACTACGTGAGGTTGTAGATCCAGCACAGAAGGCTGCCACGCTGAACAATCTTGCTTATGTGAAATTACTTCAGGGTGAGTTTGATCTAGCGGAAAGCCTTGCGGACATTGCCTTAGAGATGCGCCAAGCGCAAGGGAACCAACTCGGAGTAGCTTTTAGTTATTTGACCAAGGGCGAGATCGTGGAAACGATGGACAATCGCGGTCAAGCCTGGCAAGCATACCAAACGGCTGCGGTGCTTTTCGAGAAAGCGGGACGCGCACAATATCATGCGCAAGCGCTGATCCATTTGGCAGAAACCAAACGGCACGAGCACGATTTCACAGCTGCGAGAGAACTCCTTGAACCTGGTTTGACTCAACCCCTTTCCGAAATCCGCGCACAAGCAGAGCGGGAATTGGGAGCATTGTATCGCATACAGGGATTGTTGGTTGCCGACAAAGAGGAAAGAACCAGATTCTTTGCGGATGCTGTGGCCGCATTTCGAAAATCATTTGAGACTAGCCAGCATAAACGCGACTGGCACGGACAGGCTGAAGCCCTTTACGATTTGACCTTTATGGATTTTCTTATGGATGGTGAAATCAATGAGGATAGTGTGCATCAATTAAGAGAGATTCTTACCGAGCGTGATTATCCAGTACTTGAGGCGGAATTGGACGAAATATACGCCGATGTCTTGTACGTTGACGGTCAAATTCAAGGCGCATTTGAGCACTACATAGAAGTTGCTAAAATCCTATCCACGCACCATATTCGCAAATATCACAGCATGTTTGAGCGCTTCAAACACCGATTCCTAGAACAACCATCAGAGATGCAGTGTGACCTATGTGATGCTTTTGCGCAAGTCATTGCTGAGCTGCCGCAACAAAGTCGCCTGCGTTCTTCGTTGAGTAATTTATGTCGCGCTATCCAGATTGCAGCATAACAGGCGAGGGCGGAGGAGAAATGATATGAAGTTCCCCGGTGAAGGCTTGCAAGCGCGCCTCGAACCAGGCATAACAAACGAGGGCGGAGGAGAAATGATATGAAGAGGGTAATCTTAGTCGATGATTTGCGGTTGCATGATTTGCCCAATTTAAATGCAGCTGAAGTCATGCCCGACTGCGACTGCGCCTGTCCTATTGAAGGGCCAGCCTTTCCGGCGCTCGATGCTCCTATTTACTATGCCCTCGAGCTCACATCCGCGTGTAACAACCGCTGCTCTGGATGTAGCAACGTCTTTGAGCGTATGCGTCAACCACTTCCATTTACCCAATGGCGGGACATTCTGGATACAATAGCGCCCCACACCGCGCGCCTCAAAATTACCGGCGGTGAACCTACTCTTCACCCAGATTTCTCTCGCATCCTTGCAGATATTGAACAGCGGGGTATCTTGTTCACGCTCTTCACTAACGCCCGCTGGCGCGATCCACAGTCCACGATTGACAATCTCAAAGCCACCACGACTTGTACGGGCGTCCTTATCTCATTACATGGCGCAACGTCTGCTACACACGAAGCCTTTACCGGCGTCGCCGGTTCCTTTGCGGAGACTATCGCCAACATTGAGCGCGCCACCCAAGCCGGATTGTCCGTTCATATCAGTTGTGTGCTCATGCGGTCTAATCTCGACCAAATCACAGATGTCGTTGCGCTCGCGCAGAACCTCGGCGCGAGCGCAACTGTCTTCAACCGTTATATCGGTCCACCCCGCGAAGGTATTAGTATCACACCGCAACAGCTTATTCAGGCCATGCAACACATTGATGCCCTTCAGCGCACCGGGACACCGGTACATTTTGGGACGTGTATCCCCCAGTGCTTCACGCCTTCTACTTCGACCGGATGCCTGGCCGGGAATGCCTATTGCACCCTTGACCCCTGGGGTAACTTGCGCCCTTGTAACCATGTTCCCTGGATTGCGGGGAACATTCTCACGGACTCGTTGGCAAATGTGTGGCATTCTGATGTAATGCAACGCTGGCGCGCGTTGCTTCCCAACTCATGCACGACATGCGCTGCGTTCGCGCAATGTCGCGGCGGGTGTCGCGCTGAAGCCATCTTGAACGGCGTTACACGCGATCCGCTGATGCAGGCGGCTATTTCCACAGCCGCGCCGCTCGAATCTACCCAACTGCGACTCTATCGCCATGCGAAACCAACGCTGGACTGCGAGGTGCATCCCCAAACCTTTGGTTATTTGCTGCTGCGGGGCGGGCAAGCCTTCCCGGTTGCAGGCGAGTTTTCTTCTGTCCTGACTGCTATTGATACAGCAATGACATTACAAGAGATTAGCAATAAATACGGACAGGCGGCACTGGATTGGGTGGGCGAACTCTATCAGAACCAGTATTTGATGTTGAGTTGGTAAAAACTATGGGGAATCAAATCATGGGCAAGCGCAGCGCGGAATTCTATGCCCAGCTCCTGGCGAGCACCTCGACTAGGTGGTGAACGTCATGGTCAGCACGGGGCAGGTGTTCAAAGGTGCGCGCATCGGCGTGGATCAGTACAATCTGCTGCGCCCAGAGAGTGGCCTGGAATTGCTCTTCAACAAGGGCAACGACGTCTACATTCATCGTGTACTGGCGAAATCTTAAACTATCGAGGAAACATCACCATGTCCACATACCCACTCCTTGACCGCACCGCGCAAGTGAGCCTGCGCGAAATCACCGCCGAGACGGTGGTGGCTATCTGCAAACTGAGCGATACGCTCTCCCCCGCGCACCAGCAGATGGTTGATTCGAATGCACTATCCATCGCGGAAGCGTATTTTGAGCCGAAAGCTTGGTTCCGTGCCATCTATGCCGATGAAACCCCGGTCGGCTTTCTCATGCTTTACGATGATCCCGACGAGCCGGATTACTTCCTGTGGCGGTTCATGCTCGCCGCGCCGTATCAGGGCTGCGGCTTTGGGCGGCAGGCCATCGCCCTGCTGCTAGAGTATGTCCGCACCCGGCCCGGCGCGCGCGAACTGCTGACCAGTTGCGGCGAAGGTGAGGGCAGTCCAGAAGGCTTCTACACCCGGCTGGGTTTCCAGCGCACGGGCGAAGTGGAAGACGACGAGGTCGTGCTGCGGTTGCCGTTATTTGACGGATAGCTCACAACATAATAAACTCAACTTCTCGCCGGGGTATTCCACCCCGGCTTTTTGATTGCCCTTTCTCCCCGCCATTTGATCTTTCCTCATATTTTGTAAAAACTTCCGTACACACTTGACATCTGTACGAAATAGCAGTATACTACTAACAAATAGTTTACACGGCAGCAGAACCATGAACACAATCTCGACCACCAATCTCGGCAGTTACCTGCACCAGCTTCGCCTGACACAAGGCTGGCCGATGCGCGAAACCGCCCAGCGCGTGCAATGCGCTCCCACCTACATCTCCATGCTGGAAAAGCGGCAGCGCCGCCCCAGTGTCGGGATGCTCTACCGGCTGGTCAGCGTGCTCTCCGGGGATTTGGACCTGGCTTTGGCGCTGCTGGCTCAAGAAAACGGAGTGGATGTACAGCCCGGCGGTGCCCCCGGTCGCCCGGCGGTCGTAGATAGCTAACAACCTATATAACACAGTGTCCCCGCACCTGATAGCACAGGCACGGGGACGTACCCAGGGAGGTAGTCGCTCCCCAGGTATTTCCAGATTATAACATGGAATCCTGTGGAAGCCTGCCTCTCGCCACACAGCGGGAGGTTTTTTATGGCATACCGAACAGCTAGCGGGGCCCCAGCGCCATCCAGCACGCGCCTGGCCGTCGCCCTGACCCCCACGCAAGTGACCGCGCTCTGCGCGGTCGCCGCAGCGGAGTCCGGCAGTGACGCGCCGGGGCCGGTGGATGGCCGCGCGTGTCGTGCCCTCACCCGGCAGGGGCTACTCGTGTACCGGCTGGCAACGGCACCGGGAGGCCCCCGGGTGGCACCCTACCTCACCCCGCTGGGTGTGGAGGTAGTGGCGCGCTTGCAAGCAGAGGATCCAGCCGCCGCGTGTTGGCAGCCTGCGCCCAGTGACCCAACCGTGCAGCAGTTACCCTTGTTCACCCTTGAAGTTGAAGGAGCAACCGTATGCGGATCGCCTTAGTCGCCAGCGGCAAAACCCAGGCCGCGTTGCCCGCGCCCGCGCAAGACCTGTATGTGGGCGATCTGTTCCGCGCTGCGCGTGATTACGCGCGCGCGCACGCCGAGCAGTGGTTCATCCTGTCCGCGCAGCAAGGCTTGCTCGATCCGCGGCGGGTGGTAGCTCCGTATCGTGTCCTGCACCGCCCCTGGCCGCGTGACGCCCGGCTGGTATGGGCGCGGCGCGTGGTCGAAGCGTTGCCGTATGCCATCGCCCCCATCGCTCCGCCGGACAGCCTCGCCACGCTGGAGTGGGTGATCCTGGCCGGACGCACCTATTACGAATACCTGCTGCCACATTTGGGCGGCCACATCGAGTTACCGCTGGCGCATTTGCGGATCGGTCAACAAGTAGCCTGGCTGCGCGCGCAGTCCCTGGAGTTGCCGCAGCGCGCTCAGTCTCTTGGCTGATACCTCGGGGTGTCAGCGGCCATGAAACCCACCCCGGCGCGGAGCTTGACCGTATGGTTCTGGATTTTTCTAGGGTTGACCGTGCTCCTTTTGGTGAGCGCCTATTTGCAACCCGGGGCCTGGGACGATCCGTCGCCAGAGGTAGCGTATCAGATGACCGTGCAGGCGCACGATCACCGGCAGCACTGAGGCGCAGGGGCAAGATTTGAGATGCATCATTTTGGAGGGAGGAATTCATGTATCACAAAATCATCATTGTTGGACATCTAGGGCGGGCACCGGATATGCGCTACACGCCGGACGGAGTTCCCGTCACCACGCTCTCCATCGCGGCCAACCGCAAATGGAGCAACTCAGACGGGAGCAACGGCGAGGAGACCGTCTGGTTCAAAGTGACCGCCTGGCGGCGGCAAGCCGAGATCGCTGCGCAGTATCTCCAAAAAGGCCGCCCGGTGCTCATCGAAGGCCGCTTGCAGCCGGACAAGGCGACCGGCGGCCCCAAAATCTGGACGCGCCAGGATGGCACGCCCGGCGCCGCTTACGAAGTCACCGCCGAAACCATCCGCTTCATTGGCGGGCGGGGCGAGGTGAGCGGCGGCCCCGCCGCCGAGCCGGAAGACTACCCCGATATGGGGGAGGGGCCACCTTACTGAAAAAGCCTCGGCAGGAGCTGCGGAACAGCGGGGGCCGCCCCCGCCCGCAAGAGGCCCGGGCTGTGGGAGTCCCTATCTCCCACAGCCCTCCCCGCAGCCGGGTTGCGGTCAATACCGCAAAGGAGCGCCGCGATGGGATTACTGATTACCTTGCTGTTGATCCTGGCCCTGGTCGTCGGCGGCCTGTGGGCACTGGCGGCTTACCAGGCGTCCAGCGCTCGCACCCTCGAAGCCCAACTGGCCCTGGGCGCGTTGCGTAGCGCAAACCACGCCAACACGGGGTTGATCGTGGTGTTGACGCTAATCATCATCATTCTGATAGCCGGCATCGCTCTGTACCTGTACTGGCGCGCGCGGCAGACCTATCGTCGCTGGCAGCGTGGATTGGGGCAGCCTCGGAACGCCCGTCGGTGGGTCAGCGGGCCGAATGCCCGGTGGCAGAGTCATGGACAATTGCCGCCGCCCCCGGGCTACCCGGCGTATCCGCCAGCATACCCGCCAGCGTATCCGCCAGCGTATTCGTATCCGCAGTTGCCGCCACCGTATGCTTACCCGGCATACCCGCCGCAGTCCCAGGCCGGGGCCGTGGTGCCCGCGGCCTACTTCGACGAAGAGGCTGAGGATGAGTATCTCGCAGCTTTCGCGGAATTTGGGTTTTAATCAAACCTCAGCACCATAGAGGAGTTCAGTGATGCATAACGGGCGCGCTCGCCAGCACTGGCTAGGAGGAATCGTACTGGCCTTGATCGGCTTGACCCTGGCCTGTAACGACACTGCGGTGACGCCCTCGGCGCGCACGCTGCCGCCGGCGCCGGTGGTCACGTCGAGTGCGCTGCAACCCACCATTGACGCGCTACAGGTGGAGCGGTACGCCCAAGCCATCGCCGCGCAAGCGACGCTGGACGTGTTCCATGCCCAGCAGACCGCGACCGCCGTGAGCGTCCAGAGCACGGTCAGCGCACAGATTTGGAGCGCGACTGCGACCGCCCAAGCCCAGAGCGCGCAGGCAACCGCCACCGCCTGGCAGACCACGGTCGAAGCCGCGCAGGCGCAGGCTACGGCGACCGCCCAGGCGCAGGCCGGGCAGGCTACCGCCACCGTCCAGGCGCAGGCCACGGCCCAAGCGCGCTCCGAGGCCCAAGCGGCGGCCACGGCCACCATCGAAGCGCGGCTCTTCGAGCAAGCATTCCAGAGTACCGCCGAAGCCCGGCAGGTGCAGGCGCAGGCCACCGCGCAGGCGCTCCAGGCGCTGGCGACGGTGCAGGCCGCCGAAGCGCGGCAGTTTGAACTCGCCGCCGAGCGCGAAGAACGCATCAACGCCGTGAAAGCCTGGACACCGCTGGCGCTGCTGTTGGTCGGCACGGGCGTCTTGATTTACGCCATCATCCAGATCGTCATCACGGACACTGTGCGCCGGCGCAACATTCCCCGCGATGCCCGCGGCGATGCGCCGCTCGTCCCGTTCCGGGCCGGGCCGGTGGCCGGATTTTACAATGAAGACCGCGCCTTTGGGCCGGTGTTGGTGCTCAACCCCGATGGCACAGTGGCGCAACCCGGATTTGTAGACCCAGAGTATCAGGACCGGGTGACGGGCCGGGATCAACTGATTGATTTGCGGCATCGCGGGCTGCCCTACGCAGCGGGGCGCGCGGGTGGCCCGCGGCGGTTACCGGCGCGCTGGAGGGACGAGCGTCCGACGCCCCGCGCCCTGCCGGGCTTGCAGCCCCCGCGTGAGTTCCGCGCCCTGCGCCACGCGGTGCAGGCCGGGCTATTGCCCCCACAATTTGCGGACGCCATCGAAGCTGATTGGCGCGAGATCCATGTAGGAGAGCCGGACGATGTCCCAGATTCTCTTGGCTAATCCAGCCACCCCGCTGGCCGGGGATGTGGCAACGCTGTGGCGCGGCGTGCTGACCACGCTCAAACAGCGCGGCCTGCTGCTGCCCCGGCCCCAGCAAGGCGGGTATCTCGTGCCGGAGGGCGTGCTGCCCGTCGTGCTGCCGGAGCGCGTGATCTTCGTGCTGGATATGCAGCGGCTCGGCAACATCCCCCGCGAGCGCTGGGTGGAGCCGGAACTGGCCGCGCAGATTCGCGCCACGCTCGGTGGGCACGCCGTAGTGGTCACCGATTCCGCCGGGCTAGCCGTGCAGATCGCGCGTGCGCCCGGATTGCCAGAAACGCTTACGCCAGCGGCAGCTTCTTTGCCCCGCCATGTCCCCCTCACCCCGGAGCACCTCGCCGCCCAACCCTACACGGTTACGCTGGGGTATGCCGCGCGCGGGCCGGTCACGCTCGACCTGGCCGGGGCGCACCGGGCAATCCTGACCGGCGGCACCTCCGGCAGCGGCAAGACCACCTTCTTGCTGAGCGGCGTCGTGCAATTGGCCGCCAAACATCCGCCGGCAGAACTACAACTGGCGCTGCTCGATCCCAAACGGGTGGACTTTGGCGGCGTGACCGCGTTACCCCACCTGTTCCAGCCGGTAGCGCACGAACTGGCGGACTGCGCGGCCTTGATCGAGCGTGTGGCTGGCGAAATGCACCGGCGCATGACACTCTTCCAGCGCGCGGGCGTCAGCCGGTGGGAGCGCTACAATGCCGCCGCGTCCGAACCGTTGCCGCTGCTACTGCTCGTCGTGGATGAGGTGGCCGACTTCGCTGGGACGCCGCCGATGGCGACGCTGGTGGACATCGCCCGCAAGGGGCGGGCGTTCGGCATCAGCCTGATGGCCGGCACGCAGCATCCCACCCGCGCCGTGATTGATAGCCAGGTGAAGGCCAACCTGCCCACCAGCATCGCCTTCCGCACGCGCAGCGGCTCAGATAGCCGGGTGATCCTGGATGCGCATGGCGCAGAACACCTGCGCGTGCCGGGCCGCTGCCTGGCGCAACTCGATACGGGGCTGGTGGAAGTGCAAACCCTGTATGTGGATCCCGAAGACTTGACCCCCGTGCTCGGCCCGCTCAGCACCGGCCAGGCCACCGCCGGGTTGAGCGCGGTGGAAAGCAGTCTCGTCCGCCTGGCGCAGGGGGAGTTTGCGGGCGCGTTCAACGTCACCGCGCTGTACGAGCATCCCTGGAATGTGCTCAGCGAAGCGCCGCGCCGGTATCGCATCAGCAAGCGGCAGTTGATCCGCCTGGCCCAGCAGTGGGAGCAGCGGGGCTGGTTGACCGGCCAGGCGGATGCCGCCTCGCCGCGCCGGGTGACGCCGGAACTGTGCGCGCTCCTCCCCCCGGCGTAGGGGTGTCTGCGGGTGCTACGGTGCTACGGGTGCTACGCGGTGCGCCGCCCTGTTCGGCGATGCGGCGGCGGGTGCGGCGGTGATACGGGCGGCGGGTGAGGGCGACGGTTAAAGCCCGGAGTTCGACAGCCCTGGACATCCTGCTGACCTGGGCCAGCGCGGGGCTGCTGGTGCTGTGCGGTACATTAGGATGGCGGGTGTTCCAGGAGCGGGTCACGGTCGGGTTAGCCCCGCCGTACCCCACGCCGGTAGCCTTGTCGTTGGCCTTCCCTGCCGATGAACGCGCGGCGCGGGACGTGCTCTACAGCTGGTTGCGTGCGGAGCGCGGCCTGCGCGAGACCACCGCGCTGCCCTTTGAAATGGAAGACAAGGCGTATTATCTGGCGGGCGAGGCCCCGCGCCTGAACGCGGGTTGGCAATACCTGCACAGTGGCTGGCCCACCTGGCCGGGTTACCGCTATGTGGTGGGGAGCGCCGATGGCCGCTGGCGACACTATTGGTCAGGCTGCCAGACGCCCGGTTCCGGGCAATACCATTTCGACGGGACCCTGTGGGTCTCGTATGGCCCGAAACTGGCGGAGCATCCGTTTCCCGGGCTGGCTGAGGCGTCCGCCGCTGGCGCTGCCGTAGCTGTGCGCGAAGGGCAAACGTTGGTGGCGATCATCTGGGCCTGGCCGGACGCCTGCCCCGCGCCGGTGCCGGTGGAGTATGGCCGCGACCTGCCGCCCAGCGGCCCGGCCCCATGAGCAGAGCGTATCCCATAGCATCCAGGGAGGAACTGAACTATGCAAGCGGTTACAAGTGGCAATGTCGTTGGCCCGATCAACCAAAAGGGCGGCGTGGGCAAGACCACGCTCACCGGCCATCTGGCGTATGGCCTGGCGCAACACGGCCTGCGGGTGATTGTGGTAGATGCCGACCCGCAGGGCAACGCGACCTCGTGGCTTCTGAATACCAAAGATAAGCCGGGGGTGTACCAGTGGCTGGTAGCCGAGATGCCGGTAGAGACGCTGCTGGTGCCGGCCCCCGCCTGGGGCGTGCAGGTGTTGCCCGGCAACGCGCTCACCGGCCAGGCGCTCCTGATGCTGGCCGCCGTGCAGCGGTTGACCGAAATCACGGTGAAATTGCGCGCCCTGGCGGCCCTGGCCGATGTGGTGCTGGTGGACACCCCACCGAGCCGCCTGCCAGGCTTCCTGGAACTGCTGGCCGGGATGAACTATGTGCTCGTCCCCACGATCCCGGAACGGCACAGCCTGGAGGGGATTCAGATGATGGCGGCGGCGGCGCGGGAATTGGGCGAACGCGGGCCGCGCCTGATGGGCATCGTACCCAACCGGGTGGACGCGCGCACTCGCGAACACAAGGCGCAGATGGCAGATTTGATCCGCGTGTTTGGCAAAGCCGTGTGGCCGCCGCTACCGGCGACGATCCGCTTTGCCGAAGCCTCGGCGCAGGGCACTACGGTCTTCGACCTATGCGCGCATGAGGAACTGGCGGAGCGGCTGTGGAGCATCGTGCAACGGGTGGAGGAGGTACTCCGCAATGGGAAAAACAAACGCAAATAAGCGCAATAAGCGCGTGGGTGGATTGCGCGACTTGGTGGAGACGCTGCCGCCGGACGCGCCGCCGACGCGCCTGGACAAGGAGGTGCAGGCGTGGCTGAATACTGCCGCGACGAATCCCGGCGCGCTGACCGCCAAGCAGCGCTGGGATCGGCAACGGGTGCGCGCGCGCATTGATCTGGATGCCGAAACGAAAACGGCCTTGGAGGCCGTGACCGCCATGAGTCGCCTGGATACCAGCATGAGCCAGTTGGCAAACCTGCTGCTGGCGTATGGCCTGCGCGAGTACCTGCGGGGCAATCCCGAAGTGCAGGCGGCGATCGAAGACGGACGCAGCCTGGCGCGCTCACCGCGTTTCGCCTACAAATTGCATCCGCCGGACGCCTGGCTGGACGAAATCGCGGCGGCGGAGCCGGAATGAGCCGGGGACGCGAATTGCCAGGCGAGACTTTGGCACCCATCCGCCGCGCTACGGGCACATATACGGGCACGTTTGCCGGGCACTTAGCGCAAATGGCCCTTTTACCTACTGGCCCGTTAAATGTGCCCGTATAGTGGCCCGATTGCCCTTGTAGGAGGCGCGGAGAACCGCCTTTTGGCCCGCCGGAGTATGACGACATCCCTACGGCAAAAACCGCGCGCTGCGGGGCGCACAGAAGTTTGTCAACATCACGGCTATTAAATTATGCGAGAGCAGGCTCATGACTAAATCTCACTCTGCGGCGACCATCATCCGGGTTGCCAAAAACGCCGATAACCCGTTTGTCATGGTGGACAAGCGCGTGCTGGAAGACCCCCGCCTGTCGTGGAAGGCGAAGGGGCTGATGGGCTATATGCTGAGCCGCCCGGATAACTGGCGGATCTCGCTGGAAGACCTGATCCAGCGGGCCACCGAGGGGCGCGATGCGGTGCGCACCGGGCTGGAAGAATTGGAGTATGCGGGCTATGTGGTGCGCCGGCGCACGCATAACCCGGATGGCACCTTTGGCCCGTTTGAGTTGACCGTGTACGAGCGCCCCGTGCCGCCCGCGCAGCGCACCACACCGGCAGCCCGCCGCCAACGCCGGGCCACCGCACCATTAGCGGAAAATCCCACAATGGCCGCCCCGCCACCATTGTCGGAAAATCCCCCAATGGTCATCGCCCCACCATTGTTGGAAAAACCATTTACGGAAAATCCAACTCATATTAATACTAATAATACTAATACTAAGAAGAAGAAAGAGGGGGAGCTGGAATTTTCAGCAGCGATTGAGGCCGCGCTGAGTGCGCAACGCCAACTGTTCCCGGCACCCGCGGCGCTCATCGCGCCGTTGCTGGCCGCGACGGTGCAGGCGGCAGAGCTCACCCCGCCGGTAGCGGCGGCGCTGTTGCTGTTCGATGCGGTGCAAGAGCAGGCCGATGGGGAGTTGCCCCTGGCCGTGTGGCGGCTGGGGCAGATGGCGCGCTCCCCGGCCACGCGCGCGGGCTGGCTCACGCCGGAGCTGCTGGCGACGGTCCGCCAGCGGTTGCATGCCGCCCCGGACGTTTCGCCGGCCTTGCCGCCCGCTGGTGACCCGGTAGATGCGGCCCTGGCGACCTGGTGGCTGCAAATCTGCGCGGGATTGCCGGCCGAGACGCGCTGGCGCAACTGGCTGCAATGCACCAGCGATTTACGCCTGGCGGCACGCACGCTGCTGGTGCGCGTGCCGCATCGCGGGGCCGCTGACCAACTGGCCGCCGACCTGCGCCCGCGCCTCAGCCCGCATTTGGCGGAGCAGGCGCAGCTAGACCAGATCGCCTTTGTGGCGTGGGACGGCAGCGGCTACGCGGCTCCGGTGCAGGCCCCGGCCCTGGCAAACTCCAGCGTGGAGGCCGCGGCGGCCTGGCAGCAAGTGCTGCGCTTGTTGGAGTTGGAAATCACCCGCGCGACCTTCGACGCCTATTTGCGTGATAGTCGCGCCGTAGAATACACGGCCAGCGGCATCCTGGTGCTCGCGGTCAAGTCGCCGTATGTGGCGGCGTTCCTGGAACAGCGGCTGCTGCGCCATATTCGCCGCACCTGGGCGCGGGTGACGGATAGTGCCGCCGCGGAGCTCCTCACCGTGCAATTCATCCCCCCCGCCGGGCTGGCGGACGCGGATGCGCCCGCTGCCACCGCCTGAGCCGGGGGTGCTGATACTTACAGCGAGGACAGTAAAGGCCCGGGCTGTAAGTATCAGCGTCCTAAAACAGCGGATGCCGCGCTGGGCTTCCCCGATAAACCGGCGACGGGGGAAGCGTAGTTGGGAGCGCGCGAGGCGGGGTGCTTGGCGGATTTAACGCAAGCGCTGCGCAAATTGATCGTCTGCGCCGGGGGCAACGCCCAGGACTTGCGGGTGCCGCTGTGTCGCAAGCCGGTGCAGGTGCGCTTTGCCCAGGTCGGGGAGGCGCAGGTGGTCGTGGTGGAGCCGCGCGCGCCGGGCGCGTTGCCGGCGCGGAGCGTGACACTCGGGCCGGGCGGGCAGGTGCTCGCGGAGAGCGTGGGCCAGCAGGTGCGGTTGCATGGCGTGGTGACGCGCCGCGCGGATCAGACCTGGTGGCTGTTTTTGAGCGGCGCGTGGGGCGTCCCGCTGTGGCCGCAAAGCCCGGAGGCGACCGCGGCGCTCCAGCAGCGCTGCGAACAGGCCGCCGTAGCGTGCGGCAGGTTGACCGCGCAAGGCTTGCTGTTGGAATACCTGGCAGATTGAGGGAGGTGAACGCAGCAGACACAGACGGTAAAATCATTGTCACCGGCGGCGCGCGGTCCGGCGCGGCCCCGCTATCCCCGCCCCGCAGAGAGCGCCTGCGCGGCGGGGGCGCGATGGGCCGCGCCGGGCCACCCCGCTCCCGCAATTTCACTTATTTCAGGAGGACTATGGACCAGAAACTATCCCGCCATCTTCCGGATGTGCCGGAGGCCGCAGTCTTTGCTACAGGAATCAGCCATGCCGATGTGGCCGCGTCGCCATCTGTACCCGGCTGACTGGCCGGCCATCGCGCGGGCCGTGAAAACGGCGGCGCAGTGGCGCTGTGCAGACTGCCAGGCCGTGCATCATCCGCCGAGCGGCTACGGGTTGACCGTGCATCACATTGATGGCGATCCGGGCCACAACGCCCCGGAGAACCTGGTGGCGCTGTGCCAACGCTGTCATTTGCGCTGGCACGCGCGCGGGCTGGTGCGCCAGCTCTTATTCGATTTTGCGCTGCCGGATTGGTTGCGCGCCCGGCAGAACGATGCCGACGCTCCTGACGTTTGACGCGGACTGGGGGGTGAACCCCACGCCGCTGGCCGTGACGCGCGGCTGGTGGCCGGCGGAGACGCGCACGCCGGAAATGCTCGTGTATGCTTACGCGCCGGGCCAGGGCGAACGCCCCGATCCGGCCCGCCACCAGGTCTTCGTGCCCCGGCGCGTGTACCGGGCGTTCCAGCAGGCGGGCCTGCCGCTGGTGGACGTGGCCTGCTCGCGGATGCACGGTGATCTGCGCCGCGTGTGGCCGCCGGCGCTGCTGGCGCACGTCACCCGGCTGGTGGTCTGCGATGCGCACCTGGATTTGTACCCCGTGTTGCCGGTGGAGGCGCCGGAGGCTGCGGCCCCGCTGTTTGACGTCACCCTGCCCCAGCTCTGCACGCCGGAGCGGCGGGCGGCGGTGTGCGCGGCGGCGCGGCGGCTCCAACCGCACGTCGCCTGGGAGCCGCGCGTGGCCGGGTTGTGGGAGTGGGCCTGGAATCAGGGCTGGCTGTATTTGTGGTTGCCGCAGCTCCCCCGGCTGACTACGGTGGAATGGATCGTGCCGGAGCATTTCCCCATTGCAACGCAGTTCCCGTATGCGGAGGCGCACTGGTTGGAGACGTTGGAGGTGGGGCAGGCGCGGCAACTGTGGACGTATTTGCTGGACATCCCGGAGCGGCGGGTCTGGTTGCGCATCCGGCCCTGGGAGCTGTTGCCGCAAGCGCGCCGCCTGGAAGTGCGCCTGTTGAAGTTGGCGGCGCTGACGGGATTGGCGGACGTGGTCGGGCCGGTGCATGTGTGCCTCAGCCCGGAATGGACGCCGCCGACCGCCGATGCGCCGGTGTTGCAGCTGCTCCAGTGGTTGAGCAACGGGTTTTAGCCCGCGCCGGGCGGCGGCGGGCGGCGCACCGGCTCTGCCCCGGCATACCGGCCAGTGGGCTGGCTCGCGGGGCTACCGGAGAGGCCCGACTGGCCGGCCAGGGGACTGGCTTAGGGCCGCGGCGGCAGACCGGCCAGGTGGCGGAAACTGGCCCCCCGGCTGGTCACGGTCTGGCTGGCAGGCCGGACGCCAGCGGGCAGACTAGCCGGGCGGCCCCAAAGTAAAGAGCCGGGGCTTAGCAAACCCCGGCTCTTCCAGAACCACACCCATTCCCACCGGCGCCAGACCGTGGCTCCGCCGCCTACCCCGCAGGTAGGCACTGGCCGGCTAACCGGGGGCGAGGTAGGGTCACTATATCACAGAGCGAGGAGGATGGCAAGGATGAAACGATGGTGGCTGGGGCTGCTGGCCCTGGCGGTGCTAGGCGGGCCGCTGGCGCTGGGCTATTGGGGCAGCCCGTGTGATGATTTCGGAAATCCCATTCTGTTGACGCCGGCGCGGTGGCAAGAACGCCGCTTTTTGCGGGATGCGACGGCCTGGACGGCCGATCTCGCGGCGGTGGAAGCGGGGCTGCGCGAGTTGACTGCCAGCCCGCCGCCGCAATCCACCGGCGAGGCATTCCGGCTGGCCGGGCGCGCGGGGGAAGCGTTGAATCGCCTGGAGCAACTGCTGCCCCCGGAAGCGCCGCCCAACTATGTGTTGCTGGGGCTGAGTATGCGCCAGACCCGCGATACTTACAGCGTCGCCACCGAACTGCTGCTGGCGTTCTATGGCAGTCACGATCCCGCGCAATTGGCCGCCGCGCAAGCCGCACTACTGGATGCAAGCGCGCTGCGGCAAGACCTGCATCTGGGGCTGACCGGCCTGACCGCGCCGCTGTGCCGGGAGGTGTGGCGTGACTGAACCGGCGGCGGAGGATGTGCGCGCCGGGCTGTTGCGCGGGCAGGTGGAAGCCTGGCGCACGCGCTACCAGCGGGCGGAGCAGGGCCGCACGGCGGTGGAGCAGGAGTTGCGCCGCTATCTCACAGCCCTATTCCCCGGCGTCTACCCGGAAGCGGTGGTCACGCAGCAACCGCTGGTGCAGATCGCCCAAACCCTGTATCCGCAACTGCTCCAGGGCCGCTCCGCGCGCGACTTGCCGCCGGCCCCGGCAGATGCGGTTGCGCCGGCGGCTCTCCCGGCCCCGGAGCCGGAAGCCAACGCGCCCGCGCCCGCACCCGCGGCAGTGACGCTCTCCGGCAGCGCGCTGAGCCTGTTGGGCATCCTGGGCAGCCAGGTGGTGGCGGCGGAGGTGGAGCGCGCCTGGGCGGCGCAGTTGGGGCTGGCGCCCGCCACGTTCAAGAACCATGTGCTGCCCGAATTGCTTCGCGCGCGGCTGGTGCAGGTGCAGACTATTCGCGGCGCGCTGCGCAAGCTGCGCGGCTACGCTTCGGATGTCAACTATGTGCTGACCCCCGCCGGGCGGCAGCTGTACCGGGAGCAGTTCGGCGCGGAGGCGGTGGATTTTGCGGCGGTGTATGCCGGATATGCTTCGGCGGCCTGCTGGTGGCTGCATCGGGTCACCAAGGCGCTGCTGTTGGCGGGGAACACGCACCCGGACAATCGCCGGTTCACCTACACGGTCTACGATCCGGTGGTGGATACGGCGGAGTATCTGGCCGCCGGCTTCCAGAAACGCTACGGCGCGGCGGGCCTGGCAGCGGAACCCGATCTGGTGGTGGTGGTCGCCTCGCGCACGGGAGGCGAGGGCGCGCACATCGCCATCGAGTGCGAATATGCCAACTACAGCACGCCGCGCCTCAAGGGCAAGGTCAGCAAGACGGTGAAGACTTATCGGGAGGCGGGCTTCCAGGGCGTGTACTACATCGCGCCCAACAGCCAGGCGCTGGGGTTGATCCACGATGCGTTGGGGCGCTGTCTGGCAGATTGGCGCGAGGGGTTGCAGACCGGAGAACGCGCGCGCATCTGCTGGTGGCCGGATCGGGCGTTCTTCGCCACGTTTTCGCTGTTGCAACTCAAGGATGCCTGGTTGCCCACGGCGCGGCTGATCGAGTTGCACGCTTTCAATCAGGAGGCCGGGATGCCGGCGGACGATTGGCCCGCGGGGGCCGCGCGGCCTGAAAAACAGCACCGGTATCGCTGGCCCAAGGCTCTGCGGCCAGCGGCGCGCGCCGGTGGGGAGGGTGAAGATGACTGAGGAACTACTGTTACGCGGATTGCACTTGTGGCTCAACGGCTGGGCCTGGCTGGGCGCCGGGCTGGTGTGGGCCGGGCCGTTCGCGCTGCTGGCGGGCGGCTTTGGTCTGTGGCTGCTCACGCAGCCGTTGCCCGTGTGGCGCGGCGGCGCGCGGATCAGCCATCCCGTGCGGTTGCGAGAGAAGCAGCAGGAGCAGGAGCCGGAAGCGCCGCGCTATCAGGTGCGATGAGGATTATGCGCGGCGGTCAAATTCATGCTATAATTGGGGTAAGTGAATTTCAGGGGCATTGCGGATTAACCGGCGATGCGTCAGCGGTTGGCGGGAATTTCACACCAAGAGCGCCAAGCGTTTTTAATCTTCTTTGCGTTTTTGCGTAAGACTCAGTAAATCATGATTCAGGCTCGTAGTGCCGGCTTCAGCCGTTCGGAGAACCGCTAAAGCGGTCACTACCAGCAGAAAGGGGAGTGCATAGAGATGTCAGCGATGAGTACCCAGTTGGTGACGATGGTGGAGCCTTTTGTGCGGCGCGGGCTATTTGCCAGTCCCGAGCAGGCCGTGGCCGAAATGACGCGCGCCTATGTGTTGCGCCAGATTGAAACTTACCGCGCCATCAGCGAAGCCTTGCAAGCCAAGTATGGCATGACTTACGAGCAATTCGAAGCCTACCTGCAAGCGCGCTCTGCCACCCTGGCGGCTGTGCCTAACCCGGCGCTAAACCAGGCCGTGATGGCGGAGGAAGAGGATGCGTTCGATTGGAAGATCGCGCGGGAGATGCTGGCGAGCTGGCTGGGCTTGCGCGCTGAGGCGGGGGCGTGAACTCACTGGCTGACCTGCTTAATCTGGTGCTGACTACCCTGCAAAGCTTGCCGGCCTGCCGCGCCGTGCGGGTGCTGGAAACCCACCAGTTTTCACAGCAGCAAGTCGCGCTCAAAGTGCGTGCGGAACTGGCGCATGGTGGTATGTTGCAAGTGCGCCTGTATCGTAACGGTGCCCATACCGATTATGCTTATCATTTCCTGAGCGGGGATCAAGTCCTGCGTTGGGATAACAAAGAGCACTTCCCAGGCATATCCTCCCATCCGCACCACTTCCACACGGCCGCTGGCAGCGTGGAAGTTTCCCCACTCACCGGCGATCCGGTGCATGATTTGCCCCTGGTTCTCGATTACCTGATGGCCTTGTGAGGCGTTGGGGTTGGTTATTGGCTCTTGAGGTTGAGAAAAAGCCCCCCAGCAGGTCACTGCTGGGGGGTTGCTGTATTTTGAGTCTGGTAGCGGACAGGGAGAATCGGGGCTACGTCTTTTGTCAGAAATCTCTTGCTATGTATGAGTTTACCTAATGGTTGGTGTGAACCGCGCCTACCCGCCTCTGCTGTCAAGGCTAGCCTGACTAACCGACACCACCGTGACCAGAGTCACACTCGTTAAAGCGCAAGGGTGGGCGTCGGCTCCACACAGTGTTGGGCCGCAACACTGCACGCCGAAGGCTATCGACTTATTCAAATGCTCTAGGAAAGTGCAGTTCGAGCTTGAGCAAGTCCTCCTCGGGTATTTCCTTTAGGCCCATTACTTCATAACAGAACTTGCCCACTCTTGATAAGCCAATAACCCACAGACCCACGCCAGTCTCATTGTAACTCCTGACAGAATCAGGGCTGTGATCGCGTGCAAGCATATAGTCTATTTGCTCGTACTCCATCTGAAAAGCTGGATCTCCGTCGTTAGGTCCCCAAGACACACCTTTGTTCTTTGCTCGTTCTATGAGCGTAATGACACATAACTGCCTGTAGGTTAGTTCCTGGCACTTCTGTAAAAGCCAATTCGCTCCGGCGACATTCACTTCCGGCATGAATGCCACGTTGGCGTAGATATTACCAATGAGTTTGAGTTTCTTTTCCTCATGCTCATTCTTGCATCTAAGCAGAGCACCCTCAAGTATCTCATCACTCGCTGATCTGCCAGTCACATCGCGCTCAAAAAAACCGTCTTCTCGAGGTATACGCCCTTCCTTAAGGTATTTGATGATTTTATTGTAGGCGAAGACAAGGCCTGCGCCCGCTTTGATTTTCTCTCTTCGGGAGAGATCCCGAAGAGCAAAGTCAGCCGCGATTTCCAACCCCTTGGTCAAGATCGGTCCTACGACTGCGCCGCCAACAGCACCGATTGGTCCGGCAATGACAAATCCTATAGTGCCGCCAGTAACAGCACCAGCGATTTCCGCGCCAAATGTGACTAACTCCTTCGTTTTTTCAGTTTTAGTCTCACCCATGGTCTACTCCAGTACTGATTACAGTATGTAGCCCAACCGGTCCGCGCATAACCCGCACCCGCGCCACGACGAAGCAATCAACCTCACAAAAAATCTACTATGGGTGCGATTTACCCCCCGCTACCAGCCATGTAAGCGGCTTCGGCTGTATGCGCTTGTTAGGCAAATCACTAAAAACTTAAAATCTGTGAAAAATTCTCAATGCTGCCTGGGAGGTATACACGAAGATAATCCTCAGCCTGCCCTTGGATGTCTGTAGCCTCCCATTGAAGTCTATATTCACCAAAATTTGCTTCAACGGGCTTGTATACGAAGTGCGTCTTGTTTTGCGGAAGCCACACCAAGGAGCAAAGCCAATCATGGAAAACGTGCAAGTTTGCACACTTTTGAATCCCCTCAATAAAGACATATTGCGGCACTATTGGTATATCCACAGTTGGAGATAGAACACCCGAATACCCATCTACAATAACAACACCTACAACCGCCCAATCTGATTTGTCTATTTCTCGACTACTTACACCTAGAAGCTCAAGTGTTTCCAAAGAATTCTTTTGGACAGCCAACACTTTGGGCTTCAATTGTTGCACTTTTTTGATACATTCTTTTTTCTTGATAATATGTTCCCTTGGATCGCCCGGTGGCAGAAACCACCGCAATTCTCCTACCAGAATAGTGTGAACCATAGGATCAGCTATAATCAAATCAACCTCACCGGCTTGTCCTTGAAAAGGAATGAAAGTATTGGTCTTGTGAAATGGAAACCTCTTTCCTATAGTTTGTATTAGCGTTTGTGTCATTCCTTCTTCAAAGCTCTTGCTTTGCAAATCAAATGATGGCTTATCCACCCTTGCGTGGAGAACTAAAAGATTCCTTTCGTAAGCACTAGAAATAGTATTCATTGCCGGTATAGCAAAAACCCTTTCTGCCACAGGTATAAGTGGCTGTAACACTGGATCTGGAGTGTCCACAGCAATACCCAGTTCTAAAAATTGAATAATATTCTCCACCGTACTTGTTTTCAAATCGGATAGAATTGCCATCTCACGAACAAACTGCCTTTGGCCAATAACTGGACAAAGACTTGCCACTCCCAATCCTTTAACTGACAGATGCAGAGAACCAAAATGTACCATCAACAAATGGTACATACACCAAGCTTGCAATGCTTTCATAAACTGCCGTGACTCTTGCAGTGTAGCCCAAGGAAATCCCCATTCTTTTGGTACTAATTGGGGAGGCGAAGATAACTCATCCATTAAACTTTTAATGATTGGGGAATTAAACCTATATTTTACTGTAAGCCCTCTCCTACATATATCATAAACAGCTTGCTTGACACCGTCCGGCCATAGACTTGGATTCAAGAACCAAAGTATAAACTGAGCAAGATACGTTAGACTGGTTTCATTATTACTCCGCGATGACATAAAAACATGTAATGCCCAATATGCTCTTTCGTACTCATCAAACTCAAATTCAAGTAGCTTTTTACTAGAATCAAACGTACACTTTGTGTGATTACCACTGTGATAATTGCTAAATGCTGCGACGGCCAAAGAATAATCAAAAGATGCTTCCATAAACTCACACGCTTTTCTAAAAATTTCATCATCCACCTTTGGTTTCCAACTATCCGGAAGTGACTTTGACTCTAATCTATTTAGAATGGCATTCAAAGCATGTTTTAAAGTATAACCCTGTCTATCTACAAAAAACTGCGTATGATTTATCTCAGTGATGAGCTCCTCTTGTCCAATAGAAGAACTTCGTAAGTATTCAAGACGCAGGCGTATACTGTCTTCAACGACAGTGCATAGATGCCATATCGCTAATGCTTGATTGTCAATAGGTAATGGCACACTCTCAAAATACCTATCGATTTTACTCTCTATTATCCCAACTTGTTTTTTTCTACAGTGGCAATATTGGCTAGACAGACGCTAGAAGTGACTTGCAAGAGGCTGATTAGCGCAGCGGTTTTTCCATTCTGCCTCTAAATCCCCTTCCCCACGACGTGGAGAAGAGGGCAGGGGGATGGGGTCTAGTTTGTTTTGCCACCGTAGTTTTTTTTCAAGCATAAACCCTCGTTAAAGAATTGCCTAACGATCAGCATAAGCCGCCGCGCCGACTGGTGGAAAACCCCTTTGCCAACAGACACGCCCCAAAGCGCGTTTCCCCGCCGCCAGCACGCGCCAAAGGCGCGGTCGGTCTTGATGCAATGTTAGCCCGCCTCTGGGAAAAATTGAGTTGAATCACCATCATCAAATACAGATTTGTTTAACGGTTTCACCACTTGCAAATAAGGGTTATGAATCACCCAAAAGCGCGGAGTATTTATTTGTTGCCAATCTAATATAGCAATAGCACTCAGACTCGGGTGTTTTTTCAAAGACCGCTGAATTGTACACCAAAGTTGATCTTCCATAAACGCTAGTCCACTGAAAGCAACTTGCTCTGACTTAACTGTGGTATATGTCTGGCTTGCAAAGGTCAATATTATTAAACGTGCTGCATTAGGGTAAGATTCGCTTGATTTTTGTAATTGTTTTTGAGCCTTTTTGATAACATCTTCTATCCGTGAAGCATTCAAATCACCATACCAATGCACTGTAACTTCTAACTCATTGTTTTGAGTTCGGTAAAGAAAAAGTTGAATATCTGCTCCAGAGGTATCATCAGACACAGCAGATCGAAATGAATACGAAGCGTAAAAATACTGAAAGGCATTTGCTTTACCTACACTCCATCCGTGCGGGATATTGCCAGCATCAATATTGAGAAGAGAATGCTTTAACCATTTCAAGAATTTATTCAAATCCTCTTGCGGTGGCACATAACAATCATCACTATCAATTCTTAGCCTATATGAAAGCCCTTGAAATTTCTGCACCGACTGAATATAACTCTTGACCCGATCTCTTAGTTTCTTTTTAAAGTCATCACCCGTACTTTTACCTCGTTTTACAGAAGTGATTGTTTTTACTTCACACAAGAACTCATCTGAATCAGAATGAATAAACCATTCACAAGCCTGTTCGGGATTTGCTCCTCTTTCTTTGTCATCTAATCGCCGGATAGTGAACCCTCTTGATTCCCAATACTTTTGTATCAAGCATTCTTCTTGGATACTTATAGGAATATCTGTCATATCAGTATTGCCTTTTTTATGCTTTTGGAATATGCAGTAAAATGTGAGACTAAAGCGGGCTAACGATAAGCATAAGCCGCCGCGCCGACTGCGGGGAAAGCCCCTCTGCCAGCAGGTACGCCTCAAAGCGCGTTTCCCCGCCGCCAGCACGCGCCAAAGGCGCGGTCGGTCTTGTTATGGTCGGCGGGGCGGTCGCCCACCCCGCCGACCATAACAGACCGAATCTTTCAGCCTAACCACTCTCACAGCGGAAAATCCCGCTGCTTTCCGTATAAGCTCTGCTAACGCGCCCTTACACGGGACTTTTCTGTTTAGAGAACTTCTAAATCAAAAAAAATCAAAAGCATCCCAACGTCCTTTTTAGGGCATAAACCGTTCAAAACAAGCCGAAAATACAATCTTTTCCCTACTCTGGGGAGCTAATCACAAAAAGCATCAGAATCAGGTAACTTCAATATCAGTATAGAATACCTCCCCCCAAAGTCAAGAATTTTGCCCTTGACAAAAAATCCGCCCTGCCGGTATAATCTCCCGCAGGAAACTTCCCCGCCTTAGACAAAAGGGGGGAGGACAGGCCGCCGGGCTGCTTCCTGGTGGAGCTACCTGTCTGGAAAGGTGTGGCGCCCGCCGCGTAACAAAGGCGGAGGCAGCCATCTGCGGGACCTACCGCCCGCGCGCCCGAGCAGGGGAGTAAGAGAGGCTTACCTGGCGATTGCACTGCAATCGCCGGGTGAGCCTCTTTTTTTTGTGTGCGCCAGGGGAGTGCTCATGCGCCAAACCACCGGCTATCTCTTCTCATACAGCCTGATCCTCAGCCTCTACCTGCTGGGCGTGACCCTCGCGCCCGGCAGCGTGCGCTGGCTGCTCGCCCCTACCTGGGGCGCGGCGGCCCTGCTCAACTACCTCCAGCCCGATCAGCGCGGCGCCACCACACCCTACATCCTCATGAGCCATGCCGCCCTGGGACTGATCCTGCTGGGGTATCGGATTGCCGGCCTGCTGGCCGGCGCGTCTACCGAACCCACCGCCACGCTCCTGTATAGCACCTCGCTGTGGCTGTTGGGCTTCGGCGGCCTGGTGTTGGTGGGCTACTACGCCTACATCCTGCGCTTCCTCTTCTGGCAGCGCGGCACGCCCTGGGGCGGCGGACGTCAAACCGCTGCCCGTGCCCTGGCGAGCCTCACCCGCACCCCGCGCGGCTGAACCATGCGCCATACCGCGCGCGCTTCCGCGCTCCAAGTCCTGGGCACCGACCTGGCCGATCTCGAAGGCGGCTGCCAGGTGCAGGCATACCAGCACTTCCAGATGGTGCTCAACCAGCGGGCCACCCGCGCGTTGGGCTTTGCGCAGGAGCGCGCCAACGGCCAGTGGCGCGGCTGGGCACCCTTCCTGCTGCGGCGCATCCGCACCGTGCATACCCGCACCGCCTCCCACCTGGACTTGAGCGATGATGTCATCAGTATGCTCTACGATCCCCAGGGCCAGCGCAACCAATGGGCGGCCTTTGCCCTCGCCAACGTCCCCCGCTACGGGCTGATGCAGCTCTACGGCGGGATCGCCGACGCGCCCGAACCGCTCGCTGCCGTGCGGGCCGCGCTGCGCGGTTCGCTGCGCCTGCACGCGGCCCTGCTGGGCCGCTTCCGCCAATCCCTCTTCACCTTCTTTACCCCCGATGAGGGCGCGGCCTACTACAACCTGCTGTGGGATTGCGAATGTACCGCCGCGCTGATCGGGCAACTGGTGCCGCGCGTCAAAGCCGGGCTGGGCGGGATGCAGAGCGGCACGCTGGCTTTCGGCGCGGTGCAAGATGCCCAGGAGCAGTTGGAAGTCATCGCGGCGGGCATCGGCCCCGTCCCGTATGCGGTAGTGACGCAGGTCGAGCCGCTGGCGGCGCCCGATATTCGCAGCATCCTGCTACAAACCGCCGACATCCTCTCCCACTACGCCTCGCGGGTGCGCGGGCAGGAGCAGGCTTCGCTGAGCGCCGCCATCCCGCTCTGGGTGAACCCGACCGGCGCGGTAATGCAGCAGCAGTATCGCAGCGCCGAACTGGGCCAGGCCCAGCGGCGGCTGTACGAGGAGCGCAGCGGGCAGCGCGTGGCCGCCGGGCAATCCAGCGAAACCGCGCGCTTTGCGCAGGCGGCGGAGTCCGGCAAGACCTACGCGGGCAGCGAGGCCAAACAGTACCGCGAGACGCAGCACATCGCCGAGCGGCTAGGCGAGCGCGAGCACAGCGTCGCGCAGCTGGAGCGCGCCTATAGCGAGACCTACCAGGCGCACAAGAGCTACGCGGGCAGCGAGGCCGGCAGCCTGCACGAGAGTGGCGTCCAGCGGCTCACCGAGAGCGGGCAACGCGGCCAGCAGGTGGGCGAACAGGGCCAGCTGTACAGCGTCGAAGGCCTGGATGAAGCCACGCACGGCAACCGTTACGGGGCCGGGGGGCGCAGCGAGAGCACCGCCTTCTCCGAGAGCGCCGCGTATAGCGGCGGCAGCACGCGCCAGTGGTCAGGCGATTACACCGAGCAGAGCGAGCGCGCCTTCACCCATAGCGGGCAGGATCAGGAGGCCCGCAACTACGAAAACGTCATCTATCGCGCCACCACCGAGAACGGGCAGGAGGCCTTCAACCGCCAGCAAACGCAGGATCAGCGGCAGGATGTCTACCGGCAAGACCAGTTCGCCGAGCAACAAGACAGCGCGCGCTTTGTCCCGGGCATGATGGGGATGGGCGCGGGCACGGAGACCGCTACCGGGCAGCGGGGTAACATCGTCAACGAACGCGCGCTCCAGGACGCCAGCGTGGATGGTGGCGGGCAGAGCCACCGCCAATTGGATACCGGCATCGAAGAGCGCGGCGCGGGGCTGGAAGATGTGCAGTATCAGCGTGACGGTACGGAGGCCGAGAGCCTCGCTCGCCAGTGGACGGGCAACGAGCGCGCGGCCACCTCGGAGTGGCGCAGCGGCGGCGGGACGCGCTCGTCCCAAACGGGCTACGGGTACACCGAAGCCTACGGCGACACGCGCCGGGTAGACCGCACCAGCGACCGCGCCTGGGAGAGCGAGGTGGCTTCGGAGGCGGATTGGCAGCAGGAAGTTGCGGCGACCTTTGCCCGCGATACGGCCTTTGCGCGCACCTTCAGCGGGACGCTCAGCGAGACCGGCAGCCGCGCCGGGCAACTGGTGCAGGCCGATGTGCTCACCGCCGAGCGGCATCTGGAGCGCGACATCGCCCGCAGTACGGAGGGCGCGCGCAGCGAAGAGGTTAGCGGGCAGTTGCGCCAGACGGAGACGAGCCGGGGAGCGGCGGTGCGCGAGGAGGCCATGATCGGCACGGGGCGCGAGTACGCCACCACGCTGGCTAACAGCCAGGCCGGGGGGCTGATCTCCAGCGCCGGGCTGCTCCAGGCCAGCACGCGCGGCGTCGCCGGGCCGAGCGGCGGCAGTCTGATAGGGGGCTTGAGTTGGAGCCGCAGCATCGAAGACGCGGTGCAGGCGCAGCTGGCGGAATTGTTGCAGTTGCAGGTGAGCCGCTGCCGCGCGGGCCTCAACACGGGGCTGTTCCTGACGCAAGTGACCCTGTTCGCGCCCAACGCCACGATCCTGGAGCAGTTGGGGGCGGCGGCCATCGCCGCGTTCCGCGAAGAAGAGGCGGTGGTCGCGCCGGTGGCCTTGCGGGCGGGCGATGCCACCCTGTGGGCGCACGCCGTGCGGTTGGAGTTCGACCCGCGCAAAGAACCGGCGGCCTTCATTGATACTTACCAGCACGCGCAGGTCTTGACCAGCAACGAGCTGGCCGCGCTGACCCATCCGCTGCGGCTGTCATCAGGCACGATCTCGGCCTCGCTCGAACCCTGGCCGGAGAACCTCTCGCGCCGCCACACGCAGGGCGAGTTGCCGCTGGGCGAGGTGCTGGATCTCAATTTGCAGCCCGACCCGGACAACGTCTACCGCATCAGCCGCGATAAATTGATGCACACGGTCATTGTGGGCGATTCGGGATCGGGCAAATCGAATGCCGCGTTCTGGCTGGTGGCGCAAATCGTCAACCGCCTGCGGGTGGATGCGCAGGGCCATCCGCTGCCCACCGAGACCTATGGGCCGTTGACCGCGGCCCCCACCGGCGGGCGGGCGGCCATCGGCTGCGTGATCTTCGATCCCACCGGCGAGTGGCGCAAACTCAGCCGCCTGCTGCACCCGCAGGATTTCCGCTTCTACTCGCTGACCGAGCCGGACTACCACCACCTGCACTTCAACCCGCTGTGCATCCCCTCGCCGCACATTGATCCGGCGATGTGGGCCGCGACGGTGGCGAAACAGTGGCTGCTGGCGTATCCGGCGGGCGGTACGGCCTTCAACCTGCTCAAGGGCGCGGCGCTGGATGCGTACCGCGCGGCGGGCGTGATTGATGAGCTGGGCGCGTACTACCCGGCGCGCTCGCAGGACGTGACCATGAGCGATTTGCGGCGGGCGTTGGGCGAAAAACTGGCGGAACTCAAGCGCACGCGGGAGGATAACATCTCCGCCGGGGTCGCCAAGCGCATCTACGACAAGTTGGAGGAGTACCTGCCCGGCGGCGTCTACTATCGCGCGTATGGCCGGGCCGGGGGCACGGGCGTGGCCGAATGGGTAGACCCGCATCGCGCGACGGTCATCACCGGCAAGTTCGGCGATGATGGCCCGCTCAAGCAGTTCATCGTGGGGTTGATGGTGGCGGGCATCTTCGCGCACGCGGATGGCGCGTATGACTACTATCTGCGCAATGGCCTGCCAGTTCCGGAGACGCTGATCTTCGTGGAAGAGGCGCACGTCGTGATGCGCAGCGATGCGGCGAGCCAGACCGAGACCGCCCAGGCCATCGGCGAGGATGCCGGGTTGTGGAACAACATCACCGACCGGGGGCGCAAGTTGGGGCTGTACCTGTTCACCTCCGCGCAACACTGGGCGCCGCTGCCGGCGGGGGTGGTCACTTCGACCGCGCTGGTCATCGCCCAGAAAACCAGCACGCTGGAAGACGCAGAAATCGCCGTGCCCAAACTGGGGCAGTTGCCTGGCAAGACCTCGATTGACGAGTATTCCAAATGGACGTTGAAATTGTTGAAGTTGCCGACCGGGGTGGGCTTTGTGCGGCGCACCCGCGAGACGTTGGAACATGAGGAGGGGATGGAGATTTTCCCGGTGCAATTCTACAACCTGTCGGCCATCGCGCCGCCCAGTGATGCGGAGCTGGACTATGTGCTCCGGCAAGGAGGCGCGCTATGCTAAACCCGGTGGGCCGGTGGGCCGGCTTGCTCGGCGCGGGGCTGGCCGTGCTGCTGCTCTTGCAGTGTCAACACCTGGCCTGGTTGCCCACGCCCGCGCCGCCCCATACGGAGCGGCCGCTCCTGATTGCGACGCCGACCCCCACCGGGTTACAGGTAGCAGTGGAACGGGCCTGGCGCTATCCCGGCGCGTTGCCCTGGCCCGCGCCGCAGGGCAGCCTGCCCCCCATCTCTACCACCGTCGGCACGCCGGTGACGCCCTTGGGCGTGTTCCTGGTGCTCGAAATGCGCGTGTCCAATGTTGGCGCCGGGCCGTTGGCCTTGTCGCTGGCCGAGATCTACGTCACCGATACAGACGGGCGCTGGTATGCCCGCGCCCGCGATGCGGAGTTCGGGTTGACGCTGCACGGATACACTTTGCTGCCGGAGCGCGCGCTCCCGCCGGGCGCCAGCGCGCGGGGCGTCGTGGTGGTGGATGCGCCGGCGGATGTGTCCGGCCCGCTGCAAGTGGGCGTGGGGCTACCGGGGCAACCGCAGCTCCTTTCGGCCCCTTTCACGGTGGAGTGAGCCATGGCCCGTGCGCAGTCGCCTGAGCCAACCGCGCCGCGCTATCGCGCGCTCTTTGTCGCCGCCACCGAAGACGCGGCGGAAGACCTGCTCCTGCAGTGCCAGGCGCACCCGCGCCTGTTGCCCTTGGGCTTGGCCGCGCCCGATACGGCGGCGGCCCTGGCGCAGGCGTTGGGAGCGGAGCTCGTCATTGCCCCGGTTGGGACGCGGCTGCCCGCCGCGGTACGCTTGCCGGTCACCTATGTCTCGCCCGACACCGCTCTGGCCGATTTGCAGTGGCAATGGGGGGAAGCCGCGGACGCGCCCGCGGCGACAGCGCCGCCGCCTGCGCCTCCGGTGGCGCAGCGGATCCCGGCGCCCGCGTTGCGTCTGCCGTGCCAGGTGCGCCTGGGCTTCTATGGGATACGCGGCGGGTTGGGCGTCACCACCGCCGCCGTAACTGCCGCGCGCGAACTGGCCGCGCGCCCGGCGCGGGTCGCCGTGTGCGATGTACCCCGGCGCGGCGACGTGGCTCTGCTGCTGGGCGGAACGCCCGGCGCAGAGCCGCAACTCCTAGAGCACATCGTCGTGCAGCCGGGGCTATTGACCGAGAGCGAGGCGGCGCAGTTCGAGGTGGTCATTCTGGATGGCGGGCGGCGGCGCGCGCCTTTCGCCGCCGCCTGGCACGAGCTCCACGCCCCGCTGACTGCGGCGTGGCTGGCGCGG
The DNA here is from genome assembly GCA_964504195.1 of uncultured Anaerolineales bacterium. GTDB lineage: Bacteria > Chloroflexota > Anaerolineae > B4-G1 > SLSP01 > CAZDDI01. The sequence goes on from CAZDDI010000001.1 coordinate 118,116, forward strand.
GTCTTGCGGGACTGGCGGTGAAAGCGCCTCGCTGGCCCTGGTGCGGCGCGGCACTCCTATCCGCTGCCTACGGCCTGGGCGGGCTGCTGAACGGCGACCTCCCGGCGGCGCTCAGCGGGTGGCTCATTGCCGGAGTGAGCGGCGGGCTGGCCGTGCCGCAGGCCACGCGCTGGACGCCCGTGTGGCAGGCGCTCGTGCTGGGCGTCTGGCTGACCGGGGCGCAACTGACCGGAGCACTGGGCCAGCCGCGGGCGCTCCGGTGGGGCGCGGCGTTGGTAACAGGCAGCACCGGCGCGTGGGCGCTGGGCGCATTAGCAAGTGTGCTCGAAACTTCTACGAGGGAAAGGACGTGAGCCATGTATTGTTTTAGCCAACACGGGGCTGCGCGGGCGGCGGCGCTCCGGCATGTATAACCAGGTCATTCTGATTGGGCGGCTGTACAAGTTCCCGGAGACGCGCCTCGAAGTGCGCGGCGGGCGCAAGTACCTGCGCGCGCGGCTCGTCACCAAACGCGCCTGGACGACGTTGGAAGGCGAAGCGCGCGAGGAACCCACCTGGCACACCATCGAAGCCTGGGGGCGCAGCGCGGAATTGCTGGACGAGACGCCCGGCAATGAGGAAGTGTTCCTGATGGGCTGGTACAAAACGTGGACGGATGACGCCACCGGCAAATTCCACGCGGCAGCGGTCGCGCAACTCGTGCTCCGGTTAGGGCGCAAAAGCGGGCTATCCGCCGGCGCCGCGCACGACCTGACCGCGACCGTGCTCGCCATGCCGGAGGCAGAGGTCAAAGTAGTGCGCCAGGCGTTGGCCCAGCGCGCGGCGGAAGCGCAACGCGCCGCCCCGCCGCCGGGACTGAATTAGGGAGGCGCGCGATGTTGCTGTTGATTGTAGGTGCCAAGGGCGGCGTCGGCGCGACCACGCTGGCCTACCATATCAGTCAGTACCTGGAGCGCGCAGTGCGGATTGATGCTGCCGATGGCGCGCTGGCCGCCCGGCTGGGCGGGCGCGTGCTGGATTTAAGCCAGGTGGGGCAATGGCCGCCGGGCGAGCACGTCCAGCAGGCCGAACGGGCCGCGCAGCAGGGGCAGACCTATCTCTACACCCGGGCTTGCCACGCTTTTCCGGTGCAGGTGACCGCGTATCTCCAGATGCTCAAAGTGTTGGGCGTGGTGGTCGTGGATGGCGGGCTGGCGCCCCCGGAGGGGTTGGCCGAGTTGGCGGATGTGGTGCTGGTGGTGAGTCGGGATCAAGACCCGGTGGCCGCGTGGCACGAACAGCGGCTCAAAGCGCACTGGCCGAACGCGCGGATTGTGGTGGGCGATCTCAAGGCCGCCGCGCAAGGGCTGGGCGCGCAGTATTTCGGCGAGAAGCCGCCCGGCTGGGTGGATCGGTTGCGCCACACCGTGGGCAAGGCAGAAGCCGCCCGCCTGGACTTATCCCCCGGCTCACCCACGGGAGGGTGAACCGCGAAGAAACCCGCCAGGTACGGTAAGGCTGCTTTGCGCCTGCGCGTGAGGCGATTTTAGATTTTGGATTTTGGATTTGCGATTCGTGATTTGCAGATTTGCTGGAGGAGGAACCCTATGCGCATTGTGAAATCAGTACAGTTTTGGGTGGGCCTGGTGTTGATTGCCGGAGCGTTCATCGGCGTGCTGGTGGTCGCCGACCTGTTGACGCCCGCGCGCTACGTGGTCGTCGTAGCCATGCAGGACATCCCCGCCTATACCCCGGTGCAGGAAGCTCAGCAACGCGGCTACCTGACCGTAGACAGCCAGGCGTTCAGCCCGGCTCTGTTACAGGCCGTGATCACCGAAGACCAGTTGCCGCTGCTCTTGTCCGATGGCGTCTTCGTCGAAACCGTGCGCGCGGGCGAAGTGCTCAACCGCGCCCGCATCGTCACCGGCGAGAACGCCGGGCGTGTACGCCGCTTGGCCCTGGCCTTGACCAACCCGGAACTGGTCATCAAGACCGTACCCCTCAACGCCAGCGCCACGCCCTTTGTCGCGGTCGGTGATTTGGTGGACATCTACACCTCCATCGGCACCGTGCGCGCGGCGGAACTGCTGACCTCCGCCGTGCCGCTGCTGCCGGTTCCGCCGCTGGCGACCCCCGCCCCGCTGCCCGTCATCGAGGCCGCGCCGCCGCTCACCCTGACCCTGCAATTGCCCGTCACCAAACGCCTGGTGGTAGGCGCTTATGTGGTGCGCGTCAACCGCGAACAGATTCCCAACCCGCAATACGGCGCGGTAACGGCGGATGGCGCCGCCCCGCCGCCCTTCATCGAGGGCAGCGTCATTAGCGTAGATGTGCTGGTACGCGAAAGTGTGGCGGAAGAGCTGGACTGGGGCATCTTCAACGGCAAGATGACGCTGGCCGTGCGCCCCGCGCTGTGGCGCGCACAGTGGGAGGCCGGGCAACCGTTCCCGACCACCCCCGGCTACACCTGGAGCGATTTCAACACCGGCTTCTGGCGCAGCCGCGACGTGGCCGCGCTTGTCCAGGCGGCCTGGGAACAGCGGCAAGAGCGCGCCGCCGAGCGGTAGTGGGCGGCATGAACGAACGGCACTACAACGTCATCATCGCGTATGAAAACGTGCATGCGGTGCGTCAGATCGAGCAGTTGTGCGCGGGCGGCCCGGCGCGCTTCGTCTCCTGGGCGGCCTCTGGCTCGGCGCTGCTGCTCGAGGTCGAGAAGTACCAGGACAGCACCCCGATAGATGTAGTGCTCCTGGCACCGACCATCCAGGGCTTCAACGCCGCGCTCATCGAAGACCTGCTCTACCATCAGCCGCAGCCCATCGCCGTGATCGGGCTATTGCCGCCGCTGGAAGCGCGCACGCAGGAGCTGTACGCGGCGGGGATGCTGGGCCATGTCGCGCTGCCGGTAGATCCGGGGCAGGCCCGCCGCCTGCTGGAACTGCTCTCGGAGGTGGTGGACAAGGCGTTGGCGAAACGCGAGACCGAAGTGTTCACCCCGCTCGCGCCCAGTATGGCGACAGTGGGCGCGTTGCAATGGCAACGCATGAGCCTGGCGCTCTACGGCACCGGCGGGGGCGTGGGCAAGACCAGCCTCGCCATCAACCTGGCGGCGGCGCTGGCGGTGTTGGGCAATGCCAAAACGCTGCTGCTCGATCTGGACATGACACGCGGCGCGGTCGCGCCCCGCCTGGGGCTAAACCCGGAGCGCAACCTCTTCGGGCTGGTGGGCATGGCGTTGCCGGAATATCAGCGCGCCCAACAGCAGGGCCTTTCGTATACCTGCCCGGCGGCCATGCTGAGCGAGTATACCCAGCGCGCGCTGGGCGGGCGGCTGCACGTCCTCGCGGGCCTGCCCAATATGCGCGTGGGCGGCAACGCGGAGTTCCGAGACGATCCGGCGCGCACCCGCGCCATCATCAAGGCGATTATCGAGACCGGGCGGCAGAAGTACGACTTTGTCGTGCTCGATCTAGGGCCGGACATCCACAACGACGTGCATTTCGCCGCGCTCGAACGCGCCGACCTGGTGTTGACCGTGGTGCGCCCCGACGTGGCTGACATCCAATCCACCGCCCAGATCGTGCCGGATTTGCAGCAGGTATTTGGGCAGGCGGATAAATTCGAGCTGGTCATCAACCAGTGGACGCCGGAGGCTGGCATCAAGTTGGGGGAACTGGTCAAAGTGATCGGGATGCGCAAGTTCGCCGAAGTCCCCTACGACCCGACCTATTCGCTTAGCGGCAACCTGCAAAAGCCTTTCATCCTGGACGCCAAACCTAATCCCACGTCCGACGCCATCGTGGGGATGGCCGCGCGCTTTTTCCCGGCGGTGACGCCCCAGTGGCAGAAGCGGGGCGGGCAGGTAGATGGGCGACTGCCGCTGGTCGGGCCAACGCGCCGCTCTGAAGCGCCTCTGGGACGCAAGCTCGCGGCGTTGTTCAGGAGTAGTTGAGGATGGCGGGCGTCTCTGTTTTCACCCAAACCGCCGCTACCCAGCAGGCGCAGGCTGCGCCGGGCGTAACGCCGCTTGAGCAACTGCGCGAGGCAGTGCGCCAACGGCTGCGCACGCAGTTTCCCGGCGCGGAACTCGCCGATCTGAACGACCAGAAGCGCCAGCAAGCCCAAACCGTCATCGAGGCACTGGTGAACGACTGGCTGCCCCGCGCGGCCAGCGCCGGGCAACCGTTCACCCAACCGCCTGCCGTGCTGGTCACGCAACTAATGAACGACCTGTTCGGCTGGGGGCCGCTGGAGCCGTACCTGCGCCTGCCCACCGTCGAAGAAATCATGATCAACGGCCCGGAGCAGGTCTGGATTGACGACGCCGAGCAGGGTATGTACCGCGCAGCGGTGCGCTTCACGGACATGAACGCGGTCTTCCAACTGGTCAACCAGGCGGCCGGGGCGCAGGCGCGGGAGCTCTCGCGCCGCCAGCCGCGCTTGAATTGCCAGATGGCCGATGGCAGCCGCCTGAATGCGGTGATGCTCCCGCTGCTGGGCAACGTGCCCATCGCCGTGACCATCCGCAAGCACCGGCTGGTCGCCACCACGCCCGCGGACCTGGTGCGGCTGGGGACGCTCAGCCAGGCGAGCGCGGATTTCCTGGTCGCGGCAATGCAGGCGCGGTTGAATATCATCGTTGCCGGGGGCACCGGCTCCGGGAAGACCAACACGCTCAACGCGCTGCTGTCTATCCTGCCGCTAGAGGAACGGCTCATCACAGTCGAAGACACCGCCGAATTGCAACTCAATCCGCCGGGCGTCGCGCCGGGTGCGCCGGCGGCGCGCAACTGGATCAGCCTGGTCACGGCAGAGCCGAATGACGAAGACAAATCCGCCGGGGTAACGCTGGACGATTTGGTCATCAATGCGCTGCGGATGCGCCCGGATCGCATCGTCACCGGCGAGGCGCGCGGCGGCGAAATCCGCTCCGTGCTGATGGCTGCCAACACCGGCCACGACGGGCAGTTGTTGACGCTGCACGCCAACAGCGTGCGCGAGGTCGCCAGCCGGGTGGTGCAGATGTGGCAGATTGCGGATTCCAAGATGGCGCCCAGCGTCATCCTGCGCTACCTGGCCGATGCCTTCGATGTGATTGTCTACATCGAGCGCGTAACGGTAGGCGGGCAACGGCGGCGCTGTGTGCGTGAGATTGCCGAATTGTTGCCCAGCCGGGACATGGAACCCGGCGCGGACACGATAGGGATCAACACGTTGTTTGCCGAACAAGGCGTGGGACTCCAGCCGGTCAACCGGGTCATCCATCTGAATCGCCTGGCGCAACTGCGCGGCGAGCGCAGCCTGGACTTCAACCGCATCCTGGGCTGGCCGGCCGGGGCGTGAGGCGTGAAACGTGAGGCGTGAGGCGTGAAGCGTGAAGAGATGGCCGTGTTACATCGGCCTGACTAAGCCCAACCTGCCTGCGCGCCTTTTTGCCTCGAAGTTACGCGCAGCAAACCGAGAACAAATAGAAGATTCCATTAATTCGGATTAATTCGGGGCTAAAACTGAGCGCCCTGGGGTAATCTATGCCCGAAAATTCGCCTTTTCGCCTTTTCGCTTTCTCGCTTTCTCGCTTTTTCGCTGACTCGCTGATTCGCTGACTTGTTGATTTGCAGATTTTGGGAGGAGGTAATGATGGGAAACATTGTCTGGTGGTTTGCCCTGCTGGCCGCCGCCGGGGTAGCCGTAGCCTGGTGGGGGGCAACCGCGCGCGTGTATGCGCGGCTGGCCGTAGCCGAGAAACGTCGCCCGACCTTACAAGACCGGCTCACTGCCGCCGAAATCCCCCTCACGACCCGAGAATTTCTCACCGTCGGGCTGGGGCTGGGCGCTGGACTGGGACTGCTTGCGACCGTGATTATGGGGCCTTCCGTCCTCAGCGTGGCGCTGTGTATGGGTGGCCCGCTGGTGTACTGGCAATACTGGGCCGCGCGCATGGAACGCTTCCGCGATGGGTATGTCAAATCGCTGGACAAAAGCGTTGAGATTTTCCTGCGCGCCTACACCACCAACCCTAATCTGCGGCAAGCCCTGCAAGAGGCCGCGCCCTATATGCCGCCGCCGGCACAGGGCGATTTCCTGGAAATCGCGGGCGCGCTGGGTGCCCATGAGGACTTGAGCACGGCGTTGTATCGGGTGGCCGCGCGCCGCCAGAATCCCTACTTCGACATGCTGACCGAGGCCTTAGCCACCCGCGAGCAGTTGGGGGGCAGTTTGCGCGAGGTGCTGGTGGGCGTGCGCGAGTTGATGCAGGGCATCATCCAGATTCGCGGGCAGGTGCGCGCGCGGCAGACCCAACCCCGCCTGGAAGGGCTGATCATCGCGGTCGCGCCGTTTGTATTCCTGCTGCTGCTCAAAGTCGCCCTTGCGCCTTACGAAGCGGGCTTTTACCAGACCTTCGATGGGCAATTGGTACTGGTCGGCGTGCTGGTGCTTAGCGGCCTGTCGTACTACCTGGCGCAGCGCATCGCCAACGCCGGGATGGACGTGGATGGCGGCGCGGCGGCGCGGAGGGTTGCCGGATGAATGCCGCAATCCTGTTGTGCGCGCTCGGCGGCGCTGCCGGGATGGGGCTGTTGCTCACTGCCGGTCGCCCACGTCCGCGCGGCGGGCTGGCCGGGCGGCTGGGCCTGACCGAAGTGGCGCAACGGCGTCCGCTGGTAGATCGGCTATTCGGCAATCTGGTGGAGGGCTGGTTACAGCGGCGGGATACCGCCAGCGCCGTGATTCACCGCCTCCGGCAGGCCGGGATGTATGGCCGCGCGGGCGCGCTGTATCCCGATGAGCGCGTCTTCTACGCCTACAAACTGGCAGCGGCGGCGCTGGTCGCGCTGCTGAGCGCCGGCATGGGCGCGTTTGCCGCCAGCATCCTGGAAATCAGCGCCAATAGCGCGCTGCTCTGGGCTGTGGGCGGCGCGGCGGCGGGTTTTCTGCTGCCCGATCTGGACTTGCAGGCCCAGCTCCAACGGCGCGACGATCAACTGCTGGCGGACATGGCAACCGCGCTGGATCGTCTAGCCAACTTCCTGGTGGGCGGGCAACCGTTGCCCCAGGCCATCAACTGCCTGGCTGCGCGCCCGGGCGGCGCCTTCGTTCAGGAACTGGCTCTGGTCGCCGGCAGTTACAACGTCGGCGTAAACCTTTCCACCGCCTTGCAGGAGCTGTTGACCCTCAACGGCGATCTGGCGGTGCTGGTCCCGTTCGTGAACCTGTGTCGCGCCGGGCAGCACATGGGCGGCGGCGTGAGTGCGAGCCTGCGCGAACTGGCGCGGGAGTTGCGCACGGAATTGAAACAACGTATCGAAACCCGGGGCAGCCGCAACGCTGTGTTGATGGTGATTCCCGCGTTTCTGGCGGTGTTGGCGACGCTGGCGGTCTTGACCGCGCCGGGCTTTATCCGGATCATGGCGGAATTTGCCAGCGGCGCATTCTGAACCGCGAAAGGAGGTGCCGGACTCAGAATAACCCTGATTTGATGCGTCTATAAACCGTTGGAATCCCCACTCAGTTCAGAAAGGAGGGTCAAGTATATGTGGGAAACGCTTAAAAAGCGCGTGATGTTGGGGGTGCTGCGCGTGAGCCAGCATCCAGTCGCGCAGCGCACGGGGGCTTTGCTCAGGGGGCAAGTCCGCACTGCGTTGCAGCGCGAAGAAGGCCAGGGCTTGCTGGAATATATCATCGCCATTGCGGGTGTGTTCGCCGTAGCGGCGGGCGTGTTGACGTTGTATCGGACCATCGGCGGCAAGTACGGCGAGGCCACGACCAGCGTCGGCCAGATTCAGATTACGGCACCTTAGCCACAGTAACCGGCAGGGAGGGAGCCTGGCTTCCTCCCTGCCCGGTAAGGAGGATGTATGCGCAACTCGAAAACCAATCCCGAAAGCGGGCAAGCCTTCCTGGAACTGCTGTTGGTCTTGCCGCTGTTTCTCTTGATGACCGGCGCCATCATCGGGGTGGGCTGGAGCTACTGGAACCGGCTCAACCATACCAGCTACGCGCAGGAGGTGGTGGTGCAGGCCGGCAAAGCCCAGGCTATCACAGAAGGCGAAGCCTTTGCCGCGCGGTTCATGCGCGCCGGGAACGTAGACCTGGCGGGCCATACGGCGGTGTACTGGATGCAGCCGCAGCGGGGCGTGGGGGCGCAGGCCGCGTATACCGGCCCAGCGTTGCTGCTCTATCACCTGGCCGCACCGGAGATACGCACCGGCGCGTTCTTCCGCTGGGAACAATTCTATCCTGGGCCGGGGGATGTGTTCGAATGAGTGCGTCCCCGGCCATCGCGCGCACCGGAGAGCAAGGTCAGGCGTTTGTCGAAACCCTGATCGCGCTACCGCTGCTCTTGTTGTTTTTGGCCGCCGTTTTTGCTTTTGGCCGCATGATGTATGTGGGCCTGGTGGTAGATCAGGCGGCCTTTGCCGGGGGACGCTTTGCGGCGGAGAGCCTGAATATGCAGCAGGCCGCCACCCAGGCGTATCAGGCCAGCGCGTACAATCTGACGCACGCCGGGCTGGATCCAGCGCTGATGACGTGGCAGTTACGGGCTACGCACTGGGGGCGCGGCGTCGAAGTCAGCAACCGCGTCACGACGGGCGTGGACTTGAGCGACATCCCGCTCGCCCCGCTGTTCTTCGGGCCGCAAGTGCGGCTACACCAGCAGGCTACGTTTCGCGTCGAACGCTGGAAGTCGCGGTGGTGAGCCATGCGTAACCATTGGGGCTGGTGGTTGGTCGGGAGCGTCGTGTTGCTGGCCTGGCAAGCGACGCAGGTGGGGCTGTATCTCCGGCAGGCGGTGGCTTTACAGCGGGTGCAACAGGAGTTGCGCGCGGTGGAGCAGGCGCTCGCGCCGCCCGCGCCGCAGGACCCCTGGCCGCCGCAGTTGGGCGTGTTGTTTGAGGGGCTGGATGTGCTGATTCCGTTGCCGCCGGATATGCCGGCGCTGGAAACGCGCCTGCTCTGTTATCCCGCGACGGGCCGCTCGCTGATCCCACTATGGCCGACAGCGCCGGGCACGCCAGACCCCGCCGGGCCGGTACGTTTTTGGCTGCGCCCGCTGGTCAACGATGGCTATTGTCTGGTATATGGCCCGCGCGGACTGTATGGCCGGTTCGATTTAGGCGCGCCCAGCGATTTGCGCGGCGCGGAAGGAGCGCGCATCCCATGAAGCACCGGCTGGCGCAATTCTGTCACCGGCAACTGCAGCAATGCCAGCGGGAAGAAGGCCAGGTATTGATCTGGCTCTTGCTCTTGTTGCCGTTGCTGCTGCTGTTGACCTTCATGCTGTACGAGGGCGGGCTGATGTATCGCACCTATCGCATCGCGCAAATGGCCGCCGATGCGGGCGCGCACGCCGCCGCGCAGGACATTGATGTGGCGCACTATCAGGCGACCGGCCAACTACGGTTGACGCCCCAGGCCGCCGGCGTGGCGCAATACTACGCCAGCCGCAACGCACGCGGCCCGATTACCTGCACCGCCCCCACGATTTGGGCAACGCAGGTAGAATTACACTGTCAGGCTACGCTGCCCTCGTTCTTCCTGGCCGGGCAGAGCATTCAAGTGCAAGTGCGCGGTCGGGCGCGGCCCGCGTGGGGTGCCACGCAGGAGCAGCAGTAAGCGCCCCGTTCAGGCTGGGCGCTTCGAGGGCGTCCCGTTACCCAAGATTCTGGTTCATTGAGGAGGTTTTGCTATGCGACGCACGTCTTACAAGCCCACCGTGGTGGTGTTGGGGCTGGTGGGCCTCATCCTGTTGACCGCGCTAGGGTTGGGCGGCTGGCGACTGTACGAGCGCTTCACGGGGCTGCGCCTGGAGGAGGCGCCGCCTTCCGCGCCCACAGTAGCCGCGCCCGCCACCCTAGCGCCGCCTACCCAGACGCCCATCCCGGCGACGCCGGAATGGCAGCGCGTCCGCGAGGGGGACATGGACTACTACGTGCCCCCGCCCGCTGACGAAGCTGAGCTGCGCGCGGCCTTTGCCGCCATCATGGGGCATACCCAGGTCGTGACCGGCAGTGTCGAGACGCTGTTGGCCTTCGACCGGGCCGCCAGCCGCGCGCAAGTCGCGCCGTTGTTGGCAGAGGGGTATGAATGGGGGCCACTAAGCACGAACTTCATTTTTGTTGATCGGGCTTGGGGCCCTGATAACCCAATCCGGTGTCTGGATACCATGCATTGCGAGGTATCCAGAGCTAAACTGTACACGGAAGCGGTGATCATTTTCGATGCAGATATATGTACGCAGGCACAGTATGAAACCACACCATGCCTGGTACCGCTGCTAGAAGAACATCAAATTGACGGACGCTATCATTTGCTGATAGTGCAGTTTGTCAAAGAAGCTGATGGTGTATGGCGAGCTTCTAACATAGCCAATCACGTCTTGCCAGATCCACCGACTAGCCCGTAATTTTCTGGAGTGTGGGACGTCAGTCCCAAAAATTCGCGGGGAGTAGTAGCACCCTACTGCTCTCCGCATCTAGCGAAAGGAATGATTATGCGTAGCCGACACAATATCTGTTTGATCTTTGTTGCCATTAGCACATTAGCCTGGCTGTTTTTCAGCATTAAACCAGCATGGGCGAGTAATTGCAATTTCGACCCTGTATCTGGGACTGTGATTTGTGAGCACGACGATGGCGGAGGAGGCGGTGGAGGTGGTACACCCACGCCGCCGCCTGGCCCGCCGCCACCGGGGGATCCGCCACCTGGCAACCCACCGCCCGGCCAACCGCCAGGGCCACCCGCGCCCACGCCCGCGCCGCCGCCAGGGATGCCGGGCGGCGGGCGCTACGTCACGGCCTGCGATGCGTTCATCCCCAACTGCCCCTATGGATTCTCGGTGGTGCGCTGGTGGTGCGTGACGGGCGGCCATTGCTACGTCATCTCCGCGCGCTGTGCAGCAGAAGGCGAGTGCGAGGTGTCCACGCGCCCGACGCCTAATCCCCCGCCCGACCCCGGCACCGATTGGCCGTGCCAGGATGTACCCAACGTCTACCCCGGCGGCATTGACCAGACCTGCGACGATTGGGAGTGGCAGATCCGCGTGGTGGCGCAGATTCCGCCCGCGCAAGTGCTGCGTAACCCCTGGCCGCGCTCGTTGGTGGGGCTGCCGACCAAGTTCTGGTATGTGGGCGCCACGGAGCGCGTCGAAGCCTTCTCCGCCGGGCGCGCGTTCCCCTGTAACGTGGAGCATGGCCGGGTGTACGGCGTGAGCGAGCCGCTGCCGACCTGCCCCGCGCCGGTGGGCGGAGTGCTTGCCGGCACGCGCGTCAACCGGCAGTTGGGCGCGGCCTGGCAGCGCTGGGTCAATGGCGCGCCCCCGCTCTTTGGCTTTAGGCCACCGTATGAAGCGTTACTGACCATCGAAGATCGCGCCTGGAATGGCGGCCCGCGCGCGTATGAAGTGCTGCCGGGGAGTCTGATCGAGCACACCTTTGAAACATCCTCGTATGGCCTGATCGAGAACGGCCCACTGTGGAATCCTGCCTGCCAGGAGCAACTGTGTACCTGCGATGCGCGCGTGCAGTCCTGGGACATGCCCGCGTATCAGGGCGGGGTGCAGACCTGGTGGTATCCGCAGTGGACGTGGCGTTACGATGAGTTCCAGTGCGTCCACCAGGATTGGGGGCCGTGCTTCTACCGGGACGCGCCACCCATCGGCCAAACCTGGCAAAACTGTGATGGGAACGGCGACGGGAGCGCGGACGCCAACTGGTATCAACTCCACCAGTGTACCGGGTGGGCCTGGCGCACGGTGACTGAACCCTGGAATACCTACGACCTGCGCAAGTTGGGCTATACCCCGATCATTCCCTGGGGTGCGGTCGAATCTGCCGGGGCGGACGGCAACGGGCTCCCCTGCGGTAGTTTTGGGCCAGGCTTGCCGATCCCGGTCATCGAGTTGCAGGCCATCCTGACCCCGCGTTAGGATTTACGATTTTAGATTTTGGATTTGCGATTTTCATCACAGGAGGATTTCTATGAATTCAGCAGCAATTTCTGGGCGAGTTGTCCGCACCTGGAACGTGAGCGGCGACACCTTTTACCGGGTGATCGCGCAACGGCGGCCAGGGATGTTGCCCAATCCCGATGGCAAGAACTTCGATGCGTTGACCGTGCGCTTCCCTAACGCGCTGGGCCACGCGCCAATCTGGGAGCCGGGCACGGATGTGGAGGTCGTGGGGTACATCCAGCAGATGGATACCGAGACCGATCTGGCGCGGCTGGTGGAGCAGCGGCGCGTGAAGGGCTTGAGCCGCACCGAACGCGCCGCGCTGGCCGAGAAGGTGGGTGGCCTGAGCATCGCCGAATCGCGCATCGAAGTGGTGGCCGAGCGGTGGAACATCATTCGGATGCCGGCGCTCAACACCGATGCCACGCCGCGTCGCCGCCAGAGGTCAGAAGCGCCGCCGGCTGAGCCGACGACATAGCGTATCGGAAGCACAACCCGCCGAGGAAGTCCCCTCGGCGGGTTGTGCTTTGGCTGGCCTGAAACAAAAGTTGCATGAATGGCTAATTCCGTGTAATTAACGCATATCTCCCCCAGACTTGCAGGCCGAGAGGATGATGATTGGATAGAACGGTTGAGGATAAGACAAAAATTCTATTGCGTTTTTGGTTAAATTCATGTTATAATGGATAGTGATGGCCTGGCTATGACATCTTCTAATTCTTCATTCTTTTACAGTCACTTTAGATTTTCGTGAAGGAGTATGCAATGAACCCCATAAAATCTACCCCACGCTTGTTGCTCAATCTTTTTATCCTGGTTGTTTTACTTACCCCTTTAGCAAGCCCCTGGGCGTTACCGCAATCTGAAATGGTTTCGGCTGCGCCTTTACCGGAAGAGCGGATTGCGCCGCCAACCGCGGAGCTCTTCGATGCCTGGACTGACCTCTTCCGTACCTGGGTGACGTTGCCCAATACCACCTCCCGCGCCCGGCTGGATACGCTAGGGGTGGTGGTCTTGGAGGAGAACGAGACCCGCGTATTGATTCTTGCGGATGCAGAGCAGCTACAAACGCTGGCGCAGTTGCGCTTTCGGCCTGAAGCCAGTAATGATTTGGGGTCGCTGATGCAGTATCATGCTGAAAGTGTCCCTTGGCTGGCTGAGAGTGTGCAACCGCTGCTCGCACAGGCCAGGGACGTTAGGGTCATGCGCCTTGACAACGCAGTTCGAATTGGTACAACCGGCTCTGCGATTTTGGCGGAGGCTCAGACCAATCTTCGTACAACGATGCACTTGCTCTCAGAAGAACAGCGAGCCGGTATTTTATCCCTTATTAGTGTAGATACTGATGGCGATGGCTTGACCGACACCGAGGAATACTGGTGGTGTACGGATCCCAACAATGCCAATTCCGACGGCGACCCTTATGGGTACACGGATGGACAGGAAGTGGCGGCCTTACTTGATTTTACGCTCCCCCGCACCGTGCGGTGGAACTACGGCCCGCCTTTTGGCCCGCCCAACGCCTGGCCTAACTTCAATGATCGCAATGGCACACACGTCAATATCTGTAACGATGGCGACTACGATACAATCCCGGATTATGCCGAGGCCTTCATGGTGGGAACGCGCGTGGGCACCGGCGATTCTGAAAACACGGATGGCGACAAGTTCGACGATGGGCAGGAGCTGTTCGGGATCACGTTCTGCCCTGGCGGGGATGCTTATTGTGGCTATGGCAGTTATCCCCGCACGCAAGATTATTCGTTCATCACCAGCGGGATGCCGAGCTGGGTACGCCCGCCGGGCGACAGTCCCTTTGTGGCGGCGTATCCGGTGATAGAACTGCGAGTTGACCCCAACAGCATTGTAGTGACCACCAAAGAGATCCACACGATTGAGCGCACTATCACTACTGGCGAGGATATTGCTACTGGCTTTGCAGAAATGGATGGCAATAGCACCACAGTAGGTACGATTGACACGAATACGCACAATACCTGGCAGGAACATTCAACGACGGAAGGTGGAATTGAACCGGCTACTTCAGCGAGTCAATATATTATTGACAATCTCTTTGTTAATTCCGTAGTTTCTATGTATGCGACTGAGGTTAAAAAAGAGGCTGGCTTTATATCTGATTACCGTTTTCTTAATTCAACCAGTATATCTGAACTTGAAATACAAGCGTTTCTTGAGAAGTGGGCCAGTCCACTCGCAGAGTTTATAGAAGACATCAATGGCGAGGAGTGGTCTGCGGCAGAGATTATTAAGTTTCATGCGATGTTCAATTCAATTAATCCGGAAGTATTGTTAATAATGCTTGAGGCTAAAGCTCACTTAATAACTGACCCAACAGTGGGGGTACCTCTATTCGCTTCTCCAGAAATCTCTTTCAAAGGTACGCCTAGCTTTTACAATTATGTTGAACTTTTGACAAATCAATTGGTTAATGCGTATGATTTAGTACGCTATACACCAATTAGACAAAATGCTCATTTGTCTCAGATTAACTATGAAAATGCAAGTGATGCTACAATAGCAATAATTGAAATATTTTCGGGGATGTTTGATACTTCTGAACAGCAGGTTTGGCTGGTAGGTTCTGATGCTAAATTCGTGGAATACTTATCCACTTGGTTTAATGACTCAGTAACTCTTGAATTTAATGAAGCCTTGACTTCTGGACCGACAACTTTGCCAAGTGGTTATCAATTACCATTTCCTACTGATGAAGTTTGGTACTATAGTAGTGGCCCTCATCATAACAATGGAATTTCACATTGTGCTCCTGGTAAAACTCGGAGCGAATGTCCGCCAGGACCTTGGTCTGCGATCGATATTGTGCCTCCTGAGCGAGTGCCTTGTGGTACTGTGGATACTCGCTGGTGGGTTGTTGCTGCTCAGGATGGTATAGTTGTTAGTTCAGGAAAAGGGTTAGTTATAGTTGAGCACTATGGCGGTTGGAGAACCCATTATATGCATATTGCTTCACAAGACCGTGTGGGTGTAGGAGTAGAAGTTGACAAAGGAGATCCTATTGGTCATCCTTCTTGTGAGGGGGGTGTTTCTACAGGCGGCCATGTTCATTTTGCTATTGTAAATGCGACCGAAGGCTTTGTGAATATTGATAGTTCATTTTTATCGAGCTGGTTTATTAAAGAGACAACTCATTACAATGGCACTATGTCAAGAAGTGGTGTATCGAGAGTAGCTGAGGCCTCACGTATACCTGGAACCAATGATATATCATCAGATACAGCTATTCTTTACTATAGTGCTAATAGTTGCAATGAAATACCAATGAGTGCAGAACCTCCCGCGCCCATCACTATAGCCCAAGAAACGAGAAAAACGGGCTTTTGGGAAGGATTAGGGCGCACTTTGAAAACTGTATGGGGTGCGTTCACCGGAAACAACCAAACCCTGGCGCTGCAACATACTATCCTTTCCAATCCTGCTGGATGTGTAGGGAACAGTTGCGCTAATCAGGTGGGAGGCACCAGTAGTAATTCCCTCAACTACTCTGACAACCGCACTGCCGGGCAATGTGGCGGTAGTGGCAATAATACTTCAAGTACCATGTATGGT
Source organism: uncultured Anaerolineales bacterium (assembly GCA_964504195.1). Classification (GTDB taxonomy): domain Bacteria; phylum Chloroflexota; class Anaerolineae; order B4-G1; family SLSP01; genus CAZDDI01. The sequence goes on from CAZDDI010000001.1 coordinate 133,636, forward strand.
AGCGGCGGTGGCGGTGCAGGATCTGCCATATATGACACCGGCTCAGGTTTTAGCAGTCTCCGCGTCTGGTCGGAAACCAGCACCACCGGTGAGGGGTGGGCCACCAGTCATTCGGACCTGCGGATGGAAACAACCTACCGTGAAGTGACGCGCTCGCAGGTTAATACGCTGGTTTCCCGCGAAGCCTGGGCCACGGCGACAACAGTGGACCCCACCGACGCCGGCACGTTGACTTTCAACTATAGCCTCTACAACACTGGCAGCGATGCCGCCGTCAATCTCACAGACATGGATATCAACATCCTCATTGGCAACCTACCCGTCATCACCTGGCGCGCGCCGGATCGTTCCAATATCTTGCCCGGTCAGACCAAAGGCCCGTTCGGCTCTGATCCGCTGGTACTTTCTCTGGAACAACTGGCTGCCATTGATAACGGCGAACCTATCCGCGTGGTGTTGGCTGATTACGGCTATGACGATCAACTTTACGACCAGAACGCCTGGGGGCGTAGCGTCCTGTTCCATGTGGATGATGGCATTGCGGATGGCGATTATGCCGTGGACACCTATCTCATTGCTACCAACCTGATCCAGGGCGAGACTTATCAGGATACGTTGGCGCGTTATTTTGATGTAACGGTGTTCGAAGGTGAGGCCGATGACCCCCGCAACGGGACGATCACAGGAATCCGCACGCCGGAATTCGATGCTAATGGCGAGATTACCGGCTGGGTGGCGCGTCCAGTCAACGAGCGCGCCTGGTGGGAGGTTTCGATTTCGGTGGGCGGAGAAACTGAGGGCATCGAGCACTTCAGGGACATGCCCGCCAAGCCCAAGACTGACGTTTTCCTACGCTATTTCGTGGATAGCGACGGCGACGGTTATACAGATCGCGCCGAGCTGGCGGCCTATACCGATCCGCAAAGTCCGGAGTCGCATCCGCGCCCGGTGCTGGTGGCCGCGCAGCGGATTCTCGAAAATGGCGCAACTGGCACGGTGCAGCTGAGCCTGCAAAATAATGGCAACTTTGACGCCAGCAGTGTCGAAGTGTGGGCGATTGCCCCAGACGATAGCATCACAATCAACGATAACCTCATCGGCGGCGGCGGCCGGGTGCGCGCGCAGTCGCGCGTAGTCGTGGGAGCACGCATTGGCGCGCCGGATTTGACGAATTGGGCCAACAGCACGGCCAAGCCCTACATGGGCGGCAACTTCGATGGGCCGGCTGCCAGGACCTACACCTTCCGCGCTGATACCAGCGGTACGACGGGCAGCACGGCGGGGTTGACAGTGAGTTGGAGCGCCGATGGCAGTACCTGGACGGCGCTCCAGGTGGGGAGCAGCTACGCGCCCGGCACATATCTGGAGGTGGCCGATGGTGTGCAAGTGACATTCACTGCTGGCGAGATTCACGGCGGAGATACTTTTGTAGTCCAGACGGCTTTGCCGATTGATACATTCTCGTTCACCATCAATCGCACACCCTATACCCCTCCGTTGATCGTGGTTTCTTACAATGATCCGCAGGGTAATCACAAATTCACGAGTGATGTAGTGCTGGATTCGCTCCAGAGTGACCTCACATACTATCAAGGCCGGATGCGGCGCGGGATGCAGTTGGATGTGTTCAGCCTGGAGTCATATCTGCCGGGAGTGAACACTGGACACCTGGTCTTCAATAACCCCTCCGACACGACTATTACCGAGGGTAAGTTGTTCGTGGAATTCGCGCTGTCTGATGGCACGGTGGTGAAAGAAATTGTGTTACAGGGTCAGACTTTTGCGCCCGGGCCGAACGTGGTAGATTTTAATTGGAATACTGATGAGTTTAGTCCCACGTTTGGCCTGGATACCGAATACACATTGCTGGTCTTTGCCGTAGATCGGCAGGGCACGATCATCGAGAATACGGTCAAGGCTGTTGCGCGCTTGGGACAAGATTTGTTGCCTGCTGCTGTCATGCCTGCTGCGACCTGGGACTTCGGTATGGCGACGCAGGGCGAGATCTTGCAGCACACGCTGATGTTGGCAAATACCGGCTTTAATGATTTGCTGACCTACATAGATGCTCCAGCGGAGATGAATGTCCGGCAAGGCCATGGGCGCCTTAGCCCCGCAGATGTGGCGACGTATGATCTTACTTTGAATACCACCGGGATCCCTGCGGGCACTTACAGCGCAACTGTCACACTGCGCAGTAGCGACCCGCAGCAACCTGCAACAACCGTGCAGGTGATGGGTGTAATTACTGATGTAGTGCCAGGGGTGAGGCTAGTCCCGGATTATCCATTGGATTTGCTGGTCACGATCCCCGGTACTCACACCCAGGGAGAGTGGATACAGTTTACTCACCCATTGGGGCCGGAGCCGATGAGTTTACATCCGGTGCGTGTATTGAGCAATACCACGGAGTTGGGTTTTGGTCGTTATGCTTCGGGGTTTGCTAGTTCTGGCGTTGCTTCAGGCGCGATGTTTGGGGATGGAAGCGATGGTGATTTGGTGGTCCATGCCGGAGAGATTGTCTATAGCGATAATGTTAGAACATCACTCGTAAGTAGCCTGGTCTCTGGCGCTACTTCTGTAGAAGTTGCTAGTGTTTCTGGGTTTAATCCTGGTGATGAGATACTTGTGATCCAATCTCAAGGTGCTCTTGTGGGTAATTATGAATTTGCTCAAATTGCTGCAATTGAAGGCAATACCCTATCTTTAATTGAGCCAATTAGTCATAGCTATCCAGCGGCATTTAATGGCTTTGAAGCTGAATACTTTGCTAATAATTCCCTGAGTGGAACGCCTGTTTTGACCCGTAAAGATATGCAAATCAACTTTGATTGGGGTTCAGGTGGGCCTGGTGGGGGTGTTCCTTCGGACAATTTCTCAGCAAGATGGGTGGGACAATTCTATGCTATAGCTGGGACAGCAACCTTCGCGGTGGACGTAGATGACGGAGTTCGTGTTTATGTGGATGATCAACTTGTCATTGATGAATGGCATGCTCAAGCTTTAACACATTATTCTGCTAGCCGATTTTTGGCCGAGGGATTGCATACGTTACGAGTGGAGTATGTGGAATATGGTGGTAGTGCTATTATTAAGTTCTCCTTTACTCACTCAACTCATCAAGCTCAGATTCTTAGAGTGCCGCACTATCATAATGTTACTGTTGAACCTCTCGGCGTTTTGAAAGCACACGATTGGGATGGCAGTACAGGTGGGGTTATTGTATTTAGAGCCAGTGGTATGGTTGAAATTGCATCTAATGCAAGTGTTTCAGTCCTAGGTCAAGGCTATCGAGTCAACCCGACAATTATTACTGGCGGAGGATCCCAACAATATCAAGGAGAGAGCTATCGGGGATGGGGTGGGGCTTCCACTTACTCTAATTTTACATCTGGTGGTGGAGGTAAGAATGAAACAGGAGATAATGCTTACAACGCAAAGGGATCTGGCGGTGGAGGCCATGCAACTCCAGGTGGTAGTTCATATGGTGCAGGAGGAGGCGTTATTGGGCAAGAAGATCTAAGTGAAAAGATCTATTTTGGAGGTTCTGGCGGACATGGCGGACATGATTGGAGAGTAGGTTCGGGAAGTGTCTATGGTGGAGATGGCGGGGGAATCATCATCATTGCTGCAACTCGTGTAAATGTAATGGGTATGATATATGCCAATGGTGAAAATGGAAAAAGTAATGTGGAGGGAGGTTTTGGAGGGGGTGCAGGTGGAAGTATTTACATAGTTGGTAGTGATCTGCAATTAGGTACAATGCAGGTCGCTGCTCTAGGAGGAATGGGCGGGGTTGGGAGAGATCAATCTGGAGGAGCAGGAGGACTTGGGCGAATTTGGGTTGAATATTGTGACAATATTACGGGAAACACAAACCCTTCGGCAAATACTCAGAAATTGGATTGTTACATCGTAGAGCAGATCGAATTCGCACCTTACAACCAGTCCCGTTTGAACTTACCCAATGCCTTCGATGGCGGCCAATCCTATCAGATCTCCTATGCCCGCCGTCAGGTCTTCGCGACGGCCAGCGAATACACAACCACCTTGCGCATCCCGGCAGGGCAGCTGGCGGCAGCGACGCTCGATGCGCTCATCAGCGAGGCCGCAGCCGGCGACCTGACCTTCAACCTTGATATCGGCAACACTGGTGCCTGGGACTGGCAGACCACGCAGTCGCTCAGCGGCCCGGCAACCCTGAATAGCCCTGATCTGGCAGCGGCCTTCAACGCCTACTGGCAGAGCCAGGGCGCACCCCAGACGGGCACGCTGGATGTACCGGTGCGCGTTTCGATGAGCAAGGCCGGGCAGGTGTTGCTCACCAATTTCTATACGCCGCTCTTGCCGCCGGATGCCACACTGACGGCCAGTGATATTACCTTTGGCGTGGCAACGCCAGTGGAAACGGATGCCATGCCGGTGACGGTCACGCTGCACAATCTCGGCGGGCGGGCCACGGGTGGCCTCACCGCAGCCTTCTATGCCACGTTGCCCAATGGCCGCGAAACATACATTGGCAGCGCGTTTGTGGCGGATATTGCGGCTAACGCTACAGCGTCGGCAAGCATTGTGTGGGATACTGCCGGGTTTACCGGCACCGTGCCGGTGCGGGTGGTGGTAGATCCCTACGGGCATGTACCGGAAGGCAATGAGGGCAACAATCAAGCCATTAAATCTGTAACAATTCTCAAGCGGCCTGATGTGCAGGTAACACAGCTGTTGTTATCTGACACAGAACCGCAAGCGGGTGAGACGGTACAGATAACATTAACCTTGAGCAATGCAGGGCAGGCAACCGCTGGTACGCAAACCGTGCTTCTGGAACGCGATGGGATTACGTTGGGTACACAAACGGTGTTGGCGTTGGCTGGCGGTGCGTCGCAAGTTGTCGTTTTTGATTGGACTCCCGTTGAGCCAGGCCCGTATCGCTTGCGGGCTGTGGGCGATGCGAACAATAATGTCAACGAATTTGATGAAAGCAACAATGCTCTCTGGCGCGCCGTGTATGTGGGTTTCTCCACGCCATTGGCCCTGGATAGCGGTGGTGCGACCGACCCGGCCTACAGCGCTGCAACTGGTTACGGGGTAGTGGATACCGGACCGCCAGACGTACTCATTGCCTGTGGTGGGTCAGAAGCCTACCAAACATTGCGCCGTGACCCAGGTGGTCAGGTGCAGTACCGTTTTGATCACTTGCTACCCGGACATTTTTATCATCTCGATATCACCCTTTACGAGTGCGATGGTGCCGGCCGTCAGGAAAGTGTTTATGTGGATGGGCATCTGGTTGCCGGGCCGGAGGATTTGGGTGATGGGCAGGTGCATCGGTTATCCATTCGCCTTGACCCGGCATTGTACGCCGATCATGGGATCAATGTTACCATTGTTGCCCCGGGCATTGATGGGGCGGTGGTTAGTGAAGTAAACCTCCACGATGTGGATTATCGCTATGCCGATGCCGGTGGGCCGCAGGATCCTGGCTATCCGGCGGCGGCAAAACTCAAATATGGCTGGTTGGATGGCGATAACATCACAGCCTGGGGGACATTGCCTTACCAGAGCGTGCGTGTAGATCAGGCGGATAATGAGCTACGCTACCGCTTTGACGGGTTGGAACCGACTAAACGCTACAATGTCCATTTCACCTTCTGGCAACCTTCGGGCACCGGACGTATCCAGCGTGTGCGCGTGGATGGCCTGGATACAGGACTGACCGTCAACACAGGGGATTATCAGCTCCACCGTGAGACAGTGGCTGTTATCCCGGCGACCTACGCCACAGATGGCAGTATCATCGTGAGCATCGCCCGGCTCAACGCGCAAACCGGTGCGATGGTCAATGAAATTGCGTTGGAAGAGGAAACCTTGCCTGTTCAGAACCAGTGCGCGGTACAAGAGACGCCTTACTTCACTGATGTTTATGGCGCAGTGCATATTCTAGGCGGGGCGGCTACTGCAGGCACCGTTATCACGGCGCTGAATCCGCGCGGCGACGTGGTGGGCTGCTTCGTGGTGGGGACCACTGGACAGTATGGCTTCATGCGCATCTATGGCGAAGATGCCACTGCGATCCCGCTCATTCCCGGTATGCGCGCGGGCGAACTGGTTGCGTTTCGTGTGAGCGGGGCTTCGGCCATAGCGACCCCCTTGCTCTATTGGCAGGCAGATTATGCCAGCCACCAGGTAGATCTCAATGCTGGCAGTATTACCGGACAATCTATCTTGCTGCAGGCTGGGTGGAATCTGATGTCTTTTCGCCTTGAGCCACCGGTGCCTACAGTGCGACAAGTGTTCAACTCAATGGATGGACGCTACGATCGCGTGCTAGGTGAGACGGGGGCCTATGTGCCATCCTTGCCTGACATTTACAATACGCTAAAAGAAATGCATCCAGAGCAGGGCTACTATGTCCGCCTCACCGGTTCGACCGCTGTTACAGCTCTCTTTGAAGGCGTGGCTGTGCCGGTCACGACCCCTATCCCGCTGCATCCCGGCTGGAATTGGATCGGCTACTTGCCTGAAGCCACCCTGCCTATCACGGTGGCCTTGCAGTCTATCGAAGGGTACTATCAGCGAGTATTAAGTCTGAACAAGGCTTTTGATCCGGCTTTACCCGGCTATAGCACCCTGCATTCCCTGGAGCCGGGCAAAGGCTACCTGATCTACGCCAACCAGTCCGTGACCTTGACCTATCCGGCGGGGAGTACCCTGCTCAATGTCACACCAGAGCGGGTAGGGGCTTCCGGTTGCGAGAATTTGAATCCCACCCCGCAATTCACCTTGCTGTATGGCGACCTGTTGCTCGGCGGGCGGCCAGCCCCAGTCGGCAGCCGGGTGGAAGTGCTCACCCCGCGCGGGGAGGTGGCGGGATGTCTGGTGCTGGAGAAACCCGGCGTCATCGGCTTCATGCAGGTCTACGGCGAGGATGCGGCCCTATCGCCCACCATCGCGGGCTTCCGGGCTGGCGAGCCCTTGGCTTTCCGGGTCAACGGGATGCCAGTGGATACTGAAACGCGGGTGTGGCAGGATGATTGGACGGCGCATATCATCACGCTCCGGGCGGATTACGTCCAGGTGTACTTGCCGCTGGTGTTGCGGGGAGACTAAGGGAGAGTCACCACCATGAAACAGAGTATCCGTTTGGGATTAGTCTTGCTGTTGTTGTTGGGCCTACCTGGACATACGACCGCAACGCGCGCGTTGCCGCCCCGGCAAGAAAGCCGTCCGCAAGGCGTGTGCCCGCCGGTGCAGAACACACCTTTCTTCACCCTGGCCTATGGCGCGGTCACGCTCGATGGCGTTTCCGCGCCGGTGGGCACGGTGGTGGAAGCCCGCAGCCCGCGCGGGGATGTGGTAGGCTGCTTTGAAGTCACCACGGCGGGCAACTATGGGATGATGTACGTCTACGGTGAGGATACTACCGTGACGCCGCCCATCCCCGGAATGCGCGCGAGCGAATCGGTGGCCTTTTATGTCAACGGCTCGCCCGCTACCGCCACCCCGACGCTCACCTGGGCCAATGACAAAACCTGGCATGAGGTCAATCTAGTGGCCGTGGGCACGCCCCATGCCGATTTTAGTGGCACGCCGCGGCAGGGGCCAGCGGCATTGAGTGTCACTTTCACCAATCTTTCTACGGGCAACTACGCCACCTGTGCCTGGACGTTCGGCGATGGTGGCACGAGCGCCAGTTGTAGTCATCCGAGCCACACTTACACAACCCCTGGCGTGTACACCGTTTCACTCACCATCAGCGGCGCGCTGGGCAGCGATACGGAAACCAAGACGGGGTACATCACCGTGTATACGCCGGTCAATGCGCAGTTCAGCGGCGCTCCAACTTCCGGCACCGCCCCCCTGGCCGTGACGTTCTCCAATGCTTCAACTGGCGACTACACTACCTGCGCCTGGGCTTTTGGCGATGGAGGAACCAGCAATGCCTGTAATCCACCTGCTTATACCTATCACACCCCGGGCGTTTACCCTGTCTCGCTCACCGTGAGCGGACCTGGCGGCGGTGATACCGAGACCAAGACGGATTACATCACCGTGTACACGCCGGTCAATGCCCAGTTCAGCGGGACGCCCACGGTGGGCCCTGCTGCTTTGGCCGTTGCCTTCACCAACACCTCCACTGGGGATTACACCACGTGTGCCTGGACTTTTGGCGATGGCGGAACGAGTAATGCCTGTAATCCGCCTGGCTACACTTATAACACACCAGGCGCGTATACCGTTGCGTTGACCGTGAGCGGCTCCGGCGGCAGCGACACTGAGACGAAAAACGCCTACATCACGGTTTACACGCCGGTCAACGCGCAGTTTAGTGGCACGCCGACTTCGGGCGGCGCACCCTTGACTGTCACGTTCACCAACACCGCAACTGGTGATTACGCCACTTGCGCCTGGACTTTTGGGGATGGCGGGACCAGCTCTCTGTGTGTACCGCCGTCACACACCTATGCTGCTCCCGGCACCTATACCGTCACGCTAACCGTGAGTGGGCTGGGCGGGGCTGACACGGAGAGCAAAAGTGCGTACATCACTGTATACGCCCCCCCGGTGGCGGCCTTCAGTGGTGCGCCTACGGCGGGCCCCGCTGCGCTGGCCGTCACCTTCACCAATCTCTCGACCGGAGATTTCGACACCTGCGCCTGGACTTTTGGCGATGGCGGCACGAGCAGTGTGTGTGCCGCGCCCCAGCATACTTACACCGCGGCTGGCGTATACACGGTGACATTGCTGGTCAGTGGGCCAAGTGGAACGGATACCCACACCGAGGTCGCTTACATCACCGTCTATGACCCAGTGGCAGCAGATTTCAGTGGCGCACCTACCGCTGGCATAGCGTCGCTACCCGTCATATTCACCAATCTTTCCGGTGGGATTTTCGAGAGTTGCGCGTGGGATTTCGGCGATGGCGCGACCAGTACGGTTTGTACTGATCCAGAGCATGTCTATGTGAACGCTGGCCTCTATACCGTCACCCTCACCGTGAGCGGGTTAGGGGGCAGCGATACAGAAATCAAGACTCACTACATCACTGTGTATGCGCCCCCCACCGCCGCGTTCAGCGGTACACCGCTAGCGGGCGTCGCGCCTCATGCCGTGCAGTTCTCCAACCTCTCCACCGGCGATTATGCTACCTGCGTCTGGCAGTTTGGGGACGGCCTCACTAGCGATAGCTGCATTGCGCCGCTACATACTTACGCGAATCCGGGCGTCTATACCGTTACCTTGACCGTCAACGGCCCTGGCGGGAGCGCCATTGAGATCAAACCCCATTACATCACCGTCTATCAGCCCGTCAACGCTGCTTTCAGCGCGCAACCGGTCGCGGGAGCAGCCCCCTTGACCGTGACCCTCACAAATCTTTCGACGGGCGATTATACTACTTGTGCCTGGGATTTTGGCGATGGGCACACCAGCACAGTATGCAGCCAGCCGGCGCACACCTATACCGGGCCAGGGCTTTACACCATTTCGCTACAGATTAGTGGCCCAGGCGGCAGCGACACGGAGACCAAGACCCAACATATCCGCGTCTATGCGCCGCCCGTGGCCGATTTCAGCAGCACTCCTACGTCCGGCGCTGCGCCGTTAGATGTCACCTTTAGCAATTTTTCGACCGGGGATTTTAGCAATTGCACTTGGGCTTTTGGGGATGGTAATACCAACACCAGCTGTAATCCCGCCCCCCACCGCTACCAGGCACCGGGCGTCTATACCGTGATGCTGGCTATTACCGGGCTGGGAGGCAGCGATACTGAAACCAAAGTGAACTATATCACCGTCTACGCGCCGCCCGTCGCCAATTTCATGGCTACGCCAACGGCGGGCCCCGCCGCATTACTGGTGGAATTCACCAATCAAACGACGGGCGTCTACACCACCTGCCTCTGGGCTTTTGGGGATGGGGGGAGCAGCACCGCTTGCCACCCGCAGCACACCTACCTCACGCCCGGCACTTACACCGTATTGCTCATGGTCAGCGGGCCCGGCGGCAGCGATAGTGCCACGAAAAGCAATTACATCACCGTATCTGTGCCGGTAGCGGCGGATTTCAGCGCCACGCCTACGGCTGGCGTCGCGCCGCTGCCGGTCACTTTCACCAATCTATCCACGGGCGACTACACCACTTGCGCTTGGGTCTTTGGCGATGGCGCCACCAGCAATACCTGTACCCCGCCCGTCCACACTTACACCACGCCGGGCATATACACGGTCACACTTGCCGTAAGTGGGCCGGGGGGTAGTGATACGGAGATCAAAAGCACCTGCATTACCGTGTATACCGCCCCGCGCGCCGATTTCTCTGCGACGCCACTTCAGGGGGCCGCGCCGCTGCTGGTGACGTTTACCAATCTCGCGGTTGGGGATTATGCCAGCAGCCTGTGGGACTTTGGCGATGGTATCACCAGTACCGTGTCGCATCCGACGCATATCTATACGGTGGCCGGGGTTTATACTGTTTCCTTGACCATCCACGGCCAAACTGGCGATGATACCAAAATTCGCACAGACTTCATCACTGTGAGACAGGACTACACAATCTTTTTGCCATTGGTGTTACGAGGAAATTGAGCATCTCTCAAATTGTAAAATTGCTTCGCTTGACGTTCTATCAAATTCAGGTACTATACTGCTAGACACACGTCACTTTCCGGGGGTAACACCCTGGTCGCTCTGCGGAGCGATTTGTCATTCGGGACACAGTTTACGTTTTACGGTTGGAACATCCAACAGCCCCAGGCTGGGGCATCTAGGCTTACGAGTCCAGATGTCGCCGCCTGGGGCTGTTGTGGTTTCTGGGGCGTGGTCACGGGGCGCGCTGCACCTTAGCGGCAGCCCGGCCCGAGGCTACGCGCCTCAAGCTCTGGCCTCGTCAGAGGCCCGGCAGAACCTTAACAAGCGCATACAGGAACACGATATATAAAAACCTTGAAAGGCAGAGCTGTGAGCCTAACTCGAGCTCTGTAGCAGTACCTTTGACCTGGCCTCTCCCCCCGTTGGCCTTATCAGTCTGGCGCGGGAGACGCCCAGGCTGTGCATTTTAGGTGGACTTCCCAAGGCTGTAGTAAACCCCGGCTTCTCGCTCTCTGGCCCTTAGCAGTCAGGCGTGCGAGACGCGCTGGCTGTTCACTATCACTATGGGCAAAGTAGGGTTACACTCCATTTGCTCCTGGCCTTCCCCAGACCGGCCCTTTTCAGCCTGGCGCGGGGAACGCCCAGGTTGTGTAACTACTTTTGTAAAGTCCTTTTCAGGCACTGGTCGCGGGCCTCTCTTGACCCTGGCCGTTTGCAGTCAGGCGCAAGAGACGCCCTGACTGAGTTTTGCCCTAGTTTTTCCGTAATGGTTTGCCCCTGGCCTCTCCCTCTGCCGGCCTTCATCAGCCTGGCGCGGGAGACGCCCAGGTTGCATACTGCTGTACGGAGTTTGCTCAAAGACTTTTTGCGTGGGCCTCTCTCAACCTGGCCGCTTACAGTCAGGCGCGAGAGACGCCCTGACTGGTGACTACCACATTGGCTTTTACGGTACTTTTTGCCCCTGGCTTCTCCCCCCGCCGGCCTTCATCAGCCTGGCGCGGGAGACGCCCAGGTTGTAGTTGTAAGTTTCAGTCCCGGAGGGAAGCGCGCTGGCGGCCCTCCGGGGAAATTTGCCAGCGCGCCTCCCGCTTCAAAAGCAAAGTTCACTTTAGTTTTAGCAGGAGGCTAATATCATGAGTAGCAATTGGAAACACCATGTGGATGCTGTCCCCGCTCCCGAAGGTGGGGCAACGATGCCATTCATTCAGTGGGTCAATGATCCGGGCAAGTTGGAGCCCCGCCAAGCGCGCGGCGGCTTTGCGCAGCCCGAAGAATCTCTGGAAATGGCGGGCGATCTGCCGCAGGGCGCAGAGATGGTCGGGTTCATGCTGAAGAACAACACGCAGCTGACGGTGGCTTACACCCCGCAACTGCGCGCGGCGATTCTGGCGACCCGGTTCGCGTGGGTCAAAGACGGCGAGTTTGTCCCCGACTACGTGGAAGGGGCGCGCTCGAAGTTGCAAGCCTACGCCCTCATCGCGGGCGAAACCGGCCCGTTTATCAGCGTCCTGACCTTCACGGGGATGAGCGGCAAGGCCTTTAGCGAGGCGCTCAAGGCCCACCGGGCCCGCGTCAAGAAACTGAGCCGGGAAGCCGGCCAGGAAGCCAACAGCGCCATGTTCTACGCGACGCTCTGCGCCGGCGAGCCGAAACTGGAAGGGAAAAAGGCCAAGAGCCTGGTATCCCCGGTGGAAGGCCGCGCGGAAGAGCTCGATCTGGATGTGGCGTTTGTCGGCGCGGACGCGCTGGCGCTGGTGGATTGGGCGGAGGTGGACACCTGGAAGAAAGCCTGGAAAGATGTCAAAGGGCCTAACGGCGATGGGGTAGTGGAAGACGAGGAAGAGGAAGTGCCGGTGACGGCCCCGCTCCCCGCTGCTGCTCCCGCGCCCGCGACGGCCCCCGCGCTCCTGCCAGCGGCTGCTTCGGCGTCCAGTAGCCCGCTCGCCCCGGTGGACACCAGCGGCCCCGCCGCTGACGGCACCCAGCGCATTCTGACCGCGCTCATGCGCGGTAAAGGCTACGATGCGGGAGTCATCACGGCGACGCTCGACGGGATCACCGTCAACGGCGCTACCGCGCTCCTCGAAGAACTCAAAACGGCCGCTTAGACTGCCTCGGGTACGAGGTCTCCTGAATCACCCACCCTCATGCTAGGGGGCGGTGTCAGGAGACGCCCCCGGCTAATACCGCAGTTGAAAGCGAGGCCACTATGACTAAACGCTGGTTACCATCACGGCCGGCAGCGGGCACGCGGACCGGTGGCTCGGCAGCACGGAGAGGAGTAGCAGGGTTCCGGCAGTGCCTGTGGCAAGGCGCGGCGGGGCTGGCTACGACTCTACCGGCACTGCTCGGCGGGCTGGTCAAACTGCGCCACTTCTTGATGGGAGTTGGCGCGGGGGCCGGAGTCCTCTGGCTGCTCGCGCAAGGCCCGCGGGTATTTCCCCGCTTGGCCCCGGCAGATGCCCGGTGGCTCATGGCGGGTATCGTGTTCTTGATGTTGCTCGGGGGCATTGAGAAGTTCGCGCTGCGTACCATGTTATTACGGCGTGGTAGACCGCGACACTTAGACCTCGATGCTCTGGATCTGGATTAAGGTTTGCCTTAAGCAACGACAGTTGCACTTTCCGAAGAGCCTGGTTTTAGCATTTTTGCTAACCAGGCTCTTTTTTTACTTAACGCCGGTGGGGGACCGGGTGCCCCATACCGGGGAACCACGGCCTGCACCGGGATTAACTCGATGGAGGTTTACGATGCAAGCGTTTGTATACGATCAAGATCGCCAAGAAATTGGCATCAAAGATGCCGGAGGGATTAACATCCTCCAGCCCGCGGAAGCGCGGGAGTTGATTCAAGAGTTACATGCGGCGCTCGCCGTGGTGGAAACGCATACCCACACGCAGCACGTTGTCTTTTCGCCCGCCCTGGGCTTGCTGCCTTGCGTGATTCTGGCCCACAATGACCAGATCGCGCTGGTGCGCGCGGTGCTGGATGGTCGCGTGGGGGAGCCGGTGCGCCTCAATAAAAGCGATGTGTTTGCCGTGCAGGATGTCAGCCCGGCCTTGTTGCTGCGCTATCACATCACCCCGCCGCCTACGGCGGGCAACACAGCTGAGGAGGTCCGCGATGGCTACGAGTATCCTGGCGTATGATCCCCAGTGGCTGCTGCTCTGGGTCACGCACACGAGTTTTACCGGGGCGCTCACGTGCGCCGGGTGGACGAGTCGCCATTACGCGCGCTTCGAAGCCACCCACTGGTATCCGCCGGCGGGGCAGAAGTTGCCGCGGAATGCGCCCAAGTCCCTGCTTATTCCCGATGAGTTCAATAGCGATAGCACCTGGTCGTCGTTCGCGGCCATGGCAGTGCAATCTTACGCGCGCTTCTGTGATGAGCAGCGGGCGATCCAGCGGATTATCTGGGACGTGCTCCCGGAAACTACCGCGCAACGCCTGGCCGCGCTCACGCCACAGATCGGCGCGGCGGTGCATCCGCTGCCCCCCGCTGCCCCAGAACTCCCGGAGTTCCTGGAGCGGGTGGTAACGGCCTATCACCGCACGCCCTATGTCGCTTTCGAGACCGCGCTCGCTTGGGCGCTAAATCAGGCGTTGAGCGCGCACGCGGCAGCCCAGGACACGCCGGTAGATGAGCATTGGGTGCATGTGAAGCGGTTTGTGCCCGCGGCGGCTACCGCAGACCCGCTCTTACGCCGCTCACGGGAGCAGCGCGAGGCGTGGCAAGCCACGTTCTCGCGCACGGGAGGTGGATAATGCCTCCCTTTATGTATGGGTATATGACGCGCTACTACCTACAGCGCGGTTCTACGGACACGGTGCCCGTGCTAGACGAAGAAGCCTGGTGCGTGGTAGGCGAAACGTGGCAACTCGGCAAATTCGCCTCAGACGATGTGCTGGTCAGCACTGCGGTAGTGGCGTTTTACCGGAACTACCCGGATGCTGAAAATGCCCGCTGCGATTTGCAGCGGCGGAATGTTTAGGAGCCACCCTTATGAGACCAGGTGAAACCCGCGTGAGGCAACCCGACACCGTTGATGAATGGGTTTACCAGGTCAACAGCCTGGCCGCGGAGTTGGATGCGCGTTGCGCAGGACTCCACTCTTCGGCGTGGGACTTAGACCCGGATATTACCCGTTTGATCGCGCAGTACCAGGCAGTAGCCGGTACGTTCAGCGCCGCAGAAGAACGCGCGGCGCAGCCCGCGCAATTAACCTTAGAGTTTTAGCAGGGATAGCCCTGCCGCCCTAGTGGGAGTCGCACCGCGCTCCCCCTGGGGAACAAGCGCGGTGCGACTCCTGATTAGATCTAGCAAATTTAGCAAATCAGGAGAAAAAATCATGACCACTACAGCTAAGCAAGCGCCCACGGCGCTCCTGGCAACCCAGTTGGAAACCCTCATCAACACCACCAGCGGGATGCACGTTGTCAAATATGAAAGCGTCGAGAACGAGGTTCACCTCCGGGTAGCTGCTGATCTCGTAGTCGCGGTAAACCCGCAGACTGGCGAGGAAACGACTAGCGCCACGGAGTTAGAACTGCACCTCGCGGCTTTCATGGGCGAGATTAACGTGTATCGCTGCACTGCCGCTGACGAACTGGATTGGCTAGTTACCTGGCCGACCGTCACGCCTGGTGTGGCGTTGCTGTTGCTCGAAGCCTTAATCACTAATCCCCTACTGGCCTTGACCGAGCCCGCGCCGGTGCCGCAAGCGGCAGCCGTGGAAACCGGGTATCTGGTCGTTTGCCTTGATGGAGGAGTGGTAACCGAATATGGCTATGTGCCAGCGCTCTACTATGCCGGATTGGCCGTCATGGCGCACACCGATACGGACAAAGACGCGGTTGTTTATCATGCTGACGGGGTAATCTCCGTTAGCGATGAATCTGGCGACCGCGATGCCTGGGCTTTTCCTGTGCAGGCCAGGCCAGACCCGGAGGCTGACTCTGGTATTCTGGTATCCGAAGTCGGGGGTGTCGCATGAACGCTTACCCGGCTACCAATTTTCTATCCGACTACCTGGTAGCAGCACTACCTGGTGACATCCGGTTAGTGACCGCGCAGCTCCCAGAACTGGCACCGGAAATTCTCTACCCGTGCCTTGCTGGCCTCCGGGTGGACGTTCGCGGCACTGGGCTGGACATCTACTTGACCGAAGAATATGTGGGTGAGGACTGCGAGAACGGGCATTATCTGCTGGGCATCTGCCCGGCGGGGCAGCCGGAACAACTGGAATGCCTGCCCTTGCTCCCTGTAAAGCACCTGGTCACGCTCTTGCGCGCCGCGTGCCCTACGCCAGCCTACTTGATTGTGGGGCTGCCGGATTTCACCGGCGGATCCCCCCACGTCGAACTGGCCGCAGATCGAGAAAGCGCTCGGCAAGCCATGCGTGACTACACCTTGTCCCTCATCGAAGAGGGCGATCCGACCGCGGCCGTGCTGGACTTTGACGAGCGCGGCGACGGGAACATGGTAGCGCGCGCGGATTACACCGCGTATGCTATCCCCTGGCCGCCGCAAGAAACGTTCAGCGCGCCAGTGGCGGCTAAAGCGGCAGCACTGCCGCCGGCAGGAGTCGAGATACCCGGTGACATCAGCGAACTGTTGACGGATCGGATCCTCAGCACCACAGATTTTCCGGTACCCCAAACGCTTGGCGAATGGCTGTACTGGATTCTGGATGAAGCGGCCATCATGGCGGACGGGCTGAGAGATTTCCGCGTCACTGGCGCGCGCGATCACGTTCAGCAATGTGTGGCCACCTGGTATCGGGTGGCGGCGGACTTGTTCGCCGCCGGCTACCGGGCTGAGCCGCCCGGAGACGTGGATTTGTACCCCTGAGCCAGTTGCTACCTGGCTAAACGCGCGGCAACCGCCGCAACTGACCCCAGGGCGGCTCTTTTAGCCCGCCCTAAGCCCCTGCGGGAGTGGCCTGGCCGCACCCGCCAGGGTTAGACCACGCCACTCCTTTGAATTACTAAACCTAGTAAAACCAAAGGAGTTTCACGATGAAGACCAATCAGAGTCCCTTGACTATGGAACGGCTCCCGGATCTGGGAGACCAATATGTGCGTTTTGTAATCGCGGTGGGGGAGGCCGTGCTCTACGACCTCGCCGTTTTCCCGCGGAAGTTCACCTGGCAAGACCGGCGCACCTCCCGCGCCCAAGCCGTGCAGGTCGGCGTGCAGCTGGCAGGGCTGCCTTACCCTAGTTTGCAGCAGGTCAAGTTTATGGCCTTACCAGAGGCCGTAGTCTGGATTGCCCGGCTGGGCCTCAACTATGAGGCTCTGCTAGGCGCGCTGCGGGAGCAAGGGTGGGAAGAGGCCCTGCTGAGCAATGCCGCTGCCCAAGCTGCGTTGGTAGCGCCGACTACTTGGCTCCAACTGACGGACAGCGAAACGCTCCAGGCTATCGCGGAGGAAACGGTAGCTAACCTGGGCGATGTGTTCTATGACCCTGTGCCAGAGGTAGACGGCTATGATGCCGCCACGCTGCGCGCTAACGTGGTCAGTACCGTCCATGAAGGACTGTTGCGCGCCTATAACGCGCTCGGAATGCAAGTCACGCAGGCACCGGGGCCGGTGTATCCCACGGTGTACGTTGACCCGGACACCCTGGCGTGCCCGGCGTGCGGTAGCACGGACATCCAACTCGAGGGCACGCAAGCCGTGCCGGTGATCGAGAATTGGTTGGACGGCAGCCATCAGTGCCATGACACCGGCGCAGGCGACTGGATCGAAGCGCCGCAGGTGCATTGTTGCGCGTGTAGCTTGGATTGGCAACTACGCTCAGCTGTGGCGGAAGCCGCGACACCCGTTGCGCCGCCGGCTGAGTCCCAGCCCGATCCGCGCCCCACCGCCTATGTATCCGCAGTGCTGGGGTTCCGGGTGGAACTGGACGCTCCCATCGAAGAGGCGTATCCCGAGCAGCCCGACTGGGAGCCCGCGATAGACTGGCCGCACATTCACACCACGGTTTTCAACGCGCTGCGCTCCTGCTCCCTGCCCTTCGATTGGGAGCTCGTCGAAGTAGAGGATGTTCGCATTCTCAACTACGCCGCCCCTAACGAATGAGGTGGGCCATGCTGGTTAAACCCAAAATACACGCGCTGAACCACGCGGGCTGGCAGGTAAAAAACGGGAAGGCCGTCCACACCAATGGGCGGGCTACGGTTTCCCTGGCTGGCCGGCGTTACCCGTATGATACAACCGGATTTCTGGTCATTGTAGATGGCAAGTGGATTCTGGACCATCCTAACACATGGATCAAGCGTTTTCCTACGCTGACTGCCGCGCTTGACGCGGCTGAACAGCGCATGAAATGAGGTGTGCTCAATGAAATGCCATATCTGTAATTGCCGGGTTAGGGTAACGAAATCCGGGCATCTTTACAAACATCGTAATCCACAGCCGGAAAAATACTGGGCTTACTGGTGTCCGGGCAGTGGTAAGATGGCTCAAGCAAGTGCTGATACCCCATCACCCGACGGCGAGCTGCCTAACAAGGGCGTGCCGGCTGACGCCTGAGCCGTTAGGTCGAATGGATTGAGTTCAAAATAAACATCACCCTACGGGAATGGCCTGGCCTTCCCGTGAGGGAGACCTGGCCGTTCCTTGTATATCACGAGGAGAAACCCATGAAGAAACACCCGAGTGCTTTTCAACAGTTGCAGGCCACTGCGCAGCAGCACGGCCTACCCAAAGCCTATCAGACGGATCTAACCGTTCACGACCGCGCTTACTTGCGCAAACGCCAGCGGCCCACCTGCTTTGGGTGGCTCTTGCGCGAACACGGCACAGACATCTTGCTCAATACTGTGTGGGGCCGCGCGCTTATCCAGTATCATCGCCGAGATCCCCAAGTATTGTGGTTCTGGTTCGATGGCACACAGTTACGCCCGTCCTCGCCGGCAGAGCTCTGGGAACTGCTCGCAGCGGAGCCGGAAGTTACCCGGCACAGCTGCCCGACCTTATTCCCGGAGGTGTCCGATGCCGCAGCCGCAAGTTGACGTTGGCTTTGAGTATTGTTTAGAACTAGGGGGGACTCGTTATCCCCCGACGCGCACGCCCCCGGATTGGGACGCGGTGCAGCAGTTGGTCGCGGGCTGTACGACTACCGCCCGCGTCTGGCAGCGGCTTATTGCCGCTTCTGCTACCGCCCTGTTACCGGGCTATGCTACCTGGCTCACGCTCCCTGACGGGCGCGTGCTTACGCCCTGGTCCCTCTGGGCTGCATATCCGCCAGAATAGTCTCACTGAGACCCCCATGCTGTGCAGGGAAGCCCGGCGCTCCCTGCACAGGGACAATTGCGCCGGGCCTCCCTGTGGCTACCCTAATTTCAACAGGAGGAACATTATGATGACGTTCGTTTTGAAAGCCCGTACCGCCACCCTGAGCCGGCCGCGCCTGGCGTGGTGGCAATGGTGCAAAGTGGCAAGTGTCGGGTTACTGGTGGCGATGCTGGCGGTGGCCGGGGCCGGGGTAACTATCCCGCGCCTGGGCTGGGCGCTGGCCGTTCACTGGTTCTTGGACTTCGGGGTACAAAGCACGCCGACCGCGCTGGGCAAAGCCCGCCGCGATTGGCAAGTGCTGGTGTACCACGGATTTTTGACCGGGGGCTTTCCCGGCTTGATTGTAGGTGGTTTGGTGGGGGTGGTCGTCAGCACCTTGATCCACGGCTATGTGGATAGCCTCCGCAAATTCGGCTTGGCCGATTGGCGGGGCGTCGTGCTGGATCAGGCGGCCCATGTGGTCACCCTGATCGCACTGGGGGTGTGCGATGGCTACTGCTAACCGAACCCCTGTGCTGTTTCAGTTCACAGTCATCAGCGCGCGCCCTGGCGATTGGAGCCCGGCCGCGCTCATGGTAAATCACGTCATAGCCGAGCATCCCCAGGGAGCTGCGTGTGCTGCGCTCCGCGCTCATGCGCAGGCAGACCCGGGGCAACACCCGGCTTGTGACTATCATGTACTACTGTTGTGCCGCGGTCATTTCACCGACCTGACGCCGTTACTGCACGCCAACTGGAAAGCCCCCTTGTATAAGGAGGCGACCACCGTTGCCGAGTGGGACAACGATCTCGACCTGGCTGGGCCAGGCGAGCACTGGGAGGTGGCCGATGAGTGGTAAACCACCCTGGCAAATGACCCTGGACGAATGGCGGGCGCAAACCCATCGCATCCGGCATTCAGGCAATGAGAGTTACTATGTGCGGCCCGCGGGCGACCGGGTGCTCTGGCCGGGACGCAGCCACCGGCGCATCGTAGATAGTCAGTATGTCTACGAGGTGCAGCTGGCGCGCCTGAACGGCTATCCGATCCCCGCTGCCATTGCCGCAGCCCATCAAGATCTCGAACAACAATTTGTCCGCGACCCGCTGGGGTTTACCTGGCCCTGGCCGCGGCACTTGAAAGTGCAAGTTACCGCTTAACCCCACGCTAGGAGCCACTGCGCCCCTAGCGGGTGCGGTGGCTCCTGGTGAAATAAAGCATTTCACAGGAGAAAAAAACTATGAGACTCGATACAATCACGACCGCCCGGTGCGCCGCACTGGTGGCTGTATTAGCTAAGTATGTGACCTACGCCCAACTCAAGGCCCATTTACAGGCAACGGGTTGGCGCGTAACCCCACATCAGAAGTATCAGGGCTGGCAGGTATGGACTGCTCCACTGCCCGCTGCTGGTGAGGAAGAACCGTTTGAAATGCCGTTGACGGGCGTTGAACCGCTCCTCATGGCTGATCTGCGGTATGTAGAAAATATGCTCCCGTTAATCGCGGCCCTGGAAAACAGCTCGCCGTTGGCCGTGGTCCTAGACCTGGTGCCGCCGGCGATCCGGGAATGGGCGCTGTCAGGTCTGGCAATACTGGAGGTGGGTGATGAGCGCGCATAACCAAACCGCAGCAACCCGCCCCTGGCAACCGACCCAGCCTTATCCACCGCAACAACTCGACCTGGCAACCGCAGCGCGCATTGCCCGCTGGGCAGCCAGGTGTTGGACACGGGAAGACATGGCCTATGTTCGCCAGTGCGGAGAGCCGCTCATCGAGCAACTCATCGCTACCGGCGCAGAGCATAACCCCTACTTGACGCTGCAACACGTCCACGGGTGGCCGCAGGACATCTGGGTGCCGGAGCACCTCAGCGAGCATGGCTACGCCTGGGACGGGCAGCGCTTCACGCGGACACCGGAAGCGGCCTTGCTTTCGCAGTGTCGCGCTTGCGCGATTTGCACTAAGCGGCCAGTCTGCGGCTGGGTCATCAACGCACCTTGCTCTGATTGCCCCTATCCGGGTCTCACAAACCAGGGAGGTGGGCCATGTTGACTAGCCTGGTCAGTTATCCTAACCGGGGCCAGGGGGGCAACGCCGCGTTTCGCGGTAACTGCACGCCCCGCTTGGTGCAGGATTTACTCGAGCACTATCAGCCCCGCCTGTTCTTTGATCCGGCTATCGGGTCGGGGACTTCGCGGGATGTCGCGCAGCAGCGCGGTGTCCAGGGCTTCTTCGCGGATTTGGCCCAGGGCTTCAATGTCCTGGCACATGAACCACCGTTTTCAGGCTTCGATATGGCCTTCTGGCACCCGCCGTACTGGGATATTATCAAGTACAGCGGGCCCGGCGGGCAATGGGGCGGGCCCGGGAATCCGGGCGACCTCTCCCTGATTCCTGATTATGACGATTTCATTGCCAAACTGAACGAGGCTACTTTCCGTATCTATGAGACGCTCCGCTGTGGTGGCCGCCTGGCGGTGCTGGTTGGTGATGTGCGCCGGCGCGGACGGTTGTATCCCATTCAACGCGATATGCGGTGGTACGGGGACGCGGAAGCCTTCATTGTGAAGGCTCAGCACAACACCCAGTCCGCGCGGCAGCAGTACGGCGGGCACTTCGTCGCTATCGTGACGGAGTACCTGGTCGTCACCCAGAAACCCCACGCCTGGATCGTGCCGCTGCGCGTGACCGACCTGGCCGGCCAGGTAGACACCCGCCAGTGGAGCGGACACACCTGGCAAAGCATCGTGCGCTCCGGGCTCGAAGCCCTGGGCGGCGAGGCCGACTTGCCCGCGTTATACGCGGAAGTACACGGTCATCGCCGGGCGCAACAAGCGGCCCAAGCCGGCATTGACTGGCAGGCGATTGTGCGGCGGGAGTTACAAGAACGCCCCCACTTCGCGCCGGTGGCGCGGGGCCGGTGGCGGCTATGTGCTCCCCAAACCATTCACCAGGCGGCCTGAGGTGGACTATGGCTAATCCCAAACGCCCCACCTGCGCTACTTGTGACCACTGTAAGAAAGCTCCCCGCCGTTTTACGCAATATCAAGGGTATTACGGCTGGTGCGAAGCCCCCACGCCGGCTTACTTGCCCGCGCGTAGTCCGCTCATTTCACACAACGAGATGCGCGGTAAAACGTGCGCACTGTATCGCCCCGCGGGTGAAGGGAATACCGTGGTAGTGCTCTACACGGCTTTGCGCGCGTTGCTATGGCAGCACGATAACCTGGGTTATCTGGGCGGTCTGGCGTTGCAAGACGCGCGGGCCGCGCTGCGCGCAGCGCGCCAAGCATTGGGGCTACCAGAGGAGGAGGAGGCAGCGGCATGAGTAACCCAGATGGGATTCACTTCGATGTCGTGCTGCGCCGCGCTAACCCTGCCCCGTGCCGATCAGGAGACGCAAGCACTGTTTTCATTACGGTAGCCGGTATCCAAGACGCGCTCACCTTTACCGTTAGCGGTCGCGGAGGCATTGTAGATGTCACTATCGCTATCCGTAGTGGACGGGTATTGCACGTCACGCCCAACCCTGACGCGGTTGAGCACGGTTTGTTAGATGAATATGTCCAGATCGCCCTGACGCATTATCGCGCCCGGCTGCAACTGGCTATTCCCGTAGATGTGCCGTGGTTGCGCTGGGTAAATCAATTACCCGCGCAGTACCAGGAGCACTTTGCTGTGCTGTTGGCTCGAACCGTAGCGCATAACTTATCCTAAACGCCGCGTTACGCGGTTTAAGTGCCTGGCGGGGGCCATACACCCCCATCAGGGGATGCGTGTTGCCTCTGCCATTTATCTACATCATCAAAGGAGTTAGAAAAGATGGCAGACATAATTGTAACAAACCAAGCCGTACCACCCGGAGGCGGGGGTGTAGCCATGAATACCAGCACCACCCCCCTGACTGACGCTGAACTGCTCGACTGGATCGAGCGTGAGTTGCACCCCCCGTTGGGTGAAAGCAATTTCGGGTGGGTAATGCAGTACGTTCACGCGGGCTTACCGCTGCGCCAAGCGGTGCAGCAGGCTATAGCCACTACCTCGCCGCCAGGCGCGGCCACGGCTTTGCTAGACCGCATTTGGCGCGCTCAGATTATCGCGCGGCGCACTGATAATCAGGAGGTCCTGGTGCAGTTACCCGATGTAGGGAGCTGTGGTTGGGTCGCGGCTACTCGTCTGACCCCGCTAACCGGAGGTGTGCCATGAGCCAGCTCGCCCTGTTCACCACCCCAAACCAGCCTGTGCTGTTCACGCCCCCGCCCACCACACCGGACCCGCCCAAACCCACCCCACCTGCACCGGCTCCCCCGGCAGCGAGTTTCAAACCGCTCCAGCGGGGGAGCATTTTCGCGTGGGAAGGCCGGCGTTACCAGATTGAAGAGCTCACGCCGGACTGGGGTGAGCACGGGAAACTCGTGGCGCTGGACTTGTCCAACACCACCGTCCCGATCTGCCGCGTGTGGACGAATCTGAGCGGGTTTACCCGTACTACGGGCTACGCCCTAGAGGTGTAGCCCCTAACTCTGTTTTCCGGGGGAGGCCCGCGGCTTTCCAACTGGGAACATAGCTGCGCGCCGCCTGCCGGTGAAAACTCACCCCAGGAGGTGCCTGTGAAAACCAAAACCTTGTTGACTACCGCCCTGGCCTATCAACGGGCCGGGCTATCTGTCATCCCCTGCCGGCGCGTTTCAAAACGCCCGTTACTGGAAACCTGGAAACCCTACCAAGAACGGCGGGCTGCGACGCTGGAACTGCTCGCGTGGTTTTGCTGGCCGCAGACGGATGCCGTGGCAATTGTCACCGGCCCGATCAGCAGCCAGCTCGAGGTCATTGACTTCGATGCGCCGGAGTTGTTGCAGCCCTGGTATACCCAGGTGCAGGCGACTGTGCCGGGGTTGCTCGAACTGTTGCCTGTGGTCCGCACGCAGAGCGGTGGCTACCATGTGTACTATCGCCGCGCCGCGGAAGCCAGCGCCGCAGACCCACCGGGCAACCGCAAACTGGCGGTAGACCCAGCCCGGCACCGGCAAGGGGGAAAATACACGTTAATCGAAACGCGGGGCGCGGGGGGCTATGTGTTAGCGCCGCCCAGCAGCGGTTACACGCTGCTCCAGGGCGACCTGACCCAGATCCCGCTGGTGTACCCCGCCGCGTATGAAACGCTGTTGAGCAGCGCCTGTAGTTTTACCTGCGCCGAAATTGCATCCCGCGGGAGGCAATTTCCCCGTAGTCCCCGCCCTGCCGGCGCTCGCCGGCGACCGGGGGATGACTACAACGCGCGCGGGAATCTGGGCTATGTGCTGGAAAGGCATGGGTGGCGCTTAGCGCGCTACCAGAACGAAGAAGCGTATTGGCGGCGACCCGGTAAACGGCTCGGCCATGGCGCGACCTTCAACTACGCCGGCAGCAACCTGTTCTACGTCTTTACGACGAATGCCCCGCCCTTTGAGCCCGCACGCTCGTATAGCCGCTTTGCGGTCTATACGCTGCTGGAGCACGGCGGCGATTATCGCCAGGCCGCGCTCACGCTGGGCCGGCAAGGGTTTGGGCAATCGGTAAAGTGATCCATGCTCGAAAAAGCCAGCAGAGACGCTGCGCCCGTTGCGGGCTTCTCTGAGTGCATTAACGGAGGTAAAAACTATGACCCAATCTTGGCAACACGCGCTTCAAGAGCGCGGCATCTTGCCTGAGCCGAGCCAATCCTGGCCGGAACTGGAAGCCGCGCGCGCTCTAGCGCAGCGCAAAACCGCGCCCCGGCAAACCGCGCCCCTGAGTTGTGTAGGCATCTGGTTGTATCCCGATGGCTACGCCGAGGTGCGCGCCACGCCGGCCGAGCCGTTTCACACGCTGGCCCAGCAACACGGGCTGGCCGTAAACGCCGCGGGGCTGCTGGAAATCACCGGGCTTACCGACTGGTTACAGCCGGTCTTTCCCGCGCCCGTAGCCGCCCTGCTTGCCGCCGTGCGTTCCGGCTACGCCGACCACTACCAGGTTTGGACTAACCTGGATGCGGCGGGGCGGGCTAAAAGCGCGCTCATTGCCGAGCGTTGGCAACCCTATGTCACCGCGCTGGCCGCAGAACTGGCGGCAGCCGGTTTCCCCGTCCAGCCGTATTACGCCTGGATGGACGCTGACCCGGATTATCGGCGGTATGACTACGCCGCTTTAGAACTGGCTTTGCCCGACGCCGGACTGGCCCTGCGCCGCTTGGCGGTGGTATTCGAGGCCGACCAGGTGCGCCTGCAACTGGAAACCCGGCCCGCGCCGCCGCTATGGCGCAGAACAGAGCAAGTCTTGTGGCAGGCCGAGGTGTACGCCTATCTCACCGGCGAACACGCCTTGTTGCCGCTAATCACGCAACATTATGCGGCGTTGCAGGAGTAGGGCTATGTTTGAAGCAGATAAAGTCCCCGCGACAAGCGTAGCAGATTTTCTGGACCGCTACTACAAACCGGACCGTTACCACGGCCGGGGCGCAGACTACGCGGCGACTTTGTTGGCTTCCTATGAAGCCGATTTTGCGCGGGATGGCTATGTCATCATTAGCCACCACGATAACGTCACGGGTAAAATCGTGGCGTTTTTCGGCTCGGAAGCCTAACTTTCTGTATCTGTTCATGCCCATGGGCGGGTAACACCGCTCCGGCAACTCGTGGGGAGACACGCGCTCCCCACGGGGAACGGTGTGTCTCTCTACTAATTTCAAAAAAATTAGTTAGCAGGAGACAAAACGATGGTCGAGATCTTGGCGCCGTTGGCGCAACTGGCAGTAACTTTAGGGTCTGGCGGGGTAATTGTGTTAGGTTTGCTGGGCTTAGGGCTCTTGGGAGCAATGGTTTGGGTTGCTGCTTCGTGAGGAGGGTAACAAGCCCGTCCAGCATTTGCCATGACACTATACCCCCGGAAGGCACTGCCCGCGGACAATGGCCGCGAACAGTGCGTATCAGGTACTACAAACCTAGCGCCCGCCGGTAATGCAGTGTGGCAACTGCTGACCTGGCTTCCGCGCTGCGTGGTTAGGCTCACTTGAGGCTATGGGCCTCGCTTTCCGTCTGATTGTGACGACAGTCACCCGTTCCGTAGAGCAGAGGCTATGTACATAGCCTCTGCTCGCATCCTTTCTTTAGGGCTGTGCTTACAGCTCTGCCTTTCAAGGTATGAAATCAACCGTGTTCCCTGGGGGAGACCTGGTAGGTGCCCCCAGGGAACCGCCATGCCTCCTCCTATAACCCACAGTCTAGGAGGACGCTGAGATGACTATGTATCCACAAACCCAGACCCCTGCGCCGCCCTCGCCGCTGCCCGGAGCCGGGCCGGTGGGATTGCCACCGTTGGTGATCTCCCCTCGCCAGGATCCCGGCGCGCACCGGCGCGCGCTGGTGCAGGAGTTCGTGATGGCGTGTCAGCAGGCTGCTGACATCGTGCCCGCGGGCCTGGCCCTCAAGCGGGAATTTGAACCGCCCGCAGTCGGCGTCCGGTGGCGCAGCCCCACCGAGTACACCGGGTATTACCTGCTCATTTTTCCGAGTGGGTGTCAAACCTGTGCGTTGTACGAGGAAGATGTCACCACTGGCCACCGTCAACGGGTCGCTATCTGGCAACTAGCCGCGCTGGACACGGGCGCTGAACTACTGGCCTTCTGTCGGCAGGCAAGCGCAGACCGGGCCTGGGCCGAGTTCCAGGCCGAAGCTGGCTGCGCGGTGGTACTGTAAAGGAGCGTGATACGATGAAAACTTGGGATGATGTCATGCACCGGCTCACTACAGCGCAAGCTGCCCTGGCAACTGCAACGTATCGAGTTATTCGCAAACCACCTCGGCACCCTGACCTGGCGCCACTATTGGCCGAAGTGCCGGTAGTAGCTGTAGCCAACGGTGATGGGCGCACCTACCAGGTGCGCTATGATCCCCAAACCCACTGGCTGACCTGTGCTTGCCCGGATTACACCGCGCGGGGCGGGCTGTGCTGTAAACACACGTTTATGGCCTTGCTCGGCAACTGGCCGGAACACCTGGCCGAGCACTTGATGGTTTTGGAAGAACGCATCACAGCGCAAACCGCGCTGGCTGCCCCACCGCCGGCCACCGGGCCCGCTTGGGCGCAGGCCGCGGCGCTGGCCGCGCAGTTACAGGTCAACGCTGATGATGAAGAAGACGCTGACGTCTATCCCGCGGACGACCCTGAGGCTGACCCCGCCGAACCGCCCCTGCCGTATCCCAACCATTGGGAACAACTGGCGACGGGTAAGTTCGTCTGGTGTCACCTGCCGCTGGTGACGCTGGAACGGCTGTTAGCCTTTTCCCTCGCGGATAGCCTCACGCAAATCTTGACCGCCCGGTTGGGCGTTACCGCGCCCGTCGCCCAGGAATTGGGCGAGCAGCTCTTGACCAAAGTGGTGCAGAGTTTGCGCCATCAGATCTGGCTGGAAAATCGCGCGATGTTCAATACGCCGGAAAGTTACTGTTGAGGTGGGGCAGATGGGCAAACATAAAGCACATCAGGGGTTGCGCGAGCGCAAGCACCAGCAACCCCGCTACTGGAATAAACTCCCGGTTGTGGCACCGGTACCCGCGCCCGCGGTAACGCTGGCTAAGGCCGCTGAGCCGGCTGTACCGCCGCCGCGGCGGACCAAACCCGCGGCGCGGGTCTGGAACCCGGCGTTGCTGGCGGATGTACAGCGACACCTGGGCTATACGTTCACTGATCCGCAACTGCTCCAACTCAGTCTGACCCACAGTTCGCTGGGCAGTCCCCATAACGAGCGCCTGGAATATCTGGGCGATGCCGTGTTGGGGGTGGTCGTGGGGTCCTGGTTATACCAGCACTACCCTCACTGGGCACCGGGGCAGTTGACGGAAATCCGCAGTGCGTTGGTCAACACGGCTGCCCTGGCCGCCTATGCGCGGCAGTGGGAACTGCCCTATGCTTTGCACTGCTCCCTCAGCGCCGATGCACACGGGATTCGCCGTAATACGCAGATCGCGGCGAATACTCTGGAAGCGCTTATCGGCGCGCTCTGGATTGACAGCGGCTATTGCTGGCAGACCGTGCTAGAAGTAATGCACAGGCATCTGCAACAGCGATTGAACCGGTAGCCGCTGCGGGCCGCGCCGGTTATAGCTTTCACAAACCCTGGGGGGACATTGTAGCCCTCCGGGGCTCTAATGTCCCCCCGTAAAATTTACTGGAGGATTACGCTATGAGTGACTGCATTGAAATTCAAGCAGTACCCCAGGCCGCCTGCGATGCGGCGGCGGGGGTGTTACAGCAGCACGCGCTGCACCTGGAACACGCCGACTTGTGTACCCTGGTGACGACCGTGGTGGCGGCGGCTTTGCGGGAGGGCCTCGTGCTGCGGCTGCATGACCATGCGGCAGACGCCCCTGAGCCGCGGCTGCCGGTGCATTTGACCCTGGACGCGCATCCCGGGATGGTCGGCCTGGCGGTCTACGACGCGGGCGGCGATTACGCAGCGGATGTGTATGTGGAATACTACGCGGGGCAACTGGTGGCGCGCACCTGGAATTGGGACGTAGCCAACGGCGATGACCCTACGAGTGAGGATGTGCTGCTCACCCGCCCGCAGGTGGAAACCCTGGTGCGCGCGGGGAGTCAGACCAAGTAAAACCAAGATTACCTACGGGCAGGCGCAGCGCTTCCCGGAGGGGAAACCGCGCTGCGCCTTACCAACAGTCAAGTTGATAAGGAGACAACCATGTTTACAGAACGAATGCACAAAGTTGAGAATAATAAAGGCGTGACCGGGCACGGCTCCTATGTCGTGTACGTTGCCGAGGGGCAAGAGCAGCGGCTCTACGCCTTCGATGTCATCGGCTCCGAGGCCGCCGTCAAGGCGCTGTTTGCCGGGTTTTACCAAAGCCGGCAGGGGCGGTTGACCTTCACCGGCCTGCGCGGGCGCCACGCGCCCACGACCCTGTTCCGGGACGAAGCCTTGCAATACAAGGTGGAGAAAGAGGCCCTCAAAAGCGGGCCGACGCTGCACCGCTGGCATTTCAAGGCTGTGCCGCAGGCCAGCGACCCCTACCTGGCGGTCTACGGCTTTGCGGGTAGTGACCAGACAGCAGCGCAGGCGTTGTATAACGCCCTGCAAAACTACACCGTCTGGCCGGTGCGCCCGGATTGGGCTGTGCCACTCTACGCCGCCGGTGTGGAGCAGGCATTGCTGCAACCGCTGCGCGCGACGGCGAATCTCGCCTTTGCTTACCGCCTGCATCTGTGCGGGTGGAACGCGATCATTGACACGCTGGCAAAAGCCGGGGCCTTGTCCCTGGCGTAATGCTGGCTGAAACACAGACCTAAACTAACGGGCCGCCTGGCCCACCCGAGGGGAGAGACCCAACTCCCCCTAGGGGGGGCAGGGTTTCTCCCTCAAATTAACTTTGAGGAGGAATATAGCATGGCTCGCTTAGCCGCACAAGCACAAGCAGAATACTATCCCACCCCGGACTCCGTTTCCGCGTTGGTGGCGTCCTACATTGAAGTCAAGGCGCGCGCTGACCAGTTCACGCGCCTGTATGACCCGTGCTGCGGCACGGGGAAAGCCGTGGCGGATATCGCCGCGCTGTTCACAGCCCGCGTCCCTGACGCGGCCATTCAAGTTTGGGGCTCGGAGTTACATGAGGGCCGCGCCGCGGAGGCTGCCACACGGTTAGACCAGGCGCTCTGCGCGCCCTTCGAAGCGGTGGATTGGCGCCCCGCGCGGGGCATCGCCTCCGTGCTCTTTCTCAATCCCCCCTATGACTGGTCTGAAGAGGGCGGCCGCGGCACCCGGATGGAAGAATACTTCCTCAACCGGGGCACCCAAGCCCTGGTGCCGGGGGGCGTGCTCGTCCTCATCATCCCCGTCAGCGCGCTCACCTGGACTTTGAGCCAGACGCTCTATGCCGCCTATGAAGACGTGGTGGTAACGCGCTTCCCGGATGCCGAGTATGCCCGCTTCAAGCAGGTGGTCATCTTCGGCAAACGGCGCGAAAAGCCGCTGAACGTCTATGAAGTGTATCAAGAGGCGCAATGGCTAGAGAATTTCGGGCATACCCGTTACAATGCGCAAGATCCGCGCACGCTGCCGCAGTTGACGTTACAGGAGACCCCGCGCTATAGTGCGCCGGGACTGCAAAGCCGCAAGGCGCAGTTGTTCCGGCACCAGTGGGCTGCGGAAGAAGTGCAGGCGGCGCTGCGCGCCCCGGCCAATCCGTTCCCCGACCAAGCGTTGGGGAAACTGGACATCCTCTGCCCGCTCAAACGCGGCCACCTGGCCCAACTGCTGGCGGCGGGCTTGATGGGTACGTTGACGCTCGATAACGAGGTGCTCAAAGGCTTGAGCGTCAAGCGCGTGGAGCTTTCCGAGGAAGACGACGGTACGACGCACAAAACTTTCGAGCGCACCAAGTGGGAGACCCACCTGGTCCACGTTACGGAGCAGGGGTTGGCCTACTATGAAGGGGCGCAAGCCCTGCCCTTCCTGGAACGCCATGCCAATCGGCTGGCGCAAGAACTGATGAGTCAATCCCAGCCCTACGGCGGCAATCCTACGGCGGGAGAAAACCGCATCCTGGATACCCTTTCCCGGCACCGGCTCCGCCCGGACGGCGGCCGCGGGCTGTTCGACAGTCAGCGGGAGTCCGCCGTAGCCGCGGCGCGCGCCATGCGGCGTTACGGCGTAGCGCATCTCATCGCTGAGATGGGCTACGGCAAAACTACGACCGCGGGCGGGGTGCTCGCCTTACTCGGCGACTACCCGGCCTTCGTGATGTGCCCGCCGCACCTGGTCGAGAAATGGGCGCGGGAACTGACCGATGTAGTGCCCGGCTGTCAGCCGGAAGTGGTCAACAATCTGACCGAGTTGCAGGCCGTGGTGGAGCGGTATCAGCCGGGCGAAAAACTCATCGTGATCGCGTCGCAGAACAAGGTCAAGCTGGGGCCGGGCTGGGAAGCCGCCACGGGCAAGCGCTACACGTTTCCCCGCCCCGCCAATGCAACGGCGGAGGTTATAGCGCAGTATCGGGAGCCGTTCCGTAAGGCACTGGCAGCCTACCAGGAAACGCAGGTCGCGTTACGCGCGGCCTACGCGGAGGCCCCGGAGGATACAGCCCTGCACGCGCAGTTACGCGAACAACTGGCGACGCAGCGGCAAGCCGCGTTGCAAACCGCGCGGGCCTATCCCGTGTGTCCGCACTGCGGAGCCGTGTTGCCGCTCGAGGTAGATTACCACAAAGAACCGCGGCACTGCCGCGACGTGCGGGCCGATGTCAAGGCCTTGATCCTGGCCGGGAATCTCGACCGCGAGGAAGGGCTCGACTCGCCCCTATATCGGGATCAGGTGCAAGCGTGCCAGCGGCCCTTGTATCACAACCAGCCGCAACTGGCCCGCCGCTGGCCGCTGGATCACTATATCCAACGGCAGTTGCCGGGCTTTTTCAAGGTCTTGGTGGTGGACGAAGTTCACGAATACAAGGCCGGCGAAAGCGACCGGGGGGAAGCGTTTGGCCGGCTGTGCCAGGCGATCCCGCAAGTGCTGACGCTGACCGGTACGTTCTACGGCGGGGTGTCCTCGTCGTTGTTCTACTTGTTGCTGCGGACGCAGCGCGATATGTGGGCGGACTGGGAGCTCAGTGAAGGAGAACGCTGGATCGAGACCTACGGGCGGATCCAAAAAGTGTACTCCGAAACGAGTGCCGGGTCACGCACTAATGCGCGGAGCCGTGTGCGCGTCAACGTCAAGGAAATTCCCGGCACGGCCCCGACGGTGCTCAAGCACATTCTGCACACGGCCATCTTCCGCTCGATCAAAGACCTGGGGGTGCTCTTGCCCCCGTTTGCCGATGAGGTGGTCACGTTACCGCTGACTACCGCGCAGCAAAAGGACTATGAGCGGGTAGAGAAGTTCACCTGGGATTTGGTCAGAGAATACCGCAATCGGTATCTCTCGTCCTGGTTGCAGTGGACGCTGGCCCGGCCCAACTCCGGCTTCCGCCAGGAAGTGGTAGAGGGGGTCAAGGCAGATGAGGTGCTCGTGGTGGACGCCGTGTTCACCGGTGAGGAATTGTCGCCCAAAGAGGAATGGCTGGTGCAGCATTGCCGGCAAGAGCGCGCCCAAGGGCGCAAAGTGCTGGTATATGTGCGCCAAACGGCCACCCGCGACATTCGGAAACGCTTGCTCGCGGTGTTGCAACGCGCGGGCATCCACGCGCAAGAGTTGCCGGACGGCATCGCGCCCAGCAAGCGCGAAGCCTGGCTCAATGAAAAGCAGCCCGAAGTGCTCATCACCAATCCGCGCCGCGTGGCGACGGGACTCGACCTGGTGATGTATCACAGCGCGGTCTTCTACGAAATCGAATACTCGTTATATACCCTGTGGCAAGCCACCCGGCGCGTCTGGCGCTTGGGGCAGGACCAGCCGGTGAAGGTGTACTACCTGGTATACGCGGGGACGATGGAAGAGCGCGCGATCAACCTGATCGGGGCCAAGATGGCCGCGAGCCAGATGTTGTATGGCGATGATGTGGCCGGCGCGTTGGTGGACGATGCTGATGACACGAGCATTATCCAGCAGTTGATGCAGGTTATCGAAACCGGCGCGGACGTGCCGCGCGTGACCAGTATTCTGGGCCGCGATGATGGCACGACCTGGAGCCCGGTGGGTTCGCCCACCCGGCGCTCGCCGGCGCTGGACTGGGCGGCGGTCTGGCTGCAAGAACAAGGCTTTGCCAGCGTGACCCAGGTGGTCAAGCCCAAAAAGGCGCGGGCGGCTAAGGTCAGCCCGGCGCAGGCGACCCTCTTTGCGCTGCCCGCCGCGGCCTCTGCCGCGCCGCCGACGGCTTAACGCCGGTAACGCGCGTTGTCCGACCTGGGGCAGCGCGCGTTACCGCGCTGCCCCAGGTCTTTTTTCTGGCTAAGTTAAATCTGAGGAGAAAAGACCATGACCTATCTACGTTGTACTGACTGTGGGGTAATCTTTGCCCAAAACGACACTCGGGCAGATTACGAAGACACCCCGCTCGGCTATCTGTACGCAGATGGCGCGGAGTGGGATTGCTAGGAGGATGGTCACCATGACTATCATCCAAGGTAATCTAACTACGGGCCTGGCCGCGCTGGATGCGCTCGCCACAAAGCGCGTGGGCGCTCCCGTGCTCCCGCGCCGGCGTACTCCGCCGCTCGCGGAACCGGCGGCCACTGCTAACAGTGTTGCCTTCGACGACTGGACCTTGATTCATGCCTATACCCGCGCCCAGGCATTGGCCGATGGCTTCCTGGTGGATGTCACGGCGCAGGCCCGGCAAACCGGGTTTGTGTGGCCGGTGGCGGTCACGCGGACGGTGTGGAGCATGATCGAGGCAATTCCTGTAGCGCACGCCTGCGAAGATCTCGCCGGGCGGTTGCATGATGTGTTGTGGATGGCTTTTCTGGCGATTCGCCGCGCTCCAAGCGGTGGCTCAGAACTGCTCTACCAACTCATCTTGCACACGGCCACCGCGCCGGATGAAGTGACGCTGAAACTCGTCACGGGCCCCGGCGATGACGGCGAGCCGGTAGTCACCATCATGCTACCGGACGAAGATTAAGGTTTTGCCAAACAAATCGCGGCGTCAGCCGCACCTCCAAAAAGCCCCAACCTGTGTGTTGGGGCTTTTTTTGTTGGGCCTTGACACCGTAAAACAACTCTGTACAATTAAGTCGTAGAATCACCCTTGTAGAGCCTTTTTGGGCCATGAGAGGCCCTTTTAGGGCGATTTTTGCCCCTTTATCGCACTTGAAAAGCGTCGTAAAATGTTTTTAGGGGAGGTGAACTGATGTCAAATGCGTGGCTAACGGCAGTGGAAACGTATCTCGCGGAGTACGAAGGGCTGACCCGCGACCGCTATGCGGCGGCCCTGACGGAGTTCGCGGCCTGGTATACGGCGACTTATGGCGAGGCCCCTGACCCGGCGTTGCTCACGGGGGAGGAAATCCGGGAGTATCGCAAGTGGCTGAGTGGTACGCAAAAACTCCAAGCCGCCACGGTCAACCTGCGCCTGGCGGCGCTGCGGGGCGTGCTGCGCCGGCTGGGCCGCGAACTCAAGATCAAGGGCGTCAAGCAGGTGCAGCCGGACATCGAGGCGCTGGATGGCCGCGAGTTGGGGCGGCTGCTGGCCGCGGTCGAAGGGGCGCGCTGGCAGGATCAGCGGAATCTCGCCC
Source organism: uncultured Anaerolineales bacterium (assembly GCA_964504195.1). Taxonomy (GTDB): domain Bacteria; phylum Chloroflexota; class Anaerolineae; order B4-G1; family SLSP01; genus CAZDDI01. Next base: position 167,707 of record CAZDDI010000001.1, read on the forward strand.
TGCTCAATGTGCTGGCGCGGGCGGGCCTGCGCGTGAGCGAGGTGCTGGCCTTGCGGTTGGACGATGTGACGCTCAATGGCCGGTCGGGCGCGCTCTTGGTCCGGCAAGGCAAGGGCCTGAAAGAACGGACGGTCGTATTATCCAAAGAAGCGCGGGCGGCCTTGCGCGCCTACCTGGACGTGCGCCCCCGCGCGTTACAGACCGATGTGCTGTTCATTAGCCGTTCCTGGCAGCCGCTCGGCCCGCGCGATGTGCAGCGGGTCATCACGGAGGCAGCACAGCGGGCGGGCATCACCAAAAAGGTGACGCCGCACACGTTGCGGCACACGTTCGCTACCCGGTTCTTGCAAAATGGCGGCGATCTGGCGACGCTGGCGAAACTGCTGGGGCATAGCAGCATCGCCACCACAACGCGCTATCTGCATCCTGACGCCGCGCGGGTGCAGGAGATGGTGGAGGATTTGTAGATGTGGGCACGGAATCAACAAAAGCAATTGAAACGGCACCACGATTCCGTTGACTTTATAACAAGGCTCGCTTGAGATGCCAATAGTTATGTAAGGTGCGTGCAAAGACGTATTCCCGGCTTCCGAAGTTGATGACATCCGCGTTGCGGCCTTCCCGGCAGATGGGGCAATCACAAGGCAACGGCGCGTGGAGCCGGCGGGTGTGTGGCATCGCGGCACCGACTTTATCTCTGCTGGCAGCAATAGCGAAACGGCGGAAGGGTTGGCTATAGAAGACCTGGTTATACATGGCAGCTTTTGCTGGACGTGAAGAATCAAGCGATGTTATGCCCAAGTCGTGAAGTGTTTGCATGGTGCGGATAGCGCTGACGCCAAAGATGTGTAAATTTACACCCACAACGTCTGTGACTGCGGTGACACGGGCTATGATTTCAGGGTGGCTTTTCAGTGGAGCCAACGACCCCAAGCCGTACTGGCTAAAGCCGAGGGCCTTGAGTTCGTGAGCGCAATGCACAGATGAAGCCACATCATATCCCTGGATCACTGCCATAAGCTGAATGTGTGGCGATAGGTGTTGCTTAGCGGCAAGTTCTTTAAACTCACACGCATAGGCTATCGTTTGCGTAAGGCTGCGATCTTTTTCATTCGAAGGGGCATCCGGCGTTAAGATAGGATGATCGGACGCGCAGAGGATGGTCTCTGTTTCGCAATCGCCTAGCATCTGTAGCTGCCGCTCGAAGTTCTGTCTGGGCGTGGGGCGTTCTTCCGGAGCCAGGGCATACCGGTAGCCGCCGCTGTCCAAAATCAGATAACGGGGCAGGATGGCTCGCTCAGCGAGCCGCCACTGCCGGCTAACCGAGGTCACACTGATTAAGACTGCGGCATCTGGCTCATAACGTGGATACCACGGATCGCCAGGATACCAGCTGGCATAAAAGCGCATGGAATCTCCTAATTGTTCTCAATGGAGAACTTGCATCGTGTGGCTATGATGCTATCATAACGGCCATATCTGTCAAACTCTGTGGAGGAACGTGCTCATGCTCTTTAGGCCGGTTTATGGCCCGGAACTGGAAGCGATCTGGGCCTATGTTGTTGAGTGCAATCGCGCTGGCATCGCCCCCGGACTGGCTGACATCCGTGAAGCTTTTATCCCCCATAACAACGATGGCTCGACGCCCTCTTCACAGAACGTCGAAGACGCACTATCTTTTCTCAAGGCTTGCGCCATGTTGACCTTTGATGTGGGCTACCGTGCGCGAGTAGATAATCCTGCGCCATTTGCGCTCCAGGTGTTGCAGCAGTTGCGCCGTATCGAGCGTCATCAGGATACCACAGAAAGCCCGCTTAATCCATTATACTTGTTGTTGCTCACGGAGCTGTTTGTGAAGCCCGATCTCCTCTTTGTTGCCAATGTTCATGCCGTCGCTAATGAGTTGCAGGATGTGAAGGTTGTCGGCGGATTGAGCCAGGAGAAGACGCGCGCCTGGCAGCGGGTGATGGGGTTTCTCGGCGTGGGACGACGCATCGGCAGCGGCTTTCAATGTGTGTATAGCCCGGCTTTGCTTGAGGCGTTCCTGCTAACCGGTGCTCAAGAACCGAGCACGCTTCAGAGTTTTCTTGAGGATATAGTGGATGAGATCCTGCCCTATGCCCGCATGGACGGCGATCTGGCACAGGCAGTCAGCATTCCGTTGGCGTATCTTCAGGAAATGGGCAAGATCGAGCTGTTTTCTATGCAAGACTCGCCCACACGGGCCTATTTTGGCGATAGGCAGTACAAGGGAATCAGCCGGAGGCGCCAGCATGTTGACGTTGTCTAAGGACCTGTGGCCTTGTCTGAGCGCCAACGCGCTGGATGTTTTCGCAACCACTGCCGACCAGCGCTATTTGTTGGGTGAGGACGTATTCCTTCAGACGCACTTCCCTATCACGCTGCGCCGTTTTGCACCGCAGCGCGCGCCGGAGTCTGTTACAGAAGAACGGCTGCTGCACACGCTCGCCGATACTACAGGACTTCAGCCAGGCAACCGGGTCTTCGTGCTGTATGGCGCGGCGGGATCGGGCAAATCGGAGTTGATGCGCTGGCTGACTATGCAATTCCAGCGCGAACACCCGGAACGTGCAGGGGTTACGGTACGCATCCCGCGCACCGAACTCAATGCTTTGCGGATTACTGAGCGTTTCCACCAGATGCTCTCCGGGCAGTATTTCAGCGCGGTGACGCACCAGCGTTGGGAGCAGGCGCGCGAGAAGCCGCGCACGCTGGCAAAACTGTTGCTGTTGACCGCGTTGGAGCGCACTCTGGATTCGGATGAACAGATCAACGCCCTGTATTATCGGCTGCTGGCCTGGATCGAGCCGCGCATTGTGACCGCACTGCATAAAGTCACCGGGCAGGCCGGCGATGATGCGCCGCTGAATCTGCTCACCTACGAAGACCTGGAGAGCTTCAAGGCCGAGACTGCGTTGCCTTTTGCGCTAGATTATGAGCAATTTCGGCATCATCTTGCGCGGGCGTTTCGGGAGCAGCTGCTTGAGAACATTCACTTGCCTGATGTGTTGCAGCAGATTTCGCGCGATCTACAACGCCAGGGGAAGCGGCCCCTGCTGTTGATTGACGACCTGGTACAATCCATGAACCTGTTTGCCACCGATTTGCTGGATACGTTTATCACGCTGGATAGCGGCAACTGGGATGTGGTCATTGGCCTGACACCCAGCGCGCTGGCGACTGACGCGCGCGGCAAGGCGCTGCTGGAACGCATCACCTATCTGGATACGGTGGATGATCGGGTAGAGAAATTGTGGCTCTCGGATGTGCAGGGAAACGCTTCCTATTTTCTCACGGAGGAGAGCTGCTCCGCGTTTGCCGCGCGCTATCTGGAAATGCACCGCGCGCGCAATGGCTGGCGCTGCGCGACCTGCGCGCAATGCTCACGCTGCACACATCTGGGCGCAGCCGATGCCGATACACTGCTGGCACCGTTCAACATGCTGGCGTTACAGCGGATGTTTCGCGCCTTGCCGGAGGGCAAGGGCCGGGCGCGGCAGTTCATCCGGGCGCTACGAGAAGTGGTGCGCGCTTTTAGCCAGGAGGCGCGGCCCCTGCAAACGCTGCGCTCCCACGCCCGCCTGGATACAGCAGTAGAAGCGGATGACCCGCTCTTGGCCTGCTTGGCGGAACTCTACGCCCTGCCGGTGAATGGCGCGCAGTATGTTAGCCTTTCTGGGGAGGTGCTGGCGGCTTTTGGGTTGCCAGCGCAAGCGGTGCAGTTGCTGGCAGCGCCTTTACGCAGCGCGCAAACCGCTCCGACCGCGATTACGCTAACGATACCGACAGACGATCCGGTGCGGTGCGCTATCAAGGATTGGTTGGAGGGCAAGGATGTCAATCGGCAATCGCTGGTGCCGCTGCGGCGGGGGATTGCCCGCTGGCTGCGCACGGTAACCCCGATGGAAGGACTCCACGCGCCAGGGATTGCCCGCCCGCACAACGTATTGATCTGGCGCGCGGTGTACCTCAGCGTCAGCCCGCCGATTTTGTTGGAAGGGGTAGATACGGGGATAGGGCTGCATGTGCCGCGTGGAATTGGGTTGGCAGCCTTCCATCTGTACGATTACGCCACTGCGACTGGGCGGGAGGTGAAAACTCTGAGTGCAACGCTGGCCCAGGATGGTCGCCTGTTGCCCTTGCGTTTTGCCGCTGAGGCGCTGCAACGGGATGTGACGGCGCAACTGGAAGCGCAGTTGGGCTGTGGATTGGATGTACTGGCGTTGGCGTTAAGCGCCGTGCTGAAGCTCGTTGAAGGAACGTCCGAGTTTTCCCAACAGCAACTCAAACTGGATGCCGCCCAACACCAGAGCAGCCAGGCTTTGTTTGAGGATTGCTTCAAGTTGCGCGACAATGTACTGGATGGGCCGCGCCTGCGACGGTTGCTGGCGCAATGGACGCCGGCGACCTTGCTGGATTGGTTGCGGCAAGTGGATGTGACCCGAATTGATGACGCCTACCGCTTGGGAAAACTACCCCTGCGGGACGCGCTGCGGGCTTACCAGGAGTGTGTTGCCCTGACGGATGCCACAGCCACGCCGCCAGAACTCTCAGAGGCGGCGCGGGTCACGCTACACACGCTGCAAACCGAGCCGGGGCTGCCGCTGCACCAAATCCCCGCAGATGTGTGGTGCGAGTTGCAGGGCGGTTGTCCGGATGATTATGCCCGGCTGTGGGTGACTTACCACACAACAGAGCGCCCCGGCTCAGGGTCATGCCCACTAAACCTGGTAGACTAGGTCGAACCTGTAGATGGTGTAGTATCCAAATGGTTTCAAGATATTGGAAGAGCCGAACATCCAATACGAAAACCAAGATCAACGCTACGCAGAAACGGGTCAAGGTTATGACGATACACAGTGCGTGCAAATCTCCAAGAATAGCTGAACGATCCGCCACGTAACACACGGAGATGCCAAGAATCTGCATTTTCTCGACTATTGTCAATCTGGTAAGGGTAATTCTCATATGAACTACTCGTCCACTCCCAAACATTCCCTGCCATATCTGTGCAACCGTAGGGACTATCTCCGGTAAAACTATATTTTCCCACCGATACTGTCATGTGAATGCCGGATTCTTTCGTGTTACACCTCGTCATGTCAAATTGGTTACCCCAAGGATATTGACGTTTAGGGTATTGATGCCTATTGAGAGTATTATCCTTGACCCAATATCGCGAAAAATTTATCAGGCTCTTTCTCCTAATCTCTGTAGTTCTGGCACTCAATTCCCTATTATCTGTCTCATCCCAAGACGCAGCCTTCTCCCACTCTGCCTCGGTCAACAGCCTCATCCCGGCCCAGGCCGCATAATTCCGAGCATCATACCAGTTCACGTTTACTACAGGATGCTCCGCCTTATCTGCCGGACTATCGAAGGGCTGCTTGATGTCCTCAGCATAGCACGCGTACTCGGCATTGGTCACAGGGTATTTGCCGATGTAGTAGGCGTCCAGGTACACTTCGTGGGCTTCTTGGCCTTCCCCCATAACGAACTTTCCGGCGGGGACGTAGCACTCATACTTGAGGTGCGCCCGCCATTCCCCATCGGGCCGTAGATGCTCCAGCGCGGCAATCGCCGCCACGCGCACCTGGGGGTAGTCGTCCGCCAACATCCCGATCTGGTCGTCCACAAAGGCGTCGCCCAACTGGCCCAGCGCGATCACGGCGGCGGCTCGCGTGCGGAAGTTCTCACTGCGCAAGCCCTCGCGGGCAATGTCGTCCACATCCACGCCGCCTTGCCGCGCCCGTTGCGCCCAGTATGCAGCCTCAAAACCTGCCGCCAGCGCGGAGCGGAGGAGTAACTCCAGCGCTTCAGGAGAGAGGCGGCGCAGATCAGCGCGCCGCTCGTGGAGCAGGCGCAGGGCTGCCGGTTCCACCAGTTTACCCAGCCCGCGCCAGCTCTCCAATTCACGCTGCAGCAGCTCGCGAGCCAGTTTGGCTTGCAGCTCGGTCTCGCCAATCCAGGTAGCAATCTCTACCGCCATGTGGTCATGAGCTGGCTCGTAGAGCGTTCGCTCGCCCAACTGGAAACTGCGCAACAGCCGTAGGTTCACCAGCGCCGCGCGGGTAGTCCGCAGGCAGGCTACCGCGTCCGCGGCGCGCGGGTCGAAATCCGCCTCCGCCAGGCCGGCCAGCAAGTCAGTCTCATCCAATGCAGCTTTGGTCTTTTGCCCCGTCACCAACACCTTGAGCAACGCCACCGCCATCGCCCGGTCGCCGCCTTGCTCGGGGACTCGATCCAACGCACGGGTGACGTATTCGGCCAGGATACGACCCGCGCCGCCCAACTGCCGGTACAGGGCCAGCGTAAGCGTGAGGGCCGGCGGCTCCCAGGTCTTCGCCGTTTGCGCGGTAGGCGGCTGATGTCCAGCCTCGACCAACGCCTGGCGGTAGAGGCGATCCATCACAATCTGCAAGGCCGGCGGCGGCACGGCGCCATCGGCTTCAGCCAAAGACCAGTGCGCGCCATTCTCCACATCGGGCAACGCTACGCGCCCCAGCAACACTTCGGTCAGTTGCGGCTCGAGGGTGCAGCGGGTGCGCCGCGCCGGCTCCACCAGCGCCAGATAAGCCGTATCGGCGACCAGCGCGGTCAAACGGTAAGAATCGCGCAATACGGTGGGGATGGGCGCGGCTTCGCCATCGTCCCAAGGGCGGCGGGCCTCATCCAGTTGCGGGAGGAAATCCTCACGCAGGGAGAGCACGAAGCGCACTTCGGGATGCTGCATGCCCAGGCAGGCGCGCAGCTCGCGCCAGAAGCGGCGGCGCGTCCAGGCGCTGGCGCGGAAGAATTCCTCGAACTGATCCAGGATGACGACCAGGCGGCCCGTCTCGCCCAGAACGGTCTGGAAGAAATCGCGCAGGGTCTCAGCCGCGCACGGTTCCCGATCCAGGGCGCGGCAAACGCCCTCGCGCACGGCCTGGAGCGGATCGCCCAGCGCGCGGATATAGGCATAGGTATAGCCTTCCTCCAGCAGCAGCGGCACAACCCCGGCCCGCAGCAGACTGGTTTTGCCCACGCCGGATTGCCCGAAGAGCGTGAGGAGCGGGTACGAGAGCGCCATGCGATAGACCAGGGGCGCTTCCACCTCGCGCCCGCAGAAGATGTCGCGATCTTCGGGATCGAAGTAGTTGAGGAACTTATAGGGCAACTTACCCACCACCAAGCCAGGACGATAGCCGCTGTGCAGCGGGCGCTGCTGGCGCACCTGTTGCGCCAACGCGCGCAGGAAGGTCAGCGGCTCAGCGGGGATGATTTCGACGTTATCCACCTTCCAGTTGGCGATGGCTTGGGGCGAAGGCGTGGGCCAGACGATGTAGTTGCGCCGTTTGTGCTGCCCCAGTTTCTCGGTGGCGGCGTAGTAGAGGCGGCGCAGGCTATCGTCTTCGGGGTTCCAGCCGATGAAGAGCAGCGGACGCAGCGCGCACCAGCCGCGCACGGCCTGGAGTTTTTCGGAGAGGCGATTTTCCACGCGGATCTGGTCGCGCCGGGTGAGGATCAGCGATTCGGGCTGGGTTGCTATCCCCGCCAGGTGGATGAGGATGACCTCTTCCTTGCCGCCGGCGTAGGCGATTTCGCTCTCGCCTACCACCTGGAGGATGCGCCGCCCGGCCGCCTGCATGGCGCGCTCGAGCAGGCTATCGTAGCCATTGGTCACGACCGCATCGAAGCCCAGATCCACGAGCAGCTGGTGCAGCGGGCCGGGCACGGCGCAGGTCTCCACCTGCTCGCGCACGAAAGAGATCAGCCCGTGATGGTCGGCGGGTTCGCGGCTGAGGAAGGCTTCGGCAGCGAGCGCCCATTCCAGCCCGGGCGGCACCCAGAGATATTGGCGAGCCAGGGCTGCGGCGAGCTGCGGGCGCGCGGGCGGCCCGCTCCAATCGGCGGTGTCGTAGGCGACATCCGCGCCCAGGAAGAGCACGCTGCTGCCACGCGCTACGTTTTCGATCAGGTCAGTGGGGATGGGATGGATTTTGGACATGGTTTACCCTCTGTAATAGTCCCAATGCAAATAAATCTTCCAACTCAGGAATAGCGACGCCTTGTTCAAGCCATTCCATTGGAAGCTGACGAACGGGTTGTCCCTCAACCCAAACTTGCCAAGCTGCCGGGCGCACGCTGCCATCAACCAACACATAGTCTGCGACCAGATATGTTGCATTCTGTCTCTGTTTGGGTAACGGAACTCGAAGTGTTGCACGTTCACCATCACAAGCCAGATCATAAGTCCAAATCAGCTCACCCGTCAATTGGCACAAACGCAAACGAACAGCAGCACCTTCAGGCCCATTGTAATCCACAATAATTTCATCTTTTTCAACAACAAGTGATTTAATCAGTGGAGTCCAACGCACCGTGAATGTAGTGCATAAACCATTCTCGCAGCATAACGTAACTTCGTTTTCTTGATCTAAACAAACACGCCTCAAAACATCAAGCGCATCCAGAAGTATATCACCTTGGTGATTAGTCTCGCCGCTCCAGACATCTAAAGCTCCAACACGCATGATAATCCGGTTCTGGGGTGCTGAGAATATATGCAATGCTGTATGGTGTAAGTGGTCGTGATCTACTTGTTGAATGCCCTGGTATTTCACGCCCCATTGGCCCTGCGAATCCTGAAAAGGGTGTTTTTGGTAAAGACGATAGCCGTAAAGTTGCGGGCAAACAGTGATTTCGAGCGTTTCGTTGATCTGCGGAAAAACTAGCAAAGACGATATAGCATCAGGGACGATCCGCCATAAACCCGGAGTGTCTTCCCATGGCTCGCGATGTGTTTTCGGCTGCAATCTAATCCTAGTTTTATCGGTAAGTTGTTGTGTATCATGGTCCCACAGCAAACACTGAGATGAAGTTACTTGTAATAGTATCTGTGCGAATTCGGAGTATACATCACGCTCACGCCAATCGCTTAAGCTCACGTTAGGAAGTAAGGAAAGGCTGTGTTCACCCACGAGCTCTTCATTCTGATAAAAGCGAAAAAGATACTTACCAGGAAGATTCGCTGTCAACGAGGTTACTACGTCCCAAACTTCCGGGGCAACACTAAAGAAATGAGCCGTATCCATTGAAACAAGATATTGTTTAAGGTCAACCCGTCCCACAAATCCTTCCTCGGCGTAGACATCCATAACCATTGAACTCTGCTCTAAATCAACCGTACAATAAAAATGCAATACAAAATCATGGAAATCTAAGCATTGGTGCGGTTTGAGGGACAAATACGGATGTAACAAGAGTCGTTCAGTCCACATTTGAAATTCGCGTCGGCGCAAAAAGGCCCAATGAGTAGTTCCTACACGCAAATCAAAAGGATGATTTATATCGGCCCATGTCACACGATAAACATGATACTGACCATACATCTGCGGCAAAGATTCAATTGATACACTTTGACTAGCTTGTGGGATCTTATCGTCTTGCACGAACAGTACATATTCACGATCTCCAAAATTTGCTAACCCACGACCTTTTACCTCGGCGCGAGTTGCAGCCGAAAACAAGTAGCATGATTCTGGTGTAAACTCATGATCGAGAACGATTACATCGCTCACGCCCACGCTAACTTTGAAGGGGAGATCAAAGCACATCAGAGTAATTACCAAATCACCATGTAGATGAAACCGCCGTACACCATCCTCACGCAAACTGTCTTCGTGTAGATAGCCATTGCTTCCCCATACCTTTATCGGAGCATGAGGTTGTTCGGGATAATAAAGCATTAGACGAGTAATAGCAATTCGAAAGCCAGGGCAAGCCGTATTGGCATTTTCTAATTGGAGGGCTATTTGCCAATCTGCGCCAGAGGATTCTGGACATAATTGCCCATCAATGATTAGCTTTTGACCTGTCGGTGCTTCACCCACCCAAATGTATTGTGTAGATTTTGCAGAACAGATATAGGGAATAGCTTCGAGCGAACGTCGCCCAATCAACACCTTAAAAGGTTGAGAATTTTTGTAGGCTACAAAGCGCCCGTTCCATAATGATATTACTCTTGCATTATCCCATTCATTTAGTATTTCCAATGTGAGCCTGGGATGTGGTACAACGCGGTAGTCTCTAGTTTGACCTGCATTTTCGACTGTATATAACCCATAAGGTAATGTTGAAAATCTTTGTAGTACCTGACTCACTTGCTCTGGATCGGGTTTGTTCCAAGGTGTAACAACAAAGCCTTGATATAATGTGTTCAAGACACGTCGAAACTGCACTGGAGTAACATGATTTTGGATCTCACGGAGCAGATTAACTAATGAACGCTCATCGCGAAGCAAACGTAGGTTAGAGGGGTCGAAATCTGGTCCTAGTCCTAGCACTAACTCCTGGCGATATTTCTGGAACTGAGTTGTCTCTAAATACAGGTTGTTTTCAAGCGCATAATCTAATGTTCTACTTAGCATTTGACAGTCGTGCGTAAGTGTTGGCAAGACTTTATCCAATACTATGAAGCGCTTGTTTGCTTCTGAACGATACTTTTCAACCAGTGAAAATGTTAACTTCTCGCTTGCATGGTATGTATAGTACCATTTGAAAAAATCAACGAACTGGTTACGCGCTTCTGTGACCCATGTTTGAGCCTGGTTCATTTCTTCTAATAGAGTCCCGACTATTCTACGCCCTCGTCCATCAGTGCTGCAATATAGCCCCTCTTCTTGATAAGCCGGCCATAGCAAATTGTCAACAATTTGGCTACGCCTATCCAGGCTCTTGAGACCGAGCACTTGCTCAAAATCGGGCCAGAATACGTTATCGTCAATATATTTGTAGCGGCGCACAAAATCCATCGTAAATGCTAGGAAAACCAGTCTCGCACAAGAAAGTTTCTCTTCTGATGTCCAGCAGCTGAAAACTATATGCTTTGCCTTTTCGAGCAGTGTTTCATACTCCACTGCGTCGAATTCAATTAAAGACAAGCGCCCCGCAATATCTCGACGTTGTTGTATCTCAATGCATATATCATCGCCAGTGAAGGCCATCACTTGCTCCCGGATTCCACAAACTCATAGAAAGCGAAGCCCAATGCAGCACATAAGTCTCGGTTATAACGACTGCATGTGTAAGGTAGCAACAACTGGCTTTGGTCCTGACGCGCTGTATCGAGTAATTCGCCTGTCATTTGCCAGATTGCTATCCAATTTGTGCGCAGAAGATACAGACACCCAGAGCCACCCACAATACGATCTACCAAAGCTAGATCGTATTCGTGGCGATCATTAGGATAAATATAGCCACGCAACTGGTTTTTATTTACCCCAGTGAAGCGCGGCATCGCATTGATGAGGGCGTGTTTTACCGTATGAATGATCAGGTAACGTGTAAACCGACGGCGGTCAAACTCGCGAATGCGACAGTGTTCACATGCAACATCTTGACATTCCCGATTAGGAACTACGCCTCGGACTACATCACACCACATACGTCGTGGGTCAGGCTTTCGGCCTTTTTCCCATTCCAGCAATGCTGCCAGCGGCCGGGTCATTTCACTAGATTCTGCATCCGTATCCTCTTCCCCGCCCGCAGCAGCAGCATGGCTCTGACAAATATCTTCATACCCTCGAATAAAATCTTGCGCCAATGAATGTGTGTTCAAGAAGGCGTCCATTGCGCCTGATAATTGCAATAACGCCGCGTGAGTTTCGTACATATTTGCAAGATATTTATTGGGTTCGGGAAAAACAACATCAGGGAAAATCATTGACTCTTGATCTGGGTAAGAAAAGTAGCGACGATACTTTTCCCGCGCTAGAGCGATAATACTAACACGGCTAAACTGCCAAGTCCCAAGAGTAACATTTAGCACAGGCGCATAAGTTTCGCGTGGAGTGATGTATTCGTGAACGACCGAACGATGAGTGGGGATATTCGTAACATGAACTTTGTGATAAGTTCCCGCATCTTTACACGATTTACAGTTAAAACGTGCCTGATGCCAACCTTCTACAACGTAGTTTTTACGAAAATGCGATTCAGGGAAATACAAAAAGCCTTTTGCTTTGCTCGCCGCCGTGTTATCGTTCCATCCGGCTGTATCTAGTTGACCAAGGATAGCTGTCGAGAGCTCATAATGAGCATGGTAATTGAGTTCAGTTCCACAAGCGCGACATTGCCATTTCAAGCGTGGTAATGCTGTAAACCGAAAGTAATCGTTATGCCGGTCGTAACGTCCAATTTTGGTGACAGCTTCCATAAAAGGCGTATTATCGCGGCGGTGTGAGGCTTTAGCTATACAGGTAGGACTTATACATACTTTTGGTACTGGCGGCAGATAAACATTCCCGCATCCACCGCAAACGTATACTTCAGTCAACTGGCGCATTTCACCACCACAGATTGTGCAATGTTCATCACCTGCGCGCTTATCACTATATGTGGCTCCGCATTTTGGACAATAGAAGCGATAAGGATGGAATTTTACCGAAAGATCCTGCGGTGTGACAAAATCAACCTCAATGGGCACATCCAGAGGGTCTTGTGGAAAAGGGCTGCTTAAAGCAGCCGTTCCGAACATACGCGAGAAGTAAACCGCTGCATCACTAGCAGCCGGATCACGCCCAAAAAAGCGTTTAAGGTCTCGTTCTGCCATCATATCACGAGATTTGATAGCCTCTATACGAAAAGTGACACTACCTTGTGAGGCAAAACCACCCACCGGGCGAGATGTAATGGCTTGACTACGGGCAAGTGTATCGCGTAATTCATCTTCTCCTTTTTCGCGTATAAGATAAACTCCTACTTGTGGGCCAGCACTGCGCATATCTGGGACTAGATCCCGATCCTTTGTGTCTTGACCAGAAAGATAGTCTGTTTCAGCTATATCAGATTTGCTGCCGTAAATGCGCTCATGCAATCGGCATATCTTCTCTGACCACCACACTTGGAGTTCTGCTAGAGAAATTACAGTGGGTTGTACATCTGGGATGACTGCTGACTCACGCATAATCCATGCTTGCAGTTTTGTAATCACACTAGGAGTCAAAATGATTTCAAAAGTAGCTTTCGCAAAAGTTTGCCAATCACTCCCTAAACCAATAGGAGTTCCATCAACTGTAACCCGAAACTTCTTCAAATCTATTGCCTGCAAGTCAGACTTGTTACTATCATCACCCCAATACCAGGCTAAATAATCCAACAAGCGCGCGTACAAATGCGAGCATAATACATCCTGGTTCGAGATAATAATAGGCGCGTCTTCAAAGTCATCCGTAGTTGGATGGGCATAATGTTCAAAGTGTCGCAGGAAGTAGAAATCTAAAGGGCTAGTTGGGCTGATTACAGTCAAAGCCAGAGAATCACGTCGGCGTCCGCCGCGCCCCACCCGCTGCGTATATTCGTTTACTGAAAAGGGCGCGGTGTTGTTCACTACAGTTGTGACATCTCCAATATCAATACCTAGTTCTAGCGTTTTTGTCGCTGCCATAACGTCAATCGGCCAGGCGGCTCCTTGTTCTTCAGAAACTGTCAACTGCCGGACTGCTGAAAAACGATTCACAGCTTTAATTCTTTCTTCTTTTTCCAGCCCTCCACGATGCCAGCCGACCTCAAGTGGCGGTTCATAAACCACGCCAAGATCTTGCGCGTGACGATACCAACGATCCACCGCTCGGGCAATGTCAGCCTCAGCTTTGGTGAGTGTGGCGCTTTGCGTGCTGCCAGTAGCAGCCAAAGCAGCTACCAATTTGGGGAGTATTTGACCAACATAAGGTGAATAGTAACGCGATTCCTGGTCACGCAAAAAGCGGACGATATCATCAGTATCTTGACGAAAGTTAGCGAAAATCAATGTTTTTCTGAAATGCGGATCACGAATAAGATGCGCCAAAGTATCCACTATGTTCAACGTGGAAGTTACGGTTTTCTGAAATCGCTGATTATCAATGCGAGCAGGCGCAACTACATAGTGATGGCGATAACGAGCTGGTGTTGCTTCATAATCAATATAAGGACGTTCTTCGTCTGTAATCGAAGTATTTTTATGCGCTGGACGCAGATAACGAATAGCAGACAGATCTGCATCAAAGATAAGGCTGGCAAGCGCTTTAGCATTTCTTATGGTTGCACTTACTCCAACGTAAAGCGGTTGATGTTGGCAAGCCTCTTCAAATCGTCGTAAGAGATGTGCTACGTTACAGCCAAAGACCCCTTCATACATATGGATCTCGTCGAAAACAACAGCTTCAATAGATTCTCCAAACAATACGCGATGATAGCGAGGAGATTGCAATGCACGATTAATCATATCGGGACTGGTAATAAGAATATCTGGCGGGGCCGCCAGAATGTCCCAACGTGTGAGACGAAAGAAATCAATTTCGGCCCCACAACTACATCGAGCACACACAACTTCGGTATCATCAACGAGTTTACGGGTTGGGAAGTGTGTCAATACGGCAGAACAGGCTGGGCAGACTTGTAACAAACTTTTCTCTGTGCCCAAATTGAAGCTGGAATTTGGCGTGTCTCCAGTTAATACTCCAATTGTTACTTTGTTACCCTCAACAAGGGCCTGGTTCATAACGTATAAAATCTCTGTAATACGCTTAGCCTGGTCATTGGCGAGTGCCCGTGTAGGATAAAGAATCAGCGTGCTTATTTGGCGCGGAAGAGGTTGTCCACTAGCCAGCGCCGCTAATCGGCGATCATATAGGTGCGCAATTAAAGGTATCAAAAAAGCTTCTGTTTTGCCGCCGCCAGTAGGAATCGAAAGCAACAATGGGTGCCGTTCTGCGAGTTTATCCTGCCGTAATTCGGTGAGAATGTGATACAGAGCTTCTTCTTGGAATAAACGTAATCGGAAATCTGAATCCAATTCCCACAACTTGGCAATTGCATCATGCAAACGTATGGGGATCAGTTTTTCCTGGTCAAGAGAAATCAAAGTATCTGTTACCAAATCACTGATAAAACGTCCACTGCGAAAAGGGTAGATTGGATCCGGGGCGCTTTTTAGCCATAACATTTGATTGCCTAGTTTATCATCAGGGCCACTCATAAAAGCACGATAACTATTTGAGCCGTCGGCATGTTCTAAACGAACATCAGTAGCCGTAAGTATATCTGTAAGCAGGGCCATCAATCGCTCTGGGTTAAAAAGTGCTATAAGCAAATTTTCGCCGGTTTCTATCGGTGTATCGAGATCAGTAACTGCTTGAGTGATCTGACTTTCTAGCCAGCGGTTTTCTTCATCAACCACAATATTTTTGTAAACCAAGACTGAGGACAAGAGCGTTTTTTGATCAGGAGCAACAACTTGTCTAAAAAAGCCTGAATGGAGGTCTTCTAGCTGGAGAAGTAAACTCTTCAAAGTGCCTGATTTACAAATTACGGGTACACTTAAACCTGCAAGAGAGTCTTCACCAAGATGTGAGATGTAAACTTCTACGCGCATATTCGCCCCCTTTTTACTGTTGGAGCGGAAACCCGCTACCTTGAAGCATAACCAAAACAACTTGCCGTGTGTATTCCAAAAGGTACCAACGAAGCGCTAACAATTGCTGCCCTTTTTCAAAATTTACCAAGCATTCTGTATATGCTTCTGTATTCAAATTATTGAAGGCTTGTTGCGCCAAGCGTTCTTCAATCTGCATCCAGCGCTGATAGGTAGCCCACATACCAACTTCAGCTTGCTCCGCACTAGCACCAGCTATTGATTGCATCGCAGATTGCAAAAACTGCTGAATTTCTTCACGTGCGATCCACCATCGTTCTTCAAGTTCCGAGAAAGAAATAGTACGCAAAGCTTCTGTGATGGTTTGTTGTTGCAAATCATAGCGGATATTGGCAAGTTGCCTTTCAGCAACTTCTAGTTTCATGGTCAATTCCCGCTTTTGCTGGATAATGACTTCTTTAGTACGCTCTGCCTTTGCCAATTCCTGAAATAACGCTTCGTTTCGTTCAATTTCTTCATCTCGCTTGCTGTAGGTGCTTTTTAAGTCTTGTTCTACCTTATCCAAGCGAAGGCGCAGCCGTGCATTCTCGCGGCGCTGCTCTTCAAGAACCAATAAAGTTTCGCTATATTGTTGCTGCACGGATCCTTGTTGCAACCCACGCGTTCTAGATTGAGCTTCCAAACTCTCTCGTAGGTCCTTAACGCTCTGATGCAGCTCAGTGTTTACTGCTTGTGCTTCCACCACCTGCTGCCTCAAGCCGCGACATTCTTCCTCAGTCTGGTTCAGTCTTTTTGCTTGTGCTGTGAATTGTGTTTCTTCTTGTTCTAGTTGTTCTTTAAGAGCGACCAGTTGTCGCTGAGATTGTTCAAATTGCTCTTTTCGATGTTGAAGTGACCGAGTACTGTCTTCCAATGCTTGTTGCTTATCTGCCAGTGATTGCCTTAACTGGACGTTCTGCACTTGAATTTCTTGAAGTGTAGAAGTTAACACTTCTCCTCGGGCATGTGTAAACAGAGCAGATGTTTCGTCAAGTATCTCTTCAGTTAGTCCAGAATCAAGCGCTTGCTGAATTTCTGCACGTTTAGTAAGTCGAAGCGCCCAAAACACTTGTAATTTATTCTCTAACCCATTGCGCACGAGCATTTCAGCGACATCGTCATGGAGCGTTTCTAGCGAAACCGTCGCTGCTTCACTTAGCAGTAATGCGTTACTTTCGATCCACATAGTGAGAAATGTTTTGATTTTATCCGGGAGCTTTTGTGCATAACGCGCTAGTCTTTGAGGTACTTGATCCCAGGGCAATCTTGATGGGCGAAAGCCGGGGAACACATGTCGTTTCAAATAATTAGAACTCTTAACGAGGTTGCTGATTCTGACACGCTCGATACCGGAGATTAAAGCAATCAACTGTTCTTCTGTGACATCCCAGGCGATAACCATTTTGTCTGTTTGCTCGTCGTTCATTCACAACTCTCCAAAATCAATCTGCGTGTAAGATTCGGCGATCAACGAATTGATTAGCAGCTATCCAAAGCGTATTCAAGTCTTCTATTTGTACTGAATTCGATTTATTGATTACTTCGTCCAAATCTTTGAATAATTGGATGGTACCAATGAGAGCGTGTTTTTGGCATTTTCGAATAGTTATCACCTTACCATTTTCAAACCGCCAGAATTGTTTTGCCGCTTTACACTTAAGCCAATTTTGCAACAAAACCCTCGTTTGAGGATTTGATGCTAATACTTCCATTTTTATCTCTTGCGCTTGATTTACATCTAGCAAACGCCCTATCGCTGCTATAACCCCTAAACGAATTTCTGCGGAAGAATCGGGCGCAATCTCTGTATAACAAATTAACAATATATCTTCTTGTAAACCATTAACATGATTCATAAGAGCTCCTGTCAAGCATTGTCACCTGAGAGAGGTAATGCTTTTTCAAGCGTGGCCCGAAACTGATCATAAAACACCTTCGCATTGTGAAACCCTCGGCGGCGGTTACGGTTGTTCCCTCGAAACAAAATGACTTCGATACCGATTTCCTGACAAATTGGGCAAGGACATTGCTTCCAGGGTTGGTCTTGCAATACACGCCGATACCAAACTTCATGATCACGATCTACCCCAAAGAGCCGGTCGTAAGCCAGCACTTCAGCGAGTGTGCTTTGTAGATCCCGCTCGCCGCGCTCAAATGCCCGTAAAGCATTGAGGGCGCGTTGTTCCAACTCAACCAGTTCCTCTTCGCTATTAATACCACCTGTGCCATTCACGATATCTTCTGGACGACTTATACCACGCTTGTCTCGCTTGCTGATTGCTTCGGGAATACGAATTGCGGCATAATGCAGACCATCAGCCGCCCAATAGTTATCCTCGCTTTTTCCCAGAAAGGCGCGGCGAATGGGGGATGCGCTATCAACCATCGTAACTCCGTAGCGAAGAAAATCTGGAATCAGAGATAAACGCGCCACACCGAATAAGTGCAATTCTATCCCCGAAACAAGTTCTGGAGATACGGCTGCAAGTACATCCCGGATTGCTTTGTCGCCGCTACGCGCGAGTCCGCCTAATGCCAAATGGGTATAATCCATTGCTATCAGCCGCCGAATAGCTTTAGCATACATTTCTGGAGTTTGCCCTTGTGCAATCCCGACCGGTATAAAAGTACAACCGCGTTCTTGGTGGCGTTTGATAAAGTCCTGGGCATTACGCAGGGTCAACTCCCAGCGACGCTGCTGTTCTTCCGGCGGGAAACTGCTAAAAATCAGATGATCTATTGAAACACCATAAGTAAACCCGAGTGATTGGTAATAATCGAGGATTTCATCCGTAGTATAAGGCGGCTCATTATCATCACGGTAGGTATAAGCACCACAATCCCCAAGTACCGGGATATTGGGATCTAGACTGAGAAAAGCATGAACACCACCAGACTCTAAGATCAATTTTTTGACTTTGGTGCTAATTACTGTTTTCGACATAAGAACGCCATCGAAAATTGGTTCCTGGAAAAACTGATGGGCAAACCAATCATCTAGCCAACGATCATTTCGGTTAGCAGAAGGTTTATCGTGAATAAAATCGTAATTGGGATCAACCATGTCCTCGAAGTTGGGAAGAAAGAATCGTAACAAGTCAGAATCTCCTCTATGCAGGTTTGTTGTAGCGCAGCAAAATTATGTCCCCTACCACCGTGTACTGTAACGTCGGCGTCTGCGGTGATCCTTTCTCTGCCGCCCAGGTTTTCACGCCATCGGTCACATAGCGGCTGGCGTCGGAAACGGTCACAAAGCCCTTTTTATCGAGATCGGCCTTGCCGCTGAGGGCTTCCAACAGGTAATAGGTGAATACGCTACGCCTCTGCTCCGGACACTCCCACGATTGTTGGTTTTCTTTGCAGGAGGCCAACACCGCCATACCCTCGGCTTCCTCAAACACGCGCCGAATGAACTCCGGCGTCATGGTTGGCTCGGCTTTGCCGATGGATGCGCCCGAATGACAGGCATCCAGAATGATGACTTTGGCATGTGCTGGAGACTGTTCGATGATCTCGCGCACATCTCGCATCGCCACAGCAGTATGTTTGAGGGCTGCAAGTCGTGTATCATGCGCGAGAAGATAACTCTCGCCATCGCGCGCCATCCCGTGCCCGCTGAAGTAGAACAGCAGCAGATCATCTTCGCTTGCGGCCTGGGCAACAGTCGAAAGCTCACCCATGATATTACTTCGAGTGGGCAGGTGCTCAGGTTTAGCATCGGTAAGCAAACGGGCCAGTTGATAACGCCCCGCGAGCTGTTCTTGAATAGCAGTCACATCGTCCACGCAAACGCTGAGGTTGGCAATGGAAGGATCAATATACTGGTTGACGCCAACCAATACCGCCCAGGCTTTGCCAGTGTTGAGGACTTGTGTCGCCTCTGCGGTAGGATCCGCATCGCCTTTAGCCCCCTTCTTACCCAGACGCGCCTTGATGCGCCCCCATAGGGCCTTCAAGTCAATCTGATTTCGGGTGCCTAGCTCAACGTTGTAGCTCAGAATGCCAGGGATGATGGGAATTGCCAGTTGCAGGTATTCATAGGCGCTGCCCGTATGTTGGGAGAGGGTGTCCACCGCAGTACGCACGTCAGGATTGAGTGCTGTGCCAGTCTGCTGTACTGATTGCGCCCAGGAACGTAACTCGGCGACCATCTGCGTAGCTTCGGCTTGCTCTATCTGGTTGTGGGCGATAGCATCGAGAATTTGGGCTACAGATTGGCGGTCTTCGGCTTGCCCTTGATCCAACTTGGCTTCGATGCGCTGTAAGCGCGCCAGCATTTCTCCATTATCTCCAGCTGTGGATGATTGTGGGGCAGGTGCATTGATAACTGGCTCAGTACGATTAGGCGGCGTGGGTATTTGCGCCTGCCCCAAAATCTCTAATGTATCAGCTTCCAAAATCACAATGCCTCTATCTCGCCACATGCGTACATCGGCCTCTGGCAATCCAGGCCAGACAGCATAAGCGATGCGCGCGAAGCGGCTTTCAGCGATTTGATCGAACAGGAAGCGAAAATCAGGGTCAGTCAGATTGTAACCGAGGAACAATACAGTGTTGCGACGAAAAGCGCGACGCACCTCATCTAGCAACGGTTCGCGCTTCCGGTCACGCAACAAATCTGAGTGGTCGCGGTCGGTGACGACAAGCGTCTCCGGCTGTTGTGCATCGCCGTAGAGTTTGATGAGCGTGGGGCGGTTGGGGTTGATGAAACTCACATCACTGCCGCGCACTACGCGATTGATGCCGACGCCGACTTGTTGGAACGCAAGTTCAAGCAGGTTATCATAGGCTGTAGTAATCAGCGTCTCGATTTGATGTCCTTTTACCAGGTTAACAACACGCCAGTGAAAAGGCTGTGGCGATTTGCCGGTTGTATCGAGCGCGTTGCGGATAAAATCGGTGAACTCCCAACGATTACCGGCCTGGCTTACGCGCTGGGCGACTTCGGAGAGGGGAAGGGCCTCATCCAATCCTTTGCAGCGTGCAAGATCACGGGCTAGATCAGCGCGAGAGGGCAGCCCGGTGATTTCGCATGGCAGGTCGGAGCCGAGGAAGAGCGATAAGTTGTTTTGGTTAAAGATATTTGTCAGCCCTGAATGTGCGACGGGCTTTTCTGGCTCGGATCTGAGAGTTGTTGATGGCGATGAGAGCTCAGGCAATGCGCGCTCTTCAATGTAGATAGAGTCGCTTTGAACGCCGTTCCAGAATAACAAGTATCTCTTTTCTATCGCTTCCAATTCATTGCTCTTAAAAGTTACCTGAATCAGATACCACCCGCTTTTGTGAATCTTTAGAAGATCTGATTCTCCGGTATGTCGTTCAACGCCGAGCTGCGAAGCGGATGCAACTCGCAGATAAGGATCAGTCCTACCATCTTGGGAACGCCACCACCAGACCAAGTCTAGTTCTCTCGATTCACCAGGTTTGAGCGAGATTCTCTCAAACTGGCTGGGTGCCCAGGAAAGCCAATGCGATTCAGGGCCTAGTATTTGTTCTCCTGTAAAATCTGTGGCCTTATTTAGATATTCAATACTCAGAAGACAAGCCTCACAGTTTGTGACTATCCTGCCAGTCTGATTGGTGACGATCAATCGCTTCCATAGCGTTGGCAGCTCAGATCGTGGCGGGCTGCCTTCAATCTCTATTCTCAATGATTCCCCTGGCATCAATATTTCCTCACAGATACGGTTACGGATACAGCTGTATCCCTCAGGATCGGCCTTAATCACGCCCAGCAATTCCAGTTCCGCCTGCCGGCGGTGTTCTTGTGGATAGAACTTCATGCGTTCACCAGACATTATTCGCTGAACATACTGGCTTAGCTTTTCGTTACTTCTCAGGCGATCTATTAACGGCGGTAAGTGATTTTCGTCTTCGCGGCGCAGACGTTCAATGCCCACATCTACATCGGCTGGGGTTGCAGTCGCTTCCAAATAAGAACATAACAGCTGTGTAAGATAGGGCTGTCCATCTGTCCAGTAATAGATACGTTGTGCCAGAGCATCAGCCTGTTCCCCTGACCAGCTCCCTTTGCCAACCAGTTCGCGCACTTGCGCCAGTGTGAAATCAGGCAGGCGGACGCGTTGGGCAATGTTGAAAGGGGAGATTTTGTCATCTTGAATCAAGTCGCGGGGGTGAAAGGCCCCGGCAAGTAAGAAGGTCAGGTGCTTGAACTCGGTTTCAGCTTGCCGGGAGTTGTAGACATCGCGTAGTACACTGAAGAATTCGGTAGCGCCAGGGAAACTCACAGCACCGATTTCATCCAGAGCAATCACCAAGCGCCGCTGGGCGTCGGCAGCAAACATAGCTACATCACATAAAAACTCCCGCCACTCTACGCTGTTCCGAGGAACAGTAGGCCATTGATTGCGCGGGATAAAACTGCGGAGCTGCCGCAGAATGCGTGGACAGAGCGTTTGATACCAAGTTGCTTCTGTAGAATGGTCAGGTGTAGTCACGTCCAGATAGGCAAAGGCCATGTCGTTCAGAGCCGGGTGACATATCAAGTGATTGATCAGGCTACTTTTACCTTGCTGCCGTGGCTCGATCACGAGCAGGTAATCCATTGCCCGCAGATGCATTAATACATCACGGTCTGCTTGCCGTTCAATATAGACGGCGGCATGTTCATCGGTCAATGATCCGCCGGCTTTGAAGGTTGAGCTGCTCATTCGCCTTGTTCCTGGTACTCTTCAGTGAAGATTTCTAGCATGTCATTCATTGTCATTGTCCCGGCGACCACGCGCGGGAAGGCTTCGACAGCGAATTCGTAGCCAGTGGGGGTGCGTTTAAGTATAGAGCGCAAGTCTACCAGACGTTGCAGGGCATTGTCTACCTCGCGGGCTTTAGGGTGTAGATTGCAATGCTCGCCCAAAGCTTGGCGAATCGTGGGTAAGGTACAAGTATTTGGATCAACGGACATCAACAATGAGATAATTCTCTCGAGAGAAGTGGCAGCCTCCCAATAGGTGCTGAGGAAATCATCACGTTGGAAACCAGGGTCTTCTGTTATAGCTTTTACGTCATCCAAAGAGATCGATCGTCTGCCCTGCTCATTCAGATGTTCAATAAGGCGACGACAAAGCCTTTGAACTATATTTGGGTGTCCGGAAGTAAATCTAAAAATTTGTTGTATTACTTCCTTTTCATTTTCAATCCGAATTGTTAAATCCTTTAGTGGTCTAGTAATGAGCTCTTCTACGGCACCAAATTCTAGAGGACCTAGAGGTAACTCATTTACGAGATTGAATAATGGGCCTGACGGATCGCGTAGAGCGCTTTGTAGAATTCTCTCACCACTTAATATAACCTGTGCTTCTCCTGAGTGTATTACTGATCGTAACAGGTTAAAGAGTCGCCAATTATCTTGTCCATCACTAGAAACAATCTTATCAGCCTCATCTAGCAAGATAAGCAAAGGGCGCTCTTGTGAAGGCACTCCATTGCCTCTGATCAAGGAAGAAATAGTCCTAAAAAAGCCCTTGTCATACAGGCGCATTGAAATTCGCTTGCCTGAGAACAATTCACCGAAAGTGATCTTTGAAACTCCTTTGGCCGAACTCCAATTTGTGACCGATGTAGCCAAGAACACGTCCTTTGTGGGCGTGGTGGAACAGTCGTGATATACAGTCACAAAGCCAACCTCTGGTAAACGATAACGATGTAATTGGCTTAAGAGTGAGGATTTACCAACACGACGACCGCCGATAATTGCGTAAGATTTGATAGAAGCATGTTCTATGACCTCACGAATTTCCATTTCTCGCCCAAAAAACACCTTTCCTGAAACAGGTCCTGTAGTAACGTAAGGCATGACAGTCCTGAGATCGGCTTGTGCAACAATTAAACTCTTAAAAGTTTCTCTTGGATGCCTAGAAGCAAGCACTCGCAACAAGCTAGGGGGATCAAGAGATACAAAATCGCGAGCATATACTTGTTGTAGCCGTCCCAGCGGTTGCCTACTTCGAGCCTGCTGCATTTCAGACACATGTAGTATTACCACTATTTGCGAATGAACACTAGCGTTATCCAGGAATTCTTGAAGAGATTTACTCTCAATATCGGACAATGTTTCTTGAGAGTAGAGTAAAATTGGCAATTCAACGGGTAAGTTGATACCACTGTAAGCCTCCGCCACATCAATCCAATAGCATGTAAAACCTGCTTCTGTTTTTTGACGCAATATCGGAACTGAAAGCGCATTCGCAAGTTCTTCTACTATTGTTGTCGCATTTTCAGCTGTTGGATTTGAACGAAATAGTCCCAAATTGCCAGCAACCTGTTCCAAGGAAGGCCATACAGCTTGTTTTTGTAATGCATCTTGCATCTCCTGAGCAGAGCGAAACCGGGCATGTGGGTCTTCTTCTAACGCTTTTTTGACAACTTTGTCTAGCCATTCTGGAACTTCAGGCGATATATCACTTGGTTTGATAGTAGGTAGTTGTCTTTTCCATAACTCCCCGGTTAACATCTCAAAAAGAACACATCCTAGACTATAAAGATCTGCACTGGGACGCAAATAACCATAGGTTTGTTCCTGTTCAGGGGCCATATAGAGCGGTGTGCCAGGATGACGTCTATTCCCCAAATCACTTCTAGTTGATTCTGCTGCCATTTGTGCTAACCCAAAATCTGCCAATTTTGCGTGACCGTCTCTCGTCATCAGGATATTTGACGGTTTAATGTCTCGGTGCACAATGTCTAGTCGGTGACTATGCACATGCGCTAGAGCATCAAGTAGCTCTTGCGTTAAACGCACTGCTTTGTATGGCGGTAAGATTCTGTATTGTGTCAAATAATCATGTAAATTTGGGCCATCCACATACTCTAAAACTAAGTACATTGCATCGTGTAATTTATAAAAACAATAGACCTGAACAATGTTCCGATGCTGTAACTGAGATTGTATCTGTATTTCACGGTTAAAACGTTCTTCATATTGCAAAAACAATGAGTCACCTATTTGAGGTCCAACTCGGTGGAGTTCTTTAATTGCTACAGGTCTTGCTAGCCTCATATCTTGTGCTCGATACACAGCACCAAAAGCGCCTTCCCCAATCAGGCGCTCAATACGATATGTGTTTTCTAGTACGAAGCCTGGTTCTAGTGTCATGATAAACCGTCCTGAATTTGAAACCTGTCTATTTGTTAGAGGTTAGCTACCTTAAGTGTATTCCACACTTTCCCCATAAACACATCATGCTCCACGTCCCCAGCCTCAAGATGCAACACACGAATGTTGCGTTGTACTGCCAACCGCTCGTACACTTGCTCCTTGAATCGCCGTGATTCCACATAATCCGGGTCACTGCGACCCCAGTATTCCACGTAAAGGTTATGCTCATACAGATGAAAGTCAGGATGGATAAACCGCGTTTTGCCCTCATCATCCGTATAGGGCAAGCGCGGCTCGTAATCGAACGCAATCTTGGCTGCTTCCAGTTTAGTAGCAATGATGTATTCAGCACGCGAGCGCACATGCACACCGCCGGGTGTCTCATAGGGCTTGTGTTCGTCACCGCCCCAGCGTTCTTCCCACCGCCCATCGGCTACAAATTCCCGCAATGCATCGGCGGCTTGGGGTAGTGGCAAGGCGAATGTGACTTGAACCTGCCCATCTTCACCTACTTCAGCAACAATACCCAATCCCAAGACCGGATTGAGCCGATTACTTAGCGCACCGGGATCAGCCTCGATGCGAACGGGCTCTTGTCGAAGTAAACTGTTCGCTAATGAAGCGAGACAATCCCCTGTTGGCATGCTGGCATGTAAAACATCCCGGAGTTTTTGGAGCGCACGACGAGAATCAAGTAGCGGTGCCAGGTAGGGATGCTCGATATCACTTCCCATGCTCATACAAACTGGACATCCATCCTCACAGGCGCGATTGTAGAGCACTAACAACTGTAGTCCCAGTTCGTAATCCAAATCGGCATTAGCAACTCCACTCTGTGCCAACGCCACCCGCAGCTGCATGATCTGCGGGTGTAACACGGGGTCAAGATGCAATACAACCCAGCGTACTACTGCTTCAGCAGGCATCTCGCCAGGAATTTCGGCATCGAGAAGCGCTTGACAAGCAACGAGCTCCCGCATAATCAACGCTGGATTGAGTGACTGTCCGCCAAGATCAATGCGGTTGAATAGAACCCTGCCTAAGACCCGCACAGCATCTTGTGTCGCGTTGGCAAGGTCTAAATCAATGAGCAATGCTTCCAGAGCGTGGTCCCTCTCCATCTGTTGTGCGTTTTGGATTTGGTCAGGTGTAGCGCGGGTCAAAACAGCGTTTACCAGTGCCTCACCATGAGCAATGGGGCACGCACTAAGTTCTTGTTGCAGGGTCCACCACAGTGAGCCTTCGTTGTCGGTCAAGTCCAGCCGCTCGAAGGCCTGCGCAATGCCGCCGGAGCCGCCTGCTACGGTGTCCATAATCAGAATCCGCGGGTCAATAGAGCGATCTACCTGATCCAACACTGGCAGATCAGCGTAGGCTACCAGATCATCACTACCCACACCGCCCAAGCGCGCAATGAGGTTTTTGAGTAGCGCGCTCAGGCTATGTAACACCACGCTATCCACAAAGTTGTAGAACTCAAGTGAGTCCTTGAAAGCCACTACAAGAGATCCATTCAAAGCATTAAAGAAACGCTCTGTCAGGTAAGGAGCAAATTCTTGTTCCACATCCACCGAGCGGACGACGCGGTGAGTGGCGTAGTAGTTCAATACCGCTTCATAGTCGTCTCCGTAGTTCAGCAAACGCGGTTCACTTTCGGAGTGGGGCACAACCTCATGCAGCCAATAATCCACCACCACAGCCACCATATCCAGATGAGTTTTGATGTAGACCTCCCACTCAACTGCGTAAGGCCCCATCCGGTAGATAGCGCAGTTACGACGCAGGTGTAGGCGTAGGCTCTCATCACTCAGAATTGCGGCGGCAGCTTGTGCCAACAAGTCGGGGTTAACTTGGAAGCGTATGCCCTGGGTTTCTATGGCATATCCGATCAGTGTACGCTGCCCCGCCTCATCGTAAAATGACCGATGCAAAGTAAGATCTTCTGGTTGGATACCCAGTGCGTTGCGCTTTTTGTGGTTGGTTTTGATATCTATGTGCATCTCATAGAAGACACGGGTGTAACCGAGCATTGCCCGACCCTCTTCCAGAAAGCCCTCGATGGCAGCGAAAAGGCTGTCTAGAGGCGGCAGAAGTGATCTACAGAGGGGATTTCCTTTCCCGGGAATATAGGGAATGATGACCGAATCGGCTCGTGCTGAGGAACGACGGGAAATCGGCAGCAGTTTGGATGCCGGTTCTTCTCCATCCGCCAGGCGCACAGCCTGTTTGTCCACCGGATCGTAGTACCAGAAAGGGCTTTCTTGCTTGTGCGGCGGCCCAAACATCTCCACGCGCAGCCGTTTGACGCTCATAAAGGGCAGGCCGGGGAAGCGCGCATCCAGATAACGCGGCACGCCGAAGATGCTGTC
This sequence comes from uncultured Anaerolineales bacterium, assembly GCA_964504195.1. Lineage (GTDB taxonomy): Bacteria > Chloroflexota > Anaerolineae > B4-G1 > SLSP01 > CAZDDI01. Next base: position 194,645 of record CAZDDI010000001.1, read on the forward strand.
GGGCTTGCTAGTGATGTCGCCTTTTTCCGGTGGAAAGGCAATTTTACGCCCAATGATAACGCCCGCCTCGTCCAGGACATCTTCTTCGGGATAGAGAAAGGTGGAAGTCCCATCTTTGAGAATCGGCGTCCAGTGGATGGCCTGATTTTCGCGCAGGCGGTATGAAACATTGCCGGGCAGCAGTTCGGTGAGGCCAAAGGTCACATCGGTGGTGCGCTCGGCGGGCTCGTCCGGCGTCGCGCTGTACTCCGGGTTGGGATAGTGAATCGTCAGGGTGGTGGCGTCTTCACTGCCCTGGAGCATCCAGTCAATGTGCTCGTAGGTTTTGAGCCAGTTGCTACGTTCAATTTGGTCACTGACGGAATGATATACTACGTTCCCAAAAGTAGTCAACAACCGGTGTGGCGTGGAGGTTTTCAGAGGGGTGAGAAATGGATAGGTAGGATGGTTACGAAAAGTCGCACTAGCAATATCCGAAAATGCCAGATAGTTGGCAAGGAGTTTGTTGGAACTGAGGCGTTCCCAGGCCGGTTTCAGTATCAAGTCGGTCAAACCTTGCGCCAGCGCCAGCCAGCCCTTGATATAAAGCGTCCCACCAGATTGATGCACCCATCCCTGATCAACCGGCTTACCGCTGATCCAAATTGCCTCTTTGGTGCGTTTGTGCTTGATGACTATCCGCTGTTGCCCTGGACGTTTAGGGTCAGGCAACCATTGGAATGTTTGCACCATCTCCGGGGCTAGATCTTCTCTTCCTGCCTGGGTGAAATCCAAAATCCGGGGATCGTTGCGAATATCGTTGATATTCTGCCGCCGCAGGCACGCCAATAAGTCGAAGAATGCCAAAAGTGCGTGGGTGCGCTGAACATTGAAGTTACCCGCGTTCAAGGGTAAATCGTCAAAGGATGGATCGTACAGGGCTTCGGGATGGAAAAAGTAGAAGGCATCGTCGCGGCGATAGGGCCACAACAAGGTGACGATAACGGGAGAATCATTGGGATCGCGCCCGGCCCGACCCCGACGTTGAATAAAGCTAGCGGCGCTGGGCGGAGCTTTGTGCTGGTAAATCAGGTGAATAGCTTCATCATCGTAACCTACTTCCAGCGAAGGCGAGGTGGGAATGAGGTCCTGCCCATCCAGTTGTGAGGCTGCACCGGCATAGACCGAGTCTGCTACGGACAATGGGGCATTCCAGCCTCGGTTCTGTTGAGCGAATACCCAACAGTCGCCGCTTTGAAAGTGTGGACACTGGTATAGCGTGGCATTCTGGATACGTTGCTCACATCCTACCGGGCATTGTGAGGCAATCCTCGACAATTGTCCTTGGGTAGGTCGCCGGTCAGTACGGATACGCCATAGTTCACTTTGATTGGCCGGAGGGATTTCTTGACCAGTGGGATCGCGTCCCACATACCATTGCAACGAGGGATTAGCATCGTAATTGTGGCGGAACTGACGTAGATCATTGATGGAATCGAAGAACGCTAATCCGCGCCATTCCGGTTCCGTCTTGAGGTTGTGCATTATGCACATCACAATCTGAATTGCTGCTGTCTGATCGTTGACGCGGTACTGTGGGCTGCGCGGCGTGGGGGAAAGACGGCGCGGGTAGATAAAAATGTAACGCTCGCGCCCCTCGGTAGGTTCGAGTTCGTCTTCTTTGGGCTTGATGACGCGCAGGCGGTTGTAGGCCCGCTGATCCTGAGGGTCCACATCCAGCAGTTTCGCCAGGAACCGCTGCTCATCGTGCAACGTGGCTGAGACGCCGATTACGAGGGGATTGAGCAGCGGAATCGGCGGTTGTATCTGCTGGTAGACCAGCTTTACGCGCGCCTGGAAGCGTTTGATGAGCCGGGCAATGTGCGCACCCTTGATCCGCTCGTAGAGGTGGACTTCATCCAGCACCAAGAAACGCGGGGGGATGGTGATAGAATCCCCTTCCCACAGCCCCCACAAATGCGTGTACTTTTCCCGCGCCAACCATTGACTCAGGGAAACATCGGTGATGATAAGAATATCCGGCGCGTTGCGTTCCAACGCGGTCTGTGTAATGTGCAAAGTGTCTACAATATGCCCACAATGATCGCAGACCAAACGCGGGCAACCGGTTTCGATAGTGGGATCATCGGCGGCGACCCAATATTGCCCCGCTCCGCATACAACGCAGGTTTCCAACAGATTATCCTGGCGATACCAGATGCGGTCACTATCGGTTTTTTGAGGCCACTTTCGATCGCCTTGCATCTTCTTGAGGTCGGCAGGTACGTCGCCGTTCTGAATTCCGACCGTCAGGCGCGGGCCGCCGGCTTCCTGAAACTTGCCAGTGTAGCGCAGCAGCCGTTGCAATTGATTGCGCGCCAGGCGGATGCGCGGATAAACCAGCACCGCGCGCACGCCCGGTCGCTCGCGCAATTCCGGCGGCTCGCTGGCGATGTCCAGCAGGATAGGGAACAGGAACGCTTCTGTCTTGCCCGCGCCGGTATCGCCGGCGATGATGAAAGACTCATTATCCGGGTTGCCGCGTCCCGCGCAGGCAAGCACCTCTTGGATCGCGCGCGCCTGGAAGCCGCTGAACGTGGCAATGGGCGCGATCGCGGCTTGAAATGCTCTAGCAACATCCGCCGCCAAGCCAACGGGCAGCGCGTCGCCAACGGCAACGGCGTCGCGTCTAGGTCGGCTGCGCTGGCGGAATTCCACACGCACATCCTCCACCAAAAGGGCGGAATCGGACAAGTCTTTATGCCACCACAGCCGTTGCCGCAGCAGCCGCAGACAGCGCACCGTCTCGGCGATGCGAGAGCGGAAGTAGCCGGATCGCCACTCGATGGCTTCACCCTGAGAGATGAGGTCGCGCAATGCGGCTTCGATGCCGTTCAGCGATGGGGCTTCGCCTTTTTGCTCCTCAAGGTAACGGCGCAGGTCTTCCGCCGTGATGTGGGTGTTGTAGAGGCCAAGGTTGAGTTGGCGAGATTCTAGTCGTTCTAATGCTTCAATGACTTCACCTGTTGATTTCATTATGAAGCGATTCCCACTGAATTCCAATCCTTTGTCACACAGGTCTGTCCGGTTAAAAATGATTCAATAGCTATGCGTGTAGGTAGTGATAACGGCGTGGGAAGTGAGTCTATGGGGAACCAACCCAATTGTTCGCATAAATCAGGCTCTCTGTTTTGAGCCTGACCTTCATATCCTTCCACCAAGAAATCTAAATTCACATACTGTCTTTCATCTTTTTCATCACGATAGTTGTTCACACCAATTAACTTCAGCTGAGTAGCTTGAATAGCTGTCTCCTCCGCCAATTCCCTTCTAGCAGCTGCCTCAATAGTTTCGCCACATTCCATATGACCTGCAGGTACTGCCCACACACCTTTGTTGTAAGAAGCAAGGCGTTTCCCTAGCAATATCTGCCTTGATCTGTCTACAACCAATATCCCAACCCCAACTCTTACTGGTTCTTGGACTCTCTCAAACGACGTTGACCATGCACGAATATTCTGTAATGCGTACCTGCGTTCTGCTTTTCGTTCGAGATCGTATGCCCTAAGTAACCATTGTTCATTTGGATGCCATTCTGTCGTGGTAAACGCTATTTCAAGAGGCAGCACCTTTCGAATAGATGTTTCTCCTCGATGATTAGTATATAGAATGTACACTGTCCTAGATTCTGGAAACTCGTTCATTTTTATCTCCTATGAGCATGATCGAATCACGAATATTCTTCATGGATTTTGCAGTCGTTTGAGTATAGTTTCGATACGCGTCACACGCTCGTTGACTCCCATTTCCATGAATACTTTTCTTGCCGATCTGAATAGTTTAACCGCCTCTTGCTTGTTCCCAATAGCTTCTTCTATCAACCCCAGACAAAAGTGATTGTACGCCAGTCCTGGAGTTCTATTCAATTGCAGATCCATCTCTAGCGACCTCTCATGGAGCGTTCTTGAAGTCTTTAAATCACCGCGCGACCAAGCCAATCTGCCCATTTGGTATATCGTAAGAGATATTTCTTTTTGATCAGATACACTTTCAAGAATCGTCAGTGCTTCATGTAATAGCCGCTCTGCAAGTTCCAGATTTCCACATTTGCGCTCGAGATACCCTAACACAGTCAAGGTGTCGGCTGTTTTTGCTCTATTGCCAAGTTCTTGGAACATTTCGAGTGCAGTCTCGAGATATTCTCTTGCTTTGGTTGTATTACCCTGGCTTTGACAGATCATCCCCAGTCTTCTAGTTGCTGTAGCTCTCCCATTTTCGTTTCCAGTCCTTATATAGAGTTCAAGTCCAAGATTCGCCCATTTTTTTGCTAATTCGAAATTCTCCTGATAGTAATGCATCCAACTTAGAACGGATGTAGCAAGGCTCGCCTGTGCTTCCAACAAGTCCTGAGATTCAGCAGAAACAAAAGCAGCCTCAGCTACTTTGATAGCTTCAACCCAAAGTCCCCTATCCTTCAAATATGAAGTCATCGCGAATACTAGCTCGATCAGGGTCCTCGTTAGAGATCTATCGACGACACCACTTTGCACCCAACTAATCGCCTGTAATAAGTTTTCTCGTTCCAAGTCTAGTATTTCAAGGTTGTTCCTAAATCTATTTGCATAATCCTGATAATGAGTAACGAGCCTTTGTTTACTTTCCGCTACATCTTTACCAGAAAGTGTTTGAAGTTTTTCGACAGCATACTCGCGCAGTAAATCGTGAAATCTGTATCGTTTTTCTCCGTAAGACAACACGAGTGAGTAGTCCACCAGCTGTTCAAGTATCAAATCTGCTTCTTCGGGAGCAATTGCCAGGAGTGAAGATACTGCCTCCAAACTGAAAGTACCACCTGCAAACAGCCCTAACTTTGCAAATGCAGGCTTGAGGCAAATTGGATCCAGATAGCTGTAGGATACTTCAAATGTTATTCTCACACTATCCTCTTTTGACATACCCCTAGAAAGCATTTCCAAACGATTTTGTTCAAGTTTTTTCTGATATGACGCAATTGTAGGCCAGCGCTCGCTATCTGCTAACTGTGCGCCTGCCAAAGTCAAAGCAAGTGGTAAGTGGCCACAGAGTACACATATAGACTGACTTATTTCGAGTTCGTTTTGTATTCTCCCAATACCAGCATAATTCTCTAGTAGTTTAATGGATTCTATGGCATCTAGCTGATCCAAAAGAATAGGAAAAACTCCCGCAGGGATTGCTTCATAGTTTCGCGTTGTGATTATTACAGCAATCCCCTGAGATTTTACAAGGAACTTTCGAACTGTTGTTGCGTCCTGAGCATTGTCTAACACAACCAATGTCGGAACAGTAGAAAGAATCGTAGCTAACCGAGACAGACAAGCCGTTTCGTTGTCCTTAGGAGCGTCATATCCATAATTACCTAACCATCTCGTTGCAATAAGTAATGGTGGTTCTTCAGCTAGATTAGCCCACAAAACTCCTCCAGGGAATCTTCGAGGGTCATCAAGTTTCGCCGAGATCTCTGCCGCTAACGCCGATTTGCCAATTCCTCCCATACCGCGAAACGCATACAAACCTATTGCTTGGTTCTGCCCCAATGACTGCATCAGTTTCTCTATCTCTTTCTGCCGCCCTGCAAACATCAGCGTACGGAACCTAACATACTCTCTCGGTCGCGGCAGCTGTGCATTTCCCATACCCATGACTTCAAGGGTGGACATTAAGCCACATAAAGCATTAAAACTGTCATTCACGCAATCAATAGCAATCCTGTTTAGTTCGGTTACAATTCTGGCGCGTTCTTGACGCAGTCTCTCATCATCCCCGAAGTTCCTAGTTTGCCATATATTCTCAGTGAGTCTCGACTGTAGTGTTAATGCTTCAAGATAGTAGGTGCTCTTTTTGGTCATCTGCTCAAGGAGTTTATTTACCCCAATCTCATAATTCATGAAAATGTCTTGCATCTTTTACCTCGATTGAACAGATGTGATCGTTGTTATCTGTCACCTGAATTTACGCCATGTTAAGAGATAGGCGAGCTCATCTTCTTTGAAACAAAGTCTAATTGTGGATCGTCTCCCAAGGAGACTATGAATCCACAAGAGTATTCAAGCTAGATTATTTAAGAGCGTTGTGTTTTTTTGTCTGACCGCAACAATTGCTTATCCCACATTGTGCTGATATCTTCTGTCATATTCCGCTGAAAGCTTGCTGTTGCCTGGCCCGGATTTTGCAGGTTATACGGTCTCGGCATCAAAAACCGCCGCCAGTCGTACTGATGATACCGCCTATCCAACAGCACAAACGCGCAGCGGTCTTCCTCACGGCGAATTCCACGCCCGCATGCCTGCAATACCAACGAGAGCGAAAGACGATCTAGCGCGTACTCACGCGCTTTGACAGCGGGATCGTCGCCCAGACTTTCAGCAATCTCAGCAAAGTAGCGGGTGTACACGGTTTGCAGGCGTTCGTGGAATAGCTTGGGGTATTCCATCGGGATGGAAACGCAGATCACGCTCTTGATCAGATTGCCCTCAAAATTCGCACCTTCGGACAGTTTGCCGGAATAAATCGCCAAAAGGATTGCGCGTCCGTGTCGGCTGACCAATTCGCGTAGTCGCTGCTCGTAGGCAGCCAAGTTGACGGGTGTATCGGGCAGCGCGGCGTCGGCGCGCGTCTCGCAAACCGTCAATGCGCGCGTGGTAGGATCGTCAATGGCGTCGCGCACCTGTTCCAGGAAAGCGTAACTGCTGAAGAAGACTGCTGTGACACCAGGCGTGGTCCGGCTCACGTTGACAATGTGCTCAGCATAACGAGTGATGAACTGGACACGGGCTTTCGAAGTCCCTAGTGTATCTGTATTGTAAATCCACCGCTGATTGCGCAGCGGGAATGGCGAAGCGTATTTGCGGACCAGCGTTGCTTCTATCGGCAGTCCTAGAAGTGGAACCTGGTAACGGAGTTCTGCGTCGCTATCTGCCGGGGCGGAAAGTGTGCCGGACATGCTCAGGCTGGTAAAGACGCGCCCATATCCTGCCTGCAACAATGGTGCCGGGTCTACCAGACGTCCCAATACGCGGCGCGCCTGGGTTTGCCAGTCTGCTTCGGTATAGATGACTACCGCTTCATCAGAACGGAGCAGCAGACGCAAAAGCCGCTCTGGGACAGAAACCGCTTCGTCTGGGTCAGCCATTTCGCGCAATTCGTCTAGCGCGACCTGCACTACCTCAACGCCGCCAGCGCGGGCCAATAAGGCAGAGGGCAAGAGCGCTTTCTCCGGTGGTGCTGACTTTAAGACATCAAGCACTGGTGTCAAACATTGCTGGATGTTCGGCGCTGCTCGTTGTGCGGTCCTTTCTACATCCGTAAACAACGCGTCCACGTCCAACCAGGAACGCACACGGGGCACAAGGTTGTGCGCCTCGTCCACAATCACAATGCTGTCGGTGGGAGAAAATCCCGCACGCTCTATTGGAGAAGGGAAAAGATCGCCGCTGCTATGCGCTGTGGGCGAAAAGAGCCACCAGTAATCGCAGATGATGACGTGCGCCTGCGCCATCAAACCTTGCAATGTGTGGTAAGGACACACACGCCGACCTAGATGATTCTTGATTTCCTGCCAGGAACATACACCATCGGGGAGAATATCAAAACTCGCGTTGTCGCGGGCGGCGCGGCATGTATCCGACAGAGACCGCGCCTGTGGATAATGGCAAAGTAGTCCCCGACCAACCAGGTCAACCACGCGCAACGGCTGCCCGGTGTGCTGCTCAAACAATATTGCCAGGCCAGCTTTTAGCTCCCGCAAAGGGTTATCGTGCTGCGCCAAGCGGTTGACCAGGTAATACGCGCGCCGTTGGTCGGGATCTTCAGCCACCCAGGCTAACGCAGGGATCAATGCTGCCAGCGTCTTGCCCAAACCTGTGGGAGCGTGCGCCAGAAGATGCCGCCGCTCCTGATGACGGCTCAATACCGAGGCCCAGTCGTCTATCAAGGCTTTCTGGCACGGCGCACCCTCGTGGATGGCTTCCCGCAAAGTTCGGTCTTTCGACTGCATCCGTTGCCAGTCCAGAGCATTGTCTAGCGGCGTCCAGGCTGTGGTTTCTGACATTAAGCCTTCCTCCATTGTCCCTGGTTCTGTAGGTTCACCCAGTTTCCAATCGGGGAACAGTTGCTTAAGGGTAGCGGTCAGTGCATCCAATCCCGCCCAAAAAGGATTGGGCAGTGCTTTCAAAGCTGCCTCGGTCAAAGGCGAAGGCTTGCCCTGAATCAAGAACTTGCCCTTGTCTTCCTTGCCTGTGTAGTAATTTAGTACTGCCCCATCGCTGAAGTCAAAACGCGCGCCCAAAACAGTTGTGCATCGGTGCCAGCCTATGCCTATAACAGATGAAATCTCGCTTTGGCCGTAGCGAGGAATGTATTTCTCCACGGCTTGATCCATTTTCTCACGCTCACCCAGCCACGTTTTGCTAGCCGTTTTAGATTTGAGAATACGCACCGACTCAGCGTCAGCCTTGCCATGAACGTAAATAGTGCCTTTAGCTGAGCCGTCCCACCAATCCAGTAACCCACCATCCTGGAACGTATACCGCCAGAACCCAGTGGAATGATACTGCACCCGCCAGGTTTCTGTCTCAATCTTTACCGGCGACCCGGCGGCACCTTGAACAGAAGACGTGGGACGGCGCACGATTCTCTCCACCTCGCCCTGGTCGAGTTCATCTATGCTGGAGGGTGACGGGGCGATACTTGCGGGTGTTGCTACCGGTAAGGTCGCGCTATCGCCATTCACCCAGGCCTCAAGCGTAGCCTTGAGGGAAGAGTCCTGGCCCTGTACCTGTAGCGCGCCTTTCTTGGGCCAGAAGTTCACCAACGCTGTTACGCTGGCGTTAGAAACGACAATTTGCTCCCCGTGGTTAATGGCTCCCGGCCCCCAATTCCAGCCCCGCTCGCGGATGAACTGCTTGAGCATATCCAACCGCGTCCCGGTAGAGACCGTCGGGGCTGCCGTCGGCGTAACTGGCGGCGCTTCCCCGTTGATCCAGGCCGTCAACGCGGTTTTGAGCGGCGAATTTACTCCACCAGGGACAAGGCTTTGGTGCTTGAAGTAGAAAGCAATCGACGACTGACTCTGCCCGTCCATGACGACGATTTGTTCGCCATGCTGTAGGGGCTTGCCGGGCGTCCAACGCCAGCCCTGTGCCTGGATATAGGTTTTCAGATCATCCAACCGCGATTTGTCTGCCATAGGTTATGCCGGCCGCACGTAGATGGCCCTGGGGCCTTTCTCGCTCTCTCCCACTTCATACTGCACTGCCAGCCCCTCGGCCGGTGTGTCAATCCCACGAACACCGGAGATGTGAAAAAAGATGTCTTTGCCGCCGTCATCCGGTCTGATGAAGCCGAATCCACGATCGCCATTGTAGGTTTTGATCTGCCCGGTAAAAGTTGCCCTTGTTGCAACCGGAGCGGAAGGGCGGGAACGGAGTTGCTTTGGCTGAGGCCGCTCATCGGCGGGGACAGCTTCTTCCCAATCCCGGCGGCACAATTTTAACAGCGGGCCGACGGCATCGGGAATTTCCGGCAACGTTGCGCCGGATTGGGTCATGGCGTCGCACGCTTGCTTTTCAAGGCGGACAAGGTCGGCGGAAATTGACCAGCCTTCGCGCGCGCGCACCAGCCGCGAAAGCGCCGCGTGACGCGCCGCCACATCCAATCGTTGCAACATCAGGGCGGTTTTCGCAATGAGCGCATATAGCCCTACTTTGGCTTTGTCTTCACCAAAGGCCAATGCTGCCCGGCATGCCAGACGGTAAGCTTCCCCCGTCTGATCGTTTCGCAGTTTCAGTTCTGCCAGGTCGCTGAGCAGATACCATTCTGGTTGCCCGCGTTGTAATAACGCCTCAAGCTCCACAATTGCCTCCGCCACCGTTCCCTGCCCGGCCAATGCCTGCGCTGCCCAGCGTGCAAAGTCGCGCTTGCGAGGGAATGCCTGCATCGCTTCCACCGCTATGTCCCTGGCGGCATCCCATTGTTTGAGTTCCACCAGGCTTTTGATCTTGGCAAAGTACCACTGTTCACGCTCAGAAATCACACGCCGTCCATCCATCTCGCGCGGTTCTACGCTGAGCGTTTGTGGATTGATTCGGTCGCACCAAGGAGAGACGATGTTCCATTTCATCTTGTCTTTGGCCGCGCCGATTACCGCAAATGTCACCAAGCGCACCGGCAATTCCTCGTCTGTTTGATCCACAATCTGCTGCCCAAAATGTACCAATGCGCCCAGGTCGCCGCGATCCCGCGCTGGTTTGATTTTTACATCATAAAGCGCCCAAACTACTTCGCGGCGCACATATATGTCTTCAGGATATTTCTCGGCAACGGTCTGGGCGACGCTCAGCGCGGCATCAGGATGTCCCGCCTTCCGCAGACAATACGCATAGCGCCCACCGGTGAAGGCATCGCCATGTTCATCCCACAGTTGGTGGTAAAGTTTACCGGCCCCTTCATAGTCCTGTGCGTCGTAGAGCTGTTTGGCCTGCGTGCGCATATCTGTTGATTGTGTCATAGAATACTCCTTACATTTATGCGCTGAAAGCCGCGCGCACGGTTTGGGGAGCATCTTGCCCAATCAAGACTACCAAGTAAGTTTTGGCGCGCGATGTCCCTACATACATGAGTGTCTCCACCTCGTTAGACGATAATCGCTCATCTACTTCACAAAGCACGATTACAGGGCGTTCCAATCCTTTGAAACGTCGGATGGTGGTAGCGAACACTTCTTGACCGGTGAGTGGTAGGTGATTTACAAGCTGTATATTACCCAATCGTTTGCCTAATATCGAGCTGCTTGGCGTGCCCAACGCTGTCAATACGGCAATGTCTCCATGAGTGAACCCCTGTTCATTGAGTAGTCGGTGTAACAAACGTTGTAATTGCTTTTCTCCGTCATGTGCGTCGGTGTAGGGAATGAGGTGAACGAACTGTCCTTCAGGGCCGATCGCCGTCGGGAAAGGCGGTCCAGCATAAAACGCTTTGACAACATCGAAAATGCTCTGCGTGTTTCTGCAGTTTTCTTCAAGTGAGAAAGGTGGTGATTCTACCGGAATAGCGCTACGGTCACGATAAACTCGCTGATTGTCATCAAAAAAGATATAGAAAATGCCGTTCGTTGGGTCGTGCAACAACCAAGGTAGAATATCCCACCAGTCAGCACGGAAATCCTGCCCCTCATCTACAATGATGGCATCATACTGTGACCCGACCTCTCCGACCACCGCAAGCAGCGCATCCGGTAATGTGACATCGTAGTATTCAGGTGGTGCATCCTCACGATAAGGTAGATGTCGTCCGGCTTGATTTGCCCAATGCACACACAATTGATGGAAACTGAAAACGTCGAATCGACGATGATACCCGAGTTCATCCCTCAAGAAATCTGCCAATGCACGGTTGTAGCAGGTCAATAGTACTTTAAGGCCCTCCTCTTCGGCTAAACTACGGGCCTTTTCCAATGCCAGGAAGGTTTTGCCAGAACCAGCACATCCAGCGATTGCTACACGTCGTTGCCCTTTGAGAAACCGCAAATATCGACATTGATTAGCGGTTAGGGTCGTCAGGGCTTGCTCGTCAGCGCGAAGTTGCTCTGCAAGGAAAGGATTACGAATACTTTCAGCTTGCCCCAGGATGCGGATAAGCACTTGCATAGCCGCTTTACCCGGCGGCGCATCTCGTGTGGCCTGACCTTGCCAATACGCAAGAGCACCGCGTAACCTTGTTTCAAGGGAAACCATATCCAGTGCGTCAATGATGATCTCACGAGGCGCGTTAAGTCGTAATTGTTCAGCTTCTACCACGGCATCTGGGAAAGCGACCATATGTCCAAATACAATCCTCTGAGATGGCCACCCGCGCGCGCTCCGTAGCTTGGCAATCAGGGTATGCTTACTCTCTGTTGCTTGCTCGAATGGATCGCCGATGTCGTGTGAAATGCCATTGCGGTCAGAGCTGATGAAATGCCCGGTGACTGCGTCGAACTGAATGCTTCCCCCTTTTACCTCAATGATCAGGATTCCCAAATGTGGGTGGGCAACAACGAAATCCGCTTCTCCATCGCGGGGACGCCCCATGTCGTCGCGACCGATCCACTTAACATGATGAAGAACGATCCATGAATCATCCAATTCGCGCGCAAAAGCCTCATACAGACGGCGTTCAGCAGCGGATTTCGTGCTTGGATCGAAAATCGGAGGGAATAGATTACACATCAGATTTCTCCAGATCCTAAACGTGATTGCTTCTCTAGCCTTAAATCCTGCTCATCATCAATCAGCATGTCCGTAGACACACCAATCAACCGCGCATAAGCCAACAGCGTCGCCAGATCGGGCTGCCGCTGCCCGTTCTCCCATTCATACACCCGCGTGCGGCGTGCAGAATTTCTCTTGCCCAAAATTTCGGCCATCTGGTCAAGTGTCCAGCCCCGCGACTCCCGAATAGCCCTCAATTTATCACCTAATCGTTGTGGAATTGGTTTTGGTGCCATTGTTCGTTCTCCATTGAGAACAGCATTAAAACAAACTGCCTATCACAATTTTGTGATAGGCAGTTTGCGCGTAAACAAACCCATGAAAATCTAGGCCTCACGATAAACCTCAACCCCTAATTGTTGTAGCACGCGGCGCGCATCTGAAGCCTGAAATTCAGATACTTTTAATCCTGTTAGTATGCTTACCAGCCACTTGGTGCTAACCCGCTCTCCATCAACCAACGCATACCAATCGCGGAAATTAGCATGTTCGCCCGAAGATTTCACAAGTGACTGCTTTGCCAGCTGTACGACCTGTTGGGGCGGCAATTGAACAAGCCGCCCCTTTACTACGGCGCGTCCAGTTACAGAAATAGCACGCGGCTCTTGTGTCAGTGATGGGAATGGTCGCTTATACAACCAGGACTTGAGCGCTTTCAATTGCTTGCCGGAAGATGTAGTTACAACGGTGCTTGGCATCCCGGAAGGAATAAAAGCCGCAAAGCCGTCCATCGCCTGCAAATAAGAACCGCTCAACATCACAAACACTTCAGCGAAGGGCTTTGCCATCACTTTGCTAAACCGTTCGAGAACTTTCTTATTGAGTAGATCCGCTTGCTCCTGCGTCATACGCAGGTCATAATTCTCGATCTGCTTTGCCCCTGAGATAAGCCCGTGCTGCGCTGAAAGTACATACAGCTCTATATCCTGCAAAGCGGAGGGCGCTTCATTTAGAAACTTACGCAGGACTCGAAAAGTTGGGCCATCATAGCGCTCAATAGCCGGCAAAGGCTTTTCAGAAGAGTTTTTCGATTGTGTACACCCCAGGATTAGACAGCGCGTCATAGCACCAACGCCTCTCGTGACAAAGTGATGGGAGCCATACAAACAAACCGGAGGTAAGAACCTTGACGGTGAGGGCAAACATGATAGAATACCAGTAGAGTGGCATCCTGAATTGCTCTCTGGAAAATCAGCCTCCGGCTCCCACAAGCTGCGAGGCTGCTTTTTATGATTCATCTCACAGTATAATACATCTAACAAAAAACAACAACTAAATCAAGGACAATTTCACCTACCTTCTCAATCTCCTCAATAAGGCGAGCGCAACATGAAAAAATCTATTGCCATTGTTAGCGGCGGTCTCGATAGTGTCACCCTGGCCTACCACTTGCGGGATGCCGGGTATAGATTACACTTGCTTACATTTGATTACGGACAACGCCACAAAAAAGAAGTGTCCTTTGCCCAGCTATGCGCCAATCGCCTAGGCGCACAACATGATATCATTGATATAGCCACTGTAGGCCAGTTACTCCGTGGCTCAGCGCTGACGGATGCGAATGTGACCGTGCCTGATGGAGACTATGCCCAGAACAATATGAGCGTTACCGTAGTGCCTAACCGCAATGCCATCATGCTGGCGATTGGTTTTAGCATCGCAGCAGCGGAAGATGCGGATAATGTAGCCATTGGGGTGCATGGCGGCGACCACTTCATTTATCCTGACTGTCGCCCTGAGTTTCTTGAAAGATTTGATTTTATGGAAAAGGCCTCATTAGGTGAGTATGCAAGCGTCAAGCTCTATGCTCCTTTTGTGCGGCTGGGGAAAAATGAAATCGTGAAAATAGGGACTACCCTGGGTGTGCCATTTGCGGAGACATGGAGCTGTTACAAAGGCGATGCTTGCCACTGCGGTACTTGCAGTACCTGTGTAGAACGCAAACAAGCCTTTGCTCAGGCTGGTGTGATGGATCCAACCATCTACACATGAGCAGGAACAGAATCGAAAAGTCACTTAGAATTACTTTTTAAGGAATAAATATGAAACGCCCAGAACAACAATTTTCAGTTATTGCAGTAATCCTCGTATCACTTTACATCGGGTCTCAAATAATTGCAGATGTAGGTGCTACACGGTTGATAGAGATCGGAGGCATAGTCATGCCTGGTGGCACCTTGATCTTTGCGCTTACTTTTACGTTACGCGATATCTTACATAAACAATTAGGACGCAAGGCCACTATTATCACAATTGTTATGGGAGCTGTGGTCAATGTTTTATTGGCTCTTTATATGTTAGGGATTGGACAGCTCCCTGCACCAGTCTTCTACAATCTGACAAATGAATGGGGACAAGTATTTGCTTGGATCCCATCAATAACACTGGGCAGCATTGTGGCGGAGATGTTATCTCAGTGGATTGATACTGAAGTCTATGAGCTATGGGTACGCAAAGTCACACGTCGGTTTCAGTGGAGTCGCGTCCTGGTGTCTAACACTTGCGGGCTAATCGTAGATAGCACCTCTTTTGGATTACTCGCGTTTACGATTCTTCCGATGATCTTTGGTGGCGATATATTGCCTGTTACGACCGCACTTACATTAGGGGCCGGACAAATAGTCTATAAAGGCCTGGTAACAATCGTATCTATGCCCCTAATCTATACAGTCAAGGATGGCCCAGGCTTAGCATAGAACTTCTCAAGCGCAAACTTACCGCCCGCCAGTGCTGCGGCAGTTGGCTGCCAACTGCTTGCACCAGCGGGCGGATAGATGTATACTATTTCCGCTGCGGCGGTCACGTCGCCGTGGTACCTGCCCCAGCGCGTCCAACCGCCTGGGGCTTTTTGTGTACTATCATGAGTATAACCCCAATCGCGGCAAAGCGCAAAAAGCGTTGCGCTCCGGCGGTCAGCGCGCCACCTTACGCGCCTGCAACCAGGCCATGCCCCAGCGATCCACCTGCCACAGACCGCGCACGATGACCGGCTGCCACACCGGCGGCGGTTTGATCTCCGGCTCCCACTTCACCAGCCACCAGGTCGCGCCATCCCACAAGTATGCGCCCTCCCGGCTCCAGCCCGGCAAGCGCGCGCCGACTATCGTCACCAGGCTGCCGCCGCGTTGGGGGAGCGCGCCCGCTGCGAGCGCGCCGGGCGTCTGTGTACGCAATTCCGGCAACCACGCGGCCAGCGCCGCCCACGGATAGCCCACCAAGTCTTTCTCCCACTGCCAGCGCTGCGCGAGCGTTTCAGGCACGGTTGCGGCTGCGCCAAAATCGAACCCCAACTGCTGTACGCTCCCGGCCTGCGCGATACTCGCCGCCTCAGCCAGCAGGGCCGCCCGGCTCGCGCCCAGCCCCTCCAGCGCGCCGCCCTGGATCAAGTGCGTGACCTCCCGCGCCTGCAAGTCCACCCGCCCCAGCAAATTGCGCACCCCCGTGAACGGCCCGGCGGCCCGCGTCTGCCCCAGCGCTGCAATGGCGCTCCGCCGTAAGTCGCGCACGTCGCCCAACCCCAGCCAAAGCACCGGCTGGGCGCCTTCCCACGCGAGCGTCACCGCCGACCCGCTGTGATTAACGTGCGGCAGCCGCACGCTCACGCCCAAGCGTTGCGCCTCGGCCATGTAGACCGCCGGGTGGTGATACCCGCCCCAATCGCGCAAGCGCGCCGCAAAGAACGCCGCCGGGGAGTGCGCCTTGAGGTACGCCGAGCGGTAACTCACGTCCGCGTAAGCCGTCGCGTGCCCCTGATTGAAGCCGTAACCGGCGAACACGCTGACCTGCTCCCACAACTGCCGCGCCTGCGCCGCCGTGAACCCCGGCCCCGCCGGCGCGGGCCGTTGGCAGCCAGCCTCGAACGCGGCCTGCATCTGCGCCATCTCGCCCGGCTGCATTTTGCTCATCCCGCGTCGCAGGTGGTCGGCCTGCGCCCAACTCAGGCCCGCAATCTCCGTCGCCACCCGCAAAATCTGCTCCTGGAACAGCAACACCCCCTGCGTGGCGGCCAGAATTGGCTCTAGTGCCGGGTGCAGGTAGGCGACCGGAGCCTCGCCCCGGTAGCGGCGCACGAAGACCTCGGCCAGCCCGCCGGTGGCCGGGCCGGGCTTGAAGAACGCATTGGCCACCGCCAGATCGCGCACGGTGCGCGCCTGCAACTTGCGCAGCGTCCGCCGCGCCCCCTCCGACTCGCACTGGAAGATACCCACTGTGTCGCCGGCGGCCAGGAGCGCCTGGGTGGCCGGATCGGCCAGCGGGATGTCCGCCAGGCGGAACGCCGGATCTCCGTCGCGCCGCACCAGTTCTGCCGCATCCGCCAGCACCGTGAGCGCGCGGATGCCCAACAGGTCCAACTTCGCCAGCCCCAGCGCGGCCACGTCGCCGTGGGGGTATTGGGTACTGAGGAAGCCTTTGGGCGCCCATTGCACCGGCACCACGGCGGTGAGCGGCCCGGGGGTGATGACCACCCCGCCGGGGTGGACCGTCAGATGGGCGGGGAAGCCCTCCAGTGCGTAGGCCAGCCGGAGATAGTCATGCAGCGCGGTGGGCGTCGCGGCTAAGACGTCTTCCATAGTGCGTTCCGCGCCCTGGCCCGGACGGAAGCGACGCGGCAGGGCGGCCAGCAAGGTGGCGAGCATATCTTCATCCAGGCCGTAGGCTTTGGCGACTGCGCGGCCTGCCGAGCGCAGTTGCAACGTGTTGACCGCGCCCACCAACGCCACGCGCTCGGCTCCGTACCGCTGGCGGACGTAGGCCAGCACCTCGGCGCGGCGGCGACTGCAAAAATCGAGGTCAATATCGGGCGCGTCGGCGCGGGCGGGGTTGAGGAAGCGTGCGAAGTACAGGTCATGCGCCAGCGGATCCACGGTGGTGATGCCGGTGCAGTAGGCGACCAGCGAATTGGCGACGCTGCCGCGCGTGCTCACGGGGATGTCCTGTGTGCGGGCGTGCTGCACGATGTCGGCCACGATGAGGAACAGCGGCGCGTAGCCCTGCGTGGTGATGACGGTCAGTTCATGCGCCAACCGCTCGCGCGCCGCTACCGGCGGTTCTGAGCCGTAGCGCGTCTGGAGGCCGGCCGCGGCCTGCGTCTGCAACGCCGAGGCGGGGGTCGCGCCGGCGGACAAATCGAGCGCGGGCCAGATCGGGCAGCCATCCGGCAAGGCCGGGCCGCATTGCGCAGCCAGGGTAGCCGTGCGGGCTACCGCGTCCGGGAACTCCGCGTAGCGGGCGGCGACTTCTTCCGCTGTGAGCCAGTGAACGCTGACTGCCGGATCGCCACCATCCGGCAGCGCGGTGGGCGGCACAGCGGCCAGCGGGCAGTTCAGGCGAATTGCGGCCAGCAGCCGCAGCAGCGGACGCTCCTCCGGCGTGAGGCAGTAGACCGGCGGCAGGGCCACCAGCGGCACGCCGAGCCGGGCGGTCAGGTCGCGCAGGGTGTGGGCCAGGGCGGTATCCGTCGGGCGGTGGAGTTCCAGCCCCAGGTAGGTGTGTTCATCGTAGAGGCCCGCCAGCCGCGCCAGCCAGCGGCGCGCCAGGGTGGGCTGCCCCGCGCGCAGGCAGCGCCAGGCCCAGCCGGTTTGCCCGGCATCGAGCGCGAGCAGGCCCGCCGCGTGCGCGCGCAGGTCGCTCAGGGTGAGGCCGCGCGCGGCGCGGGCTTCCCGGTCGGCATAGCCCTGTACTAATGAAGAGAGGGCGCAAAGCGCACGGTAGCCCGCCGGATCGCGGGCCAGCAGCACGAGTTGGCCGGGGGTGGGGACGGCATCCGGCGCGGGCAGATCGTCCGGCCAGGCCACGTTGAGGGTGAGGCCCAGGATGGGCTGGACGCCTACCGCGCGGCAGGCCCGGTCGAAGGCGACCGCGCCGTAAAGCGCGTGGGTATCGGTGAGCGCGAGGTGGGTGAGGCCCTCCGCGGCGGCGCGTTGGGCGAGTGCCTCAATGCTGGGTGTCGCGCTCAGCAGGGTGTAGTGCGAGTGGACGTGGAGGGGGATCATAAAAAAAAGCAACGCTCACTTTCCCGCCAGGATGCGGCGAATATAGATCGCGTTGCCTTTAGTGGTCAACAATTCCAGGCTGAATTCCTGGCTTAGCAGGTCTTTGAACAGATTAGTGTGTGACAGGACGTCCCGAGAAAGCTCTCTTAAGCACCCAGCCGGCGCGTACATAGGAACCCGTCGCTTGCCGAGCACGATGGAATAGCTCTGCTGCACGTTGCACTTCTCCTTCATCCAGCACCAGGAGTTTAGGCCCACGTTCTAAAATATGCAAGTATCCAGCATCCGCCCAGCGGCTCAGATTCGCGTGTGTCACCTGGTATTTCTCTGCCGCCTCAGTTACGCGAATGGGTTGCCCCGCGAGGTTGGGGTCTACCGCTGCAGGTTCCAGCTGTGCTGCCAATACCTGCACATCCTCAATCGCCACCAGCAAATCTCCATCAGGGAGCTGTACTGCTTTGAGGGTGCCCTGTTCCAGCGCGGCACGTAAGGCGTCTGTGGATACCTTGTAGCGCTCGGCAGCCTCAGCTAATGGCAGATATGTGGGAAAATTGGTAGCCATGATTGTTGCATCCCCAAAAAGAAATGGCGAGTTACAAAACACACGCGGCCCGATGCGTAACCGGGCCGCGTTGCGGTTTAGGGAGGCGGCCCGGAAAGGCCGCTGTAACAGGGAGCTTCTTTGTGTGGATAGCCAAACAAAAAAGCCTAGGTTCATTACAAGGTTGCTGCGCCAGAAGCTAACAAAAACAGGGGGTAAATGGGGTTCTTACAAGGTATTTACCCCTACACCTAAGTGCATAACCTTTCCTTTACCCTGCACCAATTGATTAAGAGTCAACTGCTCTGCCAATTGAGCTAGCGGGCCGGGAAAAAGTAAAACAGCCTTGAGTCAGGAATGAACACGAAACAAGAAATCCATTTACCCCCTATTTTGTGGGGTCAGGGATAGTTATTTCGTAACTGATTCCTAAGCTTTGCTACTGTACTTATACCACACTTTGGCTTGTTGACAAGTTACCAGACGCCCCGACCAGGCCCAGATGTCGGGGCGTCTGGCACACACATAGGTTTATAACCCACATTCCGCATTCCTATGGGTCGGATAGATAGCCTTTTTGCAACTGCGGACCAAGTAAGCGAATAATCGGTTGATGGACAGAACGCAGGTGTAAAATTCCTCGCCTGATTAAGCATTCCCCCTGCTACACCCACCGTAAAATGGGCGTGGGTTGCCCTTTCTGATTCGGAATCGTCGCTTGCTGTTGGGCAAAGGCCTGCTGTAATTGGCGTTCGGCCAAGGCGAAGATCAATAGGGCCAGTCCCATAATCATAATCAGGGCCACAAGCCGCGCGGGATTTTTCAAACACGATATTCCGCATTTGCGCCAGTTATGGATGCGGAATGTAGGTTGTACCGTAATTTTAGTCCCTCAAAATGTTGACCGCACCCGTGCCGTGTATACGCTCAGGAGTTGGAATGGTTGCAAGTGTAGTATGCGATTTTTCGTTATAACGCAAATCGCGTAGGTAAAACAAAACGGCCCGGCTAGTTGCCGGGCCGTAGCGACTGGGGGCGGAGGATTCGAACCCCCACATACGGAGTCAGAGTTCGCTGTGAATAAAATTGCCTACATGTCCCGGTTTTTAATCTTCCTTTGGGGCAATATTTAAGCGAGGAGCATATTTTTGATGTGCTTTTTGCAAGTCTCGCCGGCGGGCCAAGCGGACATATACCTCTAATAGTGAATGATCAGACCATCCTCCCGTTTTCATTAGTCGGTACTCGTCTCCCCCATTTTCGATCCAGGCGGTAGCGAAAAATTTTCTGAAAATGTGGGGATGAAATCGGGCCGCCTCGAGACCTGCTTGTTCAGCACGCCGGCGGATCAAAAAGTAGATACCATCGTAACCCAAAGTTTTCCCTCGATTGCTTAAAAAGAGCGCATCGCTATCATCGTCGCGTGAGTTGAGGTACTCAAGCAATGCTTCTGTAGCTTCATCTGTGAGAAAAGCATAACGATACTGATGACCTTTGCCAGAATAGACTTTGAACCAGCCTACATTGTCTTCTATCGCAATGCTGTGACGATTTAGTTGGCAAAATTCCCCTCTTCTAATGCCAGTGGTAGCCATTAGCAAGATGATAGCCCGGTCACGCAAAGCCCACCCATCATCAGTACAGATAGATAGCAACAATTCAAGCTCTTCAAGCGTGGGCGGAAATTCTTCTCGAATAACTCGACGCGGTTGCTTTATAGCGAGAGCAAGATTGGAGTCTACTACGCCTTCCAGGTGCATCCACCGTAAGAAAGCGCGTAGATGGCGAATGTAGATTCCTACAGTTCCGTCACTCCACTTATCACGCAAATCGGCAATATATTCACGGATGTGAGAACGGTCACACTCCTCTAGCCTGACTATCTTTTTTTGTTTGCACCAAGCGATGAAATGACTGAGCACGCGCTCGTAATCGCGGATGGTGCGTTGAGCACACCCCTCGGCACGCTTGTAAGTGACGAACGTAGTCATGTTTTTCTCTAACATCTTTACCTCCAAAATTTAAGATAGAATTGATACGAGAGTTTTCTGAGATCAGCCGGCAGGTAATGCTTGCCTCCTTTTACAAGCCCTTTATTTTGTCCGGTCATAATCCTTGAAACCCTCTTTCTCTGTTTTGATGGGGGGGGAATATAACCGCAAGTATGCTAAACTAACAAGCGGCTCAGAATAGTTACTGAGCCGCTTGTTGTTTACACCCCCAACTCCTGCACACGCCGCGCCAGGCGCGTGTAGCGCGCCGTCACGCGAGTTTGCCGCAACGCCGTGGTCACGGCCTGTGGCTGATAGACCAGGCACAACTGCTGCTGCGCGCGCGTGATCCCGGTATAGACCAGGTTCCGCTGCAACATGACGCAGTGCTCTTGCAGCAGCGGCATGACCACACACGGGAACTCGGAGCCTTGCGATTTGTGAATCGTGATAGCCCAAGCGTGTTCCAGCGCGTCCACCGCGTCGAGCAGGTCATAGACCACCGGGAACAGTTGCCCCTCGAAAGCCACACTCAAGGTGCGCTCCTCGAGATCCAGCCCCACGATCTGCCCCTGGTCGCCGTTGAAAACGTCCTTCGAGTAGTCGTTCTGGGTCTGCATGACCCGATCTCCGACCCGCAGGATGCGCAGCCCGGTGGGATGCTCCGGCTTGTACGGGCCGGGCGGATTGAGGGCCGCCTGCAAGCGGCGATTGAGTTCGTAGACCCCGCAGGTCCCCTTGCGCAGCGGCGTCAAGACCTGGACTTGCTCCGGTTTGAACTGCGGATTGCGGACGACCAGTTCCACAACGCGCTCCGCCGCGCGGGCGGGATCGGACTCGGGCAGCAACGCCAGATCCGCATACCCGCCGAGCAGGGGTTGCCCCTGCCGCACGCGATGCGCGTTGACCACAATCCCGCTGCTTTGCGCCTGGCGAAACACTTGTGTCAGGCGCGTGACCGGGATAATGGCGGAGAGCAGCAAGTCGTGGAGCACGTTGCCCGGCCCAACCGAGGGTAGTTGATCCACGTCGCCCACCAGCACCAGATGGGTGCCGGGTTGGACCGCACACACCAGCCGGTAGAAGAGGGACACATCGAGCATCGAAGCCTCATCCACTAGGATCAAGTGCCCAGGCAGCGGATTACCTTCGTGGTACTCGGCACCCACTCCCGGCAGCCAGTTGAGCAGCCGGTGGACGGTCTTGGCGGGCTGGCCGGTCATCTCGTGGAGGCGTTTGGCCGCGCGCCCGGTGGGGGCGGCCAGGTGCAGCGTGTACCCGTAGCTGCGCAGCAAGTCCACCAGCCCGCGCACAGTGCGCGTCTTGCCGGTGCCGGGGCCGCCGGTGAGGATACTGACCGGGCGCGTGAGCAGCATGCGAATAGCCGCTTGTTGCTCTTCGCTCAACTGCCCGTCGCTGAGCAGCCCGAAGACTTGCGGCCAATTCTCGTCTGCAAAGTCGCCGGTTAGTAGATCCGCGGCGGCGGCTGGATAGAGCAGATTGACCAGGCGCGTCGCGCCGCGGTGCTCTTCGGTGTAGAGGCGGGTGGGATACGCCGCGTCCTCGTCCAGCGCAATCCGGTCGCGGGAATCATAGCGCGTGTCTTGGGTGAGGGCGGTGTGACACAGCGCCGGTGCCACGTCCAACAGCCGCGCCGTTTCCTGCACCAGCTCCGGCTGGGGCAGAAAGCAGTGCCCGCGCGTTTGCGCTTGCTCGAGCTGGTGAACCAGCCCGGCCAGCAGGCGCGTGGGCGCGTCAGGCGCGATACCTAGATTGCGAGCGACCAGATCGGCGGTGGTGAACCCGATGCCGGGGATGCCGGTCAGGCTGAACGGATCTTGCTGGATGGTGGGGATTGCCAGACTCCCCAAGTGATGCTGCACCTTGACCGCCAGGGTGGTGGAGAGGCCCACGCTTTGCAGAAATACCATGATTTCTTTGAGCGCGCGCGCCTCTTGCCACCCAGCGAGAATCTTGGTCGCTTTGGCTGGCCCGATACCGGACACGGTTTGCAATTGCTGCGCCGCGTCGGGCGCGTCGAGTATGTCCAGGATCGCCACGTCGAAGTGATCCACCAGCGCCCGCGCGGTGGCGGGGCCGATGCCCTTGACCAGCCCGCCGCCGAGGAATTTCTCGACGCCGCTGCGGGTCGTGGGAATCTGCGCCTGGAAGCCGGCAGCCTTGAACTGCCGCCCCCACTTGGGGTGATCCAGCCAGACGCCGGTAAACAGGGCCTCCTGCCCGACGTGCAGGCCGGCCAGATTGCCCACCACCGTCTCGGTGCCTCCGGTCGTCTTGACCGCGGCCACCGCGTAGTCGCCGGTGGGGGACTGGTAGGTAAACCGCTCCACCTCGCCCGTGAGGGTCAGAGGTGGGGGTGGGGATGATGCTTGTGTATTCATGCAGGTCTCCTGCAGGTAAGTTCAGGTAAGGACCGGGGGGAAGGGTCTCCCCCCGGCCAGCAAACAATCAGGCTGCTGGCGGGGTACACAAGCGCCACCGGCCCCGCGCCACGGGCGCGAAGTGGGGGCGTGCTTGCAACTCCCGGCGCACGATGGCCTGCCAGTCCGTGCCGACTTGCGCCGCTTGTTGCGCGCGGCGATGGGCTTCCACGGCCGCATACAACGCAGGCAAGTCAGCCTCGCCGCCCAGGGCTTCGAGCCCGGAGCGCACGATGCTTTGCCAGGTAGCGCCGCGCCACTCGCGAGTATCAATCTGACTGGTCAGATCTGTTACTCGCAATGGCACGAGCCAGGCATCGGGTTTGCGCGTGATGACCAGGTACTCGGTGACAATTGCCACAAAGTTCCCGCTGTACTGCCGGCGCTCGGACTGCGTATTGTGCTGGGCCTTCACGATGAAGGCTTCCGGCTCCCCAAACCACCGCATATCGCGCTGGAGGGGATACAGCAGTCCGCGCCGGCGCACATCGCCGACCAACACCGCCAGGCGGCCGCCGCGTTGGAGCGTTTCGTAGATGCGGTAAGTGGCTTCGTCGAGCGCGCTGATGAACGCGCCGTAATCGGGGATCAGGGAGAGATCGCCGGGATTGCCTGGCCCACCCCATTGCCCGCCTGGGCCGGAGTATTTGATGATGTCCCAGTAGGGCGGGTGCCAGAAAGCGAAGTCGAACCCCGAGAATGGCGGTTCGCTGTGGCGCACATCGAAGCCTTGCGCCAGGTCGGTGAAGAAGCCGGGGACGCCGCGTTGTTGCGCGACATCCCGCGAAGTGCCCGACCCGATCGCCGGGTCGTAGAACAAGCGGGGCTGGTAGTGTGCGAGCAAGTCCGCGATGAGGGTGGGGGCGCAATTTCCGCGAAAGCGGGCGTTGCCGCCCACCCCCCGGTCAGGGTAGGAGACCAGGCTAGTGAGCATGATCCACCTCCCCTTGCCAGCGCGTCACATAGTCGCGGACGACGGGCAGTTGCGCGACCCGCGCCTGGCGCAGTAGCACCGTTCCGGCGGCCAGGTCTAGCCAGGTGGCTGAACCAGCCCGGGCAACTTCTCGGCTTTCCGGCAGTTGCTCGATTTGCGCTAACAACTCCCACCTTTGCGCTGCTGGTAACTCTTTCGCCAGTTGATAAAGGTCGGTGTAGGTGGTGGTCTGGGGAAGCACCTCATCGGCAAACCGGGTATAGTTCAGCCGGTCAACTTGTAGGATGCCGGCCACCGCTTGTAAACGGGTTAGGACGTCTTCTAAAGTCAACATGCTGCACCTCCCGCAGTCGCAGTTTGCAGGTCAGTTTCCACGCGGGTCGCTTCGGGATAGAAGTGGGCAATCGCCACCGGCGTTCCGATTTCCGTGCCATCGTAGATGACGAGTTGCGGCGGGTCGGCGCCCGGCGGTTCACCCTGCCACTTAGGTAGCCGGGGGAACATATCCAGGCACGCTAACGCGCGGTCGCCAATCTCGATGACTACCCCTTCCTCATCGGCCACGAAGCGCGCGGCCCAGTAGGGCGTATTCACCTGCCAGGCGTCATAGCCGCCCTGGGCAACCGCCAGGGTATCGAGCGCGGTCTGCGCGAGCCGCTGGCCCAGATCGCGGGCCGTTGCGCAAAGGTGCACGTCATCGGGTGGGGTCGCAGCGGTCACATACGCGGCGCGGAATACGGTCAACAGTTCAGCGGCCAGCGTCTCGCTAACCGCGGTCAGGTAGGTTTGTAACATAGCCAGTCTCCTTTCAGGTAATTTCAGTTCAAGTGAATGTTTCAGGTTAAAGCCAGCCCGGGGGTTACCCGGGCTGGCTGGCGTGCAGCAGGTCGGCTGCGCTGAATTTAGCCCACCAGGTTTTACCCATGTGGCGCTCGGCTTGCACCAGTTGATGCAGCAGCTCCGCGTGGGCCTGGTGCTGGGCCTGATGACAGAGATCGGCGCGCGAGGCATAGATGCAAAACCGGCAAGCTGTGCGTGGGCCGCCTTCGGCGTCCTCATCGTACATTTGCCAGGGTTGCATCCCCTGCGCGCGATACGCGGGGTGGGGGGTAATTCCCGCATCCCGCAACTCTCGAAAAACTTCCCGGCGCGTCCAGGTAAACAGTGGCAAAGCGTTGTATATGACGGTGGGTGTGTCTAGTCGAAACCGCTTTCCGTTAGGCAGTTGCCCCGTTTTCCACTCGAGCCGGGGAGCGTGGGCCGCTTTGCGAGCGCGGCGCGGGCTTTCCGCTGCCCGCTCGCCTAGTAGCACCAGCCGCTCCGGCCACACCGTCGCGCGTTCCTGGCGGAGCCAGGCATCCAGCAACGCGATCTTGAAGTACGAGGTGCAGAAGCGCGTGGCCGGACTCGGCGGCCAGCCGCGCCGGAGGGCCAGATCCGTAACCCCGGCAATCACCCCCGGCGTGCCGAGGGGCACGATGTCCGCAGGGCCATTAACGTCCCGAATTGCCAGGCGTTTCACCCCCGTCCCGTCTCCAGTAGGGGCGTAGAGCAGCTGCTGGGCGATCAACCGCACTCGCAGTTGCGCACACACCTCCTGAACGTAGGGGAGCGTTTCCGGCCAGTCTTCGGGAAGCACCTGGTAGTGAGCCAGGTATTGCGCGGGGTCGCTTTGACGCACCAGATAACTGAGTAGCGCGACACTATCCTTACCGCCAGAGAGGCTGACCACCATCATGGCCCACCCCCTAAGCCTCGGCAAGCCAGAGATCTGGCTGCCAGGGATGGCCGGAGTGGACCCACTCGCGCAGGTCTATCCGGGTCAGGCCGTGATAGGTGGGGAACGCCTGCGCGTCGCACAGGAGTTGTCCCAACCACAGCCCGGCATCCAGCGGCCGGCGGCAGCCCGTGGGCGGCCACTCGAAGTAAGCGGGTTGCCCATTGGATTTCAGGACAAAGACGTGCGACTCGTAAAAGCCGCGCGCCAGCCAGGTCCAAGTGTCGTGCGGCAGGCTGAGGGTCAGCCATTTGCGCCGCTTGGCGGCGCTTTTCCAGGCGGCCAGAAACGTGCGCGCGGCTTGCTGCACCCCGATCCGGGGGCAGCGGAGTGCGTATTCGGAGGTGTGCGCCCGCTCGGTGCTTTCCAGCACCCAGGTAGCGTAGCCGGCGACGACTTTCCAGAACGCGGTCAAAGCGGTGAGTTCGAGCGTGTCAGGCATCTCACCACCCCCCGTCTGTGTTCAAGCCAACCACATCCGCCGGCGTTTCAGTGTCTGGGCCGCTGGGGACCGGCGGGGCAAACCCGCGTTGCTTGAGGAGTTCGGTATGCCAGGCCAGCAGTCGCCGCAGGCGTTTCAGGGTATGGGCCGGCAACTCGCCGGCGGCCAGTTCGGCCTCCAGATCAGCCCGCGGGCACACAAAGAGGTCGTCATCCACCGCCGTAGCACTACAGCGGGGACATTCGGCCAGATTGTCGTAGCAGCTGAGGTCTCGCGGCTCAGCCGGATCCATGAAACGCAGCCAGGTTTCCACATCCTCACGCAAGGCGGCGGGCACGGTGTCAAACCACCCACATTCCTGGCAGTAGACAAAAGCCTGGTTGAGCCCGTCGTCGGGGGGGAGCGGGCGTAACGGCGCATCAGTCAACGCGCTCGCGTAGACCTGCCCGAGCGGCGACTCCAGATCGAAGTCGCCCAACTCGTAGCCAGCGCCCAGCAGGTGCCGGAGCCGGGCAGCCTCCAATTGCGCCGCCGGTAGACAGGTCGCTTCCAGGGCGGCGGCGCGGGTGTGGAGCATTTCCCGGTCGGCGGAGAAGAAGAACTCGCCCAAGTTGCGCTCTTGCGCGCAAGCCGGGCAGAACCGCGGGAAGTAGTCATACTCCGGGTCGGTCTCCCAGGCTTCTGGGGGCAGCTTGCGCGCTTGGGCGTCCGTGCCAACCCAGCCGCAGGCGCGGCAGATGGCGAACTCCAGCTTGGGCGTGAGGCTGCGATAGCCGTTTCCCGTTTGCCACGACAAGCGCGGGCTGAGATCGGTGAGCAACCCCGGCAGCACGGCCAACACGATCAGACTCTCCACAGAGTCCAGGTTATTGGCCTGGACCTGCCATTGCAGCGCGGCCAGGGTCGCGGCTTGCAGATCATGCCCGGTGCCGTGAGCTACGAAGTATTGATCGTCGGGGCGGCACGTCATGGAAAACGTGTCGTAGACCCCGACGACGGTAACAGAGGTAAGTTGTGCTGTGTTCATGTGAGTTTCCTTTCAGGTAAGTTCAGGTAAGTTAAGGGGGGAGAGAGGCCAGCGGCCCCTCTCCCTTTGGGTGACGCGATTAGTCGCAGTCGCCTTCCCAACCGTCATAGAAGCCCTCAGAGGCGGCCTCCCAGTCCAGGAAAGGCTCCTCTTCGGCAATGGCGGTATCCGGTTCGCAGTCAGGCGCGTAGGCGGCGAGCAGCTCGGGTTCGGCGGCGTCGGGTTCGTCGGCGTTGCGGTGCAACAACCGCACATCCTCGACTTCGACGAGTTCCCAATCGAAGGGCAAGCCGGCGGCGCGCAGCGCGGCGAAGACCGTGGTGTGGATGTGCGTCCAATCGAGGGCGGGTTCCCAATCGGGCTGATCGGGATAGTCCTCTTCGATGGGCGTATCCATTTCCACGCGCAAGGCCAGTACCGCCGAAACGAAAGCGGTCGGGCGCGGCTCACGCAGCGGGTAGCGAAATTCCGGGTCGGGTGGATCGGGGTCTTCAGGCGTCCACCCCAGCGGCTCGAGATTGCGCCGCCCGTCAGCGTGGCAGTAGGGCGCGGCGGTTTCACATACCCGGTTCGCCAGGTCCTCAGGAGCCCGGGGATCGTAGAGATCGGCTACATCCAGCCGTTCCCGCGTCTCCGGGTCCAGGCTCTCTTGCAACCAGGCCAGGTACTCCGGGTCATTCAGCGTCACAACATCATTTGCGTTCAGGTAAGTAGCCATAGCAAACACTCCTTTCAGGTAAGGTTCAGATTAAGGGTTCAGGTTATGAGCAGCCGTATAACCGCGTTAGCGAGGTGTAGACGGTAGCGGTCATGTCGGCTAACAAGGCCTCGCGGTCGTAGCCAGAGGCTACTTCCGCGGGGTCGGGGTCATAGAAGACGTCGCCCAGATCGCTGATGATTTGGGCCGCTGCCTGGCGCAGATCGCGCTGCCCAGGCAGCCCAACCCGATCCGGCTCGACTTCCCACTCCAGCCCACAGTCCAGACAATGCGCCTGGACTGGCCCTAGCCATTCGTCGGCGGGTGCGGTAGGGAACTCGAAATTGACGCGCGCCCCATCCGCGTAATCTTCGATGACGGTGATGGGTTGCGGGCCTTCGAGTTGGAGATCGCCCCCGCCACACTCCGGGCACGCCTCGGGCGGCGTGTAGAGCAGGGTGGCGGTGTCGGGTAGGAGGAGAGTAGGCGCGATAGCGGGCGCGATAGCGGGCGCGTCATCTGGCGACCAGGGGATAGCATACGCGGTGTAATCCGCGCGGGCCAGCATGTTCCCGTCGCTTCGCTCGTCAAAGTCCAGCACGGCCTCGGTCGGGTCGCCCTCTTCGATGAGGGACAAGGCGTAGTCCCGAATGGCTTGCCGGGCGCTTTCCCGATCTGGTGCTAACTCGACGTGGGGCGATCCGCCGGTGAAATCCGGCAGCCCCACAATCAAGTAGGCCGCGGGAGGGTGAGCGTAGGCACGCAAGAGCGTGACCAGGTGCTTGACCGGGATCAACGCCAGGCACTCCAGTTTGTCGGGCTGGTCTGCCGGGCAGAAGCCCAGAATCCAATCGCCGGTCGCGTAGTCTTCGGTCAGGTAGATGTCCAGCGCGGTGCCGCAGACGTTGAGCCGGAGCCCATCGAGATACGGGTGCAGGATTTCGAGATCCAATGACGGCAAGACCATTTCGATTTGGATGTCTGCGGGCAGTTGCCCCAGATAGCGCGTTAGTTTGCTGTCGGGATTCATGCCACACCTCCAGCCTCGCGCGCCGCGCAGGATTGCGCCACGAGCGGATTGGTGATGAAGGCTTCCAGCAGCCGCACGACGGTCTGAGGAGATAGCGGCGGCCAGAAGAAGATCGCCGTTTCGGGCGTGGCTTCCCAGGAGAGGATCAGGTTGCGGCATTCGCTGTCGAGTTGCAGGCGCAAACACAGCCACTCGGTTTCTTCCTCTCCATCTTCATCCACCTCGATTGCATAGTCCGCATCTATGACCAGATAACCCGGTTCACAGAACCGGGCTTGCACCCCGCTGAGCGCATTGAACTGAGAAACGAGGTTGTGGAGGTAGGCAAAGCGTTGGTAGGTTTTCATGCCACACCGCCTATCTCGTACACCAGGATCCCCGTGTCGGCCTCTGGGTCGGAGTGCAGGGTGAGGGGGAAGGCCCAGGCATCGCGGTTGCCTTCATCGCTCACGGAGATTACCCCGTCAGCATGATGGATGACCGCTTCCTTGTCAGCGTCGGTGTGGGCCATGACGGCCAGCCCTGCGTGGTAGAGCGAGGGGGCGTGACCGTACTCGGTGATGACGCCGCCTTCGAGGCAGAGCACCAGGTAGGGGGTCTCTTGGTCGGCAGTTTCCGGCGCGGCCAGTGAGTCTTGCCAGGTGGTCGGAGCGACTAACTCCGCAGTTGCCGTAGCCGCCGCGATTTCCGCTTCCCAGCCGTGCGAGCGCAGCACGTTGAGCAGCTCCTGGTAAGGAATGCCCAAACTGGCGAGCCAGCTCGTCGCTTCGACCGGGTTGTGATGTTTGATGGTGAAGCAGCGACCAGACAGGTACGCCGCTATGAGCACGGCGCTTGAGCGGCGCGTCTTGACCTGGCGACTGCCCACGCGCGTAACGCGCGGCCAAATCTCCAAGTCGTAGAGCATGATGTCGCCGGCTAACACCACGAAACGGGCCACATCGCCCCAGTCGCGGCGTTCCAGGCGCAAGCCGGGATTACTACACTGCGCCGCAACTTGCAGCACCTCCGGGGCAAACGTCGCGGCCAAAAAGGCCGGTTGGTCAGCCACCGGAATCTGCACCGCCAGCCGGCGCAAGGCGGACTTGTCCGCCAAACGGGTACGGGTTTCATCAAACGGGGTCATTTCAGGTCTCCTTTCAGGTTAATTTCAGGTACTTGTGCCGGGCGCAAGACGTAAGTGGCGACGGGATCGCCGTCCACATAGTCCTGTGCCCAGACGTGAACTTGCACGGCTCCCGCGCGGTGTTCGATGAGCACTTCGCTCAGGGCAGCGCGGGGATCGGTGGGGTCGGGGATGCTCACGGTGAGCGCGCACCCTTCGATGACCAGGTGCAGCGGGGCGGGTGCCGCGCCATTCTCCAGATCGGAGAGCAGCACGGTTTGCACCCAGCGCTTAGCCTGACGGGTTGCGGGTTGCGCTTCCGTCCACCACGCGCAACGCGCGTTATCAGCGCGCTCCACATGGCGGGGCTGCATAGGAGCAGCACAGACGCCAAACGGCGGGGAAGAACAAGCAGCGAAGTAGCAGCAAGTGGCGCAGGTGGTCATGTCACTTCCCCCCATTGCCCGGCGGTGTCCGCGCGGGCGAGCAGCTCAGCCTCCCACCCCAGTTCCCGCGCAGCGTCCAGGAGCGGTTCCCAGGCCACGCCCAGTTGGGCGAGCCAGCGGGTCGCTTGCGCCAGCCGCAGGGGATACCCCGTGCCGACAGCCTGGATTTCCTCACCGCCTTTGCAGGGGAAACACGGGTAAACCCGCAACTGCCAGCCCATCACGGGCGGCTCGATGACGACCAGCAGGAAGAGGCCCGGATAGCCCGGTTCACTCAAGAGCAGGTCGCGTTTAGCCGGCAGATCGCCGTGCCGGGGTGTACTGGTAATCAGGTTAAGTTCCATAGCCATAGCACTCCTTTCAGGTAATTTCAGGTTTTAAGGTGGTCAGGCGCAGCAGTTCTGCGGCCCGCCCCCGTTCTTCAAGCACATCCAGTTCGACGAGCGCGCCAAAGAGCGGCGGGCTCATGGCAGCCAGGCCTGATTGAGCCAGGCTGTGCAGCGCCCGCAACACTTCACCCAGCAACCGGGGATTGTCCCCCGTAGCCTGGCGCAGTGCGCGGTCGGCGTGCGCGCGGGGCGCGCAATCCTCGCAGACCACCTGCTCGTCAACGGTCACGACGTACATCGCAATTTTGCGGCAGATGGTGCAGTAGGCGGCCATCACAGCACCCCCCAGAGCAGCCCCAGCAAGGCCAGGTGCAGCAGTTGATCGAGTACCGGGCCGCGCCAGTCGGTCAAGCCGAACTTGCGTTGCCCGTCAATCCAGATGTGGCCGGTGACATTGACCACCAACCCCACCAATCCCCCGACCAGCAGCCCGGAGTAACCTCCGACCAGCAGGCCGTGCCAGCACAACACGCGCCAGTTACGGCACGCTTTGCCCAGCGCGGTCGGCGTGCTTTGCACCCCGAAGTCGAGAAACAGGTGCAGGGTCAGCGCCCAGATCGGGCGCGACACGGGCACGCGCAGCACAGCCAGCAGCAGCACGCTTCCGAAGAGCACCGCGCTGGCGAGTTTGCACCACTGCCACCACGCCAGGCGCGGCAGGTGTAACGCATCACGAGTTTGGATGAGCGCGGTCATGCGGTCACCTCCTGCGGCCCCTGGCCGCCAGTGGCGGTATACACGCTCTGGATGAGATAGCGGGCGACTTGCCCGATGCGTTGGAGCCGCGCGAGCAGGGCCGCGCCGGTGGCGTTCCAGAGCGCCAGGTAATTCGGGCTGTTGGTGTCCAGGCCGAAGTGCCGACAGATCGCATAAGCGGCGGCCTCGGCCTCCAGTTGCAGCCCGGCAGGTGTGCTGTCAGCGGCGGTCTCCTGCTGCCGGAGCAGTTCCCCGGCGAGCAGATGCGCCAGCGCGGCGGCTTCCCCCAACGGGGAGAGGCCGGCCAGCAGCGTCAGCGTGCCTTGCCGGTTAGCGCCCAACGCGCCCGCGCGGGCCAGGCGGTCCACCTGGGTTACAGAGATGTCGTGCGCGGCGGCGACGGTCTGGAGGGCCGTCACCAGGCCCGCCCCGGCATCTCCGGCGTTGCTCCACTCCGGCGCGGCTGGCAGCGGCTCGCCCTCGGTTTGGGAAATGTCAAAGACATAGCCCACCCGAAAGCCGGCGAGTTGGCGCTCTTCAGCGCCATCGTCCTCCGTTTTCTTCTTGAAAGCGGGGCAGAGGATGCCGATGCCTTTTTCGCCCTGGCGGACTTGGCGCCCCAGGGCGGCCCAGGTTTTGTACCCGGCGACGTGGGTAGCCTCAGCGGACTGCATCAGGATCAGCAGGACGTTGTTCCACGAATACTTGTGGAAACGGCCTAACAACTCCAGATACCGCTGGAAAGCCTCAGTGGCGCGGGTCTGGTCGGTCAAGGCGGCCAATTCGGCCAAAAACTGGTCGGTCTGGTCTTGCAGGTCTTGCGGTTTCATAGCAGGTCTCCTTTCAGGTAAGTTAAGGGTTTCAAGTAGGGTTCAGTTAGGGCTTCAAAACAGGGCTTCAAAGCCTATGCCGCGTTCCCGCAGGCTGACGAAAGTGCCGGCGCTGCCAATGATGAGGTGGTCGAGTACCTCGACTTGCATCAGTTGGCCCGCTTCTACCACTCTCCGGGTCAGCGCGATGTCTTCGGGGGAGGGGTTTGCATCGCCGGAAGGATGGTTGTGGGCGATGATGATGGCGGCCGCGTTGCGGCGGACTGCCCCCCGGAAGAGTTCGGCCAGGCGGATCACGGTCGTATTGACCGTGCCCTTGTAGACCGTCTCCCGGTCGAAGATGCGGTTGCGGATGTCCAGGTAGAGGACGACGAAATGCTCCTGCTCCTGGCGGCCAATGAGCGGGATGAGGACATTGGCCGCGCACCCTGGCGAGCGCACACTAACGCGCGCGTTGCGATTTTCGCCGGCGGCGCAGCGGTGGCCCAACTCCAGCGCGGCTTGAATCCGCGCGGCGATAGCCGGGCCGATACCGGGAATCCGCTGCAACTCGTGGGCAGTGATTTGGGGCAGTGACTCCCCAAACTCGCATACGAGCCGCTGGGCAATCCCGAGCTGCTGCGGGCCGCCGATGAGCACGGCGAGCAATTCCGTCTGACTGACCGCCGCGCCACCCGCATAGTGCAGGCGTGCGGTCGGCCGTTCCATGGCCGGTAAGGCCGATACAGGGGTGGTCTGGTACATAGTCAACTCCTTTCAGGTAATTTCAGGTTAGGATAAGCGGATGCCTTTTTGAAAGGCATCCGCTTGGGAGACATCAGACTGCGGCCAGGGGTGCGCGGCGAAACGAAAGGCGGTAGAAATCGGGGTCATAGGTAATGACGAATTTCGTTTTTCCGAGCACGATACCGAGATGGAGGTGTCCGCAATCGTTGAATGGGTCGTTATGTTGCACGAAGACACCCCATCTAAAAAACCGCACTCCGATAACCACATAATTCTTGTGGACCTCGCTAAAGGGTTCAGGCATTTCAGATCTCCTTTCAGGTAATTTCAGGTTTGAGCGCGGGATACTGACCAGCGGGCGCTCGGCCGCGGCGGTCAGGATTACTTCATGCGGGGAGCAGTGAAGTAATCAGGTTCACGAGGGTTTCGATAACACGGGGATTTCAAAAGAGGAACACGAGGGTTTCAATAACGCGCAAGCAACTTCAATCTGGCAGGTATAGCGATCAGGAAGAACGCTAGACCTAAACCAACAGCGCCGGCAGGTCACGAGCCTGCGGCTGGCGGGCCAGCAGCGCCGCGAGAGAAACGGAACAGTGAGGGACTTCGGGAAGTCGAAGTGGGCGGCAGAGAGCGCCTTAACTCGGTTTGTGCAAATGCCTTAACACGCTTTGTGCAAACATTTGCACAAACTCGGTGAAAACAGACTGCTCGCGGATTCCGGCAAAAATCCCGGAATCCTGTGCCTGTTCTGGGGGTTGCAACTTTTCCGCAACCACGCGCAACTCCGCAACTACGCAATAAAACGTGAAAACCCGCTTTTGGCACGGTTTTCGGCACACTGTTATTGACTTCGATTGGTAAGGTAATCGCCGAATTGGTAAGTTTGGCGCGGAATTGGTAAGTTTGGCGCGGAATTGGTAAGTTTGGCGAAGAATTGGGTCGGCTTGGCGAACTTTAGGGTTGACTTGGCGAAGTTTAGGGTCGGCTTGGCGAACTTTTGGGCCAGTTTTGGGGTAGCCGCCGTAATTTTGGGGTCGTTTTTGGGGTAAAATTTGGGTGGCTGGGTTGACAACCCCCGCGCGTAAAAGCCGACTTTGGCGGGTACGGGTGGCGCGTGAGAGGGTATGCTCCTCTCACGCGCTCAGGGTTACGTTGGTTCTTTTTCCAGTAGCGCTTGCAGATCGCTCAGCCGCATAACGACCAGGCTTTCCGTGTAGCGTTGGCGCTGCTGATGCAGCACCACGACCGGGAGCTTGCCAGGCGGCGCGACTGCGCGGGCTTGCGCGACTGCCTCCAGCAGCCATTGGGGAAGCCGCTGGCGATGTTTGACCTCGACTACCAGAGCCGGGGTAACGACATCGGCCTGCGCGACGCCCGTAGGCCCGCTGCGGACGCCCCCCAACAAGCGCGCGATTTCTCGCTCGGCCCGTTTCCAGGTTGCATTAGCCATGGCCATCAACCTGCGGGATACCAGCGGGTCGCGTAGTCCCAGCCCCGCGCATTGCGGGGATCGGGAATCTGCGCTCGCGCGGCGTGGAGCATCGTCGCCGCTGCGAGGCGGTAGAGCATTGCCTGCACCGTCTTGAGCCGCCAGGCGGCACACGGCGGATGCAGTTGATACGCTCCCCGCGAGAAGCCGGGCAACGGTGCCGGCAAAGCTGCGGCGCGCTGCCGTTTGCGCGGATTGGCGTAATCGCGGCAGAGGCCGCAATACACCACTTGCGCGTAGGTGTGCGCCTGCAGCTCCACCGTGGGCGGGTGATAGTCCTGGTCCCAGTCTGGCGTGGGCGGTGGCAATTCCTGCCAGGGCGCGGTCAGCCCGTTGAGGAGCCGACAGAGCGCCGCCGTCCAGTAGCCAGGATAGGTTTCTACCCAGGACAACAGCACACAGAGGAGATCTTCGGTATACGGATTACGCATGTTCCACCACCTCCCCCAGCATACGGGAGATGAAGGCGGCACAAGCTGCTTGGGCGGCGGGGATGCTCTCAAACCTAGCCTCAAAGATGGCGGTGAAGGGCGTAATTGAGTGCAGATTGAGCACGAGCCCGATCACGAATGTCGGAAACGCGATCACGTCCGCTTGATAGGTGGACCGCCGCAGGTGGGTGATCCCACAGAAAAGGGGTGACCAGGTATTTCGAGTGCTCATGGGGTCACCTCCGCAGCCGCCGCTTGCCGCTCGGCGACGAGCGCATCGTAGGCGGCGAAGAAGTCGCGGGCATCACAGCCGGGAGCCAGGTTGCCGGTAGCCTGCCAGTGCAGGCGGATGTATTCGCTGTAGGCACTGCCTCGGTCGCGGGCGCGTTCCAACGCCAGTGCCACCAGGTCAGGATGGGCGCGTTCAGGATGGGGTTTGCGTGACATCGCCCACCTCCGGTAACGCCAGGGCCAGTTGCCCCCGCGTGGGTTTGTAGTAGTAGTGCCCGAAAGCGTCATGCCATAATTCCCCGTTACAAACCATGCAGTAGCCGGGAGTAACACGGGAAGGATGCTTGAGCAACGGCACGCCAGCTACCGTTACGACCGGATCGAGCGCCCCCTGAAAGATGATGTGCTGCGCGGTAGCCGCTTCATACGCGGCTTGCGCGGCAGGGTCAGCGAAGCAAGCGGGCCCCCAAACGTAACCCCACCGGTCGGCGGGGGTGCGCGGGGCGCCGCAGTTGGGGCATTGCTCGATCCTAAAGCCCGCGTTGTCGGTGATACAAGTCAGCTGCCAGGGGACAAAACCAGGTGGGGGAGCCGGATAGCGGTTAGTGGTCATAGCACCACCCCCCGCCCTTGCGTGTGTTGTGCCCAGCCTTCCGCCGCAACGCGCTCGAGTACCGGCGTCAGCAGTGGGCAGAGGAGCCCCGCTACCAGTTGCCAGTCCTGGCTATCCAGGAAGAGCGCGCCGATCACGGCTTCGACCGCATCACAGTACCACTGGTGATTGTGCGGCTCGTCCGTCATGGTCAGTCCCCAGGCCGGTGCTACCACTTGCGCCAACGTGCCTTTACAGACCAGGCGCGAGCTGGCGATGGTGAGCGGGCCCGGCCCCCATTCGGGGCGCGTAGTGCTGAGCCAGTGCGCGACGCACAGCCCCAGCACCTTGTCGCCCAGAAACTCCAACCGTTCATTGGCCGGCGTCCGCCACGCGAGCGCCTGGCGCAAGTAGGCCGCGTCGTTAAACGAGTAGCCTAGTTGCGCCTGAACGGCGTGGAGCCGCTCCGGGGTCAGGCGCAGGACGGGCGGGCACGGATCGGCGGGCAAGGCGGGCACTTCTGGCAACGGCTCCGGGTGCATACACCAGGGCCGGCGGCCAGTCGTGCGTTTGGTGAGCGTAGATGACTTACGCATCGCCCACCTCCGCTATCAGCACCAGGTCAGACTCCCGGCGCAACCGCAGCCCATGCAGGGTGACGGTTTCGCCGCGCCGGAGCGCATCCCGGATGTCCAGCGCCCCCGGTTTGGTTAAGGGCAGCAGCGGCACGCTATACTGCTCGAAGCAGGTCTTGATCCCCAGGAACGACAGCGCCCAGGCCGTCGTTGTCGCGGGAGCCCCCTGCTCGCGCAAGGCTTGCCGTGCTGCGAGTACCGCGCTGCGTTTGCGCCAGTTGGCGCAGGTCGCGGCGGCCGGGCAGTCGGGGCAGATCTGGATCTGCCGGACCCGGCGCTGCATTTCGGCGGCCCACTCCGGCGTTGCCGGGTGGGTCAGATCGCGCTCCCAGCCCTCCGCCGCCATTTGCTCACGGACGGCATCCCAGAGACATAGGCGCAAGCCCGGCCCTGAGAGGTCTTCCGAGAAGCCCAGATCGGCGGCCAGATGGCTACCGTGATAGGTGGCCGGCTGCTGGCTACCCGCGCCCGGGGTAAGGGTGTAGCCCGCCGCCGGCTGTCGAGCAGGCGTAGTACGGCGGGCAAGAGTCGGCTTGAGGCGCGGGGTCGGGGGCGCGGGCGTGACTGGTGGGCTGAGGGGGAGAGGCGTGGCCGCCCCTCCCATGAAGTCCAGTTGCATTTGCAGTGGCTTCATCGCGCACCTCCCCACTCCCAGACGGTGACGGTGGGGGGCAGGGCGTCCAGAAGCGGCGCTACCGCCGCCTTGGCCAACCCCCCGCAACCAATGCCGGGATAGTTGAGGTGGACGCGCGCGTGCGGCTGCGCCGCGCACCAGGCAACCAGGTGGGTGACGCTGGTATGGAGCAAGTCCAGATCGGCGCGCGCGTCGAAGCGCTGCTTGACCTGGAATATGCCCCAGCCCACGTCCGCATATACCAGCAGGTAATAGGGCGCGTAGAGCTGGTAAGTGCGGCCCCGTTGCTCGAAGTGAGCCTCCGGGGGCGTCACGGGGAGCCGCTGAGATACCAGATAGCCAAAGAAGGCCGCTAACGCCGGCCAGCGGTCGCGGGCCTGCCGGGCGATCCCGGCGCCCATCACCAGCCGCCCGGCGGCATCGAGGCAGCCGTTGGTGGTGATAAGCGTCAGATCGGCGGCGGCACGAGTCTGCGGGGCGAGCATATCGCCGTAAGCGAATTGCGGCGGCATCTCACACCTCCCCGGGGCGGCGCAGAAACGTGGCTACCCACGCCTCGCGCGCCTCCCGTGACTGGCGTAAGATAGGGTCTGAGGTCTCGGCGGCCGGCACAAAGCGATCCACGACTACCAGGTACTCGTCTACCGGGGTTTCCTGGGCTGCGGTGTGGGCGGTGAGGACTTGCCTTAACGCCGCCGCGAGCGCTTGTTCAAACGTAACGTAGGGAGTGCGGTGATAGGCCGTTACCACTCGCTCCTGGAACTCCGCGAGTTCCGGGTCAGGGGGCGGCGCGTTCTGTGTCGCCACGGCGATCTGCGGCGTGAGCGCGGCCAGGCGTTGCGCGGTCGGCTCGGGGAGCACGTCCCAGATGATCCGCTGGATCGCCCGCTGCTCACCGCAGAAGCGGGTGTAAGATCGGACTGCCGTGGCCGCGTATGACGACCAGGTGGCGTCACTGTTAAACTCGTCGGGAATGACGAGCGATTTGGGCGCATTACGCGGCAACTTCAGCCCCTCCGGCGGATACCAGTGGGTGACTTCATGTTGCGCGTAATGGCGCGAGGTCCAGCCGGCGCGCGTGAGCGCCGCGGTAAAACTGGTGTGCGTGACCCAGAGCAAAAGCCACTGCGGATCATACGCTAAGATAGTTGTGTGCCGGTTCATTTCAGGTCTCCTTCAGGTGTGGGTTTGGGCGCGCTTACGCGCCGGTTTTTGGCCGTGACGGACGCCGGCCGCCCGCAGATCACGGCGCAGGGCATTGAGCAGGTCCCACTGGTAGGCCGACAGCCCCCCGCGGGTCAGGGAAGTCACGCCCAGGTCGCCCAGATTATCCGGGGTTACCCGGGCTTGCTCGCCGGATACCGTGCGCAGACCGAGCCAGACAAAGATGGCGGCCCAGTCGCTAGAGAGCGGCTGCACCAGCGAGGCGGTGCTCAGATGCGCGCACGCCTCTTCCAGCGTCGCCAGGTCAGGCGGCTCCAGTCCCCGCGTTTCCGCGTAGAGTTGGGCCAACCGCGCCGGCACCACGGCCGCGCGCAGCCAGGCGGGGACTTCGCTCTCCCAACCCCCCGGGTGTAATACCAGCGGGCCGGAGAGATACCGCTGTTGCGCGGCTTTGAGCGTGGTGGCATCGCAGAGCCGCGCCGCGCGGTATTCGCCCAACCCCCGGCATACGCCACAGAGGGCGCTGCCGTCCAGGCCGCTCCCGGCGCAGTGCCGGCAGGGGACGTATTGATACGTCCAGGTCACGCTGCCCTCCGGGGCCGCGGCCAGGGCCTGCGCCGCGCTGGTCAGCACGGCGAGCAATTCCGGGTCAGCGGGGAAATCCGGGGGAGCGGTTTCAGCCGTGGCCGCTGTGACCAGGGACTCCCACAAGTGGGGCACATCCGGGATCACAAGATCGGCCAGAGAAACAGGTGGCGGGGGACCCGCAGCCGGGAGCGTCCCGGCCGCGGCGTCCCACAGGTTTAACTGTTGGGCAGGTGCAGCGGTTTTCATCGCGCTCCCCCTCACGCCCGCGCGGCGGTTTTGAACACGCGCCGCGCGGCCAAAGCCGTCAGATGGTAGAGATTGCGGAGTTCCTGGATGTGAAACACGCGCTGCCCCAGTTGCCGCGCAAACACTTCTTGCGCGGCGTCGGTGTGCTGATTGATGTAAAGCACTGAGGCGCGTTGCGCGCGTTGCGGCGTCCAGGTGGTGGGGATGTGCCCCAGATCGGCGTCCGTCAGCCATAGATAGTCCCAGTCGCCCGCGACCGGCAACTGCTTGAGGGCCGTGTCCAACCAGCCCAAACTGGTATTGCCCCCGCGCACGCTGACCAGTTGCGTCAGCCGATTGCCGAGGTACACCGCGTTGTCGCTGAACGCCCAACAACGCAGTTCCCCCCCGGCTTGCAGCACGGCCGTACCGATAGCGACCAGCGCCACCCGGGCCAGGTAGAGGCGATCCGGTTCTGCTGGGGTGGCTGCGTAGCTCCACATGCTCCCAGAGATGTCCAGGAACACGGCCAGGCGCGGCGGCGGCGCGGGTTTAGGGGTGGTCGGCAGGGTGAAGGGCGGCAGGGCGTAGCCCTCGAGCCGCGGGTTGTATTTGCCGATCCCCGCTAACGCCTGCCCCCGGAGTTGCGGCGTCCACCAGTTACCTAACTGGCGGGCTAACTGCTGCCCAGCGGCCAGGGCCGCCTGATCCGGTACATCCCACCGAATCTCATCGGGGCCGGTTTGGCGGGTCGGGGGGCGCGTGCGCTGCTCGTTCAGCACGGCTTGCAGCGCCGGGAGAGCCACCCCCGGGCCGGCTGCTCCCGTCGGGGCGCCCTGCGGCCACTGCCAGTTTTCTGGTTCGGGCAGGGGCATCCCGTGGAGTTTAGCCAGCCGGAGCAACTCGCGCGCGGCTAAGAACGCCCCGCGCACGCCGGCGTCCAGGTTGCTACTCAAAGCGTATCTAGCATCATGGAAGAAGTTGACGCGCTTTTCCGCCGCATCGCGGATAGCATGCGTGCCCGGCGTGTAGTAAACGTGCTCCAGCTGCGCGGGCAGCCCGCGCAGCCAGGAGCGCCCCGGATCGCCGAAGCGCAGCCAGAAGAGGCACTCCTGAAAGTCCCAGTCTTGCGGCGCGGTGGCGTCCAGATCAGCGGCGCAGAGTTCGCGGGTGCGCGTGAGCCAGCCGTTAACCGGCTCGCGCCCCAGAAACTGCTCGATCCGCATATCCTCGGTGACGTTGAACACGTCGGGGAGTAGCGGATGTTCCTGCTCCGCCGCCGCCAGCAGCTCCAGGGTTTCCTGAAGCTGCGGCAGGTGGGCGATCTCGTGGGCGAGCAAGCCCAGAGCCACGTTGTTGTCGTGCTCTACGGCCACCTCACAAAAGGTTTCCGGGAGCGTGATCTGGGCCTGGGCCCCGCCAGCGCCAAACCCGGCGCTGGCGGTCTGGGCCTGCGCGTCTACGCGCACGCGCACGGGCAGCGTGGCTAACGCGGGCACGCCCAACCAGGTCGCCAGTTGCGGTAGAGCCAGGCGTAGGAGTTTGTGGGCCAGGAGTTGCGAGATCATCGCCCACCTCCCATCGCGTTGGAGATAGTCGGGTGCTCCAGACTCATGCCGTTGCCGGCCAGAATCCGGGTCACCGCTTCGGCGGCGATGGGATCGAGCGCCCATACCCGGTCGCGGAAGTCCCGGAACATACTGACCGCGTTGGTAGCGCGGGTGAGGGCCTGGTATTCGAGCGGGAGGGGGATTTCCCCTTGCTCGTAACCATCCCAGAGCGTGCCGACGAGTTCGCGCACCTTGCCGGGCAGCGGTTGCAAGACCGCGCGCGCTAACTCCACGCGCACGACTTGAAACCGCCGGACCAACGCCGGGTCGAGCGGATGAACATTGGTGTTGCCGGCCAGCGTCCACAACAAGCGGTCTGCCGGGGCCCACTCAGTCCGCCCCAGCAAGGGGCTTTCGACGACGTAGACGAAGGCGATCTCGGCCGGGATGTCCAGCCCGCGCCGCCGGGCCAGGCTCGCGCTGAGCGGTTGCACGGCGCGGAGCAGCACGTCGGTAGCGCGGGGCGAGAAGCGGGTGATCTCATCGAGGAAGAGGAGCACGCGCTCCCCCTCGCGCGCGCGTTGGAACGCGCGCCCGATGGGGCCCCACGCCCACTCGCGGCTGGCCGTCCAGGAGCCGATCAGGTCGGCGTCCGTCCAGGACTCGGACCCGACGCCCTCTTCGAGCGCCATGTCCAGTCCCTCGACGACGGCGTGCACGGCGGACGTTTTTCCGGCGCCGGTGGGGCCCAAGAGGAGCGGCTCAGCGCCGCCCAGGAGCATGGCCCCCAGCAGATCGCCCAGCGCGCCGATGGCTTGCCCGACCGCGGCACTGATGGCCGCGCCCGGCCAGCCGTTAGCGGCCGGCGGGGGCTGCGAGGGCGCAGCGGTGAGGTTGACCCACTGCGGATGATGTTGCGCGAGCCAGTAAAACAGGGCGACCAGGTGCTTGCAGGGCTCGCCCGCGGCTTGCTGCCGCGTGCGGAAGTCCTGGCAGGTGCAGTCCGCCCGGCCACCTGGTTTTTGCAGGATAGTGGCATGGCGGCTGGTCCCCGAACTGGCCGGGAACTCTACGCTCAAGGCATCCGCGTCGAATTGCGGGATGTTGACGCCCGCGCGCGAGGTCGCGCGCCCCGGAGTAGGCATATCTTTGGCCAGTTGTTGCCCGCGAACATCGCGGCCACTGTCAGGTAAGGCCGTGAGGCCAAATGGGTGTAACACGTTCAGGTCTAGCATGGCAGGTCTCCTTACAGGTAATTTCAGGTGTTACCCGGTGTTGAGCCGGGTAGCGCCCGGCCAGCTGGGAGCTGGCCGGGCGGGAAAGCGGGAAAACTAAGCCTTACGGCGCGGGTGAATGGGCATGAGCGCCGCGATGGCTTGGGGGAGCTCTTCATCCGCCTCTTCAGAGGCGGTAGCGGCTACCCACAACATCAACGGAACGGCGGGCGAAGTGCCGGGGCGTTTGCTAACCGGATTTTCAGGGAGCGGACCAGGATCCCACCCCAGCAGCACCGCGTCGGCGGGCAGGAGCCCGTCCAACGCGGCTTTGAGGTACTGGGCGTTCCAGTCCCACCCCGGAAAGTCGCCGGGATAACAGATGTCTACGGGAATCTCCCGGCACACGTCGCCGGCTTCAGCGCGGGCGATGATCTGAAGTTCTCCGGTGTCGGCATAGCCCAACTCAACCTGGTAATACCCCGTCCCGCGCACCAGCGGCAGCAGCGCCGTGAGCGCCTCCTGCACCGGGGCCGGTGAGACGCGCAAGCGCGCCGTGGCCCCGACCAACCCGGACTGATAGATACGGAGGGCATTGGGATACGCGGTACAGTCGTGTTGGAAGCGCAGGGCCACTTGTTCCCCGGCGGGCCCCGTGCCCGTCAGGACGAGCCGCACAGAGCGGTTTTCATGCAGATAAACGCGCAAAGTGGGAGCGGTGAGTTTGCGCGCCTGCTTGAGCAGCTCGGGCGGGATGCTGATGGCGGCGTCACTGCGCGGGAGCGTCGCGGCCAGGGCTACGGGGACGCGCTGGGTTACAGCGACAAACCCGTTAGCCCCCGTCACGGCCATCCCCAGATACGCCAGGTCGGGGTGCTGGTCAGTCTCCGCGCACTGATGCCCGCTTTCGATGAGGAGCAGACCGCATTCAGGACACTTGAAAATCGGATGTAACGCCAGGTGCGTTAGCGTCTGATGATCCGTGTCCGTGCTGACTGCTGGCAACACCGTAGCGAGCAAGTCCAGGGCAGCGGGGGTGAGTTCAGCGGTGTAGCGCAGGTCGCCCAACTCGGAGTCCAGTAGCACGGGATTGGGGAACTCGGCTGCCGCCATGCCGCGGATTTCCGCGACGGCGTTACCGCCCGTGTCCGCGATGTGCAGTTGGGGTTGTGGTTGCAACTCCGGTTTGAGTTGCGGGTCGTAGGGCGGCACATCTGCCTGCAACACCAACGACGTGCGCGCGTGAGCTTTGCCCAGGGCTTGGAGCGCCGTGGGATCGGCCAGCAGGGCGAAGGGCGCCCCTATGGGCGTCGGCAGCGTGATCCGGTAGAGCCGTTCCAGGTTGGTGGCCG
The DNA here is from genome assembly GCA_964504195.1 of uncultured Anaerolineales bacterium. Classification (GTDB taxonomy): domain Bacteria; phylum Chloroflexota; class Anaerolineae; order B4-G1; family SLSP01; genus CAZDDI01. Next base: position 238,084 of record CAZDDI010000001.1, read on the forward strand.
TGACGGTCAAATGGCCGTTGGCCTCGAGGTGGACCTGGTTCAAGACCGGAATCTTGGACCGGGTAACGTGCGCCTGCATGGCCCACTGGACGGCTTGCGCCAACGCCGCGCCGGTGAGACTGGTCGGCGGCGCCGCGGTGGCTTTTGCCTTCCGCGCCGGCGCGTAGAGCGCCGCGATCTCCCCAGCGAGCATGGTCGCGCGCTCGGGGGTCATCAACGGGATGTCCAACAACAAAGTGGTGAGCGCCTGTTGGCGCTGCGTAGCGGTAGACATAACAGACTCCTTTCAGGTAAGTGCAGGTGCGCGGTTAAACCGCGCATTGGGCGAGTTGGGCTTGCGTCACGGGCACGCGCACCAGGCTCTCGCCCCGGAAGCCCGGGGTAGCGATGAAGAGGTCCCCCTGGCGATTGATGGCCTTGACCCAGCCTTCCCGCGTGACGGTGGCTTCCGGGGAGGCGCGCCAGAGCACGGGCTTATTCAGCCAGGTTTCGAGCGCGCTCACGGGCGCCGCCGGCGCGGGGGCGGGTAAGGGAGCAGGTGCAGGTTCAGGTGAGGAATCCACGGGCGCGGGGAGCGCCGGCGCGTTCAAATACGCGCGGAGCGTTTCCGGATCCCGCTGAGCCAGGGTGAAAGCAGCGGGCGCGGGTTCAGGCGTGGCGGCGACCGCCGTACTAGCCGGCTTAGCCACCGCGTAGTCCGTCCGGTGGACGAAGTGAGCTTCCACCTGGAAATTGGTGAAGCGGAAGGCCCCCGGCAAGCGTTGCTGGACGTGCTCCACTACGAACCGCTCCGCGAAGAACGCCGCCTGCTTTTGCGGCAGGCGCTCCAGGAAGTGCGGACGCCGCTCCCCTTGACCGGGCAGGATGAACAACCCCTGGCCATCCATTTTGAGCGCGTGGGCGGCCAGTTCCAGGAACAGCACTTCTGAGCGTTTCGCGCCCAGTTGGGAACACTGTTCGGCGGTATACAGCCCGCGCTGGATGCCGAAGGGGGGATTCATAATCACGAAGTCGAAAGCCCCGGCGAACTCATCCCAGAGGTCAAACGCATTGGCCCAGCGCCACTCTACCCAGGGGTAGAGCCGCCGGCCGATCTGCGTCGCTTCCTCTTCGATGTCGCAGGCAACCACTGCGACGCCGTAATCTGCCACCCAGTCGAGCGCGTGGAGCAAGTTGCCGATGCCCGCGCAGGGGTCGAGGATCCGGCAGCCGGGAAACGGCACGAGGACGCCGAGCGCCGCAACGGCCATCTCCAGCGGGGTGTAGTGTTGCCCGGCCCCGCCGATGTCGGGGGGCACATACTGGGACACCACGGCTTCCCGGTCGAGGTCTGGCACGGTCGGGTGCTTGTCGCGGGAGTTTTCCCGAAACGGCACGCCTTGCAGCCAGGCGGTGATCCGGTCGCGGTCTTTGAGTTGGGCTTTAGTGAGTTTCATGGCCCGCCTCCTAGACGACGACTTCCGGGTAGAGTACCGCTTCGGCTTCCGCTGCCAGGTCCCGTTGCGTCAGCGCGTGTTGCAGCGCTTCGGCCTCCTGAGTCGCGCGCTGGCACGCGGCGAAGACGGGGCAGTAGTTACACCGCCATTCTTCATCTGCGTTGCCCTGCACGCCTTCCGGCAGGCCGGCGAGATCCAAGATCTCGAACTCCTGCATCCGGGCTTCCAGGTAGGCTTGGGTAGTTTCCAGGTCCCACAGTTCCACCGGCACGCGCAATACTTCGCTCATATCCAGGTACACGATCTCGGCAGTCTGGACGGAGTAACCCGCTTGCGCGAGCAGCCAGGCGTAGGCGTTGAGTTGCGCCGTGTGGCTACTGTAGGGCTGCGGGGGCAGGATTTCGGGAGCAAGATCGTTTGCCTGATGCACCGCACCGCACGCCCCGCAGGTGGCTTTAGTCCCCTTGCGGTAACGATAGCGGTCAGCGCGCATGACGCTCTGGCACGCGGGGCAGATGTACTGCTTGATGCTCTCGGGCACGGCTTTGGTGGTCTTGTAGTCCACCAGATGACCGCGCCCGGGATAGAACAGGTCTATCTGGCCGGTGAAGAGTTGCCCGGCGAGTTCAGCGTAGAAGCGGGTTTCGAGCATCACGTCCGGTTCGTCTTGGGCCGCGTACTCCAGGATGCCGTGGGCGAGTTTGCCGCGAAACGCCCAATAGGCGCGCGCGGGCTGGATATAATACGGCTCCTGGTCGCGCAAGACGACTTGCCGCAAGCAGCCCAGCACCTCGGTCGCCGAGTAAGCCGGCAGCTCGCGGGGCAGATTGCTTTCGCTGAGGCCCTTAACGAGCGGCGGGGTGAAGGGGCATAAGCTGCCCTCGGCGTTGAGTTGGCCCCCCGCGCGGCTACAGGCCAGACAATCAGCGGGGGTTTTCTCTTCCCCCGTAGCGTAGCAGATGAATCCTTGAAACATTGCAGGTCTCCTTTCAGGTAAGTTCAGGTAAGGCACGCCCCCACCAACCCAGGTCGGTGGGGGCGCGTGGTAAGCGGCTGGGTGGCCCGGTTACGCGGATTCTGCGTACTCGGCGTACTCTTCTTCGGCATACTCCGCGGCGCGCGGCCCGCCGCCCAAGAGGACGATGCGGGTGACGTGCGTTTCCGTGAAGTATTTGGTTTCGCCGTTTTGTTCGTAAGAGCGCGTCCGGGGCATCCCCTCGAAGTACACCTGCTTCCCTTTCACGAGATAGGGGTGCAGGGCCACGGCGAGGTTATCCCAGATCACGAGGTTGACGCCTTCGACGTCTTGCCCGGCGGCGCAGATCACGCGCGCTTTCACGCGCATTTTCCCGCCTTCCGTGCGCGGGGCGACGAGTTCGGCGTCCGCGGCGAGATTGCCGATGCCGCGGGTCTCCACAAAACCGGTGTTTTTACGAGTTTGGTCAGACATTGCAGGTCTCCTTCAGGTTACAGAATTGAGTTTTTCAGTTTCGCCAGGTCTACCAGGTACAACAGGGGTGAGCCTACACAGCGCGGGAGTTGCCCACTGCCGGGGTTACTGTAACCCTGGCCCAGTTGGGCAATTACGCGCCGGGACACGCGCCATAGCGCGCCGGCACAGGCCGGGAGTCAGGGCTCAGGGGGGCGCGGATTAGCGCGCCATACAGGTCTATGCGCTTGAGGGTTTACTGGCGGGGGTGCGTCACTAAGCGCGGGCGGCCACCACGACGGCCGCGGCGGCTTTGATGTCGGGGCGGGTGCTGTTTTCAGCGAGGAAGCCCACGAATCCGGGATCCACGCGCTCGGCTTCGGCCAGGGTCTTGCCCTTGAGTCCCGGATTGTTCCGGTTGCCGAAGGGCAGCACGGTGGCCCAGGCTTGCTCCAGAGCCGGGTTGGTGGTGGGTGACGGCGGAGCAGGCGGAGCAGGTGGGGTAGCCCCCTTGCCAGCGGGTTGAGCCGCAGCGGGCGGGGCGGCGGGTTTCGCCGCGCCATTGCCGCCGGGCTTGGTCGCCGCCGGAGGCGGAGCAGCCGGTTTGGGCGCGCCGTTGCTTGCAGGCTTAGCCGTAGCGGGTGGGGGAGCAGCCGGTTTAGCTGCCCCATTACCGCCGGGTTTAGCCGTAGCGGGCGGTGGAGTGGGCTTAGCCCCCGGGCGGGACGAGGCCGCGTTAGCGTCGTCGTCGTCATCGCCGGCCAGATTCAGCATCGCCAGGAGCGAGTAGCGCCGCGCGTAAGTCACCGCGGACGCGAACCCCTGCGGATCGGGCTTGACCGGGTTGAGCGGATAGTCGCTGATGAGCTCTTCGCCGCTGGTGTGCAGCAGGCGCGTGCGCAGTACAGGGGTCTCCCCCAACAGCGCGGCGCCTTGCACCACCGCCAGCCCATGCTTCGCCAACAAGGGACGCACATACGCCACGATCTCATCGAGGGGCGCGTAGGTGCTTTTGAAGTGGGGATTGCTGGCGCTCTTCGCGGGGTTCTCCAACTCCAACGCGGCATTGACTAACGCCAACGCCAGAAAACTGGTGGTAGCAGGTGTTTGAGATTCCATTTCAATTCAACTCCTTTCAGATCAGGTAATTTAGTTTCAGGTCAGGCAGTGGGGAAACCACTGCCCCACGGCTGTTCGGGATTCCACACGCTAAAATCAAGGCCATCGGGGGTTACCAACGGCGCTGGCCCAGGCGAAATACTTTCGTCTGGAAAAACGCCGCGAACAGCAGGATGCCGATGATTAGCAGCAGAATCAGGCCCAGCAAGTCGTTCAGGGACGTAGTGGCGGGCAAATTGGTCAGGGTTTGGACGAGTTCCATGTGCAGGTCTCCTTTCAGGTATTTCAGATGGTTCATATTTGGCAGCTAGCGGAAGTCCCCGGCGCAGCAGGAGGTAGGCGATCATAACCGGCGGCACGGCACTCAGCAGTATGCTCAGCACCAGGCCCACCAGCACGATCCCGCCACCGACAGCCAGCACCAGGGGACCCCAGTGGAGCACGAGGGTTTCCATAGGCAGCTCCTTTCAGGTCTCACAGGTAGGGTGAGCGCGGACTACTGACCGCCAGGCGCTCGGCTGGGTAGGTCAGGATTACTTCATGCGGGGAGCAGTGAAGTAATCAAATTCACGGGGGTTTCGATAACACGGGGATTTCAAAGGGGTTTCACGCGAGGGTTTCAATAACGCGCCAGAAACTTCAATGGGTAGTGTCCTAAAAACAAAAAAAGGACACCCCTCAGAGCACCTGTGCGGGCGCGACCCGCGCGCGGGCGCAGGGGGAACGCCAGGCTCCCCCTGCCCCGCAGGTGCTAAAAACGGTCTCCTTCAGTTATAGTGTGAGGCGTAAGCGCCTCACTTTGATTTCAGGTATATATGCGCTTGTTAAAGAACCGGGAATCTCGGAGCGCTCAGTCAGTAGGGCCTTCCTCGGGCTCGCTGCCGCGTGGCCGAGACTCGCGCAGGTTGACTTGCCGGACAATGGCAATATCACACACGATGAAATCAATTTGCGAGCGACTCTCCGCCCCCACGGCGGCCTTGAGTTCATCACGCAACTCCGGGCGGACGTTGTGCCCGCCTTCCACGCGCGCGAGGTAGGTCTCTACCGGCACGCGCTCGTCGCGGCTGGTGGGCACGCCATTGACAAATACCCACGCGCCGCGTTGGACGCCGTGGACTTCCCGCGGGGTGATCGTGGTGCGCAAGGTGGTGAACGGATCGGTTTGCAGCACCACGCCCGGCTCTCGGGGGAAGGCCAGGTTGTAGAATCGGGTGCTGCCATCCGCAGCCACCTCGGAGATGCGGGCGTACAGGTTCCCCTGCCAGGCCCACGTCTTTTGGACGACGCCATTGAGATGTACGATACTAGGCATACTTCACTCCTTCAGGTCTTACAGGTATCAGAAACGCAAAAAGCCCACGTTCGCGGGGGAGGGACTTCAATCCCCCGCGCTCGTGGGCTTCAATAACGCGCTAACTTACATCTTTATTGTAACTAACCCGGCTTGAATGTCAAGAAACGCCGGACGGTAAAAATTCAAAAATTTCGGCGGCTACGCCGCGAGCATATCTTGTTTGGAGCGGCTTGACGCTCCCCCAGCACGCTTGTTAGACAGTGGACAGAGAACAGGAGACAGGGATCAGAGTGCACCGGAGAGGAAACTCCTGGCGACACGAAACCCGAGGCCGATGCTGCGGCCGACGTCAGGGGGATGGTTGCCACGGCAGGCGCACCGCACCCTGGAAGCACTACTTCCATAGGATCCTCCCCGCAACACCCGACTCTTGTTCCCGGTCAAGTCCTCGCGTCCATCGTCAACCCGGTAAGGATAAGATTGATGCTGTGAACTACACCACTCCCACACGTTGCCCGCCATATCCAGACAACCATACGGCGAGGCGCCTGCCGGATACATCCCTATGGGCGTGGTGCCACTCAACCCGCTCTCTGTACTGTTGCACAGCCCCGCATCCCAATCTTCTCCCCAGGGATACGCGCGCCCAGTGGCGCCTCGCGCCGCCTTCTCCCACTCCGCCTCGGTCGGCAAACGCAATGCCTCGTCCGCGCCGATCTTCCCCGCTGCGCGCCACGTCTCTGTCAGCCACGCGCAATAGGCCCGCGCATCGTACCAGTTCACATACACCACCGGATGGTTGGCTACTCCATTGAGACACTCTGAATACCAGGGTTTATAGCCACTCGCCTCTACAAACCGCCGAAACTCCCCTACCGTCACCGGGTATTTGCCGATGTAGTAGGTGGGCAAGGTTATTTCATGGCGCTCTTGCCCTTCGCCCATCCAGAACGGCCCAGTAGGAATTTCGATCATTTCATCAAAATCCCGGTCATCGCCCAGCACCGCCAGCGCGTTGCCCGCCGCCAGGCGATCCACCGCCGGCAGCCAGCCCCGCTCCACGATGGCCCGCAGCCACAACCGAATCCGCTCCAGTTTGGGCGTGTTCCGGGGCGATACGGGTGACAAACGCGCTCCCTCGTTTTCTAATAACACCTGCGCCGCTAACAACGCGCTCCAACTGCCCGCTTCCTCTGTGCTGACCGGCGCGTAACACAGCGCCTCAGCCAGATTCCACGCCGCCGATGCCGTCCCGCGCGCCGCCTTGGCCCCCGCCAGCAAGGTCGCTTCTCGCCACCGCTGCGGATCGGCCCACACTAACTCCGCGATGTCATCCGGGAACCCGTGATCGGTCAGGTAGCACGCCGCCAGGTACTCCTGGAAGGTGCGATGCGGGAAGGTGTAGACACACTCGCCCCGCGCCGCGAGCAGGCCCGCCCGCTTACACAGGTAATCGGCCAGTTCTACCGGGTTCGCCCGCGCTGCCGGGTTCCGCGCTACGGTCATCAGCGCGCCCACCAGGCGCTCCTGCGCAATATCCGCCGTGCCCTTGAGTTCCGGCTGGTCGCGGTGCGCTTCAAACGCCAGGCGTTCCAGTTCAGCGCGCACCACCGCCCGATCCACCTTCAGCCATTCGGCCAGGCTGGGTTGCTGCCACACCGGCTGCCCGGCCCCGTCGCGCACCACTTTGCGGCCTTCCCACTGCTCTAGCAACAAATCCACTGCGTCAGCATACAATTCCTCACGGCGCTCCGGCAGGCTGCCGCCCCGCCAGGCGTGCAACGAGGCCATCAAGGTAAGTAGCAGGGGCCGCTCCGCCAGTTCCGCCAGCCGCTCGCTGCGCGCGATGGCGGTCTGGAGGATCACGGCCTGCCCCTGGGTGTGGTCAGGGTGCCAATCGCGCACCTGGCCCACATGGGTATACCAGCGCTCCACAAAGCGCGCGATCTGCCCCGGCGTAAAGGGGGCCAGCACGACTTCGGCAAAGCCGCTGAGTTTCCAGTCCTGCCGTTGGTAGGCATACGTCCGGCTGGTGACCAGAAACCGGCAGCGGGGAAAATCGTTGACAAAGCCTTGCACCGCCGCTTTGACCTGCTCGCGCCGATGATGGGCTTCTGGTACTTCGTCCAGGCCATCCAATAGCACGAGGCCGCCCCGTTCCAGCAGTTCTTGCTTGAGCTGTGGGGCATATTCAGCATGGCCCAACTCGCCCGCGATGAACTCCCACAAGGTTTGCCCACTCACGGAGGTTTCCGCTGGGGGTAAGCCGCGCGCCACAAAATCGCGCAGCACCACGCGCACCGGCAACAGCGCGCCATGCTCCCAGGGTTGCGGTTCTGGGGTGTGTTTCTTCTGCTGGGTATCTTTATCCGGCGGCAGCGGCTCAGTGAGCGCGGCCAGGTGGGCCTGCGCGTCGCCCAGGGCTTCCCCCGCCAGGCAGAGTGCGACGAAGTTGACAAAGGTGGTCTTGCCACTACCCGGATCGCCCAAGAGCACCAGGTAGCGCTCGCGGTTGAGCATCGCCACCGCCGAGAGCCGCCGCGCCGCCGGCTCCGGTGACTTACCGGGGGCTACGGCAAACCTATCGGCGTGTTCCAGGCGTTGGGTGAGCAGGGCGGTATACACAGCGGCCAGTTGCACTTCGCCGTTACCCTCTTCTTCCGCGGCCTGGCGATCCACGCCCGTGAGGGGCAGTCCCCGCGTCAGCCGCAGCAGGCGGTAGAGGTAGGCTTGCCGCAAGACCGCCGGCGCCGCGCCGGGTTGCGCTGCTTGCTGGAGGATCACGTCGCCGGTGATGATGAGGTTATCGCGCACATTCCCGTCAATGGCTACGCTGCGCGTACCGGAGGCGGTGGTCTGCGTCTGCACATCTTGGCCCGCTTGGGCGAAGACTGTGGCGGGATCCACGCCCAGACCCTTTAACGCAGCTTGATAGAGCGCGTCGGTGAGCACGCCTGTTGCGTGCAGTTGATGCAACTTATCGAGTTCGGTTTGCAAATCAAGATCGGTCATTGCTGCTCCTCACGCATTGCGTTTTGCGTTTCACAGTTCCGACATAGGATACGGCTCGCTGCCCCTGAGATGGAGACGGTGAGCGTGCAGTGTGTGTCAAAAAATCTCAAAAATTTCGGCGGCTACGCCGCGAGCGTGTCTGGTTCGGAGTCGCCTGCGGTTATTCCCACCACACTTGTTAGACAGTGGACAGAGTTCAGGAGACAGGGATCAGAGTGCGCCGGAGAGGAAACTCCTGGCGACACGAAACCCGCGGAGGTGGTAGTAGACGAAGTCAGGGTGAGAGATGTAGTTACGGGAAGCGCACCGCACCCACTCGGTGCTATCGCCCCAACCACCACCCCGGAGCACTTTAGCCGTACCCTTATCTGGCCCCTGCGGATCGCGTGCTACCTGACCAGCACGACGCGCATACTCTTTCTCATCAAACCAATCCTTACACCACTCCCACACGTTGCCGGTCAAATCCAAGAGGCCCTCCGGCGTGGCGCCTGCTGGGAAGATGCCCACCGGCGTTGGCTGCTCCAGGTTGAGGGCGGCGGTATTGGCACAATGCTCCAGCCATTCATCCCCCCACGTATAGCGTCGCCCGGCAGTCCCGCGCGCGGCATATTCCCATTCGGCTTCGGTCGGCAAGCGGTACTCATAGCCATCATGCAGCGTTGCCGTGAGCCAGCGACAATAGACCACTGCCTCGTACCAGGTAACGCCTACCACCGGCTGATTGGCCCCATTGAAACGCGCGTCATCCCAAAGATAGGGCTGCTTACGCTTCCCACCGAAGTAATCCTTGACCGTCCCGTCGCCGCGCCAGAAGTCTTGCGGGATTCCTTGCCACCAATCCGGGTTAGCATAGCCCCCCGCTTCGATAAAATGCGCGAACATGGCGTTAGTAGTGGGATATTTCGCCAGCGCAAACGCGCTCACGGCTACCCGATGGCGCGGCAACTCGCGTTTGGCCCAATCCCGCCCCGTCGCTTTGACGATTTGCGCCACTTCTTCCTCGGGGCTACCCATCCAGAATTCTCCCTCGGGCAGTGAGATGAATTTCGGCAACCCGCACGGCCCGCTGAAGCGCGGGTCATCCAGACGGCCCAGGGTGCGCCCGGCCGCGGCGCGCTCGGCAACCGGTAAGGGCTGCCCCGGGGTCTGGAGCAGCGCCACCAGCCAGGTCTGTAAGCGTTCAAGCAACCGCCGTTGATACGCTTCCGGCGTTTGCCGATACAACTCCACCTCCACCAACGCCTGCGCTACCCGCAACGCCGCGTACCAATCGGCGTCTTCCGGTGCTACTGGCGGCTCAGGGGTGGGGCAAAAGGTCTCAATCCAATCCCAGATCGCATCCGATGAACCGCTCACCGCTTTGGCCGCCGCCAGCAGCATGGCCTCGCGCCAGCGTTCATCATCGGCGCGCAGGCATTTGTACAGTTCGCGGCGATTGTCAGCCAGATAGCACGCGGCCAGGTACTCCTGAAACGTGCGATGGGGGAAGGTATAGATGCGCCCCTGCTCGCGCTCCACCAACAGCCCAACGCGATCCGTGAGGTATTGAATCACCCGCTGCTGGTCGGGGGTCTTCCCTTTGTCAGCGGCCTCATAGAGCGCTCCGGCCAGTTCCCCCGCGCGAATGTCGTGGGTCCCCGTCAGTTGGGGTTGGTTTTTGTGCGCTGCATAGGCTATCCCATTCAGCACCCGGCGCAGCGCGTCGTGCCCGATGCCTAACTCGGTAAACACATCGTATTCCTTGCTCACCGAGACCCCTTGGGCATCCAGGACTTGCTTGGGCCGCTGCCACAAATCCAGCAGCAGTTTGACGCTTTCCTCGTAGAGCTCCTGCCGCTTTTCAGGCAGACTGCCGCCCTCGCGCCAGCGATGCAACGAGGCCATCAATGCCAGCAACAACGGCGTCGTAGCGAGATCGGCCAGACGCGGGTTGCGCTGCACTTCATGCGCCAGACGTTCGGCATAGCGCGCGGCATTCTCCGGGCCGAACTTGGCATCCTTGAGGCCCGCGTGGGTGTACCAGCGCGTGATGAAGGTCGCCACCTGCTCGGGGGTAAACGGGGCGAGCCGCCGTACCTCAAAATTGACCGGCCGCAAGGCCACATCCTGGTAGGCATAGGGGCGTGAGGTGAGCACAATTCGGCACTGCGGAAAGTCCAGCGCAAAGCGTTCCACCGCTGCTTTGAGTTGCTCCCGGTAGCGATGCGCTTCCGGCACCTCGTCCAGGCCATCCAATAACAGCAGCGCCCCCGCTGGTTGCCGGAGCGTCGGTTCCAGCGCCGGCAGTAATCCCGCTAACGCTGGGTCGCAACGTGCAGCTTCTGCACCCAGAAAGGCCCATAAGCCCTGCCCTGCCGGCAGTCCCCGCGCCGCGTAATCGCGCAAAATCACGCGCAACGGCAGCAGCGCGGGCATGGTCCACGCCGCGCCCAAGCGTTCCAGGCCGGTATCCAAGCAATCTCCCAACTGCGCGCCGGCCAGACACAAGGTAACGAAATCCACCAGCGTGGATTTCCCCGAACCGGGGTCGCCCAACAATGTCAGGTGTGGATAGCGGCACAGGGTCTCTAAGGCCGGGCGGCGGTGTTCCACCTCCCCCCGCGCGGCCAGTTCCGCCCATTCTTCTGGGGCGCGCTGCTGGCGTTCATCCACATCATACACATCCAACTCGGTGAAGACCGCCGCCAGATCCAGTTCCGCCACTTCTTGCCGGCTCATCACCTTGCGATCAATCGTGGTCATTTGCAGGTGCGCGCACTGCGCGGCCACTGTTCGCAGGTAGCGCTCGCGCAGCGCCTCTGCATCCAGGGCCGGTGCAGGTGCCGGGCGGACATCTGGGGCCGGCACAACCGGCGGGGGGGCTGGTAGTGCCGGAGTGGGCGTTGGCAGCGGTACGGCAACCGGCGGCTTCAACCGCTCGACCAGCGCCGGGGTAAGCGTTTGTAACATTTGCGTCAACGCCGGGGCGAACTGGCCTATCACATAGCCCGCCAGCGCCAACACGGCGAAAAAGATCAACGCGCTCACAATCACGAAAAACGCGGGCGCAGCACTGAAACCCCACCCGAAGGCTAAAGCCAATGCGATTACCAAGAGCACGGCCAAGACAGCAATAACTTTGAGCAGGTCATCTTTGATGTCCCCCAATTTTTCCAGCGCGCTGCTCAACTTCTCCAGCACTGGGCCGAGCCACTCAGGTAAAGGATTTTTATTCATACTTGCACCTCGCGGATTATATACTGCAAACGGGTAGGTTTTAGACTTTTCCTAAGCATAACGCAAGCTGCCACCTGGGCTGATTCTTACCGCCAAGTTTGCCAAGATGCTTTTCTTTTTTTCTCTTCTTGGCTCCTTGGCGGGCTTGGCGGTGTAATCTGACCCGCTAAGCACATTCAGAGGCAGTTTCAAAAAGTCCAGATTCAGGTGGTCCCGCCCGAACTTTCGTCTCCTACCGGCTCAGGCGGGACCGGGCTTCTTTGGCCGGCATCCGGTGATGCGCGACCGGGACCCGGTCTGGAGTTCCCTCAGCAGCCGGCACGGGCCGCCGGAACCCGGCTGGCGCCGCCCCCAGTGGGGCGGGATGGTTCAGCCGCCGCCGGCGACAGTGACAGGCCAGGCTCCCGGCGAACTGCTGGCGACACGAAACCCGTTGTTGTTGTTGTTGTCGTTGTCAGGGTGATGGTTGTTACGGTAGGCGCACCGCACCTGCGACCGGACCCCTACGCTGTATTATACGGCTTGAGCCAGGATCCTAAAAGTCGCCCGACTTCGGCCAGCAGCCCGCTCAGATGGCGGTACTGTTTGTCGCTGAACAAGGCCAGGCCATGACACAGGCGCACGGTGTAGCGCAAGCGATCCAGTTCGATGTCGGCCTGCACCAGCACCGCGCCGCGCGTAGCCTGGGGCGTTTTGCGCGCGGTGAGCAGCAGGTCGAGCAAGCCCAGCCCGGTTTCTTGCAGCCGCCGGCCCAGGCTGGCGCGGTGGTTGCGCGGGAATTTCTCCACCGCCGGCAGCAAGTAGGCCAGCAAATCGTAGGTCTTGGCAAACAGCGGCGTCTCCTGGCTCAAAAGACCACCTCCCGCAACAAGCGTTGGCGCAGCCGGTAAGTATTGCCGTGCGCCGCGTGCGCGAGCCAGGCGCGCAGGGAAGCCTGGACTTTGTCCGGGCCTAGCGCACCTTGCTGAAAGGCATCGCGCTGGGCGCGGAACCGCTGCATGAAGGCTTTGATGTTGCGCCGCAGCAAGCGCCGATGGGTGGGGTAAATGCGAAAGCCCAACCAGGGGATGCCGGTGTGGACCGGGTAGACCTGGGCGCGCTCGGTATGCAGGGTCAGGCGCAGGGTGGTGAGGAAGTCTGCAATCTCCGCGCGCCAGGCCCAGAGCGTGGGTTTATCATCTGCGAAAAGCAGGAAGTCATCGCAGTAGCGCAGGTAGGCCCGGCAATGCAACTCGTGTTTGACGAACTGATCCAGCGCGTTGAGATACCAGTTGCCCCAGTTCTGCGAGGTGAGGTTGCCGATGGGCAGCCCGCGCGGGCGGTTGACCGCGAACAGGTCATCGCCGGGGAAGTAGACGGGCGTGTAGTGCGCGTCGAGCACGCCCACGCCGCTGCGCAAAATTTGCTCAATCAACCACTGCGTCTGCGGGCAGGCGATGTGGTGAAAGAGTTGCGCCTGGAGCAGTTGATGATCCACCGAGGGGAAAAACTGCACGATGTCGCCCTGCAAGACATACGGATGGCCGCGCGCGAAATGCTGGCAGCGGTCAAGCGCGCGATGACTGCCTTTCCCCACGCGGCAGGCGTAACTATCGTGGATCATGCGCGCCTCGTAGAGGGGCCAGGTGATCTGCATGAGCGCGTGGTGGACAACGCGATCCCGGAAGGGCGCGGCGGAGATGCGCCGCACTTTGGGCGCGACGATGGTGAAGTGGCGGTAGGGGCCGGGCGTGTAGGTCTGGGTCGCCAGTTCGTCGCACAGGTCCCACAGCTGCCGCTCCAGGTCGAACTCGAACGCAGCTACGGCGGGCCACTTGCGCTTGCCACCGCGCCGCGCGCGCCGCCACGCCTGGTAGACGTTAGCGAAATCGCAGATTTGCGGGTAGAGATGTGTGTACGTTTTGGGCATAGTGAATCAGCGAGAAAGCGAGTCAGCGAAAAGGCATGGTAAAAAAGCGTAAAAATTTCGGCGGCTACGCCGCGAGCGTGTGTTGTTGTGAAGCAGCCATGCGCTTTCCCATCATCCCTGTATTACAGTGGACAGCGTTCAGGAGACAGGGAGCAGAGTGCTCAAGAGAGGAAACTCCTGGCGACACGGAAACCGCCGCGGTGGGAGTCGCCGGAGGCAGGGTGATCGTAGGCACGGTAGGCGCACCGCACCCCTTTAAGGTCATTCCAATAAGCGCCCCCTCGCAGCACGCGACTTCCGCTGCCTGTCGGATCTTCCCGCCCATCGTCAGGGCGATAGGGATATGTCTGATACCGGGAACTACACCACTCCCACACATTGCCCACCAGATCCAGACACCCATACGGCGAGGCGCCTTCCGGGAAAATCCCCACCGGCGTGATGTCCTTCACGCCCAGTTCCTCTGAGTTGCAGTGACCCTCCTTCCACTCCATACCCCACGGATACTCGCGTTGGTCTTGAGCGCCTCTGGCGGCTTTCTCCCACTGCGCTTCCGTAGGCAGGGTGATGGCCTGGCTCGTCACTTCGCTCAGCCACTTGCAGTAGGCCATAGCGTCGTGCCAGCTCACTCTGACCACCGGATGGCTCTCTAACCCGCGTGGAATTTTACCATTTTCCCAATGCCCCGGCGCGCGGTGTCCGGTGGCTTCTACAAACAGCCGGTACTGCGCGTTGGTGATCGGCGTTTTGGCGATCCAGTAATGCTCCAGGTGAACCTTGTGCAGCGGCTTTTCATCACTACTGCCTTTCTCGCTGCCCATCCAGAACTCGCCCGCCGGGATCTCCACCCACACCGGCTCGCCGTAAGGCAGCGTCCAAAAGGCCGGTTGCGCGCCATACCCGCCGCTCTCGATCTTGCCCAACGCTTCCGCTGCCGCTGCCCGCCGCTGCACCTGCGCTGCCAAGTCGCCGCCCTTGCGCAACGGCGTGGCAAACGCCTGGCGCAATCGCGCCTGGATCTCCCCAGCCAGGTCGCCCTCGGTGCGCGCCTGGCCCACATCCCGCACGGCTTCCGCCGCCAGCACCAGGTTGTGGTAGGGTTCGGGTTCCTGGGGGTGCTCCATGAGCGCCCGGATCAATTCCGTCGCCCGCCGCTTGCCCTGGGTGCTCAGGTAGCCCGCTTCCAGCAGCGCCACTTCCCGCCACCAGGAATCGCCCAGCCGTTCCAGCGTGTACGTCACATTGTCGGGCCGGTCAGCCACCGCCCGCGCCGCCAGGTGCTCCTGGAACGTCAGGTGCGAGAAAGCGTAGATGCCCTGCCCGCGCTCGGTCAGTAGCCCGCTGCGGGCGTTGATGAGAGCAATGAAGCCATCTACCGCCTTCGCGGTCAGGCGCTCATCTTTGAGCATCGCGTGGAACGGTGGGGCTAACTGCTTCCGCAGATCGTCCAGTTCGATCTCCCGCAAGCGCTGCTCCATCAGCCACAGCGCCACCGGTTCGAGCATACTCCGCCGGTCGCCCGCGTCCAGTTCCAAGCCTTGCAGCACTTCGATGTCCGGCAAGCCCTTCACCGCGTCCCACTGCACCAGCAGCACTTCGATGGCTTCCTCGTACAGTTCCACCCGGCGGTCGGGCAGTTGCGCCCGATACCGTTGCACCAGCGCGATCACCGTCAGCAGCAGCGGGTTCACGGCCAACTCGCGCACGCGGGCGTTTCCCTGAACGGCGCGGATGAGTTTCGTGGCCTCGGCTTCGGCTTTTCGTAGCGCGTAATCCGTTTCTGCCCCCGCGAGCACGATCTCCACGGCCCGGTTCCAGTGCCGGGCGAAGCGGGCGATGTCCGCATCGGTGAAGTCGCGCACCGTGGTTACGGCATAGTCGGCGCCCAGGCGTGCCCCGCCCGTGTACCCCACGATGCGGCTGGTCACGACGTAGCGGTTGGCCGGGTACGCCAGCGTGAACTTCTCCAGGATGCGTGCGATCCGCTGGCGGGTACTCATGCTCGCCACCTCATCCACGCCATCGAAGCACACGGCACATTCCCCCGCCTTGAGCCGCGCCGCGAAAAAGTCGGGCGGCAGCGTGAGGTTCTGGTTGGTGAAGTACAGGCGTAAGTAATCGAGCAGCAGCTTCGGCCCGTCCGCGCCGTTGTCGGGACAATCTTTCTCCAAGTACCGCGCGAAATCGCGCAGGGGGAGCAGCACGGGCAAACGGCGCTCATTCAACCCCAGGCGTTCCTTGACCCAATCTCCGTCGTCCGTCGCCGGTCGTCCGTCGTCCGCCCAATCCCGCGCATACGTCAGCGCCAGATACCGCAGCAACGTGGTCTTGCCGCAGCCCGGATCGCCCAAGACCACCAGGCGCGGATGCAAGGCCAGCGCTTCCTGCACTTGTACCTTGACCTGTTGCACGCTCTCGCGGGGATGGGCGAAGCCCCGCCGCTTGGCCTCGCCGGGAGCCAGCCCCGCCATTTCCTCGATCCAGGCTTCTTCATCGGTGACGGTCTGGCGCACGGTCGCCGTGAGAGTGATGTAGACTTCTTCCAGCGCGATGCTCACCAGGCCGGAGGCGGAGCGGATGCCCTGGAGTTGCAGCCGCGCGTTCTCGTCAATCACACGGGCGAGGTAGCAGGGGAGCGCGTCTTCTTGGTTGCAAGTTGCTGGTTGCTGGTTGAGCCAGTGCTCTAGCACAGGAATGGCTTCCGGGCGGCGGCGGCAATGATCGAGCAAGAGGTTGATTTTGGCATCCAGCCGCATCCCTTCGCTGAATTTGGCTTTGATGTCGGGGAATTGGTCAATCGCCAGGGCTTCGATCTGTAGATCATCGAAGCGGTTCAGGCGCAGGCGCAGCGCGGAAAGATCGGGCGGGGCAGGCGGTGGCGGGAAGAGGGCATCGGAATCAATGCCAAGAGCCGCTAATTTAACCTGATAAGCGGCCTCATCAAGCAAACCCTCTTCGTATAATTCTTGTAGTTGCGCTAAACGGATCCGTTGGGCTTCAGTAAGCGTTGCGTTCATCCATCCTCCATAGTCCTCGGATGTGTTGGTGTTCCTGGTCACGCCAGTATAGCGGCCAACTCAAAAAATTTCAGCGGCTTCGCCGCGAGCGTGTGTTGTTGTGAAGCAACCTTGTGCTTCCCCATCATCCCTGTATTACAGTGGACAGGGATCAGGAGACAGGGATCAGAGCGCACTGGAGAGGGAACTCCTGGCAACGCGAAACCCGCGGTTGATGTTGCCGCCGCCTTCAGGGCGACGGCTGCTACGACAGGCGCACCGCACCCCTTCATAATCATTCCAATACGCGCCCCCACGAAGCATGCGCCCCCCGATGCCAGCCGGGTCTTCCCGCCCATCGTCACTCCGGTAAGGGTAGGCTTCATAAGCTGTACTGCACCACTCCCAGACGTTGCCGGTCAGATCCAGCACACCCTCCGGCGTTGCGCCATCCGGGAACAGGCCCACCGGCGTTGTCCGTTCCAGGTTCAATGCTTGCGTATTGGCGCGCTCCTTAACCCAATCATTTCCCCAACTGTACCGGCACCCCCCTGTCCCGCGCGCGGCATATTCCCATTCCGCTTCAGTCAGCAACCGGTACTCATGCCCATCGTTAAAGGTAGCTGTAAGCCAGCGGCAGTAGGCTACCGCCTCATACCAACTCACGCCCACCACCGGCTGATTCGCCCCGTTGAAGCGCTCGTCGTCCCAATAATAGGGCAACTGCCGCCCGCTAAATCCTTGCCCAGGTTTCCAATATCCGGCGTGAGTGGCCTCACGCCACCAATCCGGGTTAGCATAACCCTGGTCTTCAATGAAGTGGGCAAACATGGCGTTGGTGGTAGGATATTTCGCCAACGCGAAGGGACTCATGGTTACCCGATGGCGAGGTTTCTCATTCTTCTCGCCGCTCTCGTCATCGCCCATCCAGAACTCCCCGCCGGGGAGCGGTATGAACTTCGGCAGGCTGCACGGCCCGCTGAAGCGCGGGTCGCCCAGCCGCCCCAGCACCTCACCTACCTCCAGCCGTGCCGGGAGGCTCGTCTGCGGCGGGTTCTGCCAGAGCACCTGCACCAGCCGCTGCGCCAGTTCCGCCCGCGCGTTGGTATGCCACCCCACTCGCGCCGGCGGAATTTCCAGCAGCGCCCGCCCCGCCCAGGCGACGCCGTAGGCGTGGGCCTCGTCGTTGCCGGGCAACGCCCCCAATTCCTGCAAGAGAAATCGTTGCGCCTGCCGCGATTCCTGGAGCAGTGTCCCGGCCATCAACAGGCACACCTCGCGCCACCAACTTTGCCCCACATGCGCGGTCAGAAACGCCAGTCGCTCCTGCCCATGTAAGTTCTTCACCAAGTAGTGAGCCGCCAGGAATTCCTGTAAGGTCAGGTGGTCGCCGAACGTATACCCCTCGGGTTGCGCGTGTAACAGGCCGCTGCGCTCCGCCATCAACTTGATGAAATCCGCGGCCTCCTGCTCCACCTGACGCCGGCCCGCGCGCGTGCTCACCTCCAGCATCAGTGTCTCCGCCATGAAGGGAGCCAGAATCTCCCGCTTGAGCGAGGTCTCGTCCACCACCACCAGGGCTTGCCGCTTCCCGCTCCGGCTGCGTTCGGCCGCAGCGCCTTCATGCGTCTTGTAGGCCGCGTAGGTGAGGTACAATTGCCGGTCGGCGGCCGGCCAGCGCGCATCCCGCAATGCCTGCGCTGCTTCGGCCCCCTCCTCCTCATGCAGCCGCTCGCCCAGCAGCACATCTACATACGCCTGGTAGAGCTCGGCTCGTTGTTCGGGTAATTCCCGGTCAGCGTAGTGGATCAGGGTCGCCGTCCACACCAGGAGCGGCGTCTTGACCATCTCCTGCAACAGCGGCACACTATCAATCCGGGCGCGCAGTTTCTCGGCACGCGCCGCGGCAAAGTGCGGATCGGCTTCCAACCCCGCGTAGAGCCGCCCCACCAGCGGCGCCCACTGTGCGCGGGTCAGGTCGCGCACATACGCCAGGTTGAAGTCGGCATCCAGGCGCGTGTTGGCGTGCGCGTAAGCCGCCACCCGCGCCGTCACCACCAGGCGGTTGCCGGGGAAGGCGCGCGCTAGGTGCTCGATGGCCTGCCGCACGACGATGCGGTGGTCGAAGTCGGCCACTTCGTCGAGCGCATCCAACAGAATCCAGGCCCGCCCGGCGCGGAGCAGGTCGCTGACGAAACTGACCGGCACGCGCCCCGGATGCCGCTGGTGGAATTGGGCATCCACAAAGCGCAGCAGGCCCGGCACATCGCGGGTGTAGTGCGTGGGGCGGGTCTGGCAGGCGTGCTCGAATTCGCGCAGGGCGATAAGCACGGGCACGGGCAAGGGGTCTGCGATCAAGCCCAGGTGCTCTGCGGCCAGCGCGCGCTCAGCCGTCGCTAACACGGCCGTTACCAGGCGTAGCACCGTGGTCTTGCCAGAGCCCGCCTGGCCCAGCAGCACTATATGCCCCGGCTCGCCGAGCACGGCGGGCAGGGCAATGTCCAACTGCGAGCGGTCGCGTAACGCCTCATCCGCCAGGGCCGCGGCCTCCGGGTGACGGTGCGACCGGACGTGGCTGGGGTGCAGGTCGAAGCGCAGCGGCTCGTAGGTATTCAGCAAGGTAAGGCACGCGGGCGCCCCGCGCAATTCGGAGAGTTGCTTGTAGGGGCGGGTTTCCAGCCGCGCGCATTGGTCACGCAGGGCGGACAGATAGCCGGCCAAGTGGTCGGGGTTGAGCAGCACCGGGGGGACCCCCAACTGTTCGGCCAGCGCCGCCACCTCGCGGCGTTTCTCTTCCAGTTCGATCTGGAGATGCGTGGGGATGTGCAGCGCGCCGAAGCCGGCGGCCTGGGCTTCGAGATGCGCCAGGGCGCGGCGGGCGCGTTCCAGGGCAGCGGTCAAGTCTACAGTAGCGGGCATGGCTGTTTACCTCGTACCAACATCAAGGGGACGCTGCCCCTTGCGGCGCGCGCCCCCTGTAGTATACTTCGTGATAGCAGGGCGGTTGCGTCGCCTTGTCCCGCCGCGTGGCTCTGAACCAGTCGCGCGGCGTTTTTGTTTGCGTTGTCTAAACCTGCCTTTAGTATAGGGCAATTTTGCAAACGCGCCAATTTGACACCGCTCGCCATAGCAGTTATAATCGTCAGTAAATCAGTGTTTACCGACGCAAAACCGCCAAATAGCCCCTGATTTTAGCCCGCTAAGGGGGGGTAAACCGCGTCGGTAAATGTTTTGCGGCGGCTCAATGCGGGGGATGGCGGGTGGATTTCACAGTTTTTGAGACTGCGTTTCACAATTTTTGAGACTGCTATTCCGCATTTTTTGAGACTGGCCTACGGCTGGTTGCTGGATGCTCGATACTGGTTGCTGGTTGCTGGTTGCTAGATGCTAGATGCTAGATGCTAGATGCTCGGTGCTGGAAACTTGCGACTTGCCGCCTTTTCGCTTTTTCGCCTTCTCGCTTTTTCGCTTTCTCGCCTTTTCGCCTTTTCGCTCACTCGCTCAGGAGGTACA
The DNA here is from genome assembly GCA_964504195.1 of uncultured Anaerolineales bacterium. Lineage (GTDB taxonomy): Bacteria > Chloroflexota > Anaerolineae > B4-G1 > SLSP01 > CAZDDI01. The sequence continues at coordinate 258,014 of CAZDDI010000001.1, forward strand.
CTATGGACTGGGACACCCACACCGCGGACTTGCTGAAGACGCTCACCCCTGGCACGCGCCGGCAGTACACGCTCGCGTTGCGCGACTTTGCCGCCTGGTATCAGCAGACCTACGCGGCGGCCCCCGACCCCGCGCTGCTCACGGCTGAGGAATTGCGCGAGTGGCGCACGCACTTGAGCGACCACTGCGAACTCCAGGCCGCCACCGTCAACCAACGCCTGGCCGCTGTGAAGGCGCTGGCCCGCCACTGCGGGCGCGTGGTAGCCGTAGCGGGCGTTCAGCGCGTGGCGCAACCGGTCGAGCCACTCAACGGGCGCGAGTTGGGGCGCTTGTTTGCCGCCGCGGAGGGCCAACTAGCGGACGCGGATGATCCCGACGCCGGCAGCGATTGGCTCGCCCGCCGCAATGTGGCACTGCTTTCGCTGCTCGCGCGGGGGGGCTTGCGGGTTTCGGAAGTGGTGGCGCTCAACGTGGGGGATGTCACACTCAATGAGCGGTCGGGGGCGGCCTTGGTGCGCAAAGGCAAAGGTAGAAAAGAGCGCGCCGTAGCCTTGGCGCTGCAAGCACGTCAAGATCTGCGCGCCTATCTGGACGTGCGCCCCGAATGGCCTACCGCGCGGCTGTGCTTCTCGAAGACCGGGCAGCCGCTTAACACGCGGGACGTGGAACGGCTGGTGGAGAAGTTCGCGCGGCTGGCGGGGATCCCGCGGAAGGTGACGCCGCACACGCTGCGGCATACCTTCGCCACCCGGTTCTTGCGGCAGGGCGGGGATCTGGCGACGTTGCAGATGCTGCTGGGCCATGCGAATCTGGCGACGACTGCGCGCTATCTGCATCCTGATGCAGCGCAGGTGCAGGAGATGGTGGAGGGGTTGTGAGGCCAGGCGCGGAGCGTCTTCTGCGCCACCAGACTTTGCAGGGCAAATCGCCCTCAGGAGCGTATTCACTGAACAACTACGCACGGTTCGCTACCCAATGAGAGATGTGCTGCTCCTGTTCTTGCGTCTCCGGGGCTTTCCGATACTTGGCCTTGGGGCACTGCCGCTAGAGTTCCCTTTACAAGCGATATATCGCGGGCCGTTCCAGTGCGGGCGCTTCAGCCCTAGGATGCGCGCTCCAGGGGTGTAGTGCATAGCGCCATCGTCGCCACGCTGTTTACGATCCGGCTAGTGCGCGCGCCATCTTCATTCTTCGGCGATACTGCGTTCTTTGAGCATGACGCTGGCGTATATAGATAATTCAAACTCCGGCTTGAGAATTGGCGACACACCGCCCGCGTACTTATCCTCCGCCAGCGCCTGCATTCGCGTCTGTAGGATTTCACAGTTTTTGAGACTCGTTCCATAGTTTTTGAGACTGCGTTTCACAATTTTTGAGACTGCTATTTCAGAGTATTTGAGAATAGCCTAATCCTTCAGGGCGATGCCGACATTACCCTCTACATATAGTGCTATCGCAACTTTTCAGTCCATATCTAGGGGATTATCGTTATGAAATCTGGCAGCAGTGACACACCAGAAATAGGATAGTCTCAAAAATTATGAAATAAGGTAGTTTTCGGCGTTAGGGCAGTCTCATAAACTATGAAACGGAATGGCGAAATTCTTAGGGTAGTCTCAAAAACCATGAAATACCAGTCTCAAAAACTGTGAAATAAGGCCCATTTTGGGCCTACCCAGTCTCAAAAACTATGAAATCCTACAGCGTCCCCATGCGTGGACGGCCCCCAGCCAGCGCATGGATGCGCGCCCTCTATTGTAAATGACGTTCAGGAAGAAAAGGTTGCTTTTGGCGGTGAAGGGATCGACTTTGAGGATGTGGATGTGTTAAGTTGAAGCCATCTTTGTATTCAGCGATCGTTAAGCACAATTTTGCTTAACGGTACATTGTTTCAGCCAAGCATCTAATTACTTCTTTACCTGCCTGATAAGATTTTATCACCTCAGGGTAGGTAACTGTTGTTGCCATTTGACCTTCATGAGCAAATTGATTACGCCAAGTGATAACATTTCCGTATGAGCTCCGAATACTAACACGGTTTATTTGGAGACTGGTTTTCTCTGCAAGCGCCAGTTTTTTCTTGAAACGTTGAACATATTTTACGCCAAAGCGGCTTACATATTCGTCTTGGAGTACGGTTACTTTGATTTTCCCATTAATCCGATCAAAGTAACTACGTGTAAATTCCGCCAATACCTTATGCTTTTTCTCCGCAAATTCAATAAATATATCCTTTATAGCTAATTCATACACAGTGACAGCGGCAACAGCGACAAATCCACTGTAACGTGAAGTTAAGAATGGGTCGGTAATCCCGCTAACTATTGGATCCAGATGTCTAATTACATCATCTGCAAGTCTATAATGATCTGTGTAAGTCATTTTCATTAGTCCAATAAATGCTTTTTTACAAGTTTATACCTTTCTCTTACTGTATGAGGATCTGTAGTCCCGATAGTAGTTAATGCTTCAAATTTTGGGTCTTCTATCAGTCTTTTGTACCTAACGGCGAGATTTGCAGGAATATTTTCATAATTCTGCATCAGTAATGACATGACAGTATCCAGTGCTGATGTGTTTAAGCGCCCACGAATATGAAAAGGCTTTTCACCCAGAATATCAATAACACGTTTAGTCAATAACGGGAAAAGATTTTGAAAAGCTTCAATTTCGGGTGTATTACCGAGTCGATGTTTTTTCATTACCTTGTTTAGAAATTCCTTCATCGGTTTCTCATACTTAGCATGGCTAACGTAAAAAGAAAAAACTCTTAGTATAAGCTCAACATCTACTTGGTGTTTGTTTAATCCCGGCTGCCCCAAAATTGCCCGCCAACTTACATCGCCATTGAGATTTCTCAGAATTTGAACTAATTGCCCACGGAAAACAACATTTCTAATCTCTTGAGATTTAAGTGGTGTGCCGCTAGTATTTAGCCGCTCGAATATATGGAAAACACTTGTACTCTCGCCCACTGGTGAAAGTTGCCTTATATTCATGGCTCTCAGAACAGTGTTACGCAGTTTCCGCTGATCAGAAGCTGAAAGCTCTTCAAATGTTTTGCGGTAATAAATGCTACGTTTGTCTAATCCTTCAAGGCGAAAAACCTGGCGTTTTCCTTGCAAATTCTCAGAACCAAAGAACCCCTCAAAGAAATATACTATGCTCAGAATACGTTGTTGACCATCTATGACTAAATTCTTATTTTCGTCATCAATGTAGAAAAACACTGGGGGAACCGGTAACCCCAGTAAGAAAGATTCGATAAGCAAAGAAGATTGTTTTATCGTCCAAACGAACTCGCGTTGAAAATCTGGAATAGTGATATCTTGATCTTTCCACATCTCAGCTATTCCTGACAAGGTAAAATCTGACGGATACGTTGCTATGTCGTAAGTAACATAAGCCGCATCGTCTTGAATTTCATCTTCAACTTCTACTTGCAATTCTTCTTGATCTATCTGTTGTGTCATCGTTTCCTATCTCCTGGATCATTTAGTAAAGTAACACACAATAGTGGGGAAATTCACAAGGTAAACTTTTTAGATATGCTAATTGGGGCATGGCTCAGAATCAGTTTGACACTTTTTAGTTTTTGAAAACTGCCGTACACCCTAAATGTAGTGTTTTGTCGCGTTTTTTCGTGCTTTTGTACCATATTTAGTGTTTGATTGTATCAGCAAGACGAGTCAAAAATTCCAGAAAGTGTCAAACTGACTTCACGAGGGTTTTGAGCCATGCCCTAATTGGAATCAGTGATTCCTGCAACACAGGGAGCAGACTCACCGCCTGCTCCCTTTCTTCCATCCCCTACCAACAATTATAGCACATTCCGCCCCTTCAACACCTTCACCATTGCATTCACCACATGGATCCCCTTCGTCCCGCGCCCGAACGTCGCATCCAGGCCCGTCTCGGCGGCCATCTCGCGGTTCACCTGCGTCCCGCCGGCAATCAGGATGATCCTATCGCGGATGCCGCGCTCCACGCACAAGTCCGCCAGCCGCCGCATCTGCGCGCGATGCACGTCGTTGTGGCTGATGATGGTGGAAATCAAAATCGCGTGCGCGCCGGTCTCGATAGCGGCGTCAATCAACTTGCTCACCGGCACGGAGGTGCCCAGGTAATGGTACTTCACGCCGTACTTCTCGATGCCGCCGTGCTTGATGTCGAGGATTTCGCGCAGGCCCACGCTATGCTCATCCTCACCCACCGTCCCGGACACCATCGTGAGGCCCACCTGCTTCACCGCTGCGCGCAGCTCCTCTTCCGGCAAGATCACCTCTTTCTCAGGGATTTTGAGCGTGGGCACGTCCACATCAAAGCCTACCTTGCCCTTCACCTCCACAAAGCAGCCCTCGGCGGGGTGCATCACCTGGAGGTTGACCACCAGCGGGTCGGCCAGGCCCAGCCGCTTCGCCATCTCCACGCCGTAGGCGGGCGTGATACTCACCCAAACCGCTTCCACTATCGCTTCGCGCCAGGCCCGGTCGCACGCGCCATATTCGTGGTCGGTCGCTAGTACCTCGTCGCCCGGTGCCAATGGCAGGGAGCGCGCCACAAGGTTCACGCCGGTGGTGGCGTTGGGGATGTAGACCAGTTCGTCCGGGGCCGCCCCCACATAGGCCCCCAACGCGGTTCGGGCTGCCTGCAGCAGCACCCCAAAGCAGCGGCTCAGAAATTCTACCGGATGGCGTTCCAGTTCCAGTTGCTACACCGGGTACGTCGCAAAGACCGGTTGGGGGCACGCGCCACAGGTGCCGGGATTCAGAAAGAGCACGTCCGGGCGCAGCAGCAGCCGGTCGCGCGGCAGCTGCCCAGCTGTGTTCCGCGCTGAACGGGACAAGTCGCCCCCGGTTGCGCCAGATCAAACAGGTTCTTCATCCGCTGCACCCAGTAGATTGTCGACCGGACAATAGCGGTCGTAATCTGCTCGCATTTGGGCTTCCCGCGCGGCTAACTCCCGCTCGCCCAACGCCTGTAACCGCGGGTTGCAGGCTAGCACCACATAGAGCAACCGTTCCATGGACAACTGCGAGATTTTGGTGACCTGATCCCAGGCTGGCCCGGTCTGCTGCTTGTAATAGAACTCCCCTGGTTGAATCGGCTCGCCAAACAGGTCTTGGTGCTCTTTGCGCGCTTGGGTTACCTGCCACTGATTGTAACGGGTAAAGAGGGCATTGAAAGCGGCCAAGGCCCGGTTGAAGTCCGCCTCGTCTCGAAAATAGAAATCATCAATGTCACGCGGCATCTATAAGCTCCTTGGTTAGTGTGTTACGTTACGCGATTTTCCCCCGCTGGCGCGCGGTGGATGGTGATACCCTTGTTGCAGCGCAGTTCTAGCCTGCTCTCTTGGCGCAGCAAGAGATCGTACTGCTCCACGCCGAGGAGCGCGCCTTTGAAGATCTGCCCGCTGACGCCCATGATGTTCACGACCTGATTAAGATATTCGGTGTAGAACTCAGCGCTGCGCTTGCCCATGACTTGTTCGAGTTTGGGTTTGGTCATTGGCTACCTTCAGCCATTAGTATGTGGGAAATCGGGGCTTAACACCGCAACCCATCAGAAAACCGTAGTCCTGGCAATGCTGATGGCCTCCAAGCCAAAAGAGCCCTACCCCCGCTCTTTAATTGCCCGGGTCGTCAAGCATATGTTTTACAAAGCCCATCGTGCGTCCTTCTGAAAAAACATACGCTCCCGATATGCGCAGCGACGGATGGCGAGGTCTAGTACCAAAACCGGGCAAAAGCACACGTTTCTCACCGAGCACGCCCCAGCAAATATTGAGATTCTCACGGTCCAGATAGTCTCGAAGCGGCTCTTCACGGAGGAGTAATGCCGTGGGGCCATCGGCGTGAACTGCTGGGTCTTGTGCAACAACGTGGCCTGTAGCATCTACAAAATCCGCGCCAAGACCGCTCCACTGGATCCCAAGCCCGGTGACAAGATCGCTACTCGGTAGCCGAAGCGTGAAACTCTCATCCACCGAGCAGTCGAAGCCATTTGCTTCACTGAGATACTTAAATGCAATAGTCCGGATCTTCACGGGACAATCGTGACCCGGCTGCACCCAACCATTATCACCATAGTACGGCCTCTGGAAGTAGTGGGACGCTGGTGCCCACACATACTCACCAAGAAACATACGGTATACCTCGGGTGCTTCGGGCATCCAACGCCCCCAAAAGTCAACCCCCTCGGCCCACTTCAAGAATGGCTGAGCGTCATCCGCCCGTATCAAGTACCCAGTGAAGCTATACCAAAGATCGCAACGCTCAACCTCGATAGTTTCCTGGTCCGCAGGTGGGCGCTGTCTCCATCTAAAGTAACCCTGTCCATTCAGCCAGCGCGAGCTATCCGCGGGATTTGTCGCTATTAACAGTTCTGCAACCTTCGGCAAATCGTCACATTTCGTGACCCAGTCGCGTGGGTTTTCTGAATCTTCCCATGTATTGTACATAATCGGCCCCCACCAAGCGGGAGTGTGCCCCTCCCACGAAGTTCCTCCGCGCAAGGATCTGATTGTGCATGACGGATCGATGTCTCGCAGATAATCTTGCCAAGGACCTTCATATGTCTGATCACCCTCCTCCTCGTGGAATTCTTCTCGGTATTGGAAATGGTCAGATAAAAAGGCCATGATCTCGTGGTAAGCGATCCACTGGTACTTTTTGCCAATTCGTTCGGCTTTCGATGCTTCGCGTCCGTGATAGCCGATTGAAAAACGGTCGAAATACCCGAAACGCTCGGTAGTCCACCCCAGGTCGAACACGCGCCATAGAATGTACTGCTGGATCTGATGCAATTCAAACCCCGGCAGCTGCCGTGCCTCTTGATAGGTTTCCTTCGCGGCCAAGACATCGCTGAGACGCTGCACATGCTCCTGGGTCAAGATACCCTCCAGAGCTGCGATAGACTCCTTCCATTTCGTCTCCAATTCTGAAAATTCAGGTTGGCGCGCCATCTCTATCTCTTGACCGATGGCATCAAGGCTTCCCGATGTCTTATCTTTCTCGTACTGCGCGAACCACTCAGAAGCGAGTAATGCCGCAACATAAGTCGTTTTCTCAGTCTCAAACTTTTCCCATGCCTTCCGCTCGTCGGTGGAGAACCCGGCAATCAATAACTGCAACTGATCCTCTGGCTGAGGTGACGGCTTCCACGGCGGGCTGTCGAGTGTGAGCGACAACCAACACCTCGAAGTTGACGATGAGTTTGTACCGATGACGTAGCGCGCGAAATCATCATCCATAACTGAGCTGCCGATGCGATTTCGCGCCCACTCGACATCCCTGCTGTCATGAGAACCCTTTGACCAATCAGGCATCAGAGGTTTAATCTCCTCTTCGCTCGGGATTGTCGGCCATGTGCTCTTGTGGGGTGGTCGGATATGCTCGGGGATCACAGTGATCCTCGACCCCAGGTAAAGTGCTCGCTCAACAACGCCATATGCGTAGTCACGCAGGAGAATGTGGGGTGGTGGACTACCCGTAGCGAAAACGCCATCATATACAGCTTGAGCAAGAACACCGACCGTGATGGGATTATGACATCGCGTAGCTACCCCGTACGCCACGGCATAAACGCGCTCGGTCACATAGAGATCGTCAACATCGGCAAAATGCTTAACGAGCCGTACAGCCGCATCCAGCCGCTCTGTCAGGAGGTTTACCAGGGCCTTAGTGGCACGGTCACGCAAGAAACGGTTCGAGGTGGTAAGCATCCACGCCAGCGTGATGGCACAGAGTTCAACCGTTTCTTCGTCGATTGAAGTGCTTGGGCCTAACGAAGACGTCCAATCCACCAGCCTGTCAACGGCGCCGTGCGTATCCCATGCCTGATGAAGATACACGCTCCACCAGGCATCGCGATCGGGCATCTCATCCTTTCGAAGGCGCCGGTCCAGGAACTGTGCATTGAATGGATGCTCAGGTAAAATGGCTACGGTCAATATTACGTCTAGAGTGGCGTGAAAATCATCATCGCTACGGCACAGTTTATTCAGCACTTCGCCAGTCTCGTCCGAAAACGCCGCATAGGCGCGCCATATGAGACTCTGCCGGAATGCATCACCCAATCTCCATCGCGTCACACAGTCTGGCGCGACAGAAGGAAATTCCTGACCGATTCGTTCAGGAATCTGGATACACAAGGCCTCCAGTAAGCTAGGCGAAACATAATTTTTCTCATCACCGATGAAAGCTAGCTCGCCCCCCTGGGCAAATGCTGTAGGAGGATCATGAACATCCAAGTGTCTGTCCAATAGAATTTTGGTAACTAGATGATCGGCAAAACGTTCGTAGGCGATGAAAACGACTTCCTCGGTTGACTCTTGTCGTAGCGTGGCCTCTTCTACAAGAATGCCTTCCGTGACTAGACCACGATAGAGTGACTGCTCATAGCCACGCCCAGGCAAGAATGCGTCCACGACCGTTCTCGCCTTGGCAAGCGGAAGCCAAGATTCCCCTAAGTCTAGGATGGACTCGACAACGGCTTCCAAGGCCTGTCGCACGATCGGGGTCCGCTTATCGAAGTCAAGGATTGATGCCAAGTGCTCGTTGACGGCACTGAGGTACAGGTTGAAAACCGCCGTAATGCCTTGAAAGCCACGAGGAAGTCGGCGCTCGCCCTTTGTCCTGAGACCTAGACACAGTGTCTTGAGAAACAAAGGATTTCGGAACTCCGGAGCCAATAGGGGCGTTAAAGGGAGTTCCAGTCCATAATGGACGAAGAACGTCTTGGTGGCATCGTACTCATGCTCGTTGAACCCTTCATGCCGCACTGTGACAGCGCGTTTACGCACTTCCTCTGGAATAATGATTTCCTGATAGGACGAACGAACGGCAAGCACCACGCCAATCCAAGGTGAGCGCTCCACATGTGCAAGAAAAGCAGTAAGGTGGTTTGGCCAGATGGTTCGTCCGGTGCCTTCATTGAGCGCGTCAATCATCAACAGCGCCCGCGAATTTGCTGCCTGCGCCGCGGCTTCTAGGGCGCCGACGAACTCTTCTGCGGATATGTGAGCCAGATCGAGATGTTGAAGCGCTTGAGACCATGGTGTATCATTGCTCAAGAATTGTTGTCCCATTAGTAATATCGTTGGGAGTCCTGATGCAATACGCTGCCGTGCGACATCACACAGTAGATGAGTTTTACCGGTTCCAGCGGCACCGCTGAGTAGCATCAAGGTACTACCAGCAACGCAATCTGCATGGTCGAGCGACTTACCTGCCTTTCTGAGTTCGGAAAGCAAACTAAAGAGATAAGACAGGATATCTCGGAAGGGATTGCGCTGGTAGGAATGTTGAGAGGGCTTTTTATTTGTCGGCTCGGCTTTTGCCTCGAAATCTCGTTCGCGCTCCATCAAAAGTTGCGACAGACCCTCGGTAGCTTTTTCTGAGATGCGGATTTGCTCCACAATGGCCTTGAATGGAAGGGAAGCGGTCGGTTGGCTCTTGATGGTGCCCATACTGGTGAGCACCCCTTGGATCTTCTCTGATACGGTTGTCAAGGCTGCACGGACAGTTGCGTCGGATACATCCTTGGTCGAGTTCTCTAGACTTCTAAGTTCTTTTCGAATTGCGCGAGCATGGGCCTTCTCACGTTCAAAGAAGCCTTCAGTACGTCCGAAGGCTTCAAACTCCAAAGTGATTGGTAGGTCAACGTGAATTTCTGGGGTATAACGAGGGCCAGCAGCACGCCTTGCTTCATCGAGCCTTGCATTAAACCAGGCTGTATCGAATCCCCGAACATCAAACCAAAAACGGACACGCCCAATGTGCTCTGAGCGCGCCAGGCGCTCGAGTAATTCATGGCTGCCCCAGTAGATAAACTCGACGGCCATACCTTTATCCGCGGCAAGTTCTTTCCACTTACCGACGTACTCGTCCCATTTGTCCTTTGCAGATTTCTTACCGTCAATGCGAGCATCGGGGCGATCGAGCGGCGTACAGATGAAGTACCTGACAATATGGGAATGTTTTTCGATTGCCGTCTTTACAGACTCGTTGAGCTGCGACCACTGCGAGTCTCCCAAAGTGTCAAAATATTTCACCTGCCATGCCCACTCCGAGCCATCACTCAGGATTGCATAGCATTCGACTCCTGCGTCGGGTGTACCCTTCCGCTCGAAATCGGCTTTCGTTGGCTTCTCGGCGCGGGCGAGTTGAGCACAAAGCTCTTCAAAACCCTTTTCTTGGCCGCCGTTTAGCGGCCTGATACTTTTCCAATCAAGGTTCACTTGGCCTATATCTCAACTATCTAATGTTTATGACGTAACTAATCGCAATTAAATAATGATACTCTACTCATCGCTATAGATGCGCAATTGCCGGTGTGGGCGTTCATACCCCTCACTCCGCCATGGCCTTGAACGCGGCCTGCGCCGGATCGGAGTAGAAATCCACGCGCAGTTTGTCCAGCAGTTCCGGCGGGACGCTGGCGAAATCTGCCGCGTTGATGGTGGGGATCAAAACCTGCCGCGCGCCGGCATCCATAGCGATACGCAACCGATCTCCCAACTGCTCTACGCGCGCGAGAACACCGTGGATGGACATCTGCCCCATGACGACCAGCCCGCCCGCAATAGACTTGTTGAGCAGGGCTGAGAAACAAGCGATGTAGCAAGCCACGCCCAAATCCTCGGTGTCTTTGCCCTGCATGGGACTCATCACCTGCACATTGAAGTCATAACTGCCCACATCTTGGTTCAGGCCCAGCCGTTTGGCATGGATGCGGAGATAGTCGAAGGCCATTTTGGCCGACTCGCGGATGGCTTTGGAAGTAACGCCCACCAGTTGGAATTTACCTGACCCCGGTATGACCACCGCCTGGATGCGAAACAGCGTCATCCGCCCGTCAGTAGGATCGTAGCCCACACTGAATACATCGCCGGGGGGCAGCGGGTCTTCCGGGATCATGCGCGTCGCGCCCAGCTCCGGGCATTCGGCGAAGTATTCATCGCCCGTTTCCTTATCCAGATACGAGAGGTTGACCCGCGAGAACTCGATGGGGTTGATGCGCTTCAGCTGCTCTTTGACCCGCCGCCGCATCTCCAGCGCGAAAGCCAGGTATTCTTCCACTTCGGCGCGGGTGTAACGCCCATCGGGATGGATGAGTTTGAGCAAGCCCGACACAGTGCGCACGGCGGCGCGGCGGTCGCGCTGCCCCACATGGCTGCCGAAGGCGAAGTAGGCGTCGTAGGCGTCCGTGTAATTCAGCGGACGCAATTCGTTGTGGAAGATCTCCGCCAGGTAGTCAGCGATGAAGCCCAGATGTGCCGTAAAATGCTCCGGTTTGAGTTTGAGCATCTCCCAACCCGGTAGATAGGCGTGCCAGCGGTCGTGGAACGCGGTATCGTTACTCACCGAATCGGGTAAGGCGCTGAACAGATGCGAGGTGCGCGCGATGGATTGCACATCGCCATCAATGTTGCCGTTGAAGACGATGCCCGCCTCGGCGGAGATGGTGCCCTTGTCGTCGCCGCGCGAGAACGACCCCTGCTCCATGTAGCCTTTGTACATCTGCTTGTCGGCCTCGCGCTTGAAGTGCGAGCCGGCCACCTCATCGAAGGCCACCACATCGTAGCGAATGACCAGGCCCGGCTTGTCGCGGCGATTCTTCCAGCCGAAGAGATCGGCCACCGAACCCTGCCCGCCGGAAAGGAGAATCACATAAGGCGAGACTTCGCGGAAGACAAACGACTTGCCCGTCTCGCGCGGCCCCAACTCGATCAGATTGTAGGTCTTCTCGACCATCGGCACCAGGCGCAGGAGCGCGAGCAATTTGCGCCGCCAGGTGAAATCGGGATGGGTCGGCTCATAGCCCACCGAGCGCAGCAGGACATCCACCCATTCCTCGCGGGTGAACTGCGGGCGCGCCGCCTGCCACTCGCTCAGGCGGGCGCTGGCAATCTGGATGGGTTGCAAGCGTTCAATGACAAAAGGTCGCGCGACGCTGCCCTGCATCAGGGTATCATCGTAATTCAACTGGATATTGGCCCAGATGCCGCCGGTGAGCAGGCGTTCGTATTCTTCGACCAGGGCTTCTTCGATGTGAACTTTGTCCAGCCCGGCGGTCGCCAGCCTGGCCCAATACTTCCCCCCTTGCACGGTCTCATCGAAGGTCACGGTTACCAGATCAATGAGCTTCATGGAGCCCGCGCGTTGCAGGCGCGATTTGATGAGCTCGCCCTGGTCGGCCCGCACCACGCGCTCGGCGATGGCCTCTTTGACCAGCTCCAGCCCGCGCGCGATCTCCGCTTCATCGGTGGTGGAGCAATACTTGCCCAGCAGATATTCCAGCACATAGACCGGGATGCTGAAGCCCACTTTGAGCCGCTGCACCAGGTCTTTGCGCACCACGCGACCCGGAAAGGCCGCCATGAGTTTCTCATCCAACGCATCTACAGTCGCCGCAAAGGGTTCACCATTCATCTATATCTATCCCCAAAATGACAGGTTCATGTACCAAAATTTCTTCATCATCAGCATCGCAGACTTCGATCACCAACGCTGCGCCGCGCGGCAACACCGGCGGCGTATCCACGAGCGCCAGCTCCACGATGACCGTCTGGCCGCCAGGCTCTATCGTTACCGGAGCGGCGTGGCGGAAAACGAGGGTGCCGGTCTCCGGGTTGCGCACCTTCAGCAGCACCCGCCGCGCCAGCTGCTTTTCATCCGCGCCGAAGAGGGTGCGGCCCAGCAGCCCCGCTTCAACTTCCAGGCGCGGGGCTTTGCTGGTGATATGGCTGACGGGCTTGAGTACCACGGAAGTTTTGGCGGCTTTGGCAGGCCAGCGCGCCACCAGCACCGGAATGAGCAGCTCTTGCAACGTCGCGCCACCGTGGAAAAAGCCCAGGCCGCCATAAGTCTTGAAGGCATTGAAGCTGCGCGGCACCAGGGCCTCCAGTTGCGATTGCATGACCGGCAGGCGCACCGCCGTTGCGGAGACCAGCGCCGTTCCCACCACGGCCCGCCGCGAAAGCCAGAGCACATCCCCGGTGGGTTTGGTGTCTTCGACCTCATCCGGCTCCGGCTGCCAGTGGAAGAAGCCATGATCGGTCACGACAATCACCCGGCTGAAGCCCGTCTCACGCAACTTGCGGATGGCGCGCGCGTACCGTTCCAGCTGCTCGCCCGCGCCGGTGAGTTGGAGCTGCCCCTCATGTCCGGCCTGGTCGAACTCCGCACCGTGAACTACCAGCAACCGTGGCAACCGGCGCAGGCCGGCCAGTTGCTCGCTATCCAACACATCGGCGATGGTCAGGAATTTCTTGACCTCGAACTGCGCCGCCAGCCATTTACGGCGCGCTTCGGCCTGGGTCAAGTCGCCGTCAAAGGCCGCGGCCTTTACCCGGAACTCCTTCTGCCCGCCGGCGATCTCGACCAGCAGTTGATGGCGCTTGAGCGGCAGCGCAAAAGCCATCCCCAACGCCGTGATGCTGGGTACCGGCGCCACCGCCGCGTTAACCGTCGCGCGCCGCACTGGTTCGCCCGCGTTCAACAAGTCCGCCAGGCGATAACCCAGCTCCAGGCGCAGCGCATCGAGGAAAAGTAAGGCCGTGGGCTCTGAGCTACATTCCAACTCCTGTAACGCCAGTTCGCCGGCGGTGGGCAGTTTGAAGACCTCGCGCGGCTGCTGCGCTAGCAGTTCCGAAAACTCCCGTCCCAGGCGATCCACTGCGCGCAAATAGGCCCGCCGCAACCGGGCGCGGAGGCGCTGTAACGCGCCGGGCAGATCCGCCTGCTCCTCGAAAAGGCTTTCGCCCACGCCATCGAGCTGCCAGCCCCGGCTTTGATACCAATGCAGCGCATCCTGGATGACGCGCCAATGCTGTGCGGCGTCGGCATGTTCCACCAACAGGCTGGCGGCTTCGGCCAGCTGCACCAGATAAGCCCAGCCTACCTGGTGCGAGGCCAGGTGGCCCCAGAAGCCCCGCGCGCGCAGCCTGAAATGGGGCAGTTGGTCGGCCAGCGCTTGCGCCAGCTGCTCCACCTGCTCAATATGCTCCAGCCGCTCAGCGAGCTGTTGGAACAGGGTTTCTTCTACGGCGCGCGAGCTGCTCACAGCCGGCGGGCGGCTCAGGTTCCTGGCCCAATAAGCCAAGCCGATAGTTTTATCAGCCTCGAGCACCAGCGCTTCGAAGCGCGGGATGTAATGCACATTGGACTGCCAGTCCCGGAGCAATTTGAGCGCGCGGTCACGGGCCAGGCCGGGCGGGATGACCTTGTCACCGTCGCTGGGTTGCTCGCGTCCGCTGACGGCTGCGGCGGCCTCGGTGCAGAGCAGGGTCGCGGTCGCGGCGATGCGCCACGCAGATTCCTCGCGTTCGGCAGGGTCGGGCAGGCCGAAATCCTCCACCGCGCGGCGGGCGAAGATAGCAAAACGCTCCTCCTGGCGCAGTCGCTCGAACTCTCCCGGTTCGCCAGCGAGAGTATGAAGCATCCGGGCATCGTCCAGCAATGCCCCCTTAGCCGTTCCAGGTGTCAGTTCTTGCCAAACTGCTTTGGGTTGCTCGAACCACTCGCGGGCGTGGGCGGGAAGCAGGGCTTTGAGTGCGCTTTCGTGCTCGCGGGGAATCGTGACGCCGTACTCGCGCAACGCCTGGATGAGGCTCTTACGCCAGACCGCTTCGGCTTGCAGCGCGAAGACCTTGAACCAGGTGAGGTCTTCAAAAGCACGCGGCGCCCACACCACGCGCGGGGCCGGCGCAGCCGCATAGAAGCGGTCGCGGAGAAGCAGTTCGGGTTCTTCGGGGTCGGCCCAGAGCTCGAAGCCCGCGCTCGCGGCGGCATCTTGCAGCAGGCCAAGCCATTCCTGCTCTGGGTCGCACCAGAGAAGGAATGAGGATTGCCGCTCAAGAGAGCTTTTGATTTGAGTGAGTAACCAAAGTTGAAATGACATTAATCTTGTTTCATTCATAGCTTTCAGGGTATTTTTCACGGAGAACATCATATGCTTCTTTTGTACCAATCATCTGCAAGGCGCTAACAATGCGATTTCCCGATGCATGCTCGTAGACATCCATTGCGATTGGGTTTGCCAACAGCTCGGCGTACCAAGAGATTAACGCAGTATTTGCCTCTGGAAAATCAATGCTAGCTAATGCTCTGACCGCAACATCACACACACGCGAGTAATGGTAAGTGGGAACCTCTTGATCTTTCAACCTTTGGGTTAAAGCAGGTACAGTTTCACGCACACCTATTCTACCCAATGCTTCCACTGCGGCGATTCTTACATGGGCGTCCTTGTCCTCCAAGCACCCAATTATCAAACCTACAGCACGTTTTTCTCTTAATCGCCCCAGAGCTTCAATTGTCGAGCTGCGCAATGGTGAATCTAGATCAGCATCTTGAAGTACTTTGATTAGAGGTTCAACAGCTCGTACATCACCAACTTTCCCAAGAGATTCGATTACGGCTCTTTTTATCTGATCGTGTACATTGGAGGCATTTAGCAGGTCTAGCAGTGGGATGACAGCCGGTTCACCGATCCCGATCGAGGTATTAATAAGGAGATCGGATAAGAAGTAAAAGCGTTCACCCTCGTTTTTTTGTAGCATTTCTGCCACTATGTCAATGGCTGAAGCCCCGAGATCACTCAACAGATACTGCACACTCTTGTCTTTGAAGTGCTCGGCAAGTAATCGCAGTACATCCGACCGGGCCGCTTGATCTCCCAAACGGAACAGGGCTATCGCAACCCCTATTTTTATGCGCGGTTCAGTTGATTCAGGTAACTTTTTCAAAACCGCGATAGATTGCTTGCTTTCAGTCTTCCATAAAGCTTTAATAAGAGCTCGCTGCGAAATTTCGCTAAGGTTTTCGCGTTCTAATAAAGCATTTGACAATGCAAGTACTACTTCCGCGCCAAATGATGCTAACGTAGTCACAACAGTATCTTCAACATAATTACCGCTTACACGATCAAGTACGTCAATCATCTCTGAAGCTATTGACACATCACAGAGTAAACCTAGAGTGCGTACATAATTTTTGATGAAATAAGGATCGTCGCTGGATGACAGCTTGTCTTTGGTACGCTCAATGATCTCTTGACGTAGCTGATGAGATGGTAGGTTATCGCTATTGATGAAGCATAATGCAGCAAGATAAGGATCACTTTGCGCAATCTGATGAATGAATCCATCAGAATCTGCAACAAGGCCACTTGCAGCTATGACCATAGGATAATAGCTATAGTCGCCCTCCATGTGTCTAAAACCAGGGAGCATACACTCGATATTATTCCAACGAAACTGCAAAGCACGGAAGTAATAGAACCACCATTTATTATGAAGGGCTACTTGATCTGAATCAAATCTCAACAGATTAGCATGTACCATTACTCGAAACAGCGGCAATATATGTCGCCTTCGAATCTTGGTCCTAAAAATACTTGAGATAAGCAACACCACCTTGAAAAAGCAACTACGATGCTCGATTTCTGCGAACTGAACACCCCAAGTCAAAACATCGAGCTCGTCAGATAATTCCCACTTCATAGGTCTAAGGGTGGCTTCTCTAATACGTCTGGCGTCAACCCAATAGGAGAGAATTTTGGTCATTTGGTCGAAGGGAATCCAACCAGGCATTTGACGTATTTTAGGCTGTTCCCACAGAGCTTTCACCAGCATATCATACAAAGCGCCTGGATTTTTCGGCAGCTTGTGACTCTCAGCGCGCTCATACGCGCGTATTAGCGCGAGGAGTAAAAATGGTCGGGCTACTGCAAAAGCATAAGGATTCTCAACTTGTTCAGGGTATTTCTGAACTTGTTGCTGTGGCTCAATCAGAACCCGATGAAGAAAATCCGATGCTAGATCATGCAGATAATTCTCCACAATTTCACGCACATGATCTTCTTGGAGTGTATCCCCTAATTTTACAACTGGTAGTCCTACATCTACTGGTTCAGCATCTTCGCTTATACGACAGGAGATCAAAACCCGTACCGGCGCGTGGGGACCTTGCAGCCATGACTTGAGTTGTTGTAATTGTTTCGGGCTATCCGGCCCAGATGCACTCAGACCATCTATAAATATATAAGTATTGCTTTGCCCAATAGCTGATAGCGGTTTCTGCTCAATATGCTCGATTTCTTTGAGCACACCGGAGAGCTTCTTTCGACCTGCCCAGTTGGATAGATCGAAGAGGATTGGAAATGGTTGTTCTTTATCCTTCAAACATGTTTCTGCAGCTTGCAATACAAGGTAACGCAATAAGGTGGTTTTTCCTGTACCGGCTTTCCCTACTACCACAACACGGGGAAATCGTTCAGGAATCTCCTGAAAGGATATGGTCTTTCCTGAATGATCCACCCGGGTAACTGGGAGGTCAACATATTCGAGAACCCCCTCTTTAAGCTTGAGGTCAGAGATGAGCCGATTCAGATTAGTTGGATTCCGACTTATACCCAAGATTGACGGGGTATATTTTTTAACAACGTTTTCAATCAAAGGGATTAAAAGCAAGAGCAAACTTCGCCAGGCTTCAGATTTATCACCACCAGCTACCCAACTCACACTTAGTAGGATTAGGTAAGCGTACAGAATAAATCGCAATAGCCTGGCAAAATTATAGAGCACGAACCGCCAATTGAGACGCATGGAATCTACCTTCTACTCCCGGCACCAGCACCGCTCGTCAACGCGCCACGCGGCGCAATCTGCAATCGCCGGAGCAACATCCTTCTTCGCCAGCACCTTCGCCGCGAGGAGGCCCGCCTTTTATCGTTGATCATCTTCTGGCCTGCATTATGACATTACTTGACCTATATAAGTGTTTCAATTTTTATTATTCTCTGCCTACACAGATTGCGATATTTTATTTCGCCAATTTTGATGAATTGTCGCAAAGCTTGCCGATAAATACACAAAGCTTGCTTGTAATTTCTCATATCTTCATACGTTTCACCTAACATGAATTGACTTATTGTGCTCTCACGAAGCCAACCATTTTTTGCAAAGAGAGTGTAACTCTGTTCATAGAGCGCCAGAGCCGGCTGAAAAGCTCCTTTTTGTTTGAAAACAGCAGCCATCTCTTGTAATGCAGTGGCCCCTCCAATCTCATCTCCCTCAACATCTGCCGATGAGGCAATCTGGGCCGCCCATTCCAAAGATTTATCTAGTTCACCAATCATTCTATACGCCCAAACGAGTCTTGATAGAAAACGACGCTTAAGCAATGGCCGTATTCTGCCCCAAAACATCTCCGCATACTTTTCTAGCAACTCAATGGCCTTCTGTGGCTCATCATGCTCACAGTAAACCAAACTCAGAACCAATACGGCTTCGCGAGAGATATGGAGAACCTCAGAATCTATCATAGGTTCTAGCAAACTCGTTGCATATTCCTTATCTCCCCATAAGCTCATGATCCTAGCTTGATTAAGAATAAACCAGCATTGATCTTCGTCGGTCGGTGGATTGGTGTTCTCAATCAAAAACATCAACTGTTCGTATTGCCCCTGATTAATCAGGGTTTTTCTTAGCCTTCCAATTACCTCAACGGCTTTTTGATGATCACCAGCCTTGATAAAGTGAGACCAAGCAGTCAGGCAACAATCAATTTGCTCTTCGCTCATTAACTCTGGATCGGTAACGGCACCCACTTTTGCCCAATAATACTCTGCCGCCTTACGATGTTTGGTTTCAAGATCGGTAACAAAGGGATAACAATGTTCACGAATCAGTGCATGCATCAGCAGAGAGATATCATCAACACGATCCAAGATAAATCTATCAACCAAGGAAAACACCATTTGTGCGCTGTCTTGACCTGGAGATAAGTATTCAAGAAGATCAAAAGACAATGGCCTATCGAATACAGACAGATCAATGACAAGATTGCGTAGCCCAGTGGGTAACTCATTCAGTAGCGGCGAGAGCCATTCTTGTTTTAGCTCATCCCGAAAAACTGGCAAACTCTGTAGTAGATGGTTAACAGAGAGATTTCTTGCTCGGACAGCAAAAATCATCAGTGCCTTTGGATGCCCTTTACCCGTCAACTCCCAGATCTTTTGTGCCAGGGATGGATCAACATGCAGATTACACTCAGCAAGCAACTGCGAACATGATTCCGTATCAAGGCCTTCTTGAATTGTCACTTCACGAGTTGCCATGGGGCTAACAAGAGATACCAAATCTGGGCGCAAACGTGAGGTTAAAACAACCTTCGCCAAACCACTCTGTTGTTCTATTTTCTGGATGAAGCGGTTTATGTGAGGATTTCTGATGAGGTGATAATCATCGAAAAATAACACATATTTGTGCTGCGCCAGAACTACGGCGGTTCTCAAGAGTCTTTCTTCTAGAGAGGAATCAAATTCACTCAATATGTCAGCAAGATTCCGGTCTCCACAAGATTGAGCAAAGCCCAATAAGATCCAAAGTACACTGTCAATAGTAGTGTCTTCATGGCATTCAAGCCATAGACACTGATATCCGAAATCTGTTACTTGGGCGGCTAGCTGTGCAGCCAAAGCGGTTTTTCCAACTCCGCTAATGCCTTCTATTATGACAACAACCACTGTCTCATCAGTGATGCAAGATTTCAAATGACTGAGCTCATCAGCGCGTCCCTTAAAAAACTTGACCCTGGGCGGGCTTGCCACTAACATTGGCTGTGATGATTGGTAATCGCGCCCTAATACTCTCTGCCATTCTCGCCCATCCTCGAGTTGCTGAGTGGTGGCACCAACCCGTTTGTAAAGCCGCCCTTCCACAATGCAGGGTATGTCTTGGTGATTGACTCTGACCCAGACTATATACTTATCGTCACCAATTGAAAGTTTGTCAATTTCGGCTCCCCCACTTGTTAGGCGACAAGTTCGCATAACGCCACCGAGACGCTGCATGACTTCATCAGGGTTTGAGACACCAACAATCTTTCCTCCATCGCTGATGCCAATAAGGATGACTCCCCCCCCCGTATTCGCGAAGGCAGCTACTTCTTTGGCCATGTCTGATGCGTTCTTGGGAAATTCAACCTTAAATTCAACCCTTGAACCTTCGCCCTGTTTCACATAATCAAAGAGAGTGTTCAGATCCATATCAGACTCCCATAAAAACCATTACACTTGAGGTCAGGAATGAACTGAAAATCAGCTAGATTCTGATTCACAGAATCAGTAAACATGTAGAGCAAATCATTTCTATTACTCCCACCACCCCGGCTTGGACAGCTTCCCCTCCCGGCACCAGCGGCGCTCATCCGCGCGCCACGCGGCGCGATCCGCGATGGCCGGGGCGACATCCTTCTTCGCCAGCACCTCTGCCGCGAGGAGGCCCGCCTTTTGCAGCGGCGCGATGTTCACCCGCACGCCGTCGTTAAGGTCGGGCAGGTAGCGCTGCTCCTGCCGCAGCAGCGCGGCGCGGTCTTCCGGCGGCGCTTTGACGCCATCCGCCGCGCACCAGCGATCCACCGGCTCCCGCGCGATAATCTGCTCCAGCGCGGGAGCCGCGAAGCCCTCCGCTGCGACCCGGCCCAGCGCGGCGTCGAAGTCGCCCAGCTCCTGGATGAGGTCGCCGAGCTCCATGCGGCGCGCATCCTGCCGGGCGCTGCGCGCGTTGGCAGGGACACTCTCGATGCCGCGCAGCTCGGTCTCGTAGCGCTGCCGCAACGGGCGGACATACTGCGATTGGAGCGTGGCGAGGGTGTCGCCATCCAGTTGGTGATAGTAGACGAGGCAGGCGAAGGCGGGCTTCTGCCGCGCCGTCCACCGCCCGCTTTGGAGCTGCCAGGCGATGGGCCGTTTCTTGAACTGGCTGGTGTGATGCTTGAAGAAGGTCTGCCCCAGCCAGGCATCCAGCGATTCGCCCAGCAACTCCTGGAACTCGCGCTCCAGCGCGGCAGCCTCGCCGCTGGGGAACTCAAGAGGCAGGCGCTCGCGGATGCGGGCCAGCAGTGTGGGTTCGGCGGTGCCTTCCGTGAGGGGGATGATGCCGTCGGGGTCGGCCCAAGCGGGAACCGGCTCGCCGACCTCGATTTGTTTGGGCCAGCGGTGGCCTAAAAGCCGCAGGATGAGGACGGTGAAGCGGTCGGCGGTAATCCGACGCTCTTCCGGCAGGCAGCGCCAGCCCTCTTGCTCGATGCCTTCTTTGAGCAGCCAGTAGACGGAGATGGGATGGATGTGGAGTTTTTGTGAAAGTTCTTCGAGGAAAGTCTCGGTGGGAATAGGAACGTGGGCTGCGCAATTTTCCATATTGCCATCGTCGCCATCTTCTTCCGCATCGCCGCAAGTATCTTCTGGTAATAAAAGATTACTGCCTGGCCCCGCTTGATAAACGATCTGAAGATTCCGTTTTATGGTTTCAATTTCCTCACTTGATGATTGTAATCGCTCGTGTATGTTAAAAAATCTCGGTACCGCTATCGGTAAATTAGGAAGGTTTATCAAGGTGTCTGGAATAACATCGTACCCAGTGATCAAGGGAAACCAACCAGCAGGAAGGCCAGTCTCCTCCAAGATAGAAGTTAAGTCAGCAACACTTAACTCAAAAGCATCAATTACTAACCGCTCAATAACACCTTCAATTGAATGTAAAGTGGCTGCGAGTTGCCCAAAGATAACCCCCTGCATTATCTCAAACAAAGACGGAGCTGAAAACATAGCTTCGGTAAGATCGCAGCTTATCAATTTCAACTTGAGGGCTGTTGCTAGTTCTGCTAATAAGCCCAAACCGGGGATCGAAAGAGCTTGCGGTTCTATAGGTAGACTTCCAAAGTAACTGTAATCAAGCAATAACGTAGATGGGTTTATTGCTCTGTAAAGATAACTATTTATGCGGCAGTTTAGATATCCCGCCATTTCACTTAAAGAGTTACCATCAGGATATATTCCGGGGCCTCGATGCCCCGGAATCGAATTAGGCAGGAGCTGTCGAACTCCAAGTGACCCTCTTCCAACCTCAGAGTAACATAGACCGCTTTCAAAGTAGTAGTCAACATCTGCCACAAGCCTTGATAAGTTGCCTTTAAGATATGGATAACGTTCATTCAAATAAGAGCGAATAAAGGCACCATCGTGAGCGTAATTCACAACATAATAATTCCGACCTATCCATTTTCCGTATCCGCCGCCTTTGGAGTAATGATACCAGGCTGGATTTTCAAGATTGACTTCCCAGTGAAAACGGACTACGATGCTATCGCATCGCGTACCTAACCCATGTGCTACAAAACCAAAATTTGCAAAATGCTTATCTTTACTACAAAGGCGTTCAAATAGGGGTTTTGAAATCCAGTATTGTATTGCGTAATCTGGAACATTTAATAGTTCACATTGAAGTCTTTTTATTGCTGAGTTACTTTCAGATAGCGCATATGATTGCAGTAATTTATCCTTTTCACTAGGCGTATCTGGCCCAATAACTCGAAAGGCCGTAATTGAATGTTGTTGTTCGGCTCTGACATTTGCTAGCACAAACATCACACTATTGACAACTTCACCACTTATTTCATTGAAGGCTCCCCGTCCCAGATGCGCTAATACTTCTATTGTAGTTTGATGCAACAATCCAGTAAATACTTCTAGTTTCCGTTGTTTTGTCTTTGCTGGTGCTTTTGCTCGTAAGTCAGCGAACGAACGTAGGAACATCCAAGATTGTTGTGTTACCATTGCCGTATGCCCATTAGCATCAGCGAATTCAATACATCGAATAATAAAGGCCGCGAATAAATCACGTTTTCCAGATGAATAACAATGCGCAAGATACTGTTTGAGCATCGTTCCCATATTCCCCGACCCCATATAAGGCGGATTCGCGGCAACCACGTCATACCGGCGCGCCAGCAAGTCAAAGAGGCGCACGCCCTTCTCCGCCGAGCGGCCAAAGAAGGCCTGGCTCAAGTCAGCCGCCTGCGCTTCCGCCGCAAAGTGCGCCTTCAGCCGCGCCAGGGTGCGGGTCTTCCATTCGGCGTAACTTTCCACGCCCAGCGGCAGCTCGCCCTGTTTGGGCTTTTCCACCTGCGCCAGCAACGCCAGCTGCTCCGGCTTGCCGCGCCGCTCCTCCATCTTGGCCTGGAGATAGCGCAGTTCCTTCTCCACCGGCTCCTCCAGTTGCAGCAGCGAGCCAAGTTCGTCGGCGTGCGCCAGCCCCTCGAAAATCACCTCCAGGGCCGGGCGCAGGTCGTGGTCTTCCGGGTGCTGCGCCAAAAACGCCGCCAGATGGTCTTGGGTGTGGGGCAGGCGGATGTTGGTGGCGACGAGATTTTGGATTTTTGATTTTAGATTGTGGAGGGTCGCCGGGCCAGTGGCTTCCATGATCTTTTCGGCGGCCCGCATCCACAGCGCGGCCTCGGCGATCTGCACCGCGCGCTCGTCAATATCAATGCCGTAGAGGTTGTATTCGAGGATGGCGGCGCAAATCTCAGGGGCGGTCAGCGGTCGTCCGTCGCTGGTCGCCTCCTCCTCATACATCGCGTAGAACAGGTCAAACGCTTCGAGCAGGAAATGGCCCGAACCGCACGCGGGGTCCAGGAAAGTCACGTCGCGCAGGGCTTTGCGCTCCACCGGCGCGCGGTCGGCGTCGCGGACGTAATACTCCCAGCCCTCGGCCAGCCGCGAGCCGGGGTGCAGCCCCAGCCACAGCGCGCCCAGCGAGTTCTGCACCAGGAACTTGACCATGTACGGTTCGGTGTAGAGCTGCGTGGTGGGGATGATGTCGGCCCCCGCGATCTTGGCCCCGCGCTGCGTGCGCACCTTCTCGAAGACCCGATCCTTCTCCTCCGTATTCCAATACTGGTAGGCCCAGCCCAGCGCGTCAGCAGCCTGGAAGACCGCGCCCGGCGCATCCGAGAGCCGCGTCACGGCCTGTTTGAGCGCCGCCGCCGAGGGGCGCAGCGCCACGCCCGGCGCGCGCGGATCGAAGAGCAGGGGCAGGTGCTCGGCCTGCCGCGCAAAGGCGGCCTCCAGCGCGGCGAAGAGGCCGTCATCCTCGCCCAGGCAGAGCTCGGGCTGGCGTTGGGCCAGCCGGTGGTGCTCCAGCGAACGCCCGCCGTACACGGCTTTCTGCAAAATCACCTCGTCAATCAGCCCGCGCGCCTCCATGCAGCGCAGCGCGAGCAGGCGGTTGGCCCAGGTGTAGGCCGTCTCGCGCACAAACTCCCCCACCGCATCCGCCAGTGCGATACCCGCGTCACGGCGCAGCGCCAGGT
The DNA here is from genome assembly GCA_964504195.1 of uncultured Anaerolineales bacterium. GTDB lineage: Bacteria > Chloroflexota > Anaerolineae > B4-G1 > SLSP01 > CAZDDI01. The sequence continues at coordinate 282,175 of CAZDDI010000001.1, forward strand.
ACGCATCCACCACGGCGCGGGACTGCCGGTCGCGCTCACTCAAGTGCGGTAGTTCATCGGCAGGCAGCGGCGCGCGGTCGCGCCACACCCCCAACGCATTGAGGCGCTGCTCCAGATCGCCGGCGCGCCACATCCCGGCGGCGTCGAAGCGGCCTTCCAACAGATGGCGCAAGTCCAGGCTCAGAGCCTTGAGGGTCTTCTTGAGGTCAGGGTGCATGGAAGCTCCTTACCAGCGGTAGCGGTTGAGAATCTAGAAGCACCCGGCAATCTGGGGCACAGTCTGCTCCAGATTGCCGAGGGCGTGAACAATGTTCGCATACATCATATCTTGGGTAGATCTGGACTATGCTTAATACAGAGCCATCTCATACTGATCAAAATGTTTGAAATAGATTGGGTCAACGTCTTCCAGGTTTTCTCTGATATTTCGAAATATCACAGCACGATCAACCCCGCCACGAATATATTCTGACCATTTGTCTGGGTAGTATTGTCTTAGGACAAACAGCATAAATGATAGGGGTTTCAGAATTTTTCTGGCTCCAAGGCGAATCTCGTTTCCAAATCCTATATGTATATGTGACGCTGGATGTCTACCCTCTCTATATTGATTCGGCGTATAATCGTATCGAGATGGTGTAACTACCTCTCTTAACTCCGAGTCGCGCAAGTAAGATTCATATTCTTCCCTATATTGGTCACCAATTTCCTGTATATCCTCATTTGTAAAGCCGCACTCAAGCACCAGATAATCAGCATAAGTGTAATTAACAAAAGGTGGCTCATAGTAAACATAATTAAAAATACCCTCATCGAAATCTGCTCTGAATTGCAATAGAGCATCATCGAATAAAATGAAGTCATAAAACTTTTGAGCAATGCACTGTTCCCAAACTTCTCGGTAGGTCTTGTGGCGAAACAAAGTGGCGGTACAGTTGCTATAATTAACGAAAGCATTGTAGTCACGATATAGTTTGCAATCTTTCAGCAACTCTATTATATCCCTTAGTTGTGTTTGGAATTGGTTTCTATTCATGATTGACCCCAATGTACTAGGCTTTTTTGTTCAGCGAGCGATGTTCAATGAAACGCTTTATTTCATCCGGGTCCATTTCTTGTAATACTTCTTCGAGCAACCGCTCGCTTCTTGATTTCTTTGCGCCCCTTGTCGTAAGGTCACGCTTCATAATTTTGAGCTCTTCCTCACTTGGGTATCTGAAGCGTAGATAAGGAAAATTAGCTAATGCGGTATTGATCTCCTGTTTACAGGCAGCCGCCCACTCTCCAATACCAGATACACGGACCCAACCTTTAGCACGTGTCATTGCAGTAAACAACATATTGCGCTCGCGTACTCCAGCACGAGAAGCGAAAAGAGCATCCACACCGATAACATAGACCATAAAAGCCTCGTTTCCTTTAGCTTTATGCACAGTGGATAGGGTGACTTGCCCTTGTAAGCGAAAATCTCTGATGTTGTATGTGTCTGAATGGATATTATTACTAGCAATGCCTAGCAGTGCGAGATTTGTGGATATTGCTTGCAAGTAACTATTTGCAGCACGATCATCGACCACTATGACCAATATGTCATCCGGGCGCAGTCCATCTTGAATATCTGCCTCTATAGATTGGGAAACGCTATTAACTTCCTGATCAAAATTTTCATAAGCTTGCACTTGCACGATCTCATTAGGGATATTTGTTTCAGAGATTACCGTGAGAGAGTTCTCTTCAGGACGCTCAATCACTATTTCGGCACCTTCGGTGAAGCCCCGCTCATGTACCACATAACCAATATCCTCCCAATGTTCCGCATTTTCGAGCATTTGAACGATCTTGCCATATAGGCCAAAGCCCAGCGCATGAGCAATAACAAGAACTTCTCTAGGATTCCGATAACATTTGTGAAGCACTGTGTCTAGATCTAGTTCGATAGCGAGGGTTCCGTCACGGTTTACCCCGAACACTTCCTTGGGTTCGGGTGCATGGGGTTGAAAAATCGTCTGTAGATCATCGTATGCCCAGACGAATCGTCCTTCTTTGGAAATCTTTGCACAAAGACGAATAAAGGACGCGGGGAAATCTTGACCCTCATCAACGAAAACATAATCATAGACGGGGTGTAATTCAGTTTTTAGAAGGGTTTTACAAACATAATCAAAAGCATGCCCCTCATCTTTTTGACGCGCTTCTGAATACGTTAGTGGGGTAATTCCGTGTTCTAGGCAAGTGTTATAATAAACACCCTCGTCCCTTTTGCCTCCCCAGGCATGCATAATGCGAAGTTTTGTCCAATCGGGATCTCTGTCATCATACTGCCGATAGAAGCGCGTAATCAACCTGCGGATATGTTGATAAAGGCTCCTTGTATAAAAAGTATAGACAATAGTTGCTTGTGGATCTTTAAGATGCGTGAGTGCAGCCTTCAAAGCCAGAACCACGGTCTTGCCTGAACCAGCCAAACCACGGATACGTTGTGGTCCATCAAATGAACCGATGATGGAGCTACGCTTTTGCTGGCGATCAAACCCTAGTATAGCTTGTTCAACTTTATTGGCCAGTTGTCCTTTTGAAGCAGGTGTTTTACCAGCGACATCGCGTGGATGCGGGCGGATCATACCCTTAGCGCCTTCAATCACTGCGATCAATTCGCCAAAAATATTGGCGTCGAGCTCTTCAATGCGCTGAACATTGATTTTTTCACTGAGGGCCCCGTAATTGATACAGACAGGAAACTCTAAATCTATGGTTGCGGGAGGGTTATCCAAATTAGGTGCAAAGCAAAAAGCTTCGAAGGGGAATTCAAGTTCTGTACGCGTCCGCTGAAGTTGTTTTTCTCTGATTAATCGAGAAAACAGATGTGAGAAAACTTTACCAAGTTCCTTATCATCCTTTGAGATCTCTGCAGCCACATCTTGTCTATCAGTTACATTCAAAGCTTGGATAGCAATGATCCCATGTTTAGCCGAAGCAATAAGCACACTTGCTGCAATCGCTCCACCCTCTTCATCTCGGTATAATGGAAAGTCATAATAAAGTTGAGCAGTGGATAGCGCTAAATCTTCTTCGTGTTCTTGAAGATATCCTATAAGTTCCGAAACAACTCGATTAGATCTGATATTAGCTACATTGACTTCCATGTTATTAAACTCCTTCTTTAGAGGGAATTGGGATACACCTTAGCAGCCTTGATGCGAACAATTCTATGATTATGAAATACAGAATTCTAGTGTGCATAGAGGGGCTCTGTTATACTAAATCTACGTCATACCCCGCAGCTAGCAACGCACGGACACGCTCATCCAGTTTGGCTTGCAACGCCTCCCACTCTTCTGGCGTCGTCACCCGCGTCACTGAAGTAACGTCGCTGGGACGCAGGCGTTGCAGCGGACGCGTCGGGGCAACGGGTTCCGGTTTCAGCTCCGCCATCTTCCGCTGTATCTCCAGCCCCAGCCGGCGGATGACCTGCGCGGCCTGTTCCGGCAGCCCCGCCGTCCGCGCGGGCAAGCTTTCGGCGACCAGGCTCTCGCGCAACACCAGCAGCGGCTGGGCCAGCGTCTCGTACAGCCCCGGTTCCAACTGTTGCTGCGTCAGGTCGTCGGGCAAGCGGCCCAACGCCTCATCTAACTGCCGGCGGGCCTCCGCGCGCCACCCATCCAGCAACGGCTTGAGCGTCAACAACGCCTGCTCGCGCAGGCTTTGGAGCCGCTTCCACGCCTCATAATCGGTGAACGCGGCCTGGCGATAAGCTTCCCGGTATTCACGCAAGAAATCCCGGATGCCCTCCACGCCCTCGCCGGGCAGCCGGTGTTCGATAGCCTCCAGGCGGCCTTTGAGTTCAGCCATCTCTTTGAACGGCGTCGCCTGTTTGCCCTGGAAGGCCGCGTGTACTTCGATAGCCCGATAGCCCGCTTCCAGCCGGGTGTGGTCGCTCGCCACTTCGCGGACGCGATGCAGCGGGCTGGTCAGCGCCTGCACGTCGCGCCAGGCTGCCTCGCCCTCCACAAACTCCATGCTCAGGGGGAAGCCCGCGCCCGCAGCCCAGGTGCGCACCGTATCCACCTGCGCCAGCAAGCGCGCCGCCAGCTCGCCGGCGGCCTCACTCAGCGCGGCCGGGGTCTCATCAATGTTGCGGCGTTTCGCCAGGTGGATGAGAAAAGTGCGGGTCTCCGTGAGCACCTCCCCCGGCACATCCACTTCCTCCAACACCAGTTCCACCTTGTCGAAGCTCTTGCTCACGCGCAGCGCGTCGCTCAGGTCCCGATCCGCCGGGTTGGTGTACGCTTTCTTGTTGAGCAGCACCTTCACCGCGCCGGCGCGCACCAGCGCCGCAATGCCCACGCGCACCGCGTTGGGATCCCAGCCATAAGGCGGCGCCTCGAAGGTCTCGGTCAGCGCGCGGCCCAGCACCCGCCGGCCGGCCACCTGCTCCGCGTTCAATTTCATGCGCAGCTCGTTCAGCAACGGGCTATTCAGGTCAAGGTTGCCCGCCTTGTCATACAGGCGCAACGCCTGCACCTCCACCGGCAAGGTCCCGGCCCCGGCCAATACGTCCAGGATTGCCTTTTGATCGTTGCGCACGCGCACCGGCACCTTATCGTACTTGGGGAACAGCACCGGCCAGAAGCTCGCCAGCTCGGCGCGCAGCGCGTCGCCCGGATGCTGACCGGGATTGACCGCCAGCGTGTGGCTGGCGCCCCGGAAGACAATGTACCCGGCGCGAAGGCCATCTCGGATACCGGCCAGCACTTTGTCGGCCAGTTTGGGCAGATCGTTCAGCTCCCGCTCCGCGGCCAGCTTGCGCGCCTCTTCCGAGCGATGCGCGTCGCCCTTCCAGTTATCCACCACTTCGCGCATCGCCAGATACCGTGTGAGCGCCTGGTCGAAGCCCGGCACGCGCCCGCACAGGAAGAAGATGGTTTGCTGCGCGTCAGGTTGCAAGCTGCGGTTTTCCAGATCGGCCAGCGCCACGCCCACAAACGCCTGGAGCGGCGTGACCAGGTGCAGGGTGACATAGCCCTGTGTGCCTGGCACAAAGCCCTCATCCACCACCAGTTTGAAATTGAAGTCCTGGTCGTGGAAGCGCACCACATCCGCGCCGAGCCATGCGCGCCAGGGCTTCTGCCCACTATCGTGGATGAAGTGCTTTTGCAGTCCCCGCTCCCGATCCTGTTGGCGATATTGCGCCTCGATGGTGGCGACTTCTTCCTCGAAAGTGCGTCGTTCGCCCGTGAGGAACTCATACTCTTCGCCCACCTGCGCCACCAGTTTGGCGCGGCGCAGGCGTTCCAGTTCCGGCTCCAGCCGCGCCAGCACTGTCGGCAGGTCATCATCTACACTCTCGGCCAACAGCCGGGCCAGGTTGTCCTTGGTGCGGGGGAGGTAAGCCAGTTCGCGCACCAGATACAGCACTTCGGCCACTTTGTGCGTCAACTCGGTCGCGCCGGGCACCACCTGCCGGATGCGGGAAATCTCCGTGCGTACATCCGGGTTGATCTCGCCCTCGCCCACCAGGTTGTGATAGACCTCATCGAAGCTGACCAGCGCGCCCACCGGCGCGGTCAAATAGGCACGGCGGCCGGCGCGCAGAATGTCCTGCGTGATCGCCAGCAGCGTGCGCGTCGAGCCGCTCATCTGCTCCCCGCGCCCGCCTTTGGAGCGGAGCGCCTTCACAATCTCCGGGATCAAGTGGACTTGATAGGGGAAGAAGGGGTAATACACGGCGAAGCGCTCCGGCGTGCAGGCGGGCAAAGTCTGGCTGGTATTTGCCAGTTCGCCCAGGCCGCGCAGCACCCCGCCGCGCGCGCCGTACACCTGCTCCAGTTCGCGCTGTCCGGCCAGCGTCTTCTTGAACAGGCGATCTTCCAGCACCAGCTCGATATTCTCCGTGGTCAACGCCGGCTTGAAGCGGAACCGCCCCTCGATCTTCTTCATGTCGCCTTCGAGCGCGCGGGCTTCCTTATAGATCGAACCCATGTCCCCGTGCGTGGTCACGATCACCCAGAGCTGGCCCTGCCCCTTTTCCGCCGCCGTCTCCACAAACGCCTGCAACTTTGCCAGCCGGCCCGCATCATTCTCGATCCACTGGCCGGATTCATCCAGCACCAACAGCAGCCGTTGCGGCTTGCGCTGCGCCTGCGCGCGCGCGCGCAAGTCGGTCAGCAACGTCTCAACCAGGAACTCCACATTGTAGATCTCGCCCTGCTCGGCGTCCTTCATCGCGCGTTCTACATCTTGCGCGCTGGGGAACAGCTCCGGCGCAATCTCGCACACCGCCTCGTAGAGATAGCGGCGGTAGAAGGCCAGATTGCGCTGCACATCCGCCCAGGGTTTGCGCGCACGGGCTTCCACCGCGGCGTGTAGCGCGGCCAGTTTGCCCTGCTTGTCCAATTCGGCTTCGATGACGCGGGCGTAAATCAGATTGTTGCTGTACCCCTGCGCTAGATAATACTGCGAGAGCAGCAGCCCCGGCAACGGCTGCTCCTTGCCGCCCACCAATGAGTTGAGGTTGAAGGCCAACACTTGCGTGTCGCACTGCGGCATCCGCGCCAGACTGCGCAAAATGGCGTTGCGCCGGGGCGCATCCGGCGGCACCCGCGCCGCGAAGCGCTCGCAGGCGGAGCTGCCTTGCAATACCCGATTCTCCGCCAGCAGCGCCATAATCTTCGCCAGGTGCGACTTTCCCGAACCGAAGTAGCCGGAAATCCACACCCCGATCTCGGTCGTCTGCATCTGGAAAGAGTCGGTGTAGTGTTCCAGATAATCGTCGAGGTATTGCTCGATCAGGGGCGTCACCACATAGCTGCCGATTTCCGCCGCCAGTTTGCGCTCGTCGGCGGTCTCGGCCACCTTGATGACCGGCTCGATCTTCTCCTCCACGCGGGTAGCAAACAGTGCGCCAATCTCCATCCTGTTCATCCTCCTCAACCGGGCGCCTACAACAGGTCGCCCCGGTACATGAATTCATCCCGCTGGCCCAAAAAGGCATACGTCCGCGCGCCGCGCAGCTCGCCGGGGATCAAAATTACCAGCGGCCCGTCATAGCCAGCGGCGATATCCCACAAGAACTGCATCAAATCGCGCGGGCCGGCAGCCGGATAGAGCGCTGCCAGCCGTTCCAGGCTCACCACCGGCTTGCCCGGCCCCGGTTGCGCAGCCGCCGCCTGAATTGCAGCGCCGATGGCCGTGATCCACAGCTGCCCCAACTCACCCGTCGGATCCGAGCCCGGCATCGGATCGGCCAGCGCATCCACAATCGCCCCAGCGCCGATGTCCGCCAGCACGGCCTGCGTCACCGCCAGCACATCCACCGTCCGCACATCAATCTCCGGGCGTAGCGCTTCGGTTTGCGTCCGCCATTCTTTCAGCACCGTCAGCTCGGCTTCGGGCGGGTACACCAACGCCAAAAACGGCGCACCCGTCTTGCGCCCGATATGCTCGTAACGGGTACGCAGCCGATCTACGGCCTCGCCAATCTTCCAGCGCCAATCGTGCATCATGCGGCCCTCCAATCTGCCGGTGTCTGTAACACCACGGTGTCGCCCACCCGCTCGAAGTGGATCACGCGCTCCTGCGCCAACCGGCTCAACGTGTGAGCGACCTCATGCTCCGTCAGGAAGAACAACTGCCAGGTGGGGGCGCGCAGCACGTCCGCCCCCTGCGCGCCCTCTTCGCTGAGGATACGCAGCAAATGACGCGCCGTGAACAGCGGCAACAACGGCTGCGTCAGCGTCTTCTTCTGCTGCCCGACCAGCACGCCGAAATCCCGCAGCGCGGCCAGAATATGGCGGGCTAGGCCGATTTGGGTACTTTCGGCCCACTCCGCAATGTGCGGTTGGTCATCTTTTGTCTGATCCAGAAAGGCTCTTAGATCCTCAGGCGTCACAGTCAACTGATGTGCCTGCCACCGGGGCCATAGTACCTGAGTTACGAAATCAAAAGTCAAACGATCGCGCAAGGCGTAGTGTAAATACAGTAGTGAGAGGAATTCACGGCTTTGCGGACCAAAAGTAACAAAGGTCTCACTTAAATCATGCGACCCCCATGCTGGTTGAGATAGATATAAGTGGTGAATTGCCCACCAAATACGTTGTCGTGTTGAGCGTGCGCGCTGCGTGAAGAGGTCGCCATCCAGGGCGCGCTGGCGTACTTCAGCGATGGGCAGCCCTGCATTCAACGCCGCCAGCACCTGCTCGATTTCGGGGAGCAAGGCGCCTTTGGAACTGTTCCGCCCGCTATACGGGCCGGGGTCGCGGTACAAATTCATGCACATCTCCTGATTGCCTATGTGTAAACAACCCAAGAAACACATCCGCCCGCCAGCGCTTTGACTTGCACCGGTGGGCGGATGGATGTATACTACTTCCGCTGCGGCGGTGCTTTCGCCGTGGTTTATACGCTCCAGATGCGTTCACAGCGCTCTGGAGCGTTTTGTGTAAACTATTTGTTAGTATAACCTCAAACGCGGGAAAGTACAAAAAGCATTGAGACCCGGTTGCATCCTATCCCCCACCAAGTAGTGGCCCTGGCGGCGTGACTTACTGGCCAGCGCGGGTACAATAGGGCTGGGGCACTCGCCCGCGCAGCCAGCCAGGGCTTTGCGCGCTTCTTGGCGGCCCTGCGCCATTGCGCCTTTGCGTTACAAGACTGGTATCTGCAAGGAGACACAGGATGCTCGCTCAGAATCCGCCACCCGCCTGGCTATGGGGCGACGACACGCCCCTTACCGTAGCCCCCGAAACGATCTACCCCTCGCCCCGCTTTGGACACAGCGAGGGGCAGGTCGAAGAGGTGCTCCCGCCCCGGCTACCCGGCACGCCGCTGGACACGCCGCGGGAACCGCTGTACCTGCTCAAACGCCAGCGCGATGCCCTCACCGAACGCTTGAGTTACCTGTGTGCGCGGCGGCTCCGCATCGCGTACCAAACGGTGCGCTGGGTGCTGCCCCCGCCGCCGCCCGCTCGGGCACGGCGCGCGCGTTCCGCTCCGCGGGCGACCATCCCCCCGCCCCCACAGGTGGCGGTCGGGTTTGTGCCCCACGCGCTGGCGGTGCGGAGTCTCGACCTGGCGGCGCAGACCTGCCAGGTACGCACGGCTACGGGCGACTGCCAGACGGTCCCGGTGCAGAACGCTGCTGACTATTACCGCTTGTTGGCGCTGGGGGTATTCACGGAGGATCCCGAACGTGGGCAGTTGCTTTACAGCGGCGGGTGGCTGTTCGGCCACGATTTGGCGCTGGGGTTTGGCCTGCATGACCTCTTGTTCGCGCCCTATTTTACGAAAGTGTCGGAATTGCTTGGGCTACCGGAACGCCCGGCGGCAGCGCCAAATTCCACTGGGATCCAGGGATACTTGGCGAATTTCTCCGGCCACGCGGCCGCCCGGCAGATTATAACCACCACCCTGCGACAATTGGCGACCGCCACCGACCTGCCGGAACTCTTGGCCGCCGATCTACGCGCCGCTCCCACCCCGCTCGCCCGCGAGTTAGCGCCGCGCGTGGCGGATTGGGTAGCGCGGCGACAAGCCGGGGTGGCGCAGGTGGTGGCGGCAGAGGTGTAACCGACCTTGACTTTTGTAGCAAAAATGGCTACAATATATTTGGCAGCAAAAACGCCCCGCATCGCAAAATCTACTCTAGGCTTACCTGGAGGACTATTCCAACCGGGCTACGCTGACTAACAAACTGCGGCTACTCTAAGCGCGTACCCATAACTGTTTAGGACAAGTGCAAATAAAATCCAACATGACTACTAAATCTGACGCTGGCGAACTCATCGCTCTCATTATTATCACCCTCGTCGTCGGGGCGTTCCTGAGCGCGCTGGCCTGGGGCGGAGATGCCGCGTATGGCGGCACCGCCGCGCTCTGGCTCTTCGTTATGGGCGTATACGCTATCTACCCGCGTATCGCGCGCTGGCCGGGAGACGCACCATGAAGTACCGGCAGGTGAAACCCGTAGTCGCCGCTGATCCGGGGCAGGCGTTGATCCTCGAAGTGCGGATGGGCGCTGTGGGTAGCAATCAACTTCCGCATCTCTGCCTGCGCCGGGGCAAAGAGGAAGGCGTGCTCATCTATCTGGATGAAGCGCGGCATGTGATTGGGGCTATCGCGGAGGCGACGGCGGAATTGGCGGCAGTGCTGACGATGCCACCGGAGGCGACGGATTGAAAAACTGATTTAGTGGTGGGGGTGTGCTGATGCTCAGGGGGTGTTAATGTTTACCACCCGCGCGACAGGGAGACTAACATGAATAGAGTGGGCAGCTGGATGGGGCTGCTTTTAACTGTGCTCATGTGGTGCTGCTTAGCTACAGCTCCCGCCGCGGCTCCGTCTACGGTGGCGCTTACGGCGCCCCCGAGCCCCACCGATACGCTGCTCCCCATAGCCCCGCGCACGCCGGTGACCAACACCCCGGCCCCTACCCGTACACCGCGGGCTACCCAGACTCCTGCGCCGACAGCCACCCCCGCACGGCAAGCCGCGCTAGTTGTGCGCGTGATAGATGGGGATACCATTGAAGTGCAAATTGACGCGCAGACTTACCGCGTGCGTTATATCGGCATGGATACCCCCGAAACAGTGCATCCGGGGCAGCCAGTTATGTGGTTCGGGCCGGAAGCCACGGCGGCCAATGCACACATGGTCGCGGGGCAAACCGTGTATCTGGAAAAGGATGTTTCCGAGACTGATAGATATGGCCGCTTGTTGCGCTATGTTTTCCTGGCGGATGGTACGCATGTCAACGCTGAATTGGTCCGCCGGGGGTATGCCCAGGTGAGCACCTATCCCCCTGACGTAAAGTACCAAGAGCTCTACCAAGAGTTGCAAACCGTGGCCCGTGAGGCGGAGCGGGGTTTGTGGGGCCCTACCCCGACACCTACTTCCTTGCCGCCTACCACTCTGCCTCCTACCCTAGCTCCCACGCCTCGCCCCACCAGGGTGCCAGCGACGGCTACTCCGCAGACCCCGCCACCTACCGCGCCACCTACCATACCGGGTCCGGAGCTAGCTCCGGGGGTGTGGGATTGTCCAGATGCCACGGCTGGCGCGGCGTATGTGGGCAGTGCTAAAAGTGATAAATTCCATTTCCCCGGCTGCCGCCATGCGCGTCAAATTGCCCCACACAATCGTATTTGTTTTGTTTCCCGTGCGGCCGCGGTTAATTATGGGTATCAACCTTGCGGGGGGTGTAACCCATAGGTACAGAAACAGATTGATTTCAGCACCCATCAAGGAGGTGGAGGATGTTAATGCGTAACCGGCGGCGTGGTCTGGGGGCCTGGTTTTTGAGTCTGGTATGCCTGGGGGTGGCCCTGTGGCCTGCGTTGCTGACCGTAGCCGCGCCCCAACCGCTGCCTGCGGCGGCGGGGCGAGAAGCTCCGGCTCCTAATAGGTCAGCGAGTTACTTGGAAGTGGTGGTCAACGAAATTGCCTGGATGGGTACCGCCAGCTCAGCCACCGCAGAGTGGGTAGAACTGTACAATAACACTAATGCTGCCATTGATTTGACTAACTGGACGTTGCGGGCCCTAGATGGAACCCCCAGCATCACCCTGACGGGGAGTATTCCGGCGCATGGTTATTATTTGCTGGAACGTCCCAGTGATGCCACGGTCCCCGAGGTGAGGGCCGATCAGATCTACACTGGCGCGTTGAGTAACGAAGGCGAGTTGCTGGAATTACGGGATGCCACCTATACCCTAATTGACGCCATAGACAGCAGCCTGGGTTGGTTCGCGGGGCACGCCGATGCCCGTGTGCCCATGGTACGGGTGGACGCCGCGGCCAGCGGCAACCAGGCCAGCAATTGGACGCATAACCCCCGGTGCGGCAGCCCCACGAACAGCGCCGGGATCAGCCATACCTGCACCTTGACGACCACCAGTGTCGGCACGGATCTAGAGTATGCGGTATATTTTAACCCCCATGCTACTACGGCGGTGACCACCACGCTGACCCCCACGCCCATGGAAACCGCATTGCTCAATCATTTGGCAGCGGCCACCAGCACGATTGACCTGGCCCTGTACGGGTTAAACCGCCAAAGCCTGATTAACGCTTTGATTGCCGCGCACCAGCGTGGCGTTACGGTGCGCGTAGTCGGCGATGATGACGCGGCGCTGCATGAGTACGCCGCGGGGTATCAAGCCCTGCTCAGCGCCGGCATCCCCGTGATTACGGATACTTCCAGCTATATCCAACACAATAAATTCATCCTCATTGATGCCCAAGTGGTCTGGACTGGGAGCACCAATTTTACCGACACCGGTTTCACGTTTAACGCTAATAACGCGCTAGTCATTACCAGTACCACGCTGGCGGATGTCTACGCGCTGGAATTTGAGGAACTGTGGAGCGGTGCGTTCCAGAATGGCAAAACAGATAATACGCCGCATCTATTGGACTACAATGGCACGCTGGTACAATCCTACTTCTCTCCTACCGATCTGGTGGCCTTTGAAGTCTGGGATGAGTTGGCGCACACGGCGGACACGCTTCACTTTGCGATGTTTTTCTGGACGGATGACCTGCTCGCTCAGCGCACGGTGGAGCGTCTGGCGGACGGCGTAGAGGTCTATGGGGTGTGGGACCAACTGGGCGCCGGGAACGTGGCCTCTGATGATGAAACCCTCTGTGCGGCGGGCGCACACAACGCCATTGAGAGCTTCCCCGGTAAGTTGCACCACAAATTCGCAGTCTTGGATGTTTTTGGCGCTGATCCGCGGGTGATTTTGGGTTCTTACAACTGGACTGACAGTGGGGCCTATAACAATGATGAGAACACGCTCATTATCCATGACCGGGCGCTGGCCGCCGCCTATTATCAGGAATGGGTGACGCTGTGGCAAGCCATCCCCACCTACCGGGTGTGCAATCCGGTAAGTGTCACCCAAGTAACCCTCAGCGGGCCAGTGACGGGCACGGTCGGCCAGTCCGCCACCTTCACGGCGACCCTCAACGCCACAGCGAATTTGCCGGTGACCTATACCTGGGCCGCGACCGGGCAGGCGCCGGTAGTTCACCCTGGCGGGAGCTGGACCGCTACCCAGACTTGGGGCTGGGATACCCCCGGCACACACTTGATTACGGTAACCGCCAGCAATGCTTGGGGACAGGCCGTAGCCACGCAGACCCTCACCGTGACGCTCCCCCCACCGCCGCCGCTGTTGACCGTGACCCTAACGGGCCCGGTCACCGGTACGCTGAATACGGCCTATACCTTTTGGGCCACGCTGAATCCCACGGCGACGCTGCCCGTGACGTACACCTGGCTCACCCCCGGTCACTCCCCGGTAGTCCAGGCGGGTGGCGGCTTGACCGCTACCCACACCTGGACGTGGGAGAGCCTCGGCGTGCAGCCGCTCACCGTCACCGTGCAGAACGCCACGGAGTTCGCTGTAGCCACATGGGACTTTACGGTCGTGGCGGCCCCGGTAACGGTGACACTGACCGGTCCGGTAACAGGGAGCGTGAGCGTAGCGCACCTGTTCCAAGCTACTGTCAATCCTACCGCGACCCAGCCCTTGACCTATACCTGGACGGCTACCGCGCAACCGCCAATAGTGCATCCCGGTGGCAGACTCACGGATACGGTGAGTTACACCTGGGACGCGCCGGGCCCGCAGACGCTGACGGTGACGGTGCAGAATAGGGTGGGGCAAGTAGCCGCGACGCGGGTTTTCACGGTGGTGACACTCCCCCCGGCGCTCTTGAATGTGACGCTCACCGGTCCCGTGACCGGTACCGTGGACACCGCGGCTACATTTCTGGCGACGGTGAACCCCACCGCGACATTACCCGTGACGTACACTTGGACCGCTACCGGGCAGCCGCCGCGCGTCCAGCCCAACCAAGGGTTGACCGCCACGATGACATTTACCTGGAGCGTGACCGGCTCACAAAGCATTACGGTGACGGCCACCAATAGCGGGGGAACGGTCCAAGCAACGAGGCATATTGTCTTGGAAGCTGCCGCAGATCCTTACCATTACCTGTACCTGCCGCTGGTGCTCAACCAGTGGCCCCCGCCGCTGGTCGCAAGGGCGAGGCCATTGCACCACCCCCGCGCGCCTTCTTACGCCCGGCCCGCGGCAAGCCAGTACAGGCAAATACTTATCCGCTAATGGTCCAACTATGAAGGGGGTTACCCGGCTGGCGCTAGTGGGTTTCTGGGTCATCTTGGCCCTGGTGCTCACCAACAGGCCCGCGCCCCGCGTGCTGCCGGACCCCGCGGCGCTAACTACCGTGCCTCTGCGGACGCTGCCCACGGCCCGGCCACGGGGGGCGGTGGTGGTATTGACAGACGCCGCGGACGTTCTTGATATGCCTGACCCGCGGTGGTTCTTGCTGGTGACGGTCAGTGATGTGGCGGGCGATCCTGTGGCGGCTCAGGTGGACCTGGTAGATAGGCCCACCGGCACCGTGACCACTTATGCGCCCCGCCCCACGCACCTGCTCAATCTGCCGGCGAGCAACCGCGACCTGGTGTTGCGGGTGAGCGCGTCAGGGTATGCGTCGGTGGAGCAAGTTTTTCGAGTGACGTTGCACGCAGATGCGGATTACGCCTGGCCGGTGACTTTGGTGGTGGCACCGGCACGCTGAGAAAGCGTCTAATAGAGGATTTGGTTAGAGATTGTGTAATTCTTGTGATATTGGCCGCACGATTTGGAATCGGATTGTTCAATCTTTAATCAATTTCTCTATAAGCAACCTGATCTGAGTAATTATCAACAGCAAAAACGTCCTCAAGTGTGCGACATTCAGTGAGCCAAATGCGATCAAAATGACTTATGATACGTTCTAGAAATATTTTTTCGTGACTTCCTCTATTAGATTGGAGGTGAATCACTGATGCGCCCTCGCCTTTATATATAGAACCGCCTTTCTCGGGCCGTTCTACCCAATGATATAATCCAAAGAAGGCTTCCATATTGCCTAATTTAGAGTTTGACACAATCACCCCTTTAAATATCGGGGCAGATCTGTAAAATCGGACTTGAATTTTGTATGTTAGATCACTTTCCATCTCATCTTGGAATTCTTTGGCCAGTCGCCTCATTTTTTTCCATTTCATCCATGGGCGTATTCCGGGATCACGTCGTTCTCGTTCCGAATTGCAAAACTCCTCCTCTCGACGTTCAATTGTCCAATCTCTGACAATGATCTTGATGGTCAAGTGTCGATACCTGTCAGAATAAGCAATGTAATCCCTGAGAGTCTCAGCTGTGTATGCGAATACCCGAATCTCATCTACGTCTTCCTCCTCAATTAGCTTGCGAAGAATAACACCAAATTCATCTTTGGTATAAGAGATAATATCGGCAGTAGCAAGATTCTGTGATTTCCCATTTAGCTCTTTGGGGGCGGTTACATTGGATTGGGCTTGCTGATTATCTTTGTAAAGGTAGTAGAAACTATATAACAGAACGAGAACAAAAATGCTCCATATTATATTTGTGTTTATGCCGCGAATTAATTGCGCCCATGCGCCTAGGTTCGCCGTCCATTGTTGGGGTGTCAGTTTGATAATGGAAACTAACACTGATAATGATAGGCCTAGTCCGGCAAGCCTTCCTGCTGCTGTGCCAAATAATTTCTTCAGCAGATTAATGATATCCATGGGCCTTGTCCACCTGATTCAATGTACTCTCTTAGAATAAGGTTGTGCAGTTCTTCGTGATTATGTAGTATTAGGTCGGCCTGTTGTAAGTAACGCGAATCCAAAGATGTTTCCAAGGCAATGCAAAACATATTTGCTGCTTTAGCGGAGGCAATTCCTGCTGGAGCATTTTCAATTACTAGACAGCAGTCCGTAGGCACTTGGAGCTTCTGTACAGCAGCTAAATATGGCTCGGGATCAGGTTTACCTTTTGTTACATCATCGCCGCTGATAACACACATGAAATACGAGCCTAATGAGAGGCTGGAAAGGGCATCCAGTGCTACATCTTTCCCCGTCCCTGTTACCAATGCCAGTGAGTAGCGAAGTTTGTTTAAAGTTATGATAAGATCGGTTGCTCCATCCATTGGTGTAACGCGGAAAATTTCGTTAAAGAATCGACGCTTAAAGCGATGTAATTCCATCCGTGCATTTTCATCAATCTGTAAATTAAATTCACTAGCCATTTGCTCGATAAATTTATCACCTTTTACGCCTTCCTCCTCATATATTCGTGTTTCAGGAATATCTACCCTATAGAAACGGTGGAAAGCTTCTTGCCAGGCTCGAACGTGGAATTGCATACCATCTATGAGTACTCCATCCATATCCAAGGCAACTGCTCGACCAGGACGGCTTGAAACCTCATTATTAGTCATCACTTCTCCTTTTCGTGTTCCGTGAAGATAAGGGTGTATTGCAAATACATAGTGTGCAAAGGCTGTGCATCAGCGCCGCTCACTATGTATTTCGTGTCCAATTTCTGTAAAATGTACTCCCCAGAGTATCTATCTGGATTTTCTTCTTTACAATCACCTTAATAGATAAGTCTAGCCACCTGACACTTTTTGGAAACGCTTGATTGACGTACAGATTCGAGTAAAGTAAAGGTCACCCAACTTATTTACAAGGAGCTGAAATGTCAACTAACCAACTGTATAATACTTGGTATGAAGAAATGAGCGCATTGCGACCCGATAAACACACCAGCCGCTTGCGCAGTTTTGTCTGGCTATTGATAGGCTTATGTCTCGCCCAATCCGTGCATATCAGCAAGATCGGGAAGAAAATCCCCGGAGCGGCAACCAACAAGAGTAAGGAACGCCGAATGCTACGAATATTGGATAACCCGGCCATTCGCGTCCGCAGTTGGTACGCTCCCTGGATAATGACTGTTCTGGAGAGCATAGTCGCCCACGATTTACCCGTGCGCTTGCTCGTGGATGGAAGCAAAGTGGGCTTTGGGCATCAATTGTTAATGGTGGCCGTGGCCTATCGCCGCCGCGCCATCCCTGTGGCCTGGACCTGAGTCAAAGGAAACCGTGGCCATAGCAGTAGTTGGAAGCAATTAGCCCTGTTAAGCTATGTGCGCAGCTTGATCCCAACTGAAGCCACCGTTTCGGTGGTCGGAGACAGCGAATTTGGCGCAATTCCAGTAATAAAATGGTTAGACAAGACCAAGTGGCGTTATGTTTTGCGCCAGAAAGGCAATCATTTGGTACAGTTACCCCATACAACGCAATGGCGACGCTTTGATAGCCTGATCTCCCGCTGCCGCCAACGGGTTTGGATCCCGCAAGCTCGCTTGACCGAAAAGCACGCCTATAGCGTCAACTTAATTGCGTATTGGAAATCCGGCGAAAAAGAACCCTGGCTGCTGGCGACCAATTACCCGGAGTTACGGGCCGCCTTGCGCGCGTATCGCAAACGTATGTGGATCGAAGAAATGTTTGGCGATTTCAAAGGCCATGGCTTTGATTTGGAAAGCACCCATCTGCACAACTGCCTGCAGCTTTCGCGCCTCACGCTGGCGGTGGTACTGCTGTACCTTTGGCTGGTCGCTTATGGCTCCAAAGTTATCAAGGATGGCCTGCGTTACCTCGTTGACCGTAAAGACCGACGTGATTTGAGCATCTTCCATATTGGATTGGACATGATAGACCGTCATTTGACCAACCAGGAAGCCTTTGTTTTCCGTTGGCTTCCCTACTTCTGAAAAAGTGTCAGGTAGCTAGTATCCACATTCAACTCTGGTAAGATTTCAACTTTCAATTTTAGCTCTTTCATGTTTCACCCCTTTGAAATAATGAAGTTTCCTCAAGCAATTCCGCCGCCCAACGGTGGCGGCTCACCTGCGCGGCGGCTGGGGCAACGGGCATCCGCGATAGACCTCGGTAGCAGGCCCAGCCACCCCCACAACCGCGCATGATAGCCGCGTCAGGTGCAGCCGCAGGTTAGGCGTGCCCTACCCGCTCCAGACTCCCTGTTCCTCCCAATCTCGACGTAGCAGAGAGAATCCCCGCAAATCGTGGAACTCCCCCTTCCAATACCCGCATTCCCTCCGTATCCCTTCCTCTCTAAAGCCCATCCTCCTCAACAGCCCCGCTGATGCCTCATGCTCCACATACGTCAATGCCTCGATCCGGTTCAGCCAGAAGTCGAATTCCTCGCTGAACCCGTATGCGATCACAGCTCTCAATGCCTCACTCATGATCCCCTGCCGCCAGTATGCTGGGTGCAGATCATACCCTACCTCAGCCGTGCGATGCGCCCTGTTCAGGTTGTAGTAGCCACACGAACCAATCACTCCATCTCCCTGCTCTCTCAGCACGATGCCCCACCGCACTCCCAAGCCCCGCTCGAACACGCTCGCGCGGGTCTCGACCAACTTCGCCGCCTGTTCGACCGATTGCATGGTCTCCACGTTATGATACTTGGTGGCAGCATCTTGGGAGAAGATGGCGAAGACTGCCTGGGCATCTGACGGCCGGAACTCGCGCAAGATCAAGCGCTTTGTCTGCAAGACTGGGAACTGCTTCATCCTTTCGCTCTCACTACAGTCGCTTTCGCAGGTCTTGCCGTGCGGGCACGCCTAACGGGGCGGCGGATGAGCCGCCAGCCGGAGGCCGCTTGCGAGCCACCGGCTGGTCGGCTCCATCCGCTTGTTCGGCGGCGGCGCGTTAGCGCCAGAGCCAACAAGCGGGTGGGTACAGCCGCCGCCCCGTTCAGCGGCGCGCGTAGCGCCGCTGAACGGGGTATTAGCCCGAATTCTTCGGCCTAACCACCTTCCACAGCGGGAAATCCCGCCGCTTTCCGTGTAAGCCTCTCAACGCGCTCTTATACGGAACTCTTCCGTTTTTTTACTTCTTGGGGGTGTCTAATTTGGAATTTTTCGGTATAACAACCTCCCACAGCACTTATGCGGAATCTTGCAGCACGCTAAAAGACAGAGTAAATCAGTCGGGTTCTCTCTAAATTATAGATGAATTTTGCAGCGCTGTCAATTTATCTAAAATTTACCACGCGCCCCCGCGCATTTTGCATACAAGCGTAGCCCGCGCGCCGGGTTGCTCACTCCCACCGCAACCTGCTCCCCGCCTCGCCATCTCGATACCGGCACGCGCCTACCTCTGCAAACCCCAACCCCGCATATAGCGCCCGCGCCGCCGGGTTGCCAGCGCGCACCTGCACCTGCAAGCCGGGCCGCAGCACCGCTTGCACCAGCGCGCGCGCCACCCCTTGCCGCCGGTAAGCGGGGTACACGGCCAGGCGCGCGAGACTGCGCCCGCGGCACAGCGCGTAGCCCATCACCTGCCCGCCAGTCTCCGCTACCAGCACGCGCCCGCCGGGGAGGAAGCCCCCGAGCAGATCGAGCCCGCCCCAGGGATACACAAAGGCCGCCCGTTCGAGGGCGGCCAGGGGAGCCAGGTCGGTGAGCCGCGCGCGGCGGATCACCACGGCGTTTGCGGTTCCAGATTCCCGCAAGTGCCGTCCAGCCGGCACCAGTCCACGATGACGGTCTGCACCTCGATCACCGGGATGCGCACCGTGTCACCGGGATTGGGGTCGGCATACTCGAAGGGACACCACTCGCCCGCGCCGGTGGTCACGACCGCCCACGACTCATAGTACCATTGCGGATACCCGTAGGGGCGCAGGTCGAGCGGATACCAGCCCACGCGCTGATGCACCCACTCGTACTTAGGCCGCGCCAGGCGATAGTAGTCGGGGTCGTTGACGCCATCGCCGTTCCCGTCGCAGTTAGCCCACTGCTGGCCGATAGGCGGCGCGGCGCGGTAGAAGCAGGTATCTTCCCACTCCCACCCATTCTCAGCCCACACATACCACTCGTCAGCCCACTCGACCGTCCAGTAGGTCGGCACGCGCACCTGGTAGGCCGGTAGCGTCCATTCCCCCGGTTCCGAAGGCACGCGCGCGCAACCGCTATTTTCGTGGACGAAGCGCCCGCCGTTCTCGGGCTTGCCCCAGGACGAGGTTTCGTAGGCGTGCGTTACGGCATCTCCACACGCCCCCGGCGCGGCATAGCCGCCGGCGATGTTCCACTCGCGTTCATCGAAGTTCCAACACGACTCCGGCACCGGATTGCCACCGAACAGCCGCTCGAAGGGCCGCAGCATCCGCCAGCGCACGCCGATCCGGTAATCGCGGATGTCGCCGGGGTCAGGATCAGCCAGGTCGAGGTTGAGGGGCAGATTGACGCCCGCCGACCAAAAGCCTTCCGCCAACCCCGCGCCCTCCGGCCCGCCGGTGACGGAGAAATCGGGCGAGCGCGTCAGGCTCATGGTCCCCTCGAGGGCTACCAGCCAGCGCGGGAAGGGGCGAATCTGGACGCGATGCGGGGGGACCACGGCCCAGGCGTGGATGTAATAGCCCCAGTCCCAGCCCTCGCGGCCATGGCTATCGCACTCCAGGGTGATGCCGTCGGCCGTGACGACCGGCACGCAAGGCGGTTGATTGTCTGCGGGGGGAGTGCCGGGATCGCCGGCCGGGGGGCGACACTCCTCGAAGGTCTGGCACATGATCCAGATCGGCCAGCAGTTGCCGTGAGAACAAGAATAGGAAACGTTGGCGAGTTCCGGGCAGCCGGGATGCGCCGTACACCAGAAGGTTTGTACCGGCGGGGGCGGCTCGGGCGTCCCCCCACCCGGCGGCGGATTGCCCCCACCCGGGGGTGGGTTGCCGCCGCCGGGCGGCGGGGTGGGTTGCCCTGGGCCAGGGCCGGGCTGGCCGGGATTACCGGGATCGCTGCCGCCGGGGGGCGGCTCGGCGGTAGGTGGCGGCGGCACGGGCGGGCTGCCTCCACCGCCGCCTTCTTCACGACAACCAGTTCCATTAGGAGGTGGACACCCACCTTGCGCGCTCAATGAGGCCGGCGTAGAGAACGTCCACACCAGCCCCACCAGTAAAATCAAAGCCAGTACGAGTAAAGCCCGGCTCAAGGCGCCGAGCGAGGTATCCATTGCACGAAACGATCTGATTTCCATCGGCCATCCTCCGGGTCATAACGCATTTGAGAAATTGCGACCCCCAGGTTTTGCACTCCGTCTACCAGGCCATCGGCAGGAACGTCGGTGCGCACCCAGGTAGCGCTCTGAGTATCATAAGTAAGTACATAACCCGCTAAGTAGGTTTCACCTAACAAACAGGTTAATCCATCCTCACTGAAACCTTGCACGGTAATAAGATTGTCAGTGGTAACACCTGCACGCTCATTGAATCGCCCCGTATCCAAGAAGCGCCGTTTCTCCCAGAACCAACCATCCAGCAAATCCCCGCTATAACACTCGCGGGCCTGGGCATCCGTTATAGTAGCCAGGATTTGGTCTTGCGGCCCAGAGAGTAATTCATTACACTCCCGATAATGCTCCTCCACCATTTGCTGCACCTGAACGCGCACCTCTTCCGCCGGCCACCACTGGCCTTGCGCGTCCTGGTACATACCAGTTGCCCAGAAGGCGGGGAAGGCCGCTGTGTCTGTCACCGGGGCGGTAGCCTGGGCGGTAGGCTCGGGCGTAGCCACCACGGGGGTCGCAGTGGGCGCTACCTGTGTCGGGGTGGCCGTAGCCGGCGGTGCGGGGTTGGCTGCGAGCGTGTCCAGCAGGCGCGGGACGCCCACGATCACGAAGGCCAGCCCGAAAAAAATCACGAGACCCACTAACAACCAGGCCAGCGGCGTCAACCGCTGAAAAAGCGATCGGCCAGAGCTCACTTGAAAACTACCCATCACACACCTCCTCAGATTTGCTTAGACTCGACAGAGCGAGCGTTAGCCCCAGGGTATACACCAGATACGCCGCGATCCGCACGGCGGCGGATTGCCCGCGCACCCCATAGTGTTGGGCGATGCGCGTGGCCGCCGCCTGGTCGGGCGGGTCCAGATAGTACGACTGCGGCGCCCCCACGTCCCGGTGCAGCTCCGGCGGCGCGGCTAGGGCCGGCAGACAGCCCCCCACCACCCGCAACGCCAGGCGCACTACTTCGGCGCGCGTCTCCATGCCCCACCGGGCGGCAATCGCCTCCAGGTGGCCCGTCGTCGTCTCCCCTAAGCGTAAACTCGTTTTCATACGGTAAGTATAGCATGATACCCTACTTCCGTCAAGTCCTCCCTATTGCCCTTCGCCAGTGATGCCGAAAGCGGGCACGGCCACCGCTGCCACACGCCGGGTAATGGTGCGGATGCCGATTAGCCCCATGAAGCGGGTGGGAATCTCGACCTCGCCGGCCAGGTACACGGCGACGTGGCGCGCATCGGGGTAGATGAGGCTAAGATCGGTCACGGTGAGCCAGTCGCCGCCGGCATATTCCCGCGCGCGGGCCTGCGCGACCTGGAGCGCGCCCGGCTGCAACCGCACCTGCTGGCGGACGACGAAACTGCCGGCGTCCAGTTCCTTCGCGGCGTCTTGGGCGGCCAGGTCCACGGCGTCTTGCGCGCGCACCTGGCCGACCGCGACGTGGCTCAAGTCCACGAGTAGCCCCACCGCCAGCAAGAGCACCGGCAGCAAGAAGAGCACCATGATGGTGATAGATTGCCCGCGCTCGTCGCGGAGCAGGCGGCGGAGCCGGGCGTTCATGGCGGCCCTCCCCACCGCGACTTGTACGGCTCGACCCGCGAAGAGGCGGTAGCGGTGAGCGTCAAGTACGGGCTGCCGGGACGCAGCAGACTCAGCAACGGCACGCCCCGCAGATCAGCGCGGTAAGTGACAACGCACTCGACCGCGCTTGCGCGCCCCCAGGGCCCCAGCGGGGTCACGGTGAGCGTCGCTTGCTCCGGGTCGAGATGCCCCGACTCTAGCGCCCGCGTCCCCGCCGTCACGCCTTGCGCCAGCCCTTGCGGGGCGTTGAGCGTCACCGCCGCCTGGCGGGCGCAGGCGCGCGCGGCGGCATTGACGGTGACTTTGGCCGGGGAGCCGCGGAGGACGAGCACGGCCAGCCCCAGCAGGAGCAGCAGTACCGGCGTCCACACGAGCAGTTCCAGCACCACGCCCTGCCCGTGCTCGTCCTGCCAGCAGCGGCGCGCGCGGAGCAGCAGCCAGTTACGCCAGCCACATAGATACATACCTACCTCCTTCATTCGCCCGGCCCGGCATAGAAGCCTTCATTGCGCGTGGCGCCGGCTACCCCCACGCCCAAGCGGCGTAAGGCCGCCGGTAACACGCCTTGCTGAGTATCCCAGGTGTACGCCCACCGCACATCAATCAGGCGGTCATCCACCGTGAACACGGCTGCCTCGCCCGGAATATTCCAGGCGGCCCCGCGCGTCTGCGCCATAGACTGCCCGGCGGCGAGGGTGGCGGTCCCCGCGCGCCGGGCAGCGAGATGAGCTTCAGACGCCGTGCCGGCCAGTTTGAGCCCCTGCACCACGACCACGAGCACGATAACCAACATAAACCAGAGCGGGACTATCGAGAAGACCCACTCAATGGTCTCGGACTCCCCACGGGTATCGCGGAGCAGGGTGAGCCAACGGCGGCGCGGCATGGCTACCTCACGGCGCCCAGCCGGCGCTACCGTCAATCAGGCCCGCGACGTTGATACCGGCGCGGTTGAGGGCCGCCCAGATCACGCCGACGACCGCGAAGACGCCTAGCGCCGTGAGCATATTGCGCAGCACGTTGGACGTGGTGCCTTCCTCGGCGCGCTCGTCCCGCAGCGCGCCCAGCAGCACGCGCAGCCAGCGTTGCCGCTGCCATTCCAGTAGCAACAAGCGATTACTCATAGTTTGCAACATCCGCAACTCCTTTCTGTGATTACAGCATTTGCAAAATAGCGACCAGAATCGGGGCCATTAACAGCAACATGGTCACGATGAACGCCCCCGCCACGATGGGTAAGCCCATCTGTTGCCGGTTGCTGAGGCCCTGGGCTACCAACTGCCGGCGCAATTGCTCCTGCGCCGCAGCGGCCATTACCTGCAACGCCGGGCCAATAGCCCCGCCACGTTGTTCCACAAAGAGTACCTGGTGCAAGAACTCCGTCAGCAAGCGATAGCGATTGTGCGCGATCACTTGCTGCACCGCCGGTTCTAACGAGCGCGTCAGATCGAAAATCTGCAACAAGCGGGCCACTTCGGTTACCAACGGCCCGCCGGGGCGGGCGGTCAGTTCCCGCAAGGCGTGCATAATGGACTTGCCGGCGGTCACGGTGGCGCTGAGTTCTGGCAACCGGAAAGCCATTTCCTTGAGCAGGGCTTTTTGCCGCGCGGCGGCGGCATTCCGCACGCGATCCTGCGGTTCAATGTAGCCCGTGTACGCGGCCAACGCCGCCGGCACGAGCGCCACCCAGACCGGCAACTCCGCCAACAACACTACCAGCAGCCCGGCCAGTAGACCCAGCCCGCCGCCAACCAGCGCCAGGTACGTCGCGCGGGCATAGAACCCGCGCACGCTGGTAAAGGGGGCCTGCGCCGCCGGGGGCGCGGACTCGCCCGGCGCCCAGTACCAGTTGGCCTGTTTGAGCCATTGCGTAACCCGCTCCGCCTGCCGCGGACTTTGCGGCGCCAGGCGATACGCCAGGCGTGCTAACTGCCCCTGCCCGCCGGCAAAGCGGTCACCGGGGGGAATTGCCCCCGGCCGGGTGGCGGGCGGCCCCAGTAACGCGCGCACGGCCAGGAAGATCCCGCTGCCCCCCAGTAAGGCACAGCCCCAGATATACGCGGTCAACATTAGCCACCTCCCCTGGCCCAGCCCCACAGCTGGGCAGCCGGGCGTGCGGGGGCCGCGACTTGCCCGTGTTCGGTGGGCACGCGCCTCAAGAGCAGCCCGCGGCTCGCCAACTGCATGGCCCAGGCGTATAAGCCCACGCTCAGGCCCGCGGCCAGCGCCCCGACGACCAGGCCCAGCGGCGACCAGAAGAAGGCCCCCGTTACCTGCCCGGCATCTACCACGCCCAAATCCTGGCTCAGCATGGCCCCACTCAAGGCGCGCACCATGAGCAACAAGGACCAGGGGCCCACCGTGCCGTTACGGATCTCGCTGCGGCTGCTTTTTTGGCGCGTCAGAGACTCGTGATACGCCTCGACCTGCTGGCGCGTAGTGCGCGCCTGGTCGCGGAGCAGCTCCCCCGCCGCCGCCCCTTGTTCGTCGGCTACCAGCAGCGCCATGGCCAGGCCGTCAAAGATCGGGCTGCTCCGGCGGTCGGCCACGGTTTGGAGCGCGGCGCGCAGGCTCAGATTGGCCTGAATACTGCGTTGGATTTCGGCAAAGTCGGCGGCGACACTATCCGGCGCCGGGCCGCGCTGGCCGGTGGCCCCGACCGGCCCTTCTCCCGCCCCCGGCGCAAAGGTGATGACCGCTTCGAGGGCCGTGCTGAGCGCGGGTCGGACTTGCCAGGCGTTGCCGATAATATCCATCGCCGTCGCCAGATCGCGGTGATAGGCATTGACCCGGGTATTACGCTGGTCTTCGAGCGTCACCCACAGATAGATGAATCCACCCACGAAGAACACAGGCACCACGGCCGGGGCGGCGCTGGCAAGATAGGCCAGCCCCCCCAGCACCAGGCCATACAGCGCGCCTTGCGTCAAGAAGGTGCTGGCATCCACGCCCAGCCCGGCGCGGGTCAAGCGCACCTGCAAGCCGGCTTGCCAGGCCCCGCCGCGCGTGGCGCGCAAGCGCAGCGGGGGAAACACTAAGGCCAGATACGCCCCCAGGACGCCCAGGCCGCCCAGTAAGGCGAGCGTGATCAGTAACGGTAATCGCATGGTCGGTTCCTTTCAGGTTAAAAGAGAGTTCACCACAGAGTCACAGCGCCTTTGCGCCTTTGCGTCTTTGCGGCTTGGCGTTAAAAATCTGCCGGGATTTTTCACCACAGAGATCACAGAGAGAAGCCTAAAGATTTTCTTAGCGCCTGTGCGGCTTGGCAGTTAAGAATCTGCCGCCTCCAACTGCACCACATCGCGCAGGAGATCAAACTCCGGCACGCGCTCGGCGATCCGCTCCAGGCTCTTGCAGACCGTCCGCTGCCAGCGAGCGCCCGCCTGCCCGGCGGCGGCCTCGAAGAGCACCTCACCGGCCACCTGCCGGCCTTCCATGTGGCGCGTCTCGATGACTTGGGACACATAGCGTTGCCCGGTGCGAAAATCGCGCTTCAGATGCACCACGAGCTGCACGGCGGCCACCATTTCCCGGCGGACTTCCTCGGGGTCCAGCGGCTGGCCCATGCGGTAGAGCGTCACCATGCGCGTCAGCGCCGCCCAGGCGCTATTGGCGTGCAGCGTGAACAGCGAGCCTTCGTGTCCGGTATTGCAGGCGGTGAAGATGTCCACCATTTCCGCGCCGCGCGCTTCGCCCAGGATGATGCGATCGGGACGCATCCGCAGCGCATCGCGCACCAGCAGCCCCATATCAATCCCCGGCGTGCCGTCATCGGTGGGGCGGCGGACGCGCAGACTCACCCAATCCGGCAAGCGGTGCAGGTCGAGTTCGGGCGTGTCCTCGATGGTCACGACCCGATCCTCCGGGGGGAAGACACTGCTGAGCGCCTGCAAGAACGTCGTCTTGCCCGTGCCCGTGCCCCCCGAGATCACGATGGTCAGGTAACTGCGCACGGCGGCGCTGAGAAAGTTCTTCAAGCCGGGCGTGATCGAGCGCAACGCGACCAGTTCCTCCAGCGTGCGCGCCACCCCGCGAAAGCGGCGGATGTTGGCGA
Source organism: uncultured Anaerolineales bacterium (assembly GCA_964504195.1). GTDB lineage: Bacteria > Chloroflexota > Anaerolineae > B4-G1 > SLSP01 > CAZDDI01. The sequence goes on from CAZDDI010000001.1 coordinate 308,786, forward strand.
CGATCTGGCTACCAATGAGCGGCGAGACCGCCACGAAGACCCGCGAGCCATCGGGCAGTTGGCCGTCCTGATGCGGATTGCGCGGCGTGACCTCGTAGCCATGCCCGGCGGCAATCTTGCGGTTGAGCAGGGTGCGCGCGTGCTCGTAGGACTCGAAGCCCTGCGGCAAGGGGACTTTGCGCCCCCCGGCGTAGAAGATAAACCCCCGGTCGAAGTCGTTGAGCGCGATCTCTTCCACCTCTGGATCGCGCATATACGCGGCCAGCGGGCCCCAGCCCAGGATTTCATCGCACACGCGCGCCGCGAGCGTCTCCGGGGACTGCCCGCTCAAGGCCAGGCTGTACTGGGTCAGGCGGGTCTCGAGCAACTGCTGGACGAGCTGCCCCACCCGCTCCTCATCGCCGGCGGCATCCCGGCCCAGCGAAAGCCCGCCGGTGGCCTGGATTTGCTGCTGCACCTCGCGGTAGAGGGCTTGGAAGGCGTCCTCTGCATTGGTGAGCGTATTAGCGCCGGTGCTGGCCGCCGCCGCGCCGAAACTGCGCTGCTGCCCGGCGAAGGGGTTGGGTCCCTGGTAGGCGGGGGGTGCGCTGCTCATGTCGGCCGCACCAGCAAGTGCTGGAGCGTCTGGAAGGGATTGCCCTTCTTGCCCCGCTTTTTGCTCACTACTTGATCGTCACGGTAGCCGGTATAGGCGTGGACGAGATCGCGGACACTCTCCCCCAAGGGGCCCTCATCCCCGATGACAAACGGCGTGGCCGTATTCACGGCGCGGTGCGCGGCCATCGCATCGAAGGGGATGATCGTCAACAGCGGCAACTGGAGCCGCCGTTGGATCTCCTGCACGCTGATCCCGAAGGCCGGATCGTAGGCCGTGACGACCAGGTGGAATTTCTTGAGATGCCCATAGTCGGTCAGCAAGGAGGGCAGGGCGCGCTCGGTATCCAGCAGCGCCGTGCGCGTGGGGGGCACCGTCACCAGCACATCGTCGGCGGCGTCCAGCGCCGCCTTGTGCAGCGGCAGGTTGTAGTCCTGCCCGATGTCCACGACCACGAAGGGAAAACTCTGGCGGGCGCTCTCGCACAACGCCCGCGCCAGGCTGTAGAGGATTTCCCAGTTGCGAAACTCCGGCGCGCGCGCTTCAGTGGGGGAGGTGAGGCCCGGCAGCAGCTCCAACTGCGACTCCGCGCCGCGCCAGTGGTGGTAGAAGCGTTCCAGGATGCTGGGGTGGAGCGCGCCCGCGCCAGTCTGCCCCCAATTTTGCACGGCATGAATGATGAGCCGGTAGAGGCCGGCTTCGAGGGGCTTCCAACTGGCATCCTGCATGAGCAAGTTAGCATCTGGGGTGAAGCCCAACAGCGTGTGACAATCGCCCTTCGCCATGTCCAGATCGAGTAACAGCGTCGGGATATTGCCCAAAGAGACATGGGCCAGGCCCACGGCCAGGTTGACCGCCAGCGTGGTGCGCGTCGAGCCGCCGCCTTTGGGGACGTAGACGGTGATGAGCTTCTTCTGCCAACTGCGGCCCCGCGCCGCTGCCGGCACCATGCCCCGCCCCACCCGTGTCGCGCCCGTGGCGCGGTCGCGCAGGGCTTGCTCGATCGCCGCTTCCAGCATGGCGATTACGCGCCCGCTGTTTTCCGCCGTCAGGGGCGTGAGCAGCGCGGCCAGCGCGCCGTTGGCCTGCATGATCCGGCCATCATCCGTCTGGGGGCGCACCAGGCCGATGACCGGGATCGGCTGCTGTTCATAGAGCAGCAGGTCGCGCAACAGCCCGTGGTGATAGCCCTGGATGTCCGGCGAGAGGATCACGGCGTCGGCCCCCAGGTTGAGCGCCGCGTCATACACCTTCTGCGCGGTCTGCGCGCCGCTGGCGATCTCGATGCAATGCCCGGGAGCGTCGGGAGCCGCCCGCAAGCGCGTGTTATGCGCCTCGAAGATCCCGCGCAGGGCTTCCAGATCATGGAATTGATCGTAGCCGACTACAATGCGATAAGTAACGCGCTCCATTAACGCCTCCAATCTTTGTTTTGCGCCGCGCGGCGCTCGAAGAGCCAGGTCTCGAAGTCCTCCCACAGCAGCCCGCCAGGGTAGTGTTCGGCCAGGCCCGGCGCGTGAGCGGCCAACCGCACCGCGCCCGTGCCCGCCCCCGAATGCAGCACGAAGCTCAGGAGTTCGGCTTGCGCGCGGGTCACGGAGACATAGATCCGCTGGACATCGCCTTCCGCGGTTTGCGGGGTCGCGCCGCCGCCGGGGCTGGTGCTGTAGCCGGTGGTGACCTGCTCGCGCTCGATGTGGACCACGGGGATATTTTGCAGTACCAGCGTTGCCAGCGGCAGCGTGCCGGTCAGCACGGGGCGGGAGAAAGTCGGCCCTTCCGGCGCGCGGGGGGCGCCGGTCTGCGGGGCCTCCACCACGGTCGGGTGATTCTGCACTTCGTTAGTCCGCAGGCTGCCCAGGGCCAGGAGCAGGTCTACCTCATCGCCGCGCCGGGGCATATTACCACCGATTTCCGGCTTAACGGGGATGGCGACCAGCACGCGCGTCGGGTCGTCGAGCAGATGCGTCAGGCGCGTGACATAGGCGCCGGCAGTCTCGGTATCCACAGCGGCGCGGTAGAGCGGGCTGCCCGCCGGCACATCTACCAGGGTCACGGCGTCCTGGGGAAACTCCCGGGCCGTGAACAGGCGTCCCAGGGTTTGCGGCCGCACGCCGATCCACTCTTCGAGGCGGAAGTTGGCGCGGTCGAGCGTGGTCCCCGCGGGGATGTCATGCACCGCAACGGGGATCTGGGTAGGCGCCGGATAGAGCAGCGTGCCCAGGAAGAGCAAGCCCCCTACGGCCACCGCCGCTACGGCTAATCCGATCAAGAACAACGGCCAATTGATGTTTTTCATGTAAGACACTCCTTCAGGTAATTTGGGTTGCAACAGTTGGGGACCCCGCGCCAGATGGCGCGGCAGTTCCTAAATTAAGGGGACGCCCCAGAGCGCCAGTAACACCAATCCAATCGCCACGGCTTGCAGCCCGGCCACCGGCGCCCGCCCGCGCCAGGTCAGCCGCCGGGTAGCCACGCCCACGAGCAGCAGCAGCACGCCCAGGCCCAAGGCCCACAGCAGCGCCGGTCCTAGCAAGAGCGCGCCGTAGCCGGTGATCCAGACATCGCCGCCGCCGTGCCGCCCGCGGTCCCAGGTGTGCAGGTTGGCGGCGATGAGCACACAGGCCAGCGTCAACCGCACCCAGGGAAACGGCGCCGCGTGATAGGCCCAGGGCCAGATAGCGGTCCACAGACCCACGAGCAAGGCCGCTCCCGACCATTGCAGATACACTTGCCGATACCGGAAGTCGGTATAGGCCGCGATGCCAAGCAGTCCCAGATTGAGCACGAGTAACCAAGTCATCATGCGTTAGCCTCAGGCGGCCAGGTTAAGAGTTCCGTGGCGGGATCGTAAGCGTGCCGAGTCACAGCGCGCAGCAGCACTTCCAGCCCCACCAGGTACACGCGGCCTTGCGGCGCGCGCGCCAGCGTGGCCACGAGTTCTTGCGCGCGCTCAATTTCGGTAACGGGTTCCAGCAGCCCGGCGTGGCGGAGCACGTCTTCCGGCGGCAGCCCCAGGGCTTGCGCTACGCCCTGGCAAAAGGGAAAGGTCACGGCGCGAAACCCGCGCATGACGTGCGAGACCATGGCCTCCGAAAAGCCCCCGCGCTGCGCAAGTTTGCGATACGACCAACCGCGCACTTCCAGTTGCACCCGCAACCAGGCGCGAAACTCAGTGAAATCTAGTTCATTTTCATTCATCGGCTAATAGTCCTAAGATAGTTGCTATCTCTACATCCAGGGCTTGCGCCAGAGCGCGAATACTTCGTGTAGCGGAGGGTCGCCGGCCGCGGAAATACTCCCAAATTGATTCATAACTCAAACCAGAGGCGCGCGCCAGATCTGCCTTGTTCCAATTTCGGGCGTCCAGTTGCTCCTGGAGCCAGATAGCGAAGGACTGCGTTGCCGGAGATGACGGAGGTGGTGCCGCCGGAGGCGGCAACGGAGCAGGCGTATAGTGCAGTACCTCGGCGCCGATTGCGGCTTGCCAGGCTAGTGACGCCACCGCGGCGCGATTGGGCAGTCCTAGTTTACGCATTACCGCACTCAACAAGTTCCGCACAGTACCCAAGCCGAGCCCTATTTGCTCCGCGATTTGTTGGTTGGTCAAACCAGCAGCAACGCCGGCGATCACCTGCAACTCACGGGGTTTAAGGTCCGGGCGCTCTGGCGCAGAATCCGGCAGCAGCAGGATCACCGCGCGCTGGGGGATCTCAGTCGCGGGCGGAGGAGCTGAGAACGTCACTTGTCCGTTTGTGTACTGGCCGGTAAGAATTTGCACCGTGGACATTTCATTCCTCTGGCACGCTGGCCGCGCGCAGCAGGACCCAGAGCGGCGCGCGGGTGTCAGGGGCTTGCAAGGCCGTCACCGTAATCAGCACCCGCCCGTTCAGGGTGGTGTGCGTGGCCGTGAAGTTGAACGCGCGCCCATCGAGATCCCACGTCAAATCTTCCGGGGTGCGGCCCAGCGCCGCGGTATACCAGGCCCCGACCTCGCTCAAGGTCGTGGTCCCGGTATAACTGGTAAACGCATGGGTGCTGAACTCCCAATCTTGCGCCGGCAGCGGCGCGGAGACCGGCAGCCACCCGGGCGGCGGGGTGGGCGGCGCGATAGCCGCGCTCCAAGCCTGCCCGCAGGCCAGGCTAACGACCAGCAAACCGGCCATGACCCCTATGATGATGACTATATCCACGATACCCAATCGGCGCATAGTTACCCCCTCCTCCTACTGACTTAACTACACCGTCACAAAACTTGACCAGGCGTGACATCACTTTACCCTAGCGTCACAAAACTTGACCAAGCGTGACCTGACCTTGCCATAACGTCGCTTCACTTCACCCTTACAAAACAAGACTTTACGAAACCATACCGTAACGCTGCAACGCGACACGCGACCCCACCTCACCAAAACTGCACTTAGCGTGACTCGGCCTTACCCTGGCGATGCCCGCTCAACCAAACATAACTGTACTAAACGTAAGCCCAACGGCGCATAACAGAAATTAACCGCACTGCAGCGCCGCCGAACAATACGAGACCTCACCTAGACTTTACGCTACAACACCGCACCTAACTTTACCGTTGCCTTACAAAACTTCACTGAACATAACCCTTACCAACTGTACACCACCTGACATCACCAAACCTTGCCCTGACATTACTTCACATTGCGCTACATCACCTCACCTCACCCTGGCGGGATTTCTGGCACGGCAAACTGCTGACAGTCGGACAAGTCGCCGCCGACCAGTGCAATGAAGACATTGGCCGCGCACGTCACCCCGCCGTCATAGTGGGCGCAATGCGGGCAGATCCAGCCCGCGCCAGCAGCCCGCGGCGCTTGGGCGCGCACGGCTTCGAGCAGCGTCACGGCTGCGGGGCGGCTTGTGGTGAGCGATTCGCGCAGCCACACGGTAGGTTCCCAGACTGCCATTACCCCGCCTCCTGCACAATCAGATACCACTCGGCTTGCCGGGGCACGGCGGGGGTGTCCTCGCGCAAGAGCAGGCGCGCGAGATGCTCGAAGACCAGATGCACCTCGAGCCGCGCCGCATCATGCACGGCGTCCAGGTGGATGACGCGATCTGCCCGGCGCACCATCCGCACGCGCTGGAGGATTTCGGGATCAATGGTATACAGGTAAGTAATCGCCGTCTCAGGATCGCGGATGGACAAGTACGGCGCGGGCTTGCCCTTGATGCTCGGCAGATCGTCCTTGAGCAGCGTCACGGGGCGGCCAATCACATCCGCGGTGGCCTGGCTGATGACCCCGCGCCACTCACCGGCGTTGCCGTTGAGCAACTGCTGCACTTCGACGCGCCGGCGTTCTAGCCTCTTTTTCGCGTCTTCCGTGACCATCTGCTGTTTGTGGCGCAGATCGCGGCTGGTGTAGATCACAAAGCGGGTGACGACCCAGAGCACAAAGAGCGCGAGCGCCGCGCCCCCACCCCAGAGCAGCGGAGTTCCTGGTAACTGCCAACCCGCGCCCGGCTGTTCCTCGAAGCCTCCCGCCAGGCCGGTGGGGGTTGCGGTAGGCGTGGGCGTAGGGGTGGCCGTGGGCGTGCCGGTAGGCGGCGGCGTGGGCGTCACCGTCGGGGTCAGCGTGGGCGTGGCCGTGGGCGGCGCGGGCGTCGCCGTAGGCAGTACCGGGCGCGGCGTGGCGGTGGGTAACACCGGCGTCGCAGTCGGCAAGACTGGCTCCGGCGTTGCCACTGGCGGCGGCTCCTGCGTCGCCGGCGGGGGCGGCTCCTGGGTGGCCGGCGGGGGCTGCTCCGTTACCGGCGCCGGGGTAGGCGGCGGCGGCGGTTTATCGTCGGCCAGCACCGGCGAACACCACCAGAGCAAGAGCAATAAAATTCCGATAACTGCGCGTAATAATTTCATAAGTGACCTGCTTTGCTATACGCAACCTTATATGACAACACTTCGCCTGTACAAAACTCTGCTACGCCGAACTTTGCCTAAGCCTCGCCGTAACATGACGAAACCCAACTTAACTATACTCCACCTCAGCCTCACCTGACGACACCTCGCGTCACGATACCAATGCTTTACCGAACGGAACGTGGCCCAACGCAACCTCACCGAAGCGCTACACAATGCCGTAGCCTAACCAGGCGTAACACAACCTAACCCAACGTGACGGTGCCGATACGAAACCGTACATAACTACACTATGCGTAGCCCTGGCGATACCCTACTACACCAAACTCTGCCGTTACCCTGCTTCACAGCACAGCATAGAACTCCATGCCGCTGCACAATACTGTACCGTTACCTTGCAATACAGCGCCTCACCTAACCATTGCTTTACCAAGCGGAACGTGACCCGGCGCGACCTCACCAAACACAAACATTACCGGGCTCAACCATACACTACGCTACCTAAACCGGACAATGCCGTGCGATACACTACCCCTACGTTGCAATGTAAAACTTTACCGATACGTTACCGCGCTTTACCTGCGCATTACTGCACAAACCCAACACCTAACCATTGCACCGACACGCTACTCTACGCCGCGGCACCAAACCATAGCCCAACATCGCCGCGTAAAACCACACCTGGACGTTGCGCTACTTAACTAGACCGAACCTAAACGTAGCCCAACCACATGAAACCCGACCAAACCCAGCGTGACGGAACTGGGACGTTACCGCACGGTGCCCGACGGCACGGAACGGAACTGCACGGAACTGTGCCATGACTGCACGAGGCTGTAAAAGACACTGCCAAACTATACCAAACCATAGCCCAACATCGCCGCGTAAAACTACACCTGGACCTTGCAATACAGCGTCTCACCTAACCATTGCCTTACCGAACGGGGCTGAACTGCACGCAACCAATACAGGACTCTACTTAACCCCACCGTTACCAGACGCCGCATCACCTCATCAAACCATGCTTAAGCGCTACTCCACGGCACAGGGCTAGACCAAACTTAACCGTTACTCAACCAGGGCTTCCGGCGCTCCCAGCGCAGCGATGTTGATGGTGACTCTGCGGCCTTGCTTGGCGCCCAAGACGCGAGCCAGAGCGCGGATGGCGTTGATTGTGTTGCCCTGACGCCCGATCAGGCGGCCCAATTCGGCTTCCGGCGCGGTCACATCCACGACACAACTGGTATCCGTTTCGACGGTGCTGAATTGTACGCTAAACGGGTCATCTACCAAAGCCCGGATAATGGGCTCTACCAATTCGGTGATAGTCACCATGAGAACCTCCTTGATTTCAGATTGCTTTGCGACACATTACTAGACCGGCGCGTGATCGTACTATGCGCTGCGTAACCTCAACCCCACATGGTTTTACCTGACACAACTGAACCGCTACTTCGCCTCGCATAACCCAACCGAAACCTCGCCCTACTTCACCCGCGAGACCGAACTGAACCGGGGACTGCGCTGAACTGAACCGTATTACGCCCAACTGAACTGTACCGCAGCCTCACTCCACGTTGCTCAACCGCTGCGGATAGGGCTACCGCGCGCGCCACCCGCCGGTGTTGGCGGCAATGAGCAGGGTGTACTCCGTACCTGCGCCCCAGATGCGCCAATCGTAATGCCGGACGCGCACCTGGTAGGTGGCCGTAGTCGGTGCGCGCCACACGAGTTGTGAGCCGGCGCGCGGATCGCCGGGCACGGCGTCGTCATTTTCGGCCAGCAAGGTCGTCATATCCGGCGCGAAGAGCGCGAGCAGCGTATCGTTGTGGATACCCAGTTCGGAGACGGTCAGCGTGTAGGTGACGCCGGCGGTGGCGCTGAACGTATACCAATCGTTGTCGTTGGGGTGGTCGAAGTTCTCAACGTAGTACGTCCCCACGGCTGCCGGATAGCCGGGCGGCGCGTCTGGCACATCGCCGGGGATAAGCTCGCGCGGCGGCCAGCTGCGTAACACCAGCGGCAGGTAGAGATAGCGCGTGCGATAGCGCACTGGCACGCTGAGCGTGGCAGGCCCAGACGCAAAGCCGTAGGTATCCGTCACCTGCACGGAGAAGGTCAGCGTCACTTCGCCCGTGGGCGGCGCGCGGAAGGTCAAGGTGCTCTGATCCGTCACGGTCAGGGACACGGTTGGCCCGCCGGTCTGTGTCCACTGATAGGTCAGCGGCGTGTGTCCATCGGGGTCATAGCTGCCGGCGGCGTTCAGCTGCACCAGGTCAGCTTCGTACACCGGCGCGGTCAGCGCCGCGATCTGCGCCACCGGGCGCTGATTGGGCACCAGCGTCACTGTTACGGGCGCGAGCACGCCTAAAAAGCGCGTGGGGAGGAGCGCCCACAGTTCGCCGCCGAGGGTGGCCGTAAGCGGGTGCGTAAAGGTGGTTTCGTTCCAGACTACCCCGACGGTGTAAACCAACGTCGCGGTAAGCACCCCGGATTCCCCCGTATCAGGATAGAGAAACAGTGCCGGGACGGGGGTCAACGCGCGGCCCCAGTCGCTTGGCACCCCGCTAATCACCGGATCCCAGCGATAGGCTTCAGCTATCTCCGTGTCGGTCGGCGCGTAATGCAGGATGACCGTAGTGGTACTGACCTGGCCGGGCAGCGGATTGACGACCAGCGTTTGCTCAGCGGGGCGCAGGTAAAACGAGGGGGGGACTAGATGGAGATACCCACTGGCAATGCTCCCGATCATGCCATCCGGTTTGACGAGGTAGCCCTGGATACGCAGCCAGAGCGCGTCGCCATGCTGAAAGTTGGCCGGGGTGGTCATCTGAATAGCAAATGGGTGTGTCACGCTGCCGCCCGGATGCGCCACGGTCAATGTCTCCGGCCCGCTGACGGTGCCGTGGAGCGGGCTGGTCCAGACATAACTGATATAGGCAGTGTAGTTGCCCGCCGGCGCGTCTACCAGGTCCAGCCCCAGCGCATAGGTCAACGTCACACCCGGCAGGTGGGACTGCGGCCCGAGCGGGGCCTGGAAGTAAAACCCCGTAGCCTGCGGCGCTTGCGCCGCGGTGGCTGTCGGCCAGCCGCCGAGCACTAACCATAGTCCTAAAATGAGACTGCTCCACTTATACCTTGCTTGCATTTGTTCCCTCTTTTCTTTACCGTAACACCACATGACTGGATTACGCAATACCTTGACACTACCTCACTGAACTAAACGAGACGGTGCCTTAGCTCCACCAAACGGTATTGAACCTCACTTCGCCTGTACTAAACCCTGATACGCTTAACCAAACCGCTGCGCTGCCAAACAAAGCAACATTGAACCCTACCCCACTCTACCGCTGGTTTGCGGGACGTGACAACACACTACCCCTACGCTACCCGGCTCTACCGAGCACAGCAGTCGCGTCACATAATCGCACCACGCCTCACAGTGACCAAGCCTCACTCTACCCTAATGCGCTTAACCACAACGCAACTTTGCTGCACGTGACCCAGACTGCACCTGAATAAACATCGCCAAACCACGCCGTCACAACACTGGACCAAACACTGCCCTTACTAAACCCAACCGCACGCTATCCAAACCATGCTCAACTCTACGATACCAAACCATTACTGCGCGCAACTTAACTGAATTAAGCAATACCCCTGCAACTCTACGATGGCCGCCTAAATTACGCAGGCAGCGCGCCCCGCCGGTGCTGCGTATACTGATACAGCCCCACCCCGACCCAGTACCAGGTCAGGGACGCAACGAAATACACTTGCAGCGGCGCGGTCACCTTTCCAAACAGCACGCCATACAGGCTTTGCAACATCCCCAGCCACATCGGTGCCTTAACGAGTACCAGCTGCGCGCGCGGCCAGCGGTCCAGCGCCCCCACCCCAGCGCCGAGCAACATTGCGGCCAGCGCGTAGACCAGGAGTAGCCCCCGATCTACCTCCGTCAACAGCAGGACAAATGCCGCGCTCGCTACCCCTAACCCGGCCATCTTGACCACAAACCGCCCTTGCTTGAAGCGTTCCATCGCTTGCTGTTCCTCTTCTGAACCTTGCTCCACCCCGGCGGTACTAAACGCCACGCCACGCGACCGAACCATACCGTACCATACCGTGACCGCACGCAACCTAACTGCACTAAGCACTGCCCTGGCGCTACTTTACTGCCCCGACTTCACCATACGCGACAGCGCCAAAACTCTACCGAACTTTGCGTAACCCAACCATAACCCCACGAGACAGAGCATAACTCTACACTGCCGGGGCATTACTATACTAAGCAAGACTGTACGCTACCCAGGCGGCACGCAACGCGACCTGGCCGCACGACACCAGACCGTGACCGCGCAACGCTACGCCCCACGCAACACTGCCATTACGATACCGCACGCTACCCGACTGAACCATACTAAACCTTGACCGCGCGCGACCCGACTGCACTAAGCACTACCGAACCGGGGCATTACTAAACGTGATGATGCCCATACCAAGCCCAACCTTGCGATACCCTTACCTAACAATATGAAACTAAACTTTACCCAGGCGGCACGCAACTCGACCCCGCCGCGCGCAACTCGACCGTACCACAACTGAACTGTACGCCACTCCGCCGCTGCACCACGACCCCGCTTAACTGCACCAGACCCAGCCCACACTAAACATTACTTTTGCTTCACCCGACGGAACTGCACGGAACTGAACTGAGCACTACTCTACCCCACCGCCACTAAACCGAGCTTCACATCATCGAACGGTGCAAAACCCATACACCACACTACCGAACACAACCGCCGCGGCAGCACGGAACCGAACTGAACTCCACCTGAACTTGACACGGGCTGTACCATACACAACCAGACGGAACCGCACCGATACCCCACAGTACCAGACCGAACTTTACGTTACCGCCGCCTCACTCGGGCGCCGCGCGGGGCACCAGGGCCTCCAGCCGCGGGGCGACGATGCTCAGCGGATCCTGGCGCGGGTTGAGCGTGAGCACGCAGTCCTGGGTCAAATCGGCCACCCCGCCGAAGGTCAGGGCGGTCTGGGCTTCGCCTTGCAGGATCAGGGCCAACAAGTCCGTGCGCGCGCGCTCCAGGCTCGCCCCCGTGACCTCATACCGCCAGGTGCCGCAGGTCAATAGCGGCAAATCCAGCAGCGGATCGGCGGCGCCGGAGCCGCGCACGGTGATGGACAGCGTGGTGCTGGCGGTGGGCGTGCTGACCCCGGCGGCCGTGACGCGCACGCTCAAGGCACCGCCCCAGGGCGCGGCCTGGCCCGTGTTGGTGGCGGGGGTCGGCAACGCGGGAGCCCCCGTAACCGCAGCCGCCGGCGGGCGCGCCCCGCTGAGCACGGCCAATTCGGCGCGCAAGGCAGCCACTTCGCCGCCCAGCAGCGCCAGGCCGACAATCAGCGTCAATGTCAATAAGCCCAACCAGACCCAGGTTACAATTTGTGAGCGTTGCATCAGCCCCTCCTCGTATTGCGATACGCCGTCTGCACGGCTTGCCGCGCCTGCTGGAGCAGCAGTTCCGTGGTCAAGAGCGCCAGCACTTCCGTAGGTAAGCCCAGCGCGTGCAGCGCGCCCCGCGCGCGGCTCACAATTTGCGCCAATTCTGCGGGCGGCTCCGGCAGCGTGTAGCAGGTCCACGCGCCGGCGGCGAAGAGCCGCTGCACGGCGCCCGGTTGCCAGAGCACCAGCGCCCCGGCTTGCAAGCCCACTTCGACGATCTCGCCGACATGCACGCCCACGCGCGCATCGGCCAGCGTTACGACCACCTCTTGCGGCGTCGCGTAATGCGCCAGGCAGTGATACGCCTGCGCGTCACCCGTGAAGTGCGTCAGGGCTTGCGCCAGGCGGCGGAGCCAGCGCGCGCGGCGCAGGGAGTCAAGCCCCGGGCGCATGCTGCTCCTCCGCCAAATACGCCGGGAGAAAATAGGCATGGAGCGGCGCCCCGCCCAGCCACACGGCGATCTGATAGCGCCCCGGCGCGGGAAATACCACGCGCTCCCAGGTCAATGCCTGGTACACCACTGCGCCCTCACCCGGTAACACCACTTCCGTCGCCAGATCGCCGAGCACGGCGCCCTCCGGCGCGTGCAAGCGCACGCCGGCCCAGGCGCGCACCCCGCGCACACCCCCTTCCCAGACATTGACCACCGTGAGATTCTCACGAGACGCCGGGAACGTCGTGGCGCGGATCGCGGGCACAATATGATGCAGGGTATACACGCCGGGGCGGGCCAGATCCGCGCTCACGCCCTCGACGACAAACGCCCCGGCCAGGCGCAGGGACTCCGGGAGGGGGGTGGTCACCCCGCGCAGGAACGTCCGCGCCAGCAGCGCCACCTGGTAGCCAATAGTTTCCACGTCTTGCCCTAGCAATGCCGCGGCTTCGGTCAGGGTGCGCGGCGCGTCACTATCCAACCCGGCCAGCACGGCCAGCAGGGCTTGTTGCTCGCCGGCGAAACAGCCCAGCAATCCGGGCAGCGCGACTTGCACAATTGGGGGAGCGGGAGGCGGGTTTTCAGCCATACGTCAATCTCCTAACTGAATACTGAAGAATTTGCGCGGCTTTTTAGTGGCCGCATCAGGCTTCCCGGTAACTGCTGGCGGCTCCTTTTTCCCGGGGCCGCGCTCTTTTTCCGGGGTGGGCTCCGGGAACAAGGCCGGCCACAATTCCCGCGCCAGGTTAAAGACCGCCAGCCCGTACTGGGGGGCATCTAGCGCGTGGCCTTGTGTGTCGTCGAGCAGCGGCACGCGCGGATCGTGCGGTAAAAGCGTCACGGCCAGGCGCGGATGGGCCGTGCGCAACACCGCGCCAAAATCCCCGCCGCGCCCAGCGCGGTTGACCAACGCCAGGCGCAGCGCGATCGGGGGCAGCTGGTAAGCCGTTACCTCGCTAATCCTGCGGAGCAGACTCAGGCGGGTAGCCGCGGCGGGATAACCGATGAAGAGCGCGGTGGCGTCCGTTTCCTGCGGCAGATCATACGGACACTGGGTTTCAATAATCACCGCCGCATAGCCAGGGGGCACCGCCTGCTCCTGCCAGATCGCCACGTCCAGACCCGGCTGCACGGTGAAGATTTGCCCCGGATTGTGCAGCGCTAGATTGAGCCGGCCGGCCAGCGCTAATTCATCGCTAGACAGGACGAGCGCGCGATGTTGCTGGAGCGCCACGGCCGCGCCCAGGGCCAACGCCAGGCTGGTCGCGCCCGCGCCGCCGACGAGCCCCTGGATCAGCAGCGGGCCGCTCAACAGCGGGCCGTTGGTTGGCGCTGCTGCTGGTAGAGGAAGCGGATCAACCGCTCCGGGGGTCGCTAGTGGGGGCGGCCCTGCGGGAGCAGGTGGGGCCGCCGCTGGCGGCGGGGTCGCCGGTGGCAGGAGACTGCCCGGCGGCGGCGACTCGCCGGGCAACTGCTGCACCAAAGCCGCCAGGGCGGACTCCCATGTGGTATCCGGCTCCAACACTTCTGCCGCGGGCAGCAACGGCGTCACGTCCCAATGCGCCGGCGGCAACACTACCGCTGGCACCCCCAAGCGGCTCACCATAGCCGCCAGCGCCGTCGGCGTGTCGCCGAGCACCCCGGCCAGCAGCAGCCCGTCCGGGCGCTCCAACTGCACTTGTGCCTGCAATGCGCCCAGCGTGCTGGCTTGACCCAGGACGCGATGCCCGCCGCGTAAGAGCAGCGGATAGAGCGCCGACTTGATGCCGTCGCCGCCGATGATGATTCTCATGGCTGTACTCCCGTCAAAACTTGGTGATTCATCCACACCTCCAGATCCGTCGGTTCACGCGCCGCCACCATGATCGGGCGGGCCAGCACGGGCATACTCCACACAGGGTTGGCGGTGTAGCCCAACTTGACAATCGCATAGCCGATGGGCAGGCGCGAGATCGCGCGCTTGTAATCCTCATCGGTAAAGCCCTTCTCGCTCCACCCCAGCCCCGCCTGCGCGATGTCCCGATCTGCGGCGGCCTTGAGTTGCCCGATCACCAGGTTATTGCACGAAGAGAACAACCCCGGCGGCAATTCCGCCGGTGACTGCACCAGCAGCCAGGCGAAAAAGTCGTACTTGCGCCCATCGCGGAAGATCTCCTGAAAGCGGGCGCTGGTGGTGGGCCCCTGCGGGCCGTCGCTCATCCCGGTATCCACGCCGGTCAGAATCTTGTTGGCTTCCTCGAAGACGATCACCGTCGTCGGAAAGGTCTGGCCGGTATTGATGCGCTCCTGGCGGCGGGCTTTGGCGTCGTTGTAGAGATGCCAGGCCACTAGCCCCATGATGACTGCTTTGGGGTATTCAGGCATCGAAGAGCCGCCTTCGAGGATGGTGATGCCCCAGGGGTCCAGCGGATCGCCTAGCAGCCCTAAGTCCTCAATGGGCACTGTGTCGGGGCCCGGCGCATACAGCCGCGCCATGTCGCCCATTTGGAACATCTGCAAGCGCAAGAGCAGCCCTTCGAGCGAGACGTAATCCGGCGAGCCGACCTTTTTGCCACCCACAAACTCCTGTTTTTGCGCGTTCCAGCGGCCCCGCAGTATCTCCTCGAGAATGGCGATCCAGTGCTGCAACCCGGTATCCCGCGAGCGCCACACGGCCAACGCCTGGCGCTCGGGGGGCGCGAGCTGCTGCACGGCCACCCGGCCCCGCGCGCGCGGGGGGAGTTGGTAGGTCTGCCAGGCTGTTTCTAGCACGTCCCACTCGTCCGGCTGCACATAGCCCCACCGGGGATGCTGTAAGACGGGGGTAGAGTTGGTCAGCACGCCCGTCACCGTCCACAATTGCGTCGCCGCCGTGACCATGTACCCCAGTTGCCGGTCGCCCATGCGCCCGGCGCGCTGGAAGATCTCGCAGGTCGCCAGGAGTTGCTGCTCGGCGTTGATGCGCTGCCCCACCTGCCAGGGATTCCAGCGCAAGGGCACGGTGGCCCCCGGTTGCAATTGGTAGATCGCCACGCGGTCGCGCAAGCCGGGTGCAAAGAGCAACTTGCGCCAACCCGCGCCAAAGTCCAGCACCACGATGCGCTGGTGCCAGGCTTTGCCGGCTTCGAGGGCCAGGCGCTCGGCGGCCACGGACTTGCCGAAGCCCGTATCGGCGCAGAATGCGGTGTGAAAAAAGCGGTCGCGGGAGACGCGGAGCGGGGTATCGGTCAGTTGCCCGGTTTCGGTAGAAAACTGATGCGCCCACACCACTTCCCCCGGCAGATCGGGGTAGAAGGCAAACGCGGGGAACTGCTCCTGCACCGTCACCGCCAGCCCCTCCTCAAACATTGCCGGCGCGGTATACGCGGCCAGTTGCCGCGCGGTCAAGAGCGTCGCGTCGCGGTACGGCTCGTAGGTGGCTTTTTTCGTCTCCGGGCGCGTCGAAGGGGTGCAGCACAGCGCGTGCAGGCGGATGTAGGCTTGCTCGCTGGGGCTGAGGCGGCGGGTTTGCACCGGCGTAATCACCAGCGGCCCATTACCCTGATACGCCTGGCGGACACTGGCTTCCGCGGCGGCCAGCCCGGCCTCGGTCTCGGTGAGGATATAGAGATCGGTCAAATACGCGCCCTCGCGGCTGCCGAGGTCCGCCAGCGCGGTTTGGGCGCGCAAGATGTTGGTCAGCAAGATCGCCTGGTCATCGAACCATTGCGAGGAATTGGAGTACCCCAGCCCCGCCACAGCCCCCATGCTCATCCCCAACCCTTGTGACTGCCCGGCGGTGCGGCCGGCGGATTCCGCCACGCTGCGCCCGCTGGAAATGCCGTGACTGGTCCCTTCACTGGTCGAGTCCGCGGTGCTCTGGGTGGTCGCGGTCGAGTGCGTCTCCGCGCGCGAGGTGCCGTGAGATTCCGAGGTGGTGGACGAGGAGAAAGATCCCACGGCGGTCGAGGTGGAAATCCCCTGCGACGTAGAGTTGCTTTGCGAATTGGTTTGAGATTGCGAGGTCGTGTCGCTGCTCGAGGTGGTGGTCGAAGCGGAGGACCCGCTGGAGACGCCGGTAGAGTGGGACCAGCCGCTACTCCAACCGCTGGAAACTCCCCCACTGTTAGTGACACTGTTATTGGTGGTATGCGCGCCCCCGACGGAATCGGTCGTACCTACGGCGTTGGCGTTACTGAGGCTGCCCGAATAGGTCGTGCTGCCGCCAATGGAGTCAGTATTGGTTTCCCCTACGGAGGCGTTCAGGCTGCCGCTCACGCCCCAGTTACTGCCGCCACTCACGCCCACCCCGCCGGGGTTCAGAGAGCCGGTGGTCGAGCGGCCATAGTTGCCGCCCACGGAGCCGCCCACCTGCCGGCTGAAGGCTCGGGCGTCGCCCCAGGACTCCGCTTGCGCCATCCCGCTAGTGCCAGTGACGGTGTTAGTCTCTGAGTTGGCCGTGCCCCAATTAGTGCTATCCGCTACGCCATCGGTTTTCGCTACGCCCCGGTTAATGCTGCCGTTCACGCCGCCACTGATGCCGCTGCTGGACGAGGAGGATGAGAAGGAGCCGCTGGAATGCGCGACGCCGCTGGAGTGGGCGGTGCCGGTTGTCTGTGCCGTGCCCGTCGCCTGGCCGGTGCCTTCGCTAATGGACGTAGTGCGCGTAATGCTGCCGCCGCTAGAATGCGCGACGCCGGTGCTGTGCGACTCGCCCTCCGTGATCGAGTGGCCGACGGTCGTCGCGCGCCCGACGGTATGCGCGCGCCCGGTGGAGACGCTCACGGTCTGGCTGACACTCTCGCCGCGGGTGCGGCCAAATGCCTGGCCGCTCATCCACCCGCTGTTGGCCGAGAGCCCCAACGGCAGGGCCAGACTGGCGGAAATGCCTTCGCTGCCGGTTTGCAGGGAGGCGAAGACGCTGGCCTCATCGGCCAACCCGGCCACTTGCCGGGCCAGTTCGGCCGGGGCGACCCGCGAAGCCAGGAGCGGGGCGACAAACTGATGTTTGCCCTGCACCATGGCGCGGAGGAACATTTCGGACTGCTGCCCGACCTGCGCGCCTTCGGGAGTCTGCTGTTTTTGTTCGCCCGGGCCTTCGCGGCCCTGGCCCTTGGGGTTTTGACGCTCATCGGGTTGCCCGACGACCACCGCGCCAAAGTGCATTTGGTGGTAGGCGTTGATGAGCCATTCCCATTGCGCCAGGCGCAACGGCTCGAAGCGCGCCTGCTCAAAGGCCGCGTTCAAGGTCGCCAGCAGCGCCGCCGCGCCCAGATCGGCGTGCCGGCGGGCGGCAGCCAAGGCGTCCCCCAGCCCCACCACGCCGTAGATTTGCACGATCCCGATGGGGTGCGGCTCCCACATCCCCGCGAAAAGATGCAGGATGTCAAACTGCGCCGTGCGCTGGTTGTAGAGGCCGGTGAGGGCCGTGCGCATCCGGTCTTTGAAGGCCGCGTCCTGCCGCTTCTCCTGCGGCAGAAACGTCACGGCAAACAAGCGCGCCGCGCGGTAGACGTCGTACACCCGCCCGGCCTCGCGCTCGCGGTTGTGGAACCACAACAGCCCCACCTGGTCGGTGGGGCGGCCTTGGGCGTCCCGCAACAACTCCTGCCCGGTTTCGAGCAGTTCGAGATCGGCACACGCGCCCAGCACCCCTGGCGGGGTGGCTGGCGGGGTGTGCGCCGGTGCTAATAATGTAGTGCTTAGTGCCATACAATGCCCCCTTAATCCACATGGGAAACTCAGGTAGGGGCAGGTAGATCAGGTAAACGGATTTACAGGCATTCAGGTAATGGGGTGAGCGGGCGGGTTAGTCCGCCGCGCGATCGCGCAAGTCTCGCAGGCGGGCCGTTACCGACTGCCAGGGGGAGACCATACTGCGCCGTTGTTTGAAAAACAGTTGGCCGACCATCCCGAAGAAGGTCGCGGGGTAGATACCCCAGAGCAGCAGCGCCAGCCAGGGAATCAGTTGGGCGCGCACGCTCCACTCCAGGGCTTCCCCGGCGCCAACCACTTGCAGGCGTTCTGACCAGGCTGCGGCTTGGGTGGGGGAGAGCGGGAAGCGCGCCAGGAACCAGAAGCCCCCCAAGAGCGCGCAGTAGCCCCCCAGGAGCCACTTGAGCAGGTGCAGGGTGCGCCGCCGCCCCAACGGGAGCGTCAGCCCCAACCACAGCACACACAGCCACATCCCCAGGCCGATCAGCGGCACCGGCTGCGGGGTCACGGCGGCGATGCCCGTCCAGACCAACCCCAGGGCCACGGTGCTCCAGGGAATAGCGCGGGTGTCCAGGCGCGTCGCCCCGCGGTTATACCGGCGGCTGCGGGTGCCGACCTCGCGCTGTTGGGGTTCATCTACGAATAGCACGACTAGCACCGCCACGCCTAACGCGGCCCCCGCAAACAAGTGCTCGGCCAGCAGGTACACGCCGGCCAGCAGGCCATTCAGCCAGTAAATGCCGGTCGTGGCGAGGAGTTCCCCTAACGCTTCCCAGTTCATGTGTGCCTCCGGGCGTGAAACGCAAAAAGCCCACGGTCGCGGGGGAAGGACTTCAATCCCCCGCGCTCGTGGGCTTCAATAACGCGCTATGCAGGCTGCGCCTGCGAGATATTCCGGTGGTGTGGGGAGCAGTGCGGCTGACCCGCTCGGCGGCCCCCCGGGAGTTACTTTCGTAGTAAAATTATCACAGAACCTCAAAATTGTCAACCCCCACTTGCTGCGGGTGTGCGGCGGGGATCAGCCATGGAGTTGCTGCCAGGTATAGCGCGAAAGGCGGCTTCCCGGAGTGGATTCCCAGGGTGGCTTCCCAGCGTCAGGGGGGTGGATTCCCAGGGTGGCTTCCCAGCGTTAGGGGGTGGATTCCCGGAGTGGCAGGTGGGAGTGCTGCCACCGGTTTGACAACTAGATTTTCACAGATAGCAAATTGTGCTAGTTGTGCTGCAAACTACCGCGCCCCTAAACCCCTGCCGGCTGATTACTTAATCTGCCGCGTTTCCCAGACCGCCAGCCCGCGCGGAATCTCTTTGCGCCCGGTATTCCCCGTCACTAGCAGGTGCAGCGTGACCGGCCCCAGCGTGCCGGCAAAAAACGTGATCTCAGATGTCAGCGCTGCGGCGGTCGCCGCGACATCGGCCACGATCCAGAACGTGCCCCCCGTTACCGCGTAGTAACGGGCAAACTTATTGCGACGCTCCGCCGGCTTCTTGACGCCGCCGCGCTCGCACTCGATGTAGCAAGTCTGCTCCCCATACGTCGCGGTTAAATCGGGTTCATAGGTGCCCAGTTCTGGTACATAGATGGCTTCAGGAAAGCGCGTTACCGTATAGCCGGCCGCAGTCAAGATTTCCTCGGTTTCCAGCATCAGATAGAGATGCGCTATCGCGCCTTCATGCGCTTGTTTCACGGGCGCGGCTGCGTCTGCGGTTAAGTTCCCGACCTTATGCCGTTGCTTGAGGCGCAACAAGTCTTGCGGCACGGGGTCCGTGCCGGTAAGCAACCGGTACGCATCCTGGCCGTTGATCCCCGGACCTTCCGGTGTCAAGCCTACTAAAAACGCGAGGCGGCGTTTATCGGTGCGGGTAGTAATCGCCGCCCGCTCGGTGAGGATGATCCCCTGTTCGGTCAAGCGCTCAAAGCCGCGCCCCAACCCGCCGGCATTGCTCGTCATGCCCAGCTGCGCCGCGGCCAGTTCCATAGCGCGCACCCGCCGCGGTTCACCTGTCTCCCCCAACACCCGCACGAGCCAGGCGTCGTTTTTGTAGCCCGCCGTCTTGACCCACTCCCGAAACCACCCCGGCCAGGTGGCCGGCTCCGCGGCCGGTTCCAACGGGGTCACAGGGGGCGCGGCGGATTCCGGGGCCGCGGGCGGCGTAAAAGTAAGGCTGTAAGGAGCCGCGGGGGGGGGCGAGGGGAGCGGCAGCGGCGGGGCCGCGGGGAGCCTTACCGGCAACTCCGCCGGACTCGCCGGCAGCGCGGGTGCCGGGGGCGCGGCGCGCGCGGCGGCGAGCTGCGTTTCCAGGTCTGCGTTACGCTGGCGCAATAGCACCAGCTCGCGGTGCGCGTCGCGTTGCCCGGCGGTCGCCAGATCGCGGCGCACCTGCTGGATGATCTGCGTGCTCAGTTCGGCCGCGGGGACGGTATGCAACCCCTGCGCCCGGCGCTTGAGCCAGGCGTCCAGCGCCTCCCCGGCGAGTTCCTGCGCTGCGGTTTCGAGCGCGGCCCGGGTGGCCCGCAGTTCGGCTTCTACCGCCGCCCGCAAGGCTTGCTCGGAGCGGAGCAAGTCCTGAAACAAGGCGGCTTGGGTGAGGTTGAGAGTCGCGTTCCCGTCACTCATCGGCCCACCCCCCGCTTCCCGGCGTGGGGGTCACTGCCGGCGGCGTGGGTGGCGTGAGCGGCACCCCCGGCGCTGCTTCCGGCAACGCAGTGGCCGGGGCCATCGCGGCGCTCAGCCAGGGATTGCTGGCGGTTTGGGCGTGCAGAGTGCGCGCCACGCGCACGGCTTCCAGGGCTTCCTGGTACAATTCGGGCGTCGGTTCGCCCACCCAGGCGTTGAGCAGGAGCGCCGCAGTCAAGTAGTGGTCGCTGGTCAGTTGCAGGCTATCGCGCAAACTCACCAGACTCACCGGCGGATACTGGAGCGCGATCTGCTCGCTCACCCGCCCGGTGCGACTCAAGAGCCCCTGCGCCCGCGTGGCCCGGTGGTAAACATCGGCCGTGCCGGTGTCGGCCAGCACCCCCACCAGGTCCGCGTCCAACGTCTCCAACGCGCGCAGCCAGCGCTGCGCCTGGCGGCGATAGGTTTCGGTGTGGCGCACGGTGGGACTGTAGAGCGCGGGGCGCCGCGTCGTCGCCGGCGGGGTGACGTGTTGCCCTACCCAATACGGCAGCCACAGTCCTAGCCCGATTAACACCAACCCACCCAGCCAGCGCAAGCCGCGCCGCAGTTGTCGCTTAGAGAGCCGAATCTGCATAGCCCACCTCCTCATCAGCAACACTGAACGTGTCTGCCGGCATCTCGGCGCTCTCTGGATATGCGCTCAAGAAGGTCAGGGACTCCAGCACAAATTCATGCACCCATTGCCCTTGATGTTGGCGTTTGCGGTAATGCGTCTGCACGGCCACGCGCTGCCCCCGGACCAGGCGCGGATACAAGTCTACCGCGTCCCCGTGAAAGGCGACAATCCGCACGAAATACGGCGTATCCGCGCCGGTTACCCGTAGATTGAACTGTAAAAACGCGGGGCGCTGGGCAGTGGCGCGCTCTGGCTTTTCAGGCAACCAGCGGAACACGGGCTCACTGCTGATGCTGCCGACAAAGACACTACTGTTATTAGCTGCCATGGAATTGGCCTCCCTGTTGATCTGTAACGGTGTGGGGTTCCCACACCACAAACTCCGGCGTGAGCGGCTCCTCCGCCACCCGCGCCAGCGTGCGCGTGATCAGCGGTTGCAGCCGGTTGCTTAACCAGGCGACGGCATACCCGCTTTTGACGCCGATCACCAGCCGCTCGGCCTGCTGCGCCACCGCCCGGGTGCCGCGCAACCAGGTATCGAAAGTGGCGCGGGTCATTTGCAACTCCAGATCGGCGAGCGCGGCCTCCCACACGGCTTGCGCCGCGGACGCTTTCGGGTCTGGGGTGGCCGATGGGGGCAGCGCGGGGGCCGGACTGTCCGCGGCCGGACTGGCTGGCGCCGCGGCGGCCTCCCCGTTCTCGTTATCCCACAGCGCCCGCAATTCAGGCAGCGTCCAGCCTTCCCGCAGGCACGCGACGACAAACGCGGGCACATCGCGCACTTTAGCCCCGCGGGCCGTGACCGCGTGCAGCACGGCCTGGATATACTCCGGCTGCCAGTCGGCCACGAATTGGGTACACAGCGGCGCGGCGATGCCCAACGCGCGCAAGGCGGCGTGCGCGGCGCGTTCAGCCGGGGTCTGAAGCGTAAATTTTAACGCGCAAGGGGTAAATTTTAACGCTTCGAGCGTAAATTCTAACGCTTCCGGCGCGGGAAGCGTAAATTTTGACGCGCCAGGGGTAAATTTTAACGCGGAAGGGGTAAATTTTGACGCGCCGGCGTCCCCCCCAGACCCCCCGGAGAGAAACCCGGAGGTTGTTGTTTCTGGGTCCTCAGATTTGTTTTTAGATCCAGAAAGAGCAGGAGAAACAACAACAACAGCACGCGTAAATTTTAACGCTTCGAGGTAGGCTTCGACCTGCTGGGTCGCGGCCACCTGGGTCGCGGGCGGTGCAGGGCCCTGCTCCACCTGCTGCCACGCGGCGCGAATGGCGGCGACTTCGGCGGCAGATTGCGCGAAACCTAGAAAGCGGTAGTAACCCCGCTGGGGTTGGGAGTAACGCCAAACTCCCGCTCTGGCCAGTCGGGGAACATGACTCTCAAAGGTTTGCGTATCCACGCCCAATACGGCGCTAAATTCGCTCCGGGTGCCATCCAGGATGACATTGCCCCACAGATACCGCGCTAGCTGCAACAGGGTGACCGCGTGCCCCTTTCCACATAGCGGATCGCTAAAAAGCGCCTCCAGGGCTGCCATGGGAATTTTGGCATATTCCGGGGCGGGCTTGGCCTGGGTAATCAACATCGCCCGCCTCCCGGTTGCGCGCGTAATCCGCAGCGCCGCGGAGCAGCGCTATCCTGATGCCGGTAAAACCAGGGATTACCGCGGCGGCGCAGGCTGACCGGTGCTCCGCACTCCGGGCAGTGCCCCGTGCGGGGAGCTTGCGGGCCGGCCGGGTGCCGTTGCCCGTTCACCAGCGCCGTGTTCATCGGCCGGCCCCCGGCCACGCGGCTTGTCCCGGCGGATAGGCCAGCGGCGCGCGGCTGTGCGGATACCGGCGGTGCGCGCCCGCGACAAAGGCGGGGAGTACGGCCACCTCACTCAGCAAGCGCGTCCAGGCGATCAGGCGCGCGAGCAGGACCCGCGCCTGCGCGGTGAGGACCAGGTGCAGCTCCGGCGCGCTCAGCAGCAACACCGCGGGCCAGTCATCGCTTAACGCGACCAGGATCCGCGCCGGGTCGGCGGAGGCGTGCAAGGCGCGCGCGCACGTCAAGGCGCTGAGCACTTGCCATTCTGAGGCCAGCCAGTCGCCGGCCAAAAAGGCGGCCCCGGCTTGGGCCAGGGAGTTACAGGTCAGCGGGGCCGGTGCCGCTTGGCCGGCTGCGAGCCAGGTATGCAGGTCCAGCGTGGCCTGCGCGAGTAAGTTAGGTGTGGGCATGGGGGTCTCCGGTAGGTTCAAGAAATGGGCCGCCCAGGCGGGCAGCGGAAATTCAGGTAAGGGCAGTTGGCCGGGTAGCAGCCAGCCCTGGATTTGCAGGTGACAGCGTTGACACAGCGCGACCAGGTTTTCCGGGGTGTTGTGTTGCGGATCGCCGTCAATGTGATGGACGGTGAGCGTATACCCCGTTTCCGGCGCGTGCGGAGCCGCGCAGCGTTGGCAGCGCCAGCCCGCCAGCGTCTTGATCGCGGTGGCGATGGCGTCCCAGTCAGGGGGGTACAGGTGGCGGCGCGTCCGCATGGGCATAGCTAGCGCTCCGCGGACTCCCGGCCCGGCGCGCAATACGCAATCGCGGCCTTGGGGATAATGAGCACTTCGCCGGAGCCGCGGCGTTGCACCACGACATCGTATTGATGCACCTCGTGCAGCGTGCCTTGCACAACGCGCGCCGGCAGGGTGCGCAACGCTACGCGCACGCGCTGCCCGAGGTACATCTCGAAAGGGTCCGTCTTGGGGGGCATCTTCACCTCCTGAAATGGTTTCTATAAACGGCCGTACATTGCTTTATGGGACTGCGCCGGTACGCAACTATGCCTTACCTCACCGCAACATCACGCTGCTGGGCTTCACCGTGACGTCACTATACTGAACTTTACTGCGCAACACCGTGGCTTAGCCAGGCTGTTAGTTGCACTTCGAGCAGTTCCAGCAGCAGGTCTCCCTGGGGCTGTTGCGCGATGGCTCGCAGTTGCTCGGCAAGCCGCTGTATGTGCGTCTCGTGAGGGTCGGAAATCTGCGGCAGTTGGGGCAGTAGCCCGGCGTGCCGATAGACTTCCTCGACCGACACCCCCAAGGCATTAGCCACCGCTGCACAAAATCGCGGGCTAGGTTGATTGCGGGTGCTCATAACGTGCGAGACTGCTGAATGCGTCAACCCGATCTGCCGGCTAAGCTCGGTCACGCCCCACCCCCGGCGGGTCAGGTGCTCAGTGAGCCAGGTATAAAACTCGGTCATGGGTACTCCTCAGCATACAGGGCTTCGATCATGGTTTCTAGCATTGCTAGTCGCTCCTGCCCGCGGGCCGTACCCGCCAACCCCAGGAGCAGCACCTTGATTCGCAACAGGGTGGCGTCTTCTGCGGCGGCTAACGTCCGTAAATACCCGCCCTCACGGAGCACGGCTTCGGGGGATAAGCGCAACGCCTGGGCTAACCTTATACACAGTTCGGCGCTAGGGCGGCACTTTTCCGCGATTACTTTAGAGATCGTGACATGACTCACCCCCGCGCGGCGGGCCAACTCGCGCATAGACCAATCGCGGGTGGCTATCTCTCTGAGCAGCCATTCGCTAAAGGTAGTAGCAGTCATGTAACCCCTCCAGTTGCGGGAGCAATACCTGCAAAATAGCTTCCCCCTCCGGGTGCTCCGCCAAGCGGGCGAGGAGCGTCTGGGCGCGCGCAAGGGTGGAATTTGGCGGCGCTGCTGGCGGCGGCAAGATCCCCGCGGCCTGCAAGACTGCCTCGCCGGGCATATTGAAGGCCCGCGCGATACCTAGACAAAGCTCCGTACCGGCCTTTCGGCGTCCACTTACAACATGGCCTACGGCCGATTCTGACATTCTGGCCCGTTTAGACAACTCGCGCATAGACCAACCGCGGGTATGTAGTTCTTTGAGCAACCAATCCCTAAAGGCAGTAGCGGTCATGTAACCCCTCCAATTGCGGGAGCAATACCTGTAAAATAACTTCCCCCTCCGGGTGCTCCGCCAAGCGGGCGAGGAGCGTCTGGGCGCGTGCGAGGCTGGAATTTGGCGGCGCTGCTGGCGGCGACAAGATCCCCGCGGCTTGCAAGACCGCCTCACCAGGCATATTGAAGGCCCGCGCAACACCCCGGCAAAAGGCTATTCCCGGATTGCGTTCTCCATTGATGACTCTGGAGATGGTAACCGCGCCTAATCCAGCCCGCCGGGCCAGTTCGTTCTGCGACCAATCGCGGGTATGCAGTTCTCTGAGCAGCCATTCGCTAAAGGTAGTAGCGGTCATGTTGGGTCTGCACGGCGGTTCAGACATGCAGCACTGGGGTAGGCGAGACCGTGGGAAAATCCCCGGGTGCCAGGTAAAGGCTTTGAATGGCGTGGTACGGTATCAGGACATAGGCCATTCCCGACGGGGCTTGCTCGGTATGCGCCGTCACCCGCCATAGGGCCCCGCGGTCCGTCACGGACAGGAGCGTGAGAATCAATGGTTTTTGGGCAATCTTATCCGGTTCTGCGCTTGAACAAAACCAAGCGCTATCAAATATCGCTATATCATCAGCAATTTCCAGGGTTATGCGCGGCTCCTCAGCGTCAAAATCCTCATCAAATAACTCCAGGATGAGCTCATCGCTCAAGCCCCAGCTGCGCAGAAACGCCAGCGTCCCTATGTCCAACCCGCCTCTAAACCGTGCGCTAACAATCATGGGGGCATTCCTCCGCTGCATCCTCTTCGTCGAAACCGGCGGGCCGCACATAAACGCTTAGAATGGCGGCTTGGGGCACCAACACATATCCCGGATTGTCTAGCACCCGTTGCTTGTGGAGCACCTTAAACAAAGCCCCTGATTCAGTCAGCGCGTGAAATAGAATCAGGAACGGCCCGGCAGAGCCATACTCTACTTGATTCAAGATCGTCCCGTCAGCAATGAGCAGCGTTATATCCGGCAATTCGGCGGGCTCGAATAGTTGTAGCACCAGTTTTTCATCCAGGCCCCACTTGCGTAGCTGGGCCAGCGTTTCCTCATCATTGCGATCCAATTTCTCGGTGATAATCATGCTTCTTCCCCTTTCTCATTCTACGCCCCGTACACGAGGCTTTTTTGCTTAGGTATGCCGTTATACCTTTTGGACGAGAAAGCCCCCTCTGCGGGCTTCCTGGAAGGTCAAACGGTATCATTTGCGGTATCAATTAACGGTATCATTGCGTTAGCCCATTGATACCGTAAGCGGTATCAATAATAGATACCGTAAATGATACCGTAGCCAGTCCGGGGTAGTAAAAAGTCTCACTCCCATTTTTACCTCTGCTTGCACTGCTCCACGATCTCGTCCAGCCAGGCGTCTGGGGGGTGCAATTTATAAGCGATACGCGGCGAGCGCGCCAGGGTGCGTCCGTCTTCGATCGCACTTTGCACTTCGGAATTGCCCCGCAGGTATTCGCGTAGGCCATACGCGAGGAGCAGATTTGCCAACTGGCTCATGCTGGTATCCAGGCCGCTCATGTCTGTCACGACTGCTAAGGCCCCTTTGGTCTCAGGATCCAAGTCCATGATGCACCGCACTCGCGCCCGATCCTGGCGCTGCTTGGCGGTCAACGCGCCGGGATTTTCGGCTGCCGTGTTCAGCCAGGCTTGCACATCCCGGTCGAGGCGCTCCGGGGGCGCATCAGAGGGCAGTGTCGCTACTATGTCGCGCAACCCACCCACGCGGTTATTTTTTGTCTTTACCATTGCTCAATACCTCCAGGACCCGCGCCGTGATGGCGCGCAGTTGCTCCGCCGCCCTCTCGGCGACGGGATCACCTTCGCTTAGGGCGAAAATCGTCGTGCCATTGGAGGAGGCTTCGGCGAAGCGGATCGTCGCCGGCAGCGGCGGCCAGACCGCGCTTTTGAACACGCGGATCAAGTCCGCCATCTGCGCCTTGTGCTCGCGGGTGCGCGCATCCACCCGGTTGGGCACGATGCCCATGAGCCGCGGCCCGCGCGGCCCCAGTTCCCGCGCCGCTGCGGCCATCATCTGAATCCCCTCCAGGCTATGCCGTTCCAGTTGGGTCGGCACCAGCACATAGTCCATGCCGGCCAGCAGTTCCAGGAAACCGGGCAAGCGACTCGGCGGCGTGTCTACCAGCACCACGTCGGCCAGTTCCCCCAGCGCGCGCAGTTTGGTGGTGATTTCGGCCAGTCGCCCGACCGCGCCCAGCATCAGGAGCGCCTGCCCCGTGAGCGCGTTGCTCGGTAGCACGCGCACGCCCCAGGCCGGCGCGGTGACCAGCAGCGGCTCCACCGGCATTTCGGCCACGAGCCACTGGTACACCCCCGGCTGGTCTTTGGTATTCAGCAGCCACGAAGTCGCGTTGCCTTGCGGGTCGGCATCCACGACAATCACTCGTTTCCCGGCTTGCGCCAGGCCATACGCCAGATGACCGGTGAGCGTGGTTTTGCCGACGCCGCCCTTTTGGTTGATGGGGCCGATTATTTTACCCATGTGTCGCTCCTTTTGTAGTACAGTAACCATAAGCAACCCCCGCCATGAAGAGGTTTAATATCCCCCACAATAAGGGTGTCCGGTTAAAGACAGCATATCCGGTGATTGCCATGTGAGCAAAAAGAAGACCATACACAACCGTCCAGTATAGCCCGGGTAGCCAGGTCGCTCGTGTACCAGCCAGATAAAGCCGATATAAAAACTCCGTATCGAAAATGCTGGCGCATCCATTGCCCAAATATAGGCTAACGAATAACCCTATGATTCCCCAGGGCTGGCCGGCGGCTACTACTGCGATACAGTAATAACAGAACGCTATGAATACACACCAGAGGGCCATACTCCTGCCGGCTACCTGCATATTGGCTAATCGGATGCAGTATTTCCCACAACGAGTTTTCCAACTCTCGGGTGCTCTGCTACCCATCGGACAGCTCCGTTATGCGCGGCCAGTCTGCTAAGCACGCTATACTCCAATCGTGGATACGCGCAAAGCCCCAGCCCAGAAACTCGCGGATCACGCGCTGCCCCGTGGGGAGCGTCATGCCCGGTTGCTCGGCCAATTCACTCACGTTGAGCGTGAGCATGTTACCAAAATCCGCATAAGTGCAAGGCACCGGCACCGGCACGTCTTCTCTGAATATGTAGGGCTCTGAATCAAATTTAGATTGCATGGCGATGCCCACCACTAGGTCTTCGGGCATACCTGGTACATAAACCAACAGGGTGATTAGTTGGGCGAGTTCGTACTCCTTGTATGAGTCCTCACCGGTTAGCGCCAGACTTACCGTTACAAACCCATGTTGTATATCTACCTCGCAGTAAAATTTCTCACTGGGCAACGCCGGGGTTCCCGCTTGCTGCCCCGCTACCTCGAAAATGTGACGGGCGTAGGCAAACAGGCAACCGGCAAAGCCAGGATACGCCAGGTTGCTCAGCGCGCCGGCCATAGCCCGCGCTAACCGAGCTTCCGCGCGCCGGGTGCGGTTACGCTGGCGCATAGCTGGCCTCCGGTACTGTTAGGGTCATAGGCGATGCGGTGCCGCCCCGTTGCCGGGCGCGGGGGCAACCGTTCACCAGCCCAAGCCGCTCGAAGTTGCAGGGCGTGGACCGGGTTACGGTAGCCGGCACTTCGCGCACGCGCGCCCCGCTGCCGTCGCAGGCCAGCGCCTCGCGCCAACATTCATCGCGTAGGGGGCAGGTCATCATGGTAGGTCTCCTTCCGCGGCAGGTTGCCCGCAACCTAATCGCGCTTGCATTTGTTGTAACTCCCTGCTCATCCGGGTTAGTCCACTCAACCAGTCAGCGAGCAACTGCTGCTGAAGCCCCAACAAGCGTTGGCTGTCCGCTACTGATAAGAGCGGCTGCTCGCGGGCATCTAAGTGGCTAACTAAGGCTTGTGCGCAGATAGCCGAGATGTTGATGGACTTACCCTGCTGGCGATAATGCTCCAACCGGGTGAACAGTTCATCAGAAATACTAATGCTGAGGCGTTTAACCATACAACTCTCTCACGCTTGGGAGTCGCGTAAAACCGCTAACAAAAGGTCTTTGTCTGCGGGGGTAATGCCGATTTCCGCGAACTGCGTCTCGATCTGTGCCGCCACTGCTTCGAGGGCTGCGAGTTTGGCCGCATACTCTTGATTTAGCGCCGGGTAGATTGGTTGCAACTGCGTCAGCAGGTTTTCTAATCGCAGCCCCTCGGCTTCTAGGGCGGCATCACACACCGCAGATATGTTCATGTGCGCTTGGAACGGGGCTAGGCGCTTCATTACCCGGTATGATACCGTAATGTTGAGCCGGAATCTGCGTTCTGTATCGGTTTGATGCCGTTTCGCCATGTCTTATGCCGCCTCGCCCGCTGCTGTAGCGGCTTGTTCATCAGCCACCGACACGCCATAGCGGGAAAGCAAGTGTGCGGCTAGTTCTGCCAGATTTTCCACGGGCGCCGCCTCTAGCCATTGCATTAGCAGGGAGCGTAGTTTTTCTGTCTGCTCGGTTGTTATTTGAGTCATGGGATACCTCCAAGTGGCTGTACCGTTGCTTTGCTGTGTTGGTCGGCTGATCGCCGTTAGATTAGTCTAGCCACTCGTAGGTGAAGGACCCGTAAGCGGCATTGCGCCACTGGCCCATGCCGTGTTCTTCGCCGTAACTCAACCATTCGTCGAGCAAGTCTTGCACGGACACGGCCTCCGCCAGCACCGAGTACGAGCAGATCGTCAAGGTGCAGGTGGTGCCAGCCGGGATCATCTCGCTGCACGCCAACGCGACGCGCTCGCCGCTCGGCCCCTGGGCGCGCAACGGGCGCTTGAGCAGTCCCAACTGGCCCCCCGCGGGCAGTTCGAGCATGACCTGCCGGGGATGGACGAAGATCAGGCCGTCAATGATTTTCTTGTAGGCCCGCAGTTTGCCGCTCAGCAGCAGCGGCTTCTTCTTCTCGTCGGTGACGCGCCGCAGATGGCCGGCGGCTTCCTTGAAGAGCCCCTTCCACATATACGAGTAGTGGATCGGGCGGCCGTGTTCGTCACGGTGGAAGACGGTCGGCGCCTTGAATTCCTCCAGCGGCGCCCCCTCTTCGAGCAAGTCGCCGTTTTGGTCGGGATGTGCAGCCAGCATGGCCGTTGGTTGGGGCAGAGACGCCAACTCCTCCCGTAACGCTTCGGGGGTCGCGTCACTCGCCAGGTAGGCGGCATACGCCTCCGGGTCCATCGTCGCCGTGCCGAGCACGGGCGTGATGAACGTAATGCGCGCGGTGCGCGCCAACGCAAATTTACTCATGTCTGTCATCGCTAAGCTCCTTTACACTAAGATTGAGTAAACCGATCACCCCAACTGGGGCGGATCTTACTTTTTTTCAGCGGGCGAATCACAAACCGCTGCGTGTTGTCGGCTTCCGGTTCAGTCAGGTATAGCCCTTCTGCTTCCGGCAGGTACGACTGCAATTGCTGCAACCCGGCGGCGATCCGCCGCTGATGGGCTTCCAGCGGATGTGACTGATACCAGCGTAACTCTTGCACCAGGGCGCGGCGCGCTTGCAAAATCTCCGCGTAGGTTAACCCGGTACGGCGGCGGGTGGCGCTAGGGGTTTCGGTAAAGCGCGGTTCCGTGACCACCGCGGTCAGCGCGGTGAACACCTGGCCGGGCAGGGTGCCGCTCCAGGTGCGCGCGCCTTCCTCAAACGTAGGCAGGAGCTGCCCCAGCAATTCGGGGGGCAAATGGCGAGCCCAATCGCACAGCGCCCCTTGAATGTACGTCACGGGATCCGGATCAGGTAATGTCATTGGCTAATCTCCTAAAACCTTAAAACACACCTTAAACCACAACGCCTACCTTAAAACACGCCTTAAAACACGCCTTAAAACACGCTTAACCGGGCTTAAAACACAATAAAACACATAAACCACGTTGACCTTAAAACACACTCGTAGCCAGGGTTTTCAAGTGGGCGGTGATGCGGCGCGGGAGTTTAACCCCGTCTTCCCAGGTTGCCGGTTCAAGCAATCCTTGCAACTCCCAACGCTGCGCCACTGCGCTCACTTGCCGGCGGCTGGCATTGGCTGCTGCGGCGACTTCTGCCGCCGAGAAGTAGCCCTCGAATTGCTCGAGCGCCAGCGTTACCCACTGCCGTTCTGCCGGCGTCAACTGGCCCGGCGCGCTGCCGCTCAAGGGTGGCTGTTGCGCTTCCAAGCGCCCCACGATCTCCCCCAGGAGCGCATCGGACACGGCGTAGCCTTGCGCTTCGATGCGCCGCCCCCGCCAGGTGAAGAGCACCCGCCCCGGAATTTTCGGCAACTGCTCCGCCCCATTGCGCCCCAGGATCACCTGCGAGTCCTGCCGATCCGGCACCGGCAGCGCGATCCGCGTCGCCAGGTTGGTCTTGAGAAAGCCCTTGACCACCGTGGCATCGGGGCGCTGGGTCGCCAGGACGGGGTGGATGCCGTAAGCCCCGCCCCGCGCCACCAGGTCGCGCAATAACTCGTCTACCCCCGGCGTCTCCAAGTGGTAGGCCAGTTCGTCCACCACCAGCACCAGGTACGGCGGGCACTGCTCGCTGGGCAGATCCGCAATTTTGCGCGCCCCGTGTTTGACGAGTAGTTCGCTGCGGCGGTGTAATTCGGTGCGTAAGGTTCCCAACGCCGCCGCCAGTTCCTCCCCCGTGCCGGTCACGGTCTGGACGTGGGGCAGGCCGCGATAGACGCCAAACTCCACCCCGTCCTTGCCGTCGGCCAGCAGCAAGCGCACCCGCCGCGCCGGTTCGCGGGCCACCAACGCCAGGATGAAGGCGTGCAGCAGCGTGGTCTTCCCCAGGCGGCGCGTCCCCCCCAGCAGCACGCTATCCATTTCCAGCAGGGAGAGCCAGCACGCGCCTTGTGCGGTTTCGCCGAGCGGCACCAGCAACCGCCCGCTACTGGGCGCGCTGGCCAGATTCAATTCGGCGTAATCGGGGATGCCGCTGGTTGGGGTGGGCGCCCAGCCCACCTGATACACCAGCCCCCGCCCGTTGGTAATCACCACGCGCCGGCCTTCGAGCGCCGCGCGCAACTGCCGCAGGAAGGCCGCATTGGTCACGGCCTCTTCCCGGCCTTGAAAGGAAGCCAGGTCGAGCGCCAGCACGGCGCGATCGGGCAGGCCCGTCGCGTAGAAGCGCGGATCGGGCGCGTGCGCGGGGAGCGCCCCGCGGTTGCGCATGGTTTCCACAATGCGTTGCCCAAACGTGTGCAGCCGGGCGCGATCTTGGTCGGTAAGCGTAACGGTGGGTGTGGACATAGCGACCTCCCTTACTGCCGCTGCCACTCCTCGGCAGCGCTGCGGAGCAATTCCGCGTTGACATACTGCGCCAATTGCTCCGGGGTGAACACTTCGACGCTAGACGGGGCACCCCGCAGCCCGCGAGAGCCCGGCCGGTGGAGCGCCTGCCGCAGCAACGCTTTCTGCACCGGCGGCTGTAACTCCGCCAACCGCAGGGTATCGCCCCGCTGACTTTGGAGCGCTTGCGTGTCGGCATCCACGACGGCCGGCGCAGTGGCGGTCATGGTCGGCCCACCAATGGAGAGCACCGGCCCAGGACTTTTGCGCGGGTCCACGGTGGTCAGGCCAAAGAGTTTCATAATCCAGGCCGGCATGATGACCGTGCCATCGGGCAGCCGGCGGGTGAACAGGGCCGGGATCAGGCCCATGAACAACAATCCGGCGATCACAAACGCCGCTACCAGCAGCACATTGTTGACGAACTCCTGCCGGCGGGCGTCCCGCTGAACACGGGTTTGCAGCTCCGCAGCGGCGGTAGCCGTCGCCACGGCGGCCAGATCGGCTCGGCGCGCGGCACTGATCACGGCGGTGGCTTGCGCCTCCGCGACCAACCGCTCGTTGGCTTGCGCGGTGGCCGTCCCCCCCACGTCCAGCGCGGAGGCCGTCGCGCGCCACTCGGCGGTAGCCGTCCAGGCCACGGCCACGGCGGTCGCGGTTTGCGCGTCCCAATAAGCGTTCCATTCGGCGGTGGCCGTCCAGCCGGTGCGCTGGGCTTCCCAAGCGGCGGCCTCGCGGTCGGCGGCTACAGCGGTCATCTGGACTTCGAGTTCTGCTTCACGGATCCGCACGGCGGCCAGCGCGGTATACAGTTCCCGGTCGGTGTCCAAGAACGGCGATTCGGGCGTAGGGGTCACCAGCCGAGCAGTCGGGTTTTCAGGAAAGCGTGGGGGCAGCCCGGCCTCTTGGCGCACGGCATCCACGCCCTGCGCCGGCGGGTAAGCCGTGCGCGCGGGCGTGCCGAGCGGCGAGACCAGCGGCGTGCTGGACTCACAGCCCAGCAGCAGCCCCACGGCCAGCATGATCCCGATGCCCAAACCCCACTTACGCATCTTTCACCACCTCAACTGAGCGACACGCTACAAAACTGAACGACACGCTACAAAACTGAACCATCACACTACGTTACACAACTAAGCAACACTGCAAAACGGCACACTTTACCGCGACTGTACTCAACCCTGCGGCAGACTGCCCTACTGAACCGTGACGGTGCGATTGCCGGTTATTCCCCCGTCCACCACACGCCCGGCGTCGGCAACCACGCGCTTGCGTCCGGCTGCTCGGCATTGGCGGCGGTGGGTTGCGCCCAGGTAGGTAGCGCCAGCGCCGTGCCGGGACCACTCGGCGGGCGGTGTCCCAACGCCAGGAGCAATAGCATTTGATTCTGCTGCTGCTGGAGCGCCGCTTGCTGCTGTTGCCAGGCCAGGTAATGCGGCAGCTCGTCACCGGGCAGCGCGCCCTGCCGTTGCCACCGGGCATCCGGGCCGCTCGTCCACGCGCCGGGCGCCGCATCGCCAGTCACCCAACGGGACAGCCCGCGCAGCAGCCGCGACTTGCGCAGCGCCAGGTAGAGCGACAACGCACTCACGAAAGCGAGCAAGAGCAGTAGGGTCAGCACCAGCAAGACCGTGACCAGAGTTTGCCCGCCCGCCGCGATTTGCACGGCCTGCGCGGTTTCCTTTTGCGCGCTGGCCTGCTGGAACTGCCCGGCCGCCAGTAACCCCAGGATGCCCAGGATCGCCACCACCCCGCCGAGTTGGAGCAATTGCACGGCGGCGCGTTTGAGCACCAGCACCAGCGCGATGAGCAGCCCCAGGACCAGCAGCGCACCGATTACACCTAATCCGATAGTCCAGTAGTTCATCTTACTCCTTTGCGCTTACCCCTTCATCCTCGTCGCTGCTCAGAACGCCGTGGTTCTGAGCAGCAGCCAGGCTAGAAGGGGATCTGCTCGTCGCCGTAATCTGGCGGCGGGCCCTCCGGGCTGGCCTCGCCTGCTCCACCCTCACCGCGTCCGCCGATGAAGCGGATCGCTTCCGCTGTGACTTCATACGAGGCCCCGGCAGTGCCATCCTGCCGCGTCCAGACCTTGGGGCCGCCGGTGGTTTTATCCGGTTGTAGCCGGCCTTCCACCAGTACAGAACGCCCTTTCTGGAGATACTGCGCGGCCACTTCCGCTTGCCGCCGCCAGGCCGTCACCTTGAACCACACCGTTTCCTCGCCGGGGGTGCCGTCCGTATTTGTCCACTTGCGGTTCGTGGCGATAGACAGCGTGGTGACGGGGGTGCCGTCGGGCGTGTACCGCAT
This sequence comes from uncultured Anaerolineales bacterium, assembly GCA_964504195.1. Classification (GTDB taxonomy): domain Bacteria; phylum Chloroflexota; class Anaerolineae; order B4-G1; family SLSP01; genus CAZDDI01. The sequence continues at coordinate 343,769 of CAZDDI010000001.1, forward strand.
TTCGGGATCGCGCCCCAGATTGCCAACAATGATGATCTTGTGATACATAGTTTGCTCCTCTCCTCGATTAGACTGTAACAGCTCCGCCCGCCGCGGGAGACTCCGCAGCGGTTTCCACTTCAAACTCCTGGCGGGGAATCGGCACTCCCTGCTCCCGCAACCGCTGTAACTCGACGTGCAGCACTTGCAATTCCAGTTGGGCTAGCTTAGGGTCACGCGCGCCCGGGCTATACTGCTTATCATGGAGCAACGCTTCATAGAGCGCCGTATAGTATTGCGCCGCTGTGATTGTCGCCCCCTGCGCGCGCGCCGCGTCGAGCACAACGGCTAACAGCGGCAGCATATTTAACTTGATACCTAGCATGAGAAAACTGGAACCATGTTCCAGCGCGCTATACTCGGCCCCCACGACCACCTGCTGCGATCCCACCTGCACCGTTTTCGCGCTCTTAGTCTTCTGCATCAGCCTTTCCTCCTACTCCCCAAATTCCCACAGACATTCACGACCTTGCACATCCAGCATTGCCTCCACCGTGTCCCACTCGAAAAGCGGCTCGTAATAACGGGCGGGGTACAACGTCCCCCGCCAGCGATCATTTTTGTACTCTTCTGAACGATAGACCACATAGCCGGCGTAAAAGGGCGCGCGGCGCAACACATCCCGAATTTTGTCGCCACTCCAGCGGCCATCAGCGGCAGGAATCCCCTGAATGTTTAGCTCCCTGGCAATTTCAGATAACGGGGTTCCGGCTATCACCGCCGCAAAAATAGCGTTGACTGTTTGTGCTTGCGGCTCCGTGATTTCCAAGCGGTACCCCACAAAACGCTGTTTCCCGCAGGTGACCGTCACGCGCCGCCCTTCTCGGTAGCCATACGGGGGCAGTCCATTATGCAGCCCAGCTTGCGCGCGCGCTTGTTTATTCCCTTCACGGGAAAGTTCCTGCAAACTGGCCGCCAACACTACCGCCGCTTCACTGGCTTGATAGCCGTCTGAGAAATACATCTGGGTGGCGGGATTGTAAACCACGCGCAAAAAGGCTTCCAATTCCGCGATGCTTTTGACCAAGGCTTCAGTGGGGCAGTTGCTTGTGCCCATGTCTTGTTCAATCCAATTCAGATCAGTGACCCCGCTGCGCTTATGTTGCAGCAGGATACGGTGAATTTTCACCTGGCGGGCGGTTTTACCCAACCGGGCGGCGTGTTGGGCGTAGGTCTCTACAAACCATTTTCGCTTACTGCTTGTTCTCTGCATGTCTCACCTCCACGCGCAGTTCTCCAAATCCTAGCTCTGCTAATCCGGTTTCGAGCCGTGCTTCGAGATACTCTACTGCGTCGCTGTGGACCTGGCTAACGTGCCGCGTCTCGCCGGCTCACCGGATGCGACTCCCCCGCAGGCTGCGCCCCCGCGCTATTACCTGCGGCCACGCCGCCTGCACCTGCGCGGCGCTTACGGCGTCCGCTAGGAGCGCTATGCGGCGCAAGCCCCCAGGTAACAGCAACCCCGCGACTGCACCCGCATCCGCCGGGGGGTCTGGCCCTGAAAAGGGCTGGCAACCCGGCGGATGCCCCGCTGGAGGGCGGCGTCAGCCGCACCCAGCGGGGAATAGGGCTTGGCTGGCGCAAGCCGCTGGCCCACTTCCCGGCCAGCCCCGCCAGGGGCGGCTGGGTAAGCGGCCACCCCCCACTTGAGTCGCCTGTGGCGGACGCTCAGCGTGTCGGCTCCTCTGGCGCGCTCAGCGTCCAGGCTTGGCAGCGTTGCGTATGGGGGTCGCGTTCCGTACACTGCCAGGCCGCCGCGGCCTCGAATGTTCCCTCTAACTGCGTCAGATCGCGCGGGAGCGCCACCATGCCGGCGGCCACCGTGTAGCCCTGGGCCGTCAACCAGGCGCGCACCAGCGGCAGCCAGTGCGGGATCTGCTCCGCGAGGGACTGGTCACCCAGCCCGTAGGGCTGCGCGCCGGTAGGCTCTAAGGCCACGCTGCGGCTTTCCGTGAGGACGATCACATCTCCGAAGCCGTCTTGCCCACTCAAAGTCAACGTGTAGACGCGCTCCTGGAACCCCGCGCGGCCCTGGGTGCGATAGGTCAGCGCCAACCGCACCGGGCGGGTGGGTTCAACGTCGGTCTGAAAATCGCGCAAGGTTTCAACATAGATGCTGTTCATGCTACTCTCCCCGCGTAACCAATGCGTTCTGCGCTTGCAGCCAGGCCAGTTGTCGCCCTATGGCTAATCCGGCCAGCGGTGTCTCAATGCGCCCCCCCAACTGGGGGAGCAGATATTCGGTGTAAGCTCGCCCGGCCAGCAGCAACCAAGTCGGCTCTGTGTGGAGTAGCGACAACGGGGCTGCCACGGCTAGGCCGTAGGGCAACTCCCTAATGACGCGCGCCGCCCACGCCTGGCGCTGCTCACGCGAGTACCGGGTAAGCGTATCATCGTAGGGCTGGATTATCTGCTCCGGGAACAGCAAGCCATAGCGTGCCGACAGGATAAACCACACGTCGGCCTCCCGCTGCGCATAACCGCGCGCGGCTTGGAAGAGCGCCCCCAGATACAGCTCCTGTGCAGCGGCCGGCGCCGGCGCTTTGGTTTTGCTACACGCCACTAATGCGACTCGCATAGTGTCTCTGCCTCCGCGCGTAAAAAGTTCACGGCCCGCAATACGTCGAGCACCGCGCGCTGCTGAGCTGGTGCCAATTCGCGCCATTCTGCCAGGAGCGCCGCCTCCGTGTCTGCGGCCGGCGGCAAAATCCCGGCTTGGCGGAAGATGGTTTCTCGCGGTAACCCCAAAGCGCGGGCGACGCCAAGCAGAAAGTCCAATCCCGGTTGGGCAGCGCCGGTGATGACCTTATCGAACATCGAAGCGGATACCCCGCCGCGTCTCGCGGCCTCCGTGCGTGGCCAGCCCCGGCGAGTGAGTTCGCCTTGCAGCCAGGCGGCAAAACTGGCGGCGTTCAGGGCGTTCATGCGGCGACCTCTAGCAGCGACAACTGTGTCGCGCTGCCGTAAATCTGGGCTATCGCGTGCTCTGCACATTGGGCGGCTTGCCATTCCGAGAGCAAAATCAGATCTCCCGGCAAGTCTTCCTCCAGCACGACCTCCCGGTCGCCATCCCAGGTATCGCGGCGTTCCCAACGCTGGCCCGCGCGGTGCGCGAATTGAAAGCGGCCGTCAGGCGTGGTGTAGTCCGCTTGCGGGTTGTAGCCGGCTATCTCTGCCGGCCACTCTGCCCCACAGCCGGGGCAATAGGGACGCCAGCTCGCGCCACTTACTGCGATCCGCAATCTCCGCCCACATACACCGCACCGGTTCATTTCCCTGCTCCTATTTGCGTCACCAGCCACCCCTTTTCTGCGGCATACGCGGCTAAGGCCCCCACGTGTTTTTGTCAAGCGAAAAGAGAGCCATTTGATGCTCGAAAACAGAGCCACTTGGGTCATCGGATAAACTTTTTGATACTTGAAAACAGAGCCAGGAGCTCTTCGAAAAGAGGGCCACCCGGTCGTAGCCGTAGAGCGGTGGGGCGTGGGGGAAACCCGAAGCTTGCGCAGGGTTTTCCCCACGCTCCACCGCCGGTTCAAGTTGTAGGCCCGGCCGACCGGGGCGGCTCCCGCTGCAAGCGTTCCCGGAAGCGATAGGAATCCGCCCCCGCGAATTCGAGGATATGGGCGTGATGGGCGAGCCGATCCAATAAGGCGGCGGTTAGCCGTTCATCTCCAAACACCTGCACCCAGTCGGCAAACCGTAAATTGGTGGTGATAATCAAGGCCACCCGCTCGTACAGAGCCGAGCAGAATTGAAAGATCAGTTGCGCGCCCGGTGTCGAGAGGGGGATGAAGCCGAGTTCATCCAGCACGATGAGTTGATGGCGTAAGGCGGCGTCCAGGAACTTCGGCACTTGATGAACATCTTGCGCCGCCAGCAGGGCATTGACCAACTGCACGGCGGTATAGAAGCGCACGCGGTGGCCCTGCCGGCAGGCCGCCAAGGCCAACCCGATGGCGACGTGGGTTTTCCCCAAACCGGGATTGCCCACCAGGATGATCGGCTCGGCGCGCGCCAGGTAGGTGCCTTGCGCCAGGGTCAGAATCTGTTGCGGGTTGAGACTGGGCACGGCCTGGTAGTCAAAATCCGCCAGTTCTTTCAGCACCGGGAAGCGCGCGCCCTGGATGCGCCGCAGTTGGCGATTACGCTCGCGGTGCGTCACTTCCTGTTCCGCCAGGGCTTGTAAGTAGCGTTCATAAGGCAGTTGGGCTTGGGCGGCATCCTCCGCAAAGGCGCGATAGTTCTGCGTGAACGTGGGTAAGCCCAGCGTTTTGAGATACCCTGCCAACACGACCGTTTCTAGGTTCATGGCAGCCCTCCACTTAAGAGGCGTTCATACTGTTGTAGATCAGGCCCCTGGGCCGCGATCTGGGCCAGGGCCGGGTGGGCCGCCAGGTCTACCGGGGCGGGCAGGGCCGGTTGGGTCAAGGCCTGGAGACACAGCCGCACGCTATCAACCGTGGCGCTGGCATAGCGTAAGGCTTCCGCGACGGCCTGTTCCAGCAGGGGCGCCGGGAACTCCTGGTGCAGGCGCAGAATGCGCACAAACTCCCGCGTGCCCTGCCCCTCCGGCCAGCGTTGTTGCAAGTGGGTCAACAAGCGCTCGTAGACGGGCGGCCAGGTGGTGCGCCATTGCTGGAGCGGGCGGGCATGGGCGAGCGCTCCCGGGCGCTGTTCCAAGAGGGGCAAGTAGTGCAAGGGATCCCAAATGTCCTGCTCCCGGTCGTAACAGCGCGGATGGCGCGCCAACACCTGCGCGCCATGCAGCAGGGTGACTTCAAAGGGGGTGGCCTGGAGCACCACTTGGCGATAGGCCTGGTCGGTCGGCACCGAATAGCGGTTAGTTTCGAACACGACCTGACTATAGCCATTCAAGGTGACTTCCCGCTGCACGGCGCAGGCGAAGTCATGCGGGGGTAACGGCCGCAAGTGCGGGCGTTCGGCCGCCCAGGCGGCGCCGATCGGCTGCGGCTGTCCCTGCACCTGCCGGGCATCATCTGCCGCACAGGCCGCCGCCAAGTAGGCATTCAAGGCGGGGTAATCGGCAACTGCGGGGCGCGGCACCAGGTAGTTACGCCGGACAAAACCTACCCGGCCTTCCACGCCGCCTTTTTCGTGCCCCTGCCCGGGCGTGCAGAAGCGGCTCTCGAACAGATAGTGACTGCGCAATTGCACAAAGCGGGCCTGCTCTTGCCGCTGCTGCCCCGCCAGAATGCGGTACACGGCGGCTTTCAAGTTGTCATAGATAAGTACCTGCGGGACGCCCTGAAAAAAGTGGAAGGCCTGCACATGTCCCAGAAAGAAGGCTTCCTGACGTTGCGTCGGAAAGGCCATCACAAATGTTCGCCGGGAGTAACACAACTCCATCACGAACAATTGCACTGCCTGGACGTGTCCCGCCACCACCACCTCCGCCACCCCCCAATCCACTTGCGCGGCCTCGCCCGGAGCAAACGCCAAGGGGACATACACCTCGCGTTTCGCGCGTTGCGCGCGCCGCAACTGCCCGATGTAGCCCCGCACGGTGGATTCGGCGCCCGGATACCCGGCTGCGCGCAGCAGTTCATAGATCCGGTGACTCGTATACCGTTGCTTGCGCGGCAGGGTCGCATTCTCGGCTACCCACGCCTGAATCTGGGCGTGGTAGGGCCCCAACACGGGCGCGGGACGCGGCTGGTGCTGGGTGTACTGCGTTGGCTCCGCACTTTCCAGGGCTTGTTCGACCGTCGCGCGGGCGTGGTGCAGTTCCCGGGCAATCGCCCGCACACTCTTGTGTTCGACATAGTAGGCACGTCGTATAGCTTCACGTTCTTCCACGGTTAACATCTCCTTCCTCCGCTATCTGGGTTGACATACTCTCCCATGATAGCAGAATTTGAGGTTAGGTGGCTCTGTTTTCGAGCATCAAAATTCCAACCGCTGGCTCTCTTTTAGAATATCAAAAACACCCACGAGGAGCGCCAGATCGGACGTCACGGCTAACCGCGGTGAGGTCACCCGCTTTAGCGAGCCGGTGATCTTGCGATAGTACACCCCCCACTCCCCAGAACCCACCGCAATCCCCTCACTAATCAGCACGGGACGCTGTTGGGCATTGAGATACAGGGGTTGCGTGGTGACCACGGTTTGCCATACGGTTAGATCCGCTGGGGTCAAGAGTTGTAAGACGCCCGGGTCAACAAAGGCCGCGGTTTTCGTGGAGTAAGGCCAGGCGTGGGGCGCGGCTGTCAGGCGGCGATAGAGGGGCGGCAGCGGGGGCCGCGGTTGCGCCCGTTGAAACCAACCGTAATTCTGCGTGTGGCAAAAGTAAACGTACATTTTACAAGTCCAGGGGGCTGCGCCCGTCGTCAATGAGGATGCGCGGTTGTTCCAACAAGCGGGTGAAGGCGCGCGTGGCGACTTCTGCCGCGGCGGCATCGCTGGGAGCAAACTGCCGCCAACTGAGCAGTTGCTTAACGTGCTGCTGGGCCAGTGCCCACAGGCGCGTCTCCCATGCGGCCACTAGACAGCGCACCAGGTACTCTTCCCCTTGCGCCGCGGCGGGTGCGACCACTACCGCATCGCTGGGTACGTCAAAAACACGGCCCGTAATCTCGAACAACAGTGTAATGGTGCCATCGTGATTGATCCCCAGGACGACGTATTCCGCGTCCTCGCACTCCACTACCGCCCCTTCCAGCATTGGTAAACTCATCACTTACCTCCAAACAAGGGTAACTGCGTCCCCGGGGGTGCGGGCGGCGGCGCGGCTTCCCGCCCGGTTTGCTGTAAGGCGGCCAGCACAGCCAGCCCCAATTCCGTCGGCACCGGCTCGGCTACCGGCACGCCCTCGCGTTGCCCGGCGCGGTAGACCAGGAGCCCCATGCGGGCCAGGGTCCGGCAGTAGCGCCCGTCCAGGCGTCCCGGATCGGTGTCTTGCTGCGCGGCGGCGGCGATGGTGCGGAGCGTGAGCGCTTGCGCGGTGGACAAACGGGCGACCAGTTCGCTAACGGTTTCGTTCATGGTACTCCTTCCTTTGGCGCCCCGCCGTCACGGTAGCGGCAGTGGATCGCCCCGCGACGGCACAGGCCAGGTAAGCCTCGTGGTGACGCAATACTTGCAAGACCAGGGATGATGTTTCGTCTAAGTCATCGCGGGCGTTTGCCAATTGTGCCACGTTGATGACCAACCGATCCAGGTTGCCCATCGCCAACAGGGCTAGATACAGCATCTCCATCGCCCAGGAGGGCGCTTGCGAAAACAGTCGCGTTTCCGCGATGCTCCCGGGTGCGTACTCTACTGCGGCGAGCAACGACATATTGTTTTCTGCGCATAACTGCGCTAAACGCGCCAATTCCGGGGCTATTTGCTCATCATAGAATGTTTCGTTGTCCTGATTCATCGGTTTCCCCCCGTTTCACTCCAAAGCCGCCTCACACCGGGCCACGATATAGCCAATCGGCGAGCGCGTTCATGCGGCCACCTCGACCACCGGCGTCCAGGCATTGGGCCGTTGGCCTGCGCCCAGCACGGTGAGGCACTCGACGCGCTGGCGGCGCTCGCAATACCGCACGACGACCAGCTGCTCCGGCAACACACCGCTCAGGGCGATGCGCAGGGGGGCGTGCGCGCGTGCGGTATTGACGATGGCGGCGCGTTGCAGGGTGTAAAAGAGCGTGGTCGGGTCGGCGTTCCGTTGCCGAGCCCGCTGCCACGCATGGGTGGTGATTTGTGGTTGAGCCATGAAAAAACCTCCCGCTTGCTTGCGAGAGGTAGGCTTCCATAGTACAATGACTGTACTTGGGGAGCTTCTACCTCCCTGGGTCACGTCCCCGGCCTGTTTACGCAGACGCGGGGACAATTTGTTAAGTTATGCCCTCTCCTAACGCTACGCCTTCTTCTTGGGCGAGCAAGGCTAAGGCAGTGTTCAGATCGCCGGAGAGGGTGTTGACCAGCCGGTAGAGCATCCCCACACTGGGGCGACGCTGCCGGGATTCGAGCATGGAGATGTAGGCGGGGGTGCAGCGCGCGCGTCGCGCGGTTTCAGTCAGCGACAAGCGCCGTTCTGTGCGCAGGTGGGCGAGGTAAGTGCTGATGTTGGTTGTTGTTGTTGTTGTTGTGTTCATCTGTATACTCGCTAAACTAACTGTTAATAGTATAACAGCCTTTAAGTAAGATGTCAAGTCTTTAGTAAAACTATGAAGTATGAAAGAATTTAGCTAATAAAAAAACGGCAGACAATTCTATGTCTGCCGTGAAAAAAAGAAGCCAATAATCATTCGGAGAAGTTTGCGGGTAAAGTTATAGCTAATGTACGTTTAAGAACCCATCCAGCACGCACATACGATCCGGTTTCTTGTCGTGCTCGGTGAAAAAGGCCGGCTACTCTTTGTACATCGCCTTCATCAAGTAATAGTAATTTTGGACCGCGTTCTAAGATATTAATATAGCCAGCGGATACCCAATTTACTAAATTACTGGTGCTGACTTGATACTTATTAGCTGCATCAGCGGCTCTGATTGGTTGGCCCGATAGTTCAGGAAGCACAGGTTGGGGTTGTAGCTGTTCGGCCAACACCTGTACGTCTTCAACTGCTATAAGAATTCCTCCATCTGGCAGCTGGATGGCTTTGAGATTATTTTGCTCAAGCGCTGCTTTTAGCGTGTCAACAGATATTTCATATTGCTTAGCCGCTTCATTTAACGGTAAATAAGTAGGTAAGTTAGAACTCATTATTCATTTCCTAATTACTTCCAAACTACTGGAATTGAAATGTCTGTGGTGCAGACAAAATGCGCTTAAGCACCCAACCAGCACGAATGTAGGAACCAGTATCTTGGTATGCGCGGTGAAAAATTTCTGCTGCTCGCTGTACTTCACCTTCATCAAGCACAAGTCGTTTAGGTCCTCGTTCAAATATGTGAATATATCCTGCATTTGCCCAGCGGCTTAAATTAACATCTGTGATATTATACTTCTCAACGGCTTCTGCTGCTCGTATTGGTTGCCCCACAAGGTCAGGGTCAACCGCTAGTGGCTCTAGCTGCTCTGCCAATACTTGCACATCCTCGATGGCTACGAGCAATTGCCCGTCAGGTAACTGCGCCCCGCGCAATGCGCCTTGCTCAAGCGCGGTGTGCAAAGTTTTCTGGGGGATGCTATAGCGCTCAGCGGCTTCGGCTAAAGGTAAGTATGTGGGAAAATTGGTAGTCATAGTTTGATCCTTCTGCCCACTACTTAGCACTGGGAGTATTGTGATAAAATCTTAGGAGCAATTTTTGAACTGGTTTAATGTTCGTTTAAGCACCCAACCAGCACGCACATAAGAGCCTGTTGCTTGGCGCGCTCGGTGAAAAAGGTTAGCAGCTCTTTGTACTTCACTCTCATCAAGCACAAGAACTTTTGGGCCTTTTTCTAAAATACGAACATATCCAGCATAAGCCCAGTTACATAGGCTGCGCTGATTAAGAGTGTATTTTTCCGCTGCCTCGGTTACCCGTATTGGTTGCCCCACAAGGTCAGGGTCAACCGCTAGTGGCTCTAGCTGCTCTGCCAATACTTGCACATCCTCGATGGCTACGAGCAATTGCCCGTCAGGTAACTGCGCCCCGCGCAATGCGCCTTGCTCAAGCGCGGTGTGCAAAGTTTTCTGGGGGATGCTATAGCGCTCAGCGGCTTCGGCTAAAGGTAAGTATGTGGGAAAATTGGTAGCCATGGTTTCATCCTCCTGCCTTTTACCTAAAACACACGCGGCCCGGCAGAAACCGGGCCGCGTTGCGGTGAAGGTGAGGCGGCCCGGACAGGCCGCCAAGACTGGGGGCGGAGGATTCGAACCCCCACATACGGAGTCAGAGTCCGCTGTCCTACCATTAGACGAGCCCCCAAAAATGAACAGAAAGGGTTTTTGTTTACCGGGTGCATTATACCAGTCCTTACGATTTTGACAACCCGGCGTGTTCTACGTGAGTGTTCAAAATCTGGCACAAGCGATAGGATAAGAGACAAAGGTGTCCCATGCGCATTCAAGCCCCGGTTGCCGAAAGTCCACACAGCCTTGTTGTATGTGCTCGGCTTGATATGAGGGCATCAAGGACTTCACCAATGCGGTCGGGGACGGGGAAGGCACCCCCACGGTGTACAATAATGTGCACGCCGCGGGGGTGGCAGCTCGCCAAAGGCAGCCAGCACAACTCCTCGTGGATGGGGCGGAGCAATTGGAAAGCCTGTATGAGCGCTACCAAGACGTGCCGGCACCGCCGGCCAAAACCAAACCCAGTGTTTGGTATTGGATGCGGATGTGGGTCACCCCTTGTGGAATCGGTGGGCAAATCTGACCTTGAACTTGCGCCACGAGGATCTGGATGGGACCAACAACAGCTGTGAACACTTCATTGGCGAGTGGATCAAGGAACAGTATCGCACTATGCGGGGTTATAAACGCCCGGAATCTATCAGAAATGTCATTTCCCTGACAGCTAGTGGCCTAAGCCTCACAAACTGCAATCAGCGTGAACCCCTGCCCCAAGCGAGATTCCCTGCCAGTTTTTGAACAGACACCGGCTTTGGTTGCGATTGGGGGGGTTAGCTGTATACTGCAAGGTCGTATAACATGTAACCGAAGCGTGAGGGAAGTGCCTATGTCATTTTTGAGAAGAGCCTTGCCAGTTTTGCTGCTGGTATGCCTGCTGGTTGGCGTCTCTTTGTTCGTCAAGGGCGTTGCCGCGCAAGAATTGCCGCCGGTAGTCATCTACTTCTTCTGGGGCGATGGCTGTCCGCATTGCGCGCACGCCAAGCCGTTTCTGGCCGATTTAAGCCAGCGGCATCCCAATGTCACCGTGCGGGATTTTGAAATCTACAATGTAGAAGCCAACCGCACGCTTTTTATAGATATGGCAGCTGCGCTGGGCTTTGAGGCGCGCGGTGTGCCAACGATTATCATTGGTGAACAACATTGGGTGGGCTTCAGCGAACAAATTGCCTCCAATATTGAGACGCAGGTATGGAATTGTAGCAACCGTGCGTGCCATGATGCGGGTCTTGGTATTGTGCCGGATCTGGCTACTCCAACGCCAATTGCTACGCCGGTGACGCCCGCTACCCCGATCCCTACGGAAAACGAGCTCCCCAACACATCTAATGTAATTACCGTGCCCCTCATTGGGCAAATCAACCTGGATAGCCAATCGTTGGCGCTTAGCACCGCCATCATCGCCTTTGTGGATGGTTTCAACCCTTGCTCCCTGTGGGTGCTCTCGATCCTCATTTCGCTCACGCTGCGCACCGGCTCGCGGAAGAAAATTTTTATCATTGGCTTCATCTTCCTCACCGTCACCTCACTGGTCTATGTACTCTTCATCGCCGGACTGTTCACGATGTTTACCTTCCTCAGCTTCATGGAGTGGATTCAAGTCATCGTGGCACTGATGGCCTTGTTCTTCGCGGCGGTGAATATCAAAGACTACTTCTGGTACAAAGAAGGCATCTCTTTCACGATTGCCGACGAGAAAAAGCCCGGCATCTACAAGAACATGCGCAAAGTGCTGAATGCCGAGTCGCTCTGGACGATGATAACCGCTACGGTGGTCATGTCAGCGGGCGTGTCGCTGGTAGAATTCTCCTGCACGGCGGGTTTTCCGGTGCTGTGGACGAAGCTGTTGGAAGCGCAGAACGTGAGTCCGCTCAGTTTCGCATTGCTCCTGGCGCTGTATATGCTGATTTACCAGATTGACGAGCTGGCAATTTTCCTTATCGCCGTGTTCACCCTCAAATCCAACAAGCTCGAAGAGAAGCACGGGCGCATCCTCAAGCTAATTGGCGGCACGCTCATGTTGACCCTGGCGGTGGTCATGTTGAGCAACCCCGCGATGATGAATGAAATCAGCTCAACCTTGCTCATCTTTGGCGTGGCTTTTGCTTTAGCGATGGCTATCTTGCTGGTGCATCGCAAAGTATTGCCACATTACGGCATCTACATCGGTACAGAGCTTGCGCCACCGACCCCACACGGTAAACGGCGTAGCGGCGCGCGCCCCCGCCAGGGCCGTGCGTAGAAAGGGATTTGGTTGACATTGGGTGGTTTCACGATATAATTATTGCATCTAACCAAAATCAAATAAAGATGATCAATAAGTACCTGGCTCACTATGCAACGGTCAAAGATGACCCTGGAGAACGGAGGTTAACGCCGTCCGGCGGCTTGTGACGCCATAGAACCTACCCGGCTACCCCTCGAGTCTGCTTACAAATGCCAGAGTCACAGGAAGTTCTGTGGCGCTGGCATTTTTTGTTGGGCGCGCACGGATATGATGAGACTTATAACGTTATAAGTAAGACAGGGATGACCTGTGCTAAATTTTTGTTATTTTCAAGGAGGATTGTTATGTTTACTGAATCAACGAGTTTATGGATCTTAATTGGGAGTGGGTTGGTGGGGATCGCCTTGCTGGTGCTCAGCGCCAACAAGGCGGTGGAGAAGTTGACCGGAGTGGCGGCTTTCTTCAAGATTTCGACCACCTTCATGGGCGTCACCGTCGTCTCACTGGCGACCAGTATTCCGGAAATTGCGGCGCATCTCACAGCCTCGGTCGGCATCTTGCAGGGCACGCTAGATTACGAGATTAGCTCCTCAGTGGTGTTGGGCGCGAACATCGGCTCGGACGTGGTGCAGCAGACGCTCATTATGGGGATTGTGATTCTAGTCGCAGGCACCTTGCACTTCCGGCGCTACTTCCTCTGGAAAACGATGCTGCCGATGATTATCACCACGCTCATGTGCATGATTCTGGGCTGGGATGGCGTCTACTCACGGCTAGATGGCGCGATTCTGTTTGGCTCTTTCATCGTCTATACCTATTATCTGTATGCTGATGAGCGCAAGCACTACAAGGCTGAGGATAATGTCCCAACCGCCGATGAGGAAACAGCTGAAGGTATTCCTACTACCGGCAAAGAGGCCACCCGCGATTTGTTGATTGCATTGGGCGCGTTGGGCGTAACGATCTTCAGTGCCATGATTGTGTTGCAGTTGACTGAGGTGATTGTGGTGCGCACAGGGATTGGCGGCTCGCTCATCGGTGTCTTGACCCTGGGCGTGGCTTCGGCGTTACCGGAGCTGACCGCTGCACTTGCCGGAATCCGCAACGGTGATGCTGGCATCCCGTTGGGGACGCTCGTGGGCAGCAACATCACCAATCCGTTGGTGGCTATTGGCGGCGGGGCGTTGGTCTCTACTTACTGGGTGCCGCGGCCCCTGGTCATGTGGGATTTGCCCTGGGAGACCTTGACAGGAGCGCTACTTTGGGCTATCCTATGGTTTAATGGTGGCAAGGCTGGTAAGAAAACCGCTTTTTATTTGATTGGCCTGTATTTTGTGTATGTCATTTCCCGCTCAGTGTTTTTTGCGATAGACTAAGAATCTATCCAAAAATCTCGCTGGTGATGGGGTTCGACAGGCGCACCCACCGCCTGCCGAACCCCGGCGCTGGTTTCGACAGGCTTTGCGATAGACTCTATAGATCACAAATCTATGTCATAGGCCGTCCGCGAATAAGGCCACGAATACGTAAATGAATCTGAAACGGGGCAAGTTCGTGCATTCGCGAACAGATTCGTGGACGGCAGGTAAGCCCATTACCATCAATTCATTTAATCCGTGCTCTACTGATTCAGTAGATCACGATCTGCTGGTAGTAACCGCTTTAGCGGCTTCCCGAACGGCTAAAGCTGCCACTACACAAGCCGTATTGTTTTTTAGAATCTATACCACTAAATACAGGCCTGATAAAAATTCACCAGAGTCCTATAACATACTTGAGGAAATACTATGACTTTGCTTTCGGCTCCCACCATCCATGCCCTGATCTTGATACTGATTTTGCTGGTCTGCGCGGTGTTGGCCGTGTTCGGCAAAACCCTGATGATTTCGGCGTTGGCGCTGGGCGGCGGGAGCGTGGCGCTGGCCGCGTTGTTATTCATGCTGAGCGCGCCTTACGCCGCCGGTTTTGAGCTCAGCGTGGGCGCAGGGCTGATTAGCGTGCTGTTTATCATCGCCATCAGCCTGATCCAATCGCGCCAACCGGGAGATACCGATGTCGCGTAACCGCCTCCTTTGGGGACTCGCTGTAACAGTGTTATTGTTAGCCGGATTGCTGTGGAGTCGCGCCCATCCGCTGCCCCTCGAACCGGATGTCTTCCGTGCATGGTTCTGGTCGCAGCGCAGCCTGGATTTGCTTGTGCAAGGCGGGTTAATTTTAGCTGGCGCGTTAGGCGTGGCCGCCATCCTGCCCGGCAACCGAGAAGAGGAAAGCGAACTATGCACCTGGTTATAACTCCGGAATTGGATACCGTGCTCATGGGCGCGAGCCTGGCCCTGTTTGTATTAGGCTTGCTCTCTTTGTTGTTGCGCCGTAACGTCATCCGGCAGGTCATCGGCCTGAAGCTGCTGCTCCAAAGCGTGACGTTGGGGCTGATTCTGAGCGGCGCGCGCCACGGCGATTTGCACTTTGCGCAGGCGCTGGTCATCTCGGCATTGATTGTAGAGGCCGTGGTGATTGCAGTAGCATTGGCGCTCATCGTCAACATCTTCCGCCATTACCCTTCCGGGAATGTGGATGATCTACGGCGGTTGTGGGGGTAAGCGTGATGCTGGAGATTTTGTTGGTAGGCGTACTGGGATTGCCGCTGGCGGTAAGCCTGTGGTTGATCCTCAATGAAAGTGGCCCCCCGCGCTATACCCGATGGGTGGTCAGCCTCGCGGCGGGTGCGACGGCGCTGTGTGCGCTGGGTTTGCTTTCCTTTGCCGGGCAAATCCCCCCACTTACCCTGACCTGGCTGCCGGCCGCTGGGCCGATGCAGCTGAGCCTGGGAATCACGGGATTGTATGTATTAACGGCGACCGCTGCAGCGGCCGCCGTTGTTTTCGCCTTAATGGCTGAGCCATTAGATACGCGTATGGGCGCATTGACATTGGTTGCGTTGGCTGCTGGCAATCTGGCTTTCCTCGCCGGGCATTTCCTGCTGCGCTATGTCGCGCTTGAGGTGGTAGGGCTGTGCATCGCCGCCGCGCCGTTGCTCGATCCAGTGGCGCGTCAACGGCTACGCCACGCGGGTTGGGTATACCTGGTACTGCGGCTGGGTGACGCGGCCTTGCTCACGGCGACCCTGTTGCTGGGCGCGCGCGCCGGGACATTCGAGATCACCCCGGCTCTGGCTGCCGTTGCGACGCTACCTCCCAATGTGCAAACCTGGATCAGCATTGGATTTTTGCTGGCAGTAGCGGTCAAAGTAGGGCTATGGCCCTTTCATGCCTGGATCGAGAGTGGGATGCGGCTCACGCGCAGCACCTATACCTGGCTCTATGCGACGTTGATGCCCAACCTGGGACTCTATCTGCTCTATCGCGTTGCGCCATTGGCAGGTGGGTTGCCTGCGTTGCGTGCGCTACTACTCATAGCGGGCGGACTGACGGGTGTGGCGCTGCTGCTCACGCTGCTACGCTATCCCGATCCACGACGATTGCCCGCCCGTTTGGGGATATTATTGACAACCGTGGTATGGGGTCTGGCTCTGGGGTGGCGCGCGGAGGTTGCCTGGTGGGGGCTGGTCGCCTTGACCCTGGTGCGGCTCCCCTTCTATTTGCGCTTACCAGCCACCTTACCCAGCGAAAAGGCGTCACCAGGTTGGCTAAAGCCGCGTTATAGGGTGCAACACCTGGCTGAGCAGTTGCACAGTGGCGTGGAAATCGGCCTGCTAGAACGCGGACTGACTGCGCTAGGGCAAGGATTGCCCGCCTGGGCGGAAACCCTCTACCAGCGCGTCGAGCAGCAAAGCCTGGAAGGACTATTGCGCGGCATCGTGCGGCGGACACTCCAGGGGAGCCGTCAACTGCGGCGCCTGCATACCGGACGGCTGCGGGCTAACCTGTGGTGGATTGTTCTGTGTTTGGCGCTGGCCATCAGTTGGGCTGTCTTTGCATAGGTAGAAATCTGCCAGGTTTCTAAAACCGGGCAGGTTGAGAAGTGAGAGGCCATGAAACGTTTTCGCTCATCGCTGTTACCCGAATTAATACGGACATTGTTACGCCGTCCAGAGACGGTGGCGTATCCCTTCGGCCCGGCGGAACTACAGGAAGGGTATCGTGGCAAAGTTACCGCGCGCGCTGAGAACTGTCGCGGCTGTAGCCTATGCGTGCGTGACTGTCCCGCCTTTGCGCTGGAACTGGAACGCGAAAACAAAGATCGCTATCGCCTGATCTACCATCCCGACCGGTGCGCCTATTGCGGGCAGTGTGAAGAGAGCTGTCGCTTCGATTGTATCTATCTAACGAATGAATTTGTCCCCGGCACGGCTGACCGCGAGACGCTGACCGTGGTGCTGGTGGATCATAAACCGACGGAAGAGCAATAAGCAGTTGCGTATGCTCTCCCGCGCGTGACCAGCCACACGCCATGAAATCCTGACCCGCATAGCGCTCGTACTGCGTAAAACGTAATGCGTAAAGAAGATGGCGGTTCTAGGTTCTATAAAACTCTGAGATTTTCATGGAAATTGCTCATTAACCGGTGGTTCACCAGCGATTGGATGAAAATGTAGCGCGAACTGTCAGCGCATAGATGCGCCGTTCGCAGCTACGCGAAGCAGACGCTTCGCACCACACCGGTTTTGATTCGCCATTCGCCATTTTCAGAGGAGTTTCCATGTTGGTATCCACACCAACGATAAATGAAAATCGTGGCACGTTTGCCGCTGACGGGTTTCGAGATTTGCCATTCGCCATTCGCAATTTTCAGAGGAGTTTCCATGCGCCTTTGGCGCACCAACAATGATGAAAATGTAGCGCGAACTGTCAGTTCGCGCGCGCGAAGCAGACGCTTCGCGTTACAGCTATTTTCGAAGGAGTCTCCACGAACCAGGCTCACCAACGATGAATTAGAATGCGGGGAACTGGCGTTCCCCTTAGAGCTAGGCTGCTCAGAGCGGATCGCCAGATCCGCGACCAGGTTAAATTCAGAAATTAGCCATTCGCCATTTCCTCAGGAGGTATGACATGGAAGTGCTTGGTATGCTGTTTTGTTCATCCATAGGCTTGATATTTCTAGCGTGCTGTGGCCTGATTTTGCTGTTCATGACCATCCGCATTATCCCGGACTATCGCCGGCTGGTGGTATTCCGCTTGGGCCGCTGTGTAGGAGCGAAAGGGCCGGGCTTTGTTATTCTGATTCCCTTCGTGGATCGCGGCGTCATGGTAGACTTGCGCGAAGTCTACTTTGATGTGCAACCACAGACCTGCATCACGGCCGATAATGCCTCGGTCTCGATTGACTTCCTCGTTTACGACAAAGTCATTGATCCGATACGCAGTGTCTTGGAAGTGGAAGACTTCACCGGCGCGGCGCGGGGATTGGCGATTACCACCCTGCGCGCGGTGGTGGGCGCGATGGCGCTGGACGATGTGCTCTCCAAGCGCGACGAGATCAACCGTGTGCTGCACGAGAAGCTCGATGATGTGACCGACCGCTGGGGCATCCGCGTTATGGCTGTCGAAATCCGCGAAGTGGTGCCGCCGCGCGATATCGCCGAGGCGATGACCCGGCAGATGGCCGCCGAGCGCAATCGCCGCGCGACGGTCACACAAGCCAATGGGCAGCGGGAAGCCGCTATTACCGTTGCCGAAGGCGATAAACAGGCCGCCATCCTCAAAGCTGAGGGCGACCGGCAGGCGACCATTTTGCAGGCGGAAGGCGAGCGACAGGCTGCTATCCTACGCGCTGAAGGCTTTGCAACGGCCCTAGACGCAATCTACAAAGTAGCGCAAAACGTGGATAGCAAAACCCTCACCCTGCAATACCTGGAGGCGCTCAAGGCGCTCGGCGAGGGCGCAGCCACCAAGTTCATCATCCCCACCGAATTGCTGAACCTGGCGCAGCCGTTGACCGCGTTAGCACAGCAGGCACATCAGGAGTAGCAGTAGGTAGCAAGTTGTAAGTAGCAGGCTACAAACAATCTGTTATCCTTCAAAATTCGCCATTCGCTATTCGCTATTTGAGATTTGTCATTCTCACAAAGGAGGTTGACCATGAAGCGGCGTTGGTTGTTACTCTGGTTGGTAGTTGCATTGTGGGCCGCACCGCCGTTGCTGGCACAGGCAGCCACGGCACCAGTTGTCGTGCTGGAGATTGAAGGGGTTATCAACCCCTTCAGTGCGCGCTATTTGCAACGCGGTCTAGGGTTAGCGGAGCAGCGCGGGGCGCAGCTCGTCATCATCACGCTCGACACACCCGGCGGACTCGAAACTTCGATGCGTGAGATGGTGCAGGTGTTGTTGGATGCGCCCGTGCCTACGGTCGTCTATGTGACGCCCCAGGGTGCACGGGCGACCTCGGCAGGGCTGTTCGTACTGCTGGCGGCGGATGTAGCCGCGATGTCCCCGGCCACACACGTCGGCGCTGCGCATCCCGTGCCGCTGGGCGTGGAAATCAATGATGTGATGGAGGCGAAAGCTACGAGCGATGCAGCGGCGCTCGTGCGCAGTGTGGCTACGCAACGCGGGCGCAACGTTGAATGGGCCGAGCGCGCCGTGCGCGAAAGCCTCTCCGTCACCTCACTGGAAGCACTCAACACCAACGTCATTGACCTGATTGCCGCAGATGTGTCCGATCTGCTCCGCCAGCTCGACGGGCGCGAGGTTGGCGGACGCACCCTGCGCACAGCAGGTGTCCAGCCCCAGTCGCAGTCCATGAACTTCAGCGAGAAGTTCTTCCACATCATCACCGAGCCGAACATCGCCTACCTGCTGCTCTCGTTGGGGACGCTGCTATTGCTGGCGGAGTTGGCCGATCCGGGCCTGAGCGTCCCCGGCGTGGGCGCGGTGGTGGCTTACATCCTCGCGTTCATGGCGTTAGGGAGCCTGCCCGTGAACTGGGCGGCTATCGCACTCCTGGCGCTCGCCATCGTTTTCTTCGTTGTGGGTTTGTTGACCGACACGGAGATTGTTGTTTCGGTGGCGGGCCTGGTACCGTTTGTCCTCGGCTCGCTGTTACTGTTTTCTCCGTTCACGCCCTCCTCACCCGCAGTACCGGTGCTGCGCGTCAATCCGTGGCTGATAGGGTTTATGGCAATAGGAATCCTTGCGTTCAGCTTACTCGTACTCCGCGCTATCATCACCGCCAGCCGCTTACCGCCACAGGCCGGAGCACAACGACTCGTAGGAGCAGTCGGGCGCGCGCTTACCGACCTGGCCCCTACCGGACAAGTACGGGTGGACTTGCAAGACTGGAGTGCCGTGTCCATCAAGGGTGACATTCGCGCGGGCGAAGCTATCCGCGTAGATCACATCGCTGGCGTACGGTTGTATGTTGAATGGGCAGGGGAAACGGTAGACAGTAGACGGGAGACTGGAAACGGGAAGAGGCTGGGCTGACGTCAACTGTGGCCTTTTCCAAAATCTAAAATCCAAAATCGTAAATCTAAAATCACAGGAGGTTTGACATGGAATGGTTAGTTGTAGTTGCAATATTCCTCGGTTTGATTATCTTGACCTTTCTGTTAATGGCTGTCCGCATCATACCGGACTACCGGCGACTGGTAGTGTTCCGCATGGGGCGCTGTGTTGGAGCAAAAGGCCCGGGAATCATCTTGCTCATCCCCTTTGTAGATCAGGCCAGGATGGTAGATTTGCGCGAGGTGTACTTCGATGTGCCCCCGCAGACTTGCATCACTGCCGATAACGCCTCGCTCTCGATTGACTTCCTGGTGTACGACAAGGTCATTGATCCGGTGCGCAGCGTCTTGGAAGTGGAAAACTTCACCGGCGCGGCGCGCGGACTGGCAATTACCACCCTGCGCGCGGTCGTGGGCGCGATGTCCCTGGACGATGTGCTGTCCAAACGCGATGAAATCAACCGCGTCCTGCACGAGAAGCTCGACGATGTAACCGACCGCTGGGGTATCCGCGTCATGGCTGTCGAAATCCGCGAAGTAGTCCCGCCGCGCGACATCGCCGAGGCGATGACCCGCCAAATGGCGGCAGAGCGCAATCGTCGCGCGACGGTCACAGAGGCCAACGGGCAGCGGGAAGCTGCTATTACGGTTGCCGAAGGCGATAAGCAATCAGCCATCCTCAAAGCGGAAGGTGCGCGCCAGGCGACAATCCTGCAGGCTGAAGGTGATCGGCAATCTGCTGTTTTGCGCGCACAAGGTTTTGCGGTAGCGCTAGGCGAAATCCACAAGGTAGCGCAAGATGTGGACAGCAAAACGCTGACCCTGCAATACCTGGAGGCGCTCAAATCGCTCGGTGAGGGCGCAGCGACCAAGTTCGTCATCCCCACTGAGTTCCTCAATCTAGCACAACCCTTGACTGCGTTTGCCAAGCAATCGCACAAAGAGTAGGAAGTAAGAGAGTAATGGGTGATGGGGCCAAGTCGCAAGTAGCAGGCTGCAAGCAACAAGTTGCAAGCGACAAACCCATCACCCATTACCCACAAGGAGGTGAAATTTGACTATCGAACAAAAAAACTGGCACACGCTTGATATTGAGGCGACCTTAACCGCACTCAATTCCAGCTCCAGCGGGCTAGAAATGACTGACGCCGAGCGCCGTTTGGTCGAGTTTGGCCCGAATGAGCTGGAAGGCGGCGAGAAGGTCAGTAAACTAAAAATTTTCCTGGCGCAGGTGAAAAATCCGCTTGTCTTTGTGTTGTTGGCGGCGGCGGTCATTTCCCTGTTAGCCGGCAAAACCGCCGATGCGATTGTGATTGGCGTGGTCATCATTGTCAACTCCCTCATCGGCTTCTTCCAGGAGTATCAAGCCGAACGGGCCTTAGAATCGTTGAAGGCACAAGCTGCGCCGGAGGCGGAGGTGGTGCGCGATTGTCCCGACGTGGGAGAGTGCATGGAAATGCGTATTCCCACCGCGGAAATCGTGCCCGGCGACATCATCTTGCTCGATGCGGGTGCGAAAGTTCCCGCCGACGCGCGACTCATCGAGGCGGCGAACCTCGAAGTGGAAGAAGCCATGCTCACGGGCGAGTCGCTCTCCGTGCGCAAGACGCTCGAACCGCTGGAAGGCGCCGAACTGCCCATCGCCGAGCGCACTAATCTCGTCTATGGCGGCACCATCATCACCAACGGGCGCGGGCGGGCAGTAGTCTATGCCACTGCCAAACAGACGGAGATGGGCAAGATCGCCACGCTCATCCAAGAGACCGAGAAGGCTGAATCGCCGCTGCAAAAGCAGACGCTCGACCTGGGCAAGAAGCTGGGCTTCTTCGCGCTGGCCGCCTCCATTCTTACGGTGCTGCTGGGCCTGATTCGCGGGATGGGACTGCAAGAGGTCTTCCTCTTCGCGCTGGCCTCCGCCGTCTCGGCTATCCCCGAAGGGCTACCGGCGGTGATGAGCATCACGCTGGCGGTGGGCGTCAACCGCATGGCGAAACGGAACGCCATCATCCGCAAGCTCTCCGCTGTAGATACCCTCGGCGCGGCGACAGTCATCTGCACAGACAAGACCGGCACGCTCACCACCAATCAGATGACAGTGCAACAGTTAATGGCGGATGCGAAAACCATTCGCATTACCGGTGTGGGCTTTGCGCCCGAAGGCCGCTTCGAGCGCGATGGCAAGCCCTACGATCCCACCGCCACCCCCGACCTGCGCCTGGCGCTCCAAATCGGCGTGTTGTGTAATGATGCCCGGCTCGTCCGGCATCAGCAAGAGAGCGGCGGTTACAAGTGGGAGATTCGCGGCGACCCCACCGAAGGCGCGTTGATCGTGGCGGCAGCAAAAGCCGGTCAGTACAAAGAGCGTCTCGAATCGCACATGCACCGGATAGATGAACTCCCCTTCAATTCCGACACGAAGTTCATGGCAACGTTCCACAAAGGTAAGGAGGGCCAGGTCTGGGTCTTCGTCAAGGGCGCGCCGGAAACGATTCTCGAACGCTGCCCACAAATTGTGGAGAACAGTGTGGCGCGGGCGATGATAGAGGCCGACCAGGAGCACATCCTGGCGGAGAACCATCGTATGGCAAGCGAAGCCTTGCGCGTGTTGGGTCTGGCATATCAAATTATCGCACCCGACGAGGTAGAAGCCTTCAAGGAGGCGCTCGAATACGGCCACGAGGCTCCCCTGATCTTCGTAGGGCTGGTCGGGATGATGGATCCGCCGCGCCCCGAAGTGCCGGAAGCCGTGGCACGGTGCAAGCGCGCGGGCATCCGCGTGATGATGGCGACCGGCGATCACAAAATCACCGGTGCAGCCATCGCCCGTGAGGTGGGCATCCTGGAAGGGGATGAGGAAGGCCGCGTACTGACCGGCCCTGACCTGCGCCGCATGAACGATGACGACCTCGATGCAGTCATCGAGAACATTGCGGTTTTCGCGCGCGTCGCGCCGGAGCACAAGCACCGCATCGTCGAATCGCTGCAACGGTTGGGCCATGTCGTCGCCATGACCGGCGATGGCGTCAACGACGCGCCCGCGCTGCAAGCCGCCCAAATCGGCGTGGCGATGGGCATCACCGGCACCGATGTCACCAAAGAGACGGCAGAGATGGTGCTCACCGATGACAACTTCAACAGCATCGTCAACGCGGTGGAAGAGGGGCGTGTGGTGTTCCAGAACGTTCGCAAGGTGGTCAAGTATCTGGTCGCCACCAACTTCGGCGAGATTCTCACCATCCTCAGCTCGATCCTCATCTTCCCGGTGGGCAAGCTCATCTTCAACCCGGTGCAAATCCTCTGGGTCAACCTGGTGACGGATGGCCTACTCGATATCACCATCGCGCTCGAACCCAAAGAGGGCGATGTGATGGAAGAGCCGCCGCGCAAGGCGAACGCCCGCGTCATCAACACCGAAATCCTGCTGAACACCGTGTATGTGGCGATCTTCATGGCGTTGGGCGTGCTCTTCATGTTCGGGCGGGCCTCGCAGAATGGCGAGCTCATTCGGGCGCAGACCATCGCCTTCACCACGCTGGCGATGTACCAGGTCTTCAACGCGCTCAACGTGCGCTCGCGGGATAAGTCACTGTTCCAGATAGGGCCTTTCAGCAATCGTTATCTGCTGGGAGCGATTGCCATCTCCGTCGTGTTGCAAGTCTTGGCGACGCGCATCCCGCTATTGCAGACCGCACTCGGCACCGTCCCGCTCACCTGGGCGGACTGGGGGCTGATTACACTGGTCGCCAGCTCCATTTTCTTCGCGGATGAGCTACGGAAGCTTGTGCAGCGACGAAGGCGGGCGTAGGCAAAGAACTGAGAATTAGCCACGAATTTCACGAATATAGGTTACCATCTTCGTGTTAATTCGTGTAATTCGTGGCAAAGGAGTCCCCCATGACCCTGGATACATTCTTACTCGAAGTGGTACTGGGCGCACCGATAGTGGCCGTGCTGCTGCTGGCCTTTTTGGGAGCGCGCTTGAGCCGTGCGGCGCAGACCATCGCTGCCGCCGCTTCCGTGTTGACGCTGGGCGCGGCGCTGGGTCTCAGCGCGATGCTCTATCGTGGCGCGGATCCCACTATCGCCTTTGCCTGGATCCCGGCAGCCAACATCGAAGTGCGTCTGCATGTGGACTGGCTTACGCTGCCGTTTCTCGTCACCGAGGCAGCGGTCACGCTGGCCGCCATCCTTTATAGCTGGGGCTATCATAAAACCGATACGCGCAGCAGCTATTTCTACGCGCTACTGTTGCTCTTTGGCGTGGGCATGTCCGGCACCACTCTGGCGGATGACCTCTTCCTGTTCTACGTCTTCTGGGAGCTGATGCTCATCGCCTCATGTGCGCTCATCCTTGTCTGGGGCGAGGGAGAACAGCGCGGCGCAGTGGCGCTCAAATACTTCATCTTCACGCATCTGGGATCGCTGATGGTGCTGGTGGGCTTGCTCGTGCTCTATGATGCGACCGGTACCGACAGCCTCGTGGCGTTGCGTGCAGGCGGGTGGACGCTCGCGCCGGGGCTGGTGACTACGGTGTTGACCCTGTTCTTCATCGGCTTCAGTGTGAAGATGGCGATCTTCCCCCTGCACCTGTGGCTACCCGATGCGCACACGGTCGCGCCGATGCCCGTCACCATCATGCTGGCAGCGGCGATGCTGAGCATGGGGACGTATGGTATCCTCCGCTACCCGTTCAGCCTATTCACCGTCGAGCAAATCGCTCCCTTCGCCCTGCCGCTGATGCTGGCCGGGCTGCTCTCAGAGGTCTATGGCGCGCTGATGGCGTTGGCGGAGAAGGACATCAAACGTATCATTGCCTACTCCAGCGTGAGCCAGATGGGGTACATCCTCTTTGGCTTGGGGACGCTCACCCGCACGGGTATCGAGGGTGCAACGCTGCACGTCATCTACCACGCCATCGTCAAGGCGTTGCTCTTCATGGTAGCCGGTATCATCATCCGCACGACAGGCCGCCGCAATATCGAGGAGCTGGGCGGACTGGGGCGCGCCATGCCCTGGATAACGGGCTGCGCCGTCATCGGCGCGTTGGGCATCGCCGGGATGCCGCCGCTGGGTATTTTCAACAGCGAATGGATGATCTTCTCCGGCGGTTTCCAGACCACACACATCCTCCTGTCTGTGCTAACGCTGTTCGCCTCACTGCTCACCGTCGTCTATGCGCTGCGCTTTGTGGGGCGCATCTTCATCGGCGAGCTGCCAGTGGGCTTGACCCTGCACCCCATCCCGCGCCTGATGCTCGTTACTACAGTGGTGTTGACTGCGCTGCTCATCATCGAGGGACTGTTCCCCGCGCCACTGTTCGATTGGACGGCGCATGAAATCACACTGCTGTTGGGAGGCGCACTACCATGACTGGTTCGCTCTGGATTGCGCTGCCCCTGGCGTGGCTCTTCGGCGGCGCATTTACATTGACATTGCTAGGCCGCTGGCGGGGATTGGGTAACACTCACCTGGCAGGATTCACGGCGTTCGTTTGCGCAGTAGGCTTGCTCTTGCTAGTACCGCCGCTGGCGTTGTCCCGCGCTGCACTCCTTGCGGGCACTGCCCTACCCGCCTGGGGGACGCTCGGCGCGGGCGGCATTGTGCTACGCGCGACGCCCATCGCGCTGGTGGTGGGCGCGGTTGGCTTGGGACTGGGGGCGTGTATTGCGCTTTACTCTGGGCGCTACATGTCCCGCGATCCGCGCTTTCGGGTGTACTATCCCCTGCTGCCGTTGATGTTGACCGGCATGTTGGGGATGCTGCTGACCACTGATCTCTTCAACCTCTATTTGTTCTGCGAATTGATGAGTATCACAGCGTATGTGCTGGTGGCTTTCCGCCGTCAGAGCGATACCGCCATCGAGGCCGGGTTCAAGTACCTGATGATGGGCAGTGTGGGCACTCTGGTCATGCTGTTGGGGATAGCCTTTGTTTACCGAGAGACAGGGCAGTTGGCATTACCGCTGGCGACGGGGCAGCTGGGCCTGTGGCGGCGCGCGGGCATCGCGTGTTTCCTGGTCGGCCTGGGGCTGAAGAGCGGCATCGTACCATTGCACACCTGGCTGCCCGATGCCTACGGGCGCGCGCCCAGCAGCGTGAGCGCCTTGCTGTCGAGCGTCATCTCCAAAAGCACCCTGGTTGTGCTGATCCGGGTCACGCTGGAGCTGGGGTTGCCCGCTGCGGATTTGGGGCTGCTGTTGATTCTGTTCTCGCTCCTCAACATGACCCTGGGCAACGTGTTGGCGCTATCGCAACAGAACACCAAGCGGCTGCTGGCCTATTCCTCAGTGGCGCAGACCGGCTATATCATGTTTAGCCTGGGCGTGGGGCTGCGCTACGATCTGCCGGGCGCGCTCCAGGCAGGCTACTTCCTGCTAGTGGTTCATGCCGTGATGAAGGCGACGGCATTCTTGAGCAAGGGCGTCTGCCATTACTATTGCGACACCACACTGGTAACAGAGCTACGTGGGACGGGGCAACAGTTGCCCCTTGCCGCGCTAACCTTTGCACTGGCGTTGGCGGGGCTGGCGGGCGTGCCGCCGCTGGCAGGCTTCGTCAGCAAGTGGTTCATCCTCAGCGAAGGACTACATGCGGCGGATACGCTGGTCTATGTAGGGTTGGGCATTTTCCTGCTCAACAGTTTAGTGGCATTAGCCTATTATTTACCGCTGATTGTGCAGCTGTTCATGCCTCTACCCGCAGAAACCCCCGGCGGCGCGCTGCGGATCATGATTTCGCCCTGGATGGCGATCCCGTTGTTGCTGCTGGGCGCGCTTATCGCGGCGATGGGTTTGTTCCCCGGCCCTTGGCTGGCCTGGGTGGGATGAAACGTAAAATACACGGAGAGAGTGAGATGAATATAAAATATCGCATTATAATATTACTGATGTTGACAATATCGCTGCTGGCGGTTATCCCAGCGCGGGCGCAAACCGGGCAGGTGCGCGTGGTATATTTCACGTCGCCTGTATGTTCCTTCTGCCAGTTAGTCGAAGAGCGCGATTTGCCGCCGCTCGAGGCGCAATACGGCGCGCAGTTGCACATCTTGCGAGTGGACACAACAACCACGGCGGGCCAACGCCTGTTTCAAACCACATTGGAACGTTACGCTGTGGCCCCAAATCGCCAGGGAACGCCCATGATGCTTGTCAACGACACGGTGCTGGTAGGTGCGGTGGAAATCCCCGAACAGTTACCCGGACTAGTGGCCGAGCTGTTGGCCGCAGGCGGCAATGATTGGCCGCCGCTCTCCGGTTTGGAAAACTTTATCGAGGCGGATATGGAACGCGCGGCAGCTGGCGACCGTCCCTTGTGGCGCGTCCGTTTCGAGCGTGACCTGCCGGGTAACTATATCTCGGTTGCGCTGCTGGTAATCATGCTGGGGGTGACAGTCGTGCTGGCGTGGCCTGCCGCCTGGCGTAACGCGCCGCTGGCGAAAGTCTCCCCGTGGATTAAAATCGCCATCGCCCTGATTGGCCTCAGCGTAGCGATTTATCTCTCGTATGTAGAGACGACGCAGACAGAAGCATTCTGTGGCCCGGTGGGGCAGTGCAACGTCGTGCAGCAGAGCCGCTTTGCGCTCCTGTTTGGCTTCCTGCCGATGGCTTTGTTTGGAGCCTTAGGCTATACGGCGGTTCTGGGGACTTACATCTACGGGCGCTGGGGTAAGGGGCTTTACGCAGGCATGATGCCGCTGGCAAGTTTCCTACTCGCGGCCTTCGGATTCGTCTTCTCGCTCTGGCTGACCTATTTGCAGCCGTTCGTCATCGGTGCGACGTGCCTGTGGTGTCTGGCCTCGGCGGTGACGATGACATTGAGTGCGTTGCTGAACGCTGCTCCGGGATGGGGTGCTGTACAGCTGTTAAGTCGGCGTGGGTGGAGCGCCTATCAACGCGCGATAAAGCAGGGCGCTGTGCCCACTGCTCCTACAGGCCCAGCGGTCAAGCGCGCCGCCAAACGACGTAAGCACTAAACCAGGAGAAAAACGTATGGGACAAGTCTTGCTAAGCCCGCTGGTCGCGTTTATGGCCTTTCTGTTGCTGGCCTACAGCATTCACTGGCTAGGTGGGCAGATTGCAGCGACCGGCGAAGCGCATGGGGCAAAACATACCCCCTACACTGGCGGCGAGGAAGTCGCTCCGCCAGAGCGGCAGCAGCTCACCTATCACGCCTTTTTCCGCCTGGCGTTGATGTTCAGCATCCTGCACGTCGCCGCGTTGGTGGTCTCCACGCTGCCAGGAGGCTTACTGGCACATCGCGTGGCCTTAGTCTATCTGGTGGGCATCGGCATCAGCGTGCTGGTACTGGCGGAAGGATGAAGTATGACGACTGAAATCCAAGATCCAAAATCTAACATCATACATCGTATTGTGCAGTGGGCGCGACGCAAATCGCCGTGGGTGCTACACTTCAACAGCGGCGGTTGCAACGGCTGTGACATCGAAATTCTCGCTACGCTCACGGCGCGCTACGATGTAGAGCGCCTGGGTATTCTGGCTGAAGCTTCGCCCCGGCACGCAGACATTCTGCTCTGTACCGGCCCGGTCACGCGCCAGACGCGCGACCGTCTACGGCGTATTTACGAGCAGATGCCCGCGCCCAAGTGGGTGGTCTCCATTGGGAGTTGCAGTTGCTCCGGGGGCGTCTTTCAGGGCGCTTACAACATCCTTGGCGGCGTGGATCAGGTAATCCCCGTGGATATCTACATCCCCGGTTGTCCCTGTCGCCCCGAAGCGATGATTGACGGTCTGGCGCAATTACTGGCAAAGATGGAGTGAGTGGGATAGATTCTAAGTGTGATGGGGAGCATAAGGGTTATGAATGTAGAACAAATTGTGGCGGCGCTGCAAGCCGCGTTTCCCGATGCCGATTTGGCACCGCGCATGGTGCCGCTTGACGACACCTTCGTTACTATCCCTGCCGAGGGACTGCGCCGTGCCGTGCAAGTGCTGTTGGAAGACTGCGGGGTATGGCATCTTTCTACCATCACGGGATTGGATACGGGCGAGCAAGTGGAGCTGCTGTACCACTTCTGGGAAGTGCATGGATTGACACTGCGCGTGGAGTTGCCTTATGATATGCTTCACATCGCCAGCATCACAGACCTGATCCCCGGCGCAGCCTTCTACGAGCGAGAAATCGTCGAAATGCTCGCTGTAACTGTGGATGGATTGCTCGATTTACGCCCGCTGCTGCTCCCCGACGATTGGGATGGCAGCGCACCATTGCGGAAAGGCGCGTAAGCGAGAAAGCGATTGTCATGCACCCTTTGCCTATTCACCATTGGAGTAATCTATGACTCAAGTAACCATTCCTATCGGGCCACAACATCCGTTGTTGAAAGAACCCCTCTCATTTTTACTGAAAGTGGAGGGCGAAGAAGTCCTCGATAGCACATTGCGCCTGGGCTACGTCCATCGTGGCATCGAGCGGCTGTGCCAGGAGCGCACGTATGTGCAGGCTGTACATCTCATCGAGCGCGTCTGCGGTATCTGTTCCCACATCCACACCACCACCTATTGCCAGGGCGTAGAGGCGCTGGCCGGGCTGGAGGTGCCCCCGCGTGGCCTGTACTTGCGCGCGTTAATGTGCGAGCTGGAACGCATCCACAGTCACCTGCTCTGGCTCGGCGTGCTGGCGAAGAACATGGGCTACGATACTGTCTTCATGTATGCCTGGCGCGATCGGGAGATTGTGCTGGACATCATGGAGGAACTCTCCGGCGGGCGGGTCTCCCATGCCGTCAATGTCATCGGTGGGGTGCGGATTGATCTGGATACGACGCACGCTACTTCGATCATGCAACGTCTCAATAAATTGGAAGAACAGGTAGAAAAGGCATTGCTCTTGATTGAACACGAGCCATCGCTCAAGGCGCGGACGCAGGGCGTGGGGATGCTTTCGGCGGAGCAGGTGCATCGCTACTGTGTAGTAGGGCCGGTAGCGCGTGCTTCTGGCGTGGATGTGGATTTGCGTCGTGATTACCCGCGCCCGCCATACGATCAGCTCAAGTTCAAGGTCATCACGCACCCGGCGGGTGACGTGTGGGCGCGCACGCTGGTACGATCGGCGGAAACCCGCGAGAGCCTGCATCTGTGCCGCCAGATTCTTGCGCAGCTGCCCGATGGGCCAACTTCGGTGGCGGCTAAGCGGCGCATCCCGACCGGTGAAGTCGTAAGCCGCTCCGAAGCGCCGCGCGGCGAGGTGATCTACTACATCCGCAGCGACGGCAGCGACAAGCCCGCACGGCTCAAAATCCGCACGCCTTCGCTGACTGCGCTCATTACGCTGGCGGATCAGCTGCGCGGCGTCAATATCGCTGATGTGCCGGTGGTGCTCTCCGGCGTGGATTTGTGCATCGCTTGCGCGGATCGGTGAGCGAATCAGCGAAAAGGCGTAACGGCCAATCTTCACTTCAAATCACAAACTCGCAACTCAGCACTCAAAACGCGGAACTTAAAATTATGCAAGCACTATTCAATCTCTTAATCTTCCCCGGCTTCGGGTTTCTGCTGGTATGCGGCTGGCTCTTCGAGTGGCTCGACCGGCGCATCCTGGCACGCACGCAGGGGCGTGTAGGGCCGCCGTGGTATCAGCCGGTCGCCGATTTTATCAAGCTATTGGCAAAAGAAGACCTGCTGCCTACTGGGGCAAATGCCACGGCTGTGACCATCCTGCCGCTGGTGTCGCTGGCGGCGGTGCTGACGGCCGGGCTATACATCCCCATCGCCGGGCACAGCGTCGCCAAATTTGATGGCGACTTCATCGTGATCCTGTTCCTGCTCAGCCTGCCCGCGCTGGCGTACTTCCTGGCGGGATGGGCTTCCGTGGGTGTCTATAGCATCCTCGGCGGCAATCGCTCGCTGTTGCAATTCTTTTCCTACGAAGTCCCTTTCCTCATGGCGTTGAGTGGCCCGGCGATTCTGGCCGGCTCGTGGCAGCTGTCCGACATCGCCGCGAATCAGGCGATAACGGGGTGGGGACTGTTTGCACAACCGTTGGGGTTCTTGTTGGCACTGGTGGGGCTGATTGGCAAACTCAAGCGTGATCCGTTGGATATTCCCAAAGCCAAATCGGAGATGGTCGCCGGAGCGTTGACGGAGTTCAGTGGGCGCAAACTGGCGTTATGGCATTTGACAATGGATATGCAGACGGCGGTGGGGATTTTCTTGCTCGTCAACACCTTTATGGGAGGATCCCTTGCCTGGGGACCGCTCCCGGCGGGATTGCTCTTTGCACTCAAATCGCTGGCGATTTTGGTTGCCCTGTCGTTTATCAGCGCGCTTTACGCGCGCTTACGCATTGATCAGTTGGCCTCGCTAGGATGGCGCGTGCTCGCTCCTCTGGCACTGGCGCAACTGGTGTTTACGGTGTGGATGGGGTGAGCCATAACCGTGAAGCGCGCACTGGTGCGCGCTTCACGGTGCGGATTTTACTCACTGCATCAGCAACAAGCTCACCGCCATCACCACCATCCCCCCCAGCAGCCCCAAGAGACTTTCATGGCCTTTCCCGTAGGCCCGACTCGTGGGCAGCAGCTGATCCAAACTAATGTAGACCATGATGCCGGCAACCCCGGCAAACAAAATCCCCATCACTTGGGGCGGAATGACGCCCCCTTCACCGCCCAAGAACAGGCGCAACGCCAGGTAGGCAATCCCCGCGCCGACAGGTTCTGCCAGGCCACTAAGCAAAGAATACAAAAATGCCGTACTGCGTTTGCCCGTAGCATAGTAAATAGGCACCGAGACGCTGATACCTTCGGGGATGTTGTGTAACGCTACAGCAAGTGCAATGGCAACACCGAGGGCAGGGTCTTCCAACGCGGACAGGAATGTCACCAGACCTTCCGGGAAGTTGTGGATGGCGATGGCAAGTGCTGTGAAGAGGCCCATGCGGAGCAACCCCTTGTGTTCGCCCTCAGCATATTGTGTGGCGGCGCGTGCGCGCGCCGGGTCAGGAATTCCATTGCAATCTACTTGTGGCGATGAACCGTTGTGTAAAGGCTTAGTCTCCGCTTCTGAGGGCCGCTCGTGCGGATTCTGCATGTCGGGGATTAGCCAGTCAATCAATGCAATCAGCAGGATGCCGCCAAAGAATGCCGCCGCGTTAATCCAATTTCCCCAGTATTCACCATAAGCAGCGGCCAGGGCCGCACTCCCCTTGAAAAAGATCTCGACGAACGAGACATAGAGCATCACCCCAGCAGAAAACCCCGTAGAGATGGACAGGAACCGATAATTAGTGCGCTTGGCAAAAAATGCTATCACGCTACCGATGCCGGTCGCCAAACCGGCAAATACAGTTAAACCAAAAGCGAACCAGATATTATGCATGCTTTCTCCCTAAGAAAGCCTTCCATCGAATAGATGAAAAGGGTGCTTGTTGTTTCAAAAATTCAATACACTATCACTCTAACGCATCCAATGGTAAAGCTTTAGCCCAATCTTCCGGTTCGATCCCTGGCGTCTCAAAAGGCATGGCCCGGTAGACTTGTGCCATCGCGTACTCAGCGTCATGTGCCCAAATACCTTCAAGTGATTGCTCCAACCATGAGATACACTCTGGTGGATAGGCGAAAAAATCGCCCGAGAACGAAACCGAGGCTAACCGCTCCTCATCGAATTGGGTAGCCGCGCGGATCAAGCCCCCACGGGCCTTGTGCGTACCCCAGTATACGGTATAGCCCTGGTTAGCACGCAACGGCGGGTAGCGTCCCCGCCGATAGAGCCATGCGGGAGAAAGCATCCGGCGCGCCAGGAAATCTGCTTCACGGCGGAGCTCTGGTGTGAGCGGGGCTGGATCCAGCGTTCCTAATAGTGCCGCAAAGTGCATCTCTAACAAGTTGTAAATTTGGGTAATGGAGGGTGGCGTCTCCAACAATGCCGTAAGACTGGTCACACTACTTTCGAGATCCCGATAGAACCGATCGCCACAAGTTTCCGGTGGTAGATTGAGCACCCGTGTTGTCGTCGGGCAATCAAAATCCAGCAAAATCATACCCGAAAACACTACCGCGTTACCGATTTCGGCCATGCCCACTTCAGCAATCGTACTGCCATCCACCACTACATCATGCCCTTTGCCGATTTCAGCAGGCAAGCCCAACGATTCATGAATCGCAGCCAGCGGTTCCAAAACCAGCTGGTAACGTTGCTCACGTTCACTCACAATGAGCATGTGATTTCTAGGTAACACCAATTGGAAAAGCACTTGCTGTCCATCAAGGTAGTAGCTCCCGCCACCTATCTCACGGCGGAAGATAGGGATGCTTTGCTCCTGGCAGTAGTTCTGAGAGACCTCATGCTCGATATCCTGATAATAGCCCAGACATACGCCTGGAGATTCCGGAGTCAACAGCAAAAGGCCGCTCTGTCCCAATCGTGGCAGCGCATGATATAGCAGTTGCGAGTCTAACCAAGGTACTTTACCTAACCGATACAAGTCCATACTTGACCTCCAAGAGGTTGACCGCTTCACTTAACTCAGTAGTAATCCTATTATGCACCAGTTTTGTAAATTTGGGTATCTCGACTTTAGCGCCGAGAAAAGGGGCGTTTGGTTTTGTACGCAACGCGACGCATAACCGGACTTTTCCCTTCGGAAAGAATCAATAGATTGTTGGCATAACCTTCAAACTGCTGCTATAATAACAGATAAACCTGATCGTCACAGGAGAAGCGCATGATTGTTGTTTCACGGAATGAACACAAACTGGTGCTAGCCGGAATCGGAAGTGGTATTTTCCTGATATTTTTAGGTCTCATCTTTATTGTAGCAGGATTTGCAGCCGGTGAGTCCACCACACTAACCTGTGTTCGCGATGCGATGCCCCCTTGCCAGATTCAACATAAGCTTTACGGTATCCCTACCCGCGCTACGCCGCTTGATAGTCTGACCGGAGCCTATGTTGAAGAAACCATTAATAACGAGGAAGGCGCTGTATATCGCATCATTCTGACTACCTTGCACGGGGAAGTCCCACTCACCAGGACATACTCTTCTGGTTATGAGGATAAATTCAGACTAGCCAGAGAAATCAATGCACTTGTAGATATCAACACACCTTACACTTTTAAGATTTCACAAACATCTGGATTGAACACGCTCCTTAGTATTATCGCTGTTCTGGCGGGCGGGGGCGGGATGCTTTTAGGACTACAAACGACCAGCTGCACTTGGACTTTTGACCGCACACAAGGGTTACTAATTCAACGCAGCTGGGGATGGAAAGGCCCACGCAGTAAAGAGTATGCCTTGCGCGATATCACAGGAGTCTGGGTAGCAGAACAGCGTAGCGATGACGATAGTGTGTATCGCATCGAACTAAGTATGGGAAATGGAAAAGTGCTGCCACTCACTAACTTTTATAGCTCTGGGCAAGGGCGTAAACAGCGCGTTGTGGATACTATCCTGAAATTCTTGAATTACTCCGATTACTAATCCCCCCCACAGGGACCGGAAGGGTAAAAGCCGGTTGCCTTGCTTGCTACTTCCCAACGAGTATAATGAAGGTATGAGCGACGATACAACCCCTATCCGCAAACAATACCTGGCCCTGAAAGCCCAATACCCGGATACAATTCTGTTCTTCCGGCTGGGTGATTTCTACGAGACTTTCGACGCCGACGCCGAACTGGTGGCGGGGGAGCTCGATATTGTGCTGACCTCGCGCCCGGTGGCGAAGGGCGTACGCATCCCGATGGCGGGCGTGCCGCATCATGCCGTCGAGGGCTATGTGGCGCGCCTCATCGAGAAGGGCTATCGCGTGGCGCTGGCCGAGCAGGTGGGCGAACCCGACGGGCGCGGGCCGATGGAGCGCCGCGTCGAGCGTGTGGTCACGCCCGGCACGCTTATTGAACCGGCCATGCTCGATGAAAAGCGACCCAACTACCTGACCGCCGTTGTCATCGCAGGCGACCGGGCTGGCATCGCCTACGCGGAAATCTCCACCGGCGAGTTCGGCGCGATCCAGCTCAGCGACGGCGGCGACATCCTCGCTGCCGCGCGGCAGGAGCTGGCGCGGCTCCAACCCCGCGAGGTGCTCTTCCCCAAGACCGGCTCGTGGAAGGAGCGTGCGCCCGATCAGCCCGAAACGCGCCCGGAAGAGGCGCTCGCCGGAACGCTGCCCGCGCACTTCACGCCCTGGGCGGCGTACCGCTTCGAGGAATCCGCTGCGCGGCAGACGCTCCTGGAGCATTTCGGCGTTCGCACGCTCGAAGGCTTCGGCTGCGAGGGGCAACCGCTGGCGGTGCGCGCAGCGGGCGCGATCCTGGCCTATCTTCAGGAGACACAGCAGGGGATGCTGCCACAGATTGTGGGGCTGGCGACCTATTCCACCGAGCAGTTCATGGCGATTGATCCGGCGACGTGGCGCAACCTGGAGCTCACGGAAACGCTGCGCCGCGAGAAGCGCGGCTCGCTGCTGGGCGTGCTCGATATGACCGTGACAGCGATGGGCGGACGGCGGCTGCTGCAACGGCTGCAACGTCCGCTGCTCGACATCCCCGCGCTGGAAGCTCGCCTGGATCAGGTGCAGGGCTTTGTGGATGACGGTCTGCTGCGGGCTTCCGCGCGCCGCTTGCTCAAGCAAACGCCCGATGTGGAGCGGATGACGAATCGCGTGACGACGGGCAAGGCCGCGCCCCGCGATCTGGTGGGCATCCGCGTCGCACTGGAGATTGCGCCGGAGCTGCGCGCGCTGGTGGCAGAGGCGCAGAGCGCCCCCCCCGGCTTCGTCGCGCTGTTGGAAGGGTTGGAGGGGCTGCCCGATGTCGCCGCGCTGATCGCTTCCGCGTTGGTAGACGATCCACCGGCCCAGTCCAACGCGGGCGGCCTCATCCGCCCCGGTTTCTCCGCCGAGCTGGATGGCATCCTCCTGGCGAGCCGCGATGCCCGCGAGTGGATCGCCTCGCTGGAGAGCAAGGAGCGCACCCGTACGGGCATCAAGAACCTGAAGGTGGGCTACAACAAGGTCTTCGGTTACTACATCGAAGTCACCAAATCCAACACCGACGCCGTACCGGGCGATTACATCCGCAAGCAAACGCTGGTCAACGCCGAGCGGTACATCACGCCAGAATTGAAGGAGTACGAAAGCCTGGTGCTCAACGCCGAGGAGCGCATCAGCGAGCTGGAGGCACGGTTGTTCCGCGAGCTGTGCGCGCAAGTGGCGACGCGGGCGAGCGCGCTGCTCGCGCTCGCAGCGGCCATCGCGCGGCTGGATGTGGCGGCGGCGCTGGCCGAGGTCGCCGCGCGTTACGGGTACACCCGGCCCAGCCTCAGCCCCGCGCCCGGCCTCGACATTCGCGGCGGGCGGCATCCCGTCGTGGAGCGCGCGCTCAAGACGCCCTTTGTCCCCAACGACCTGCTGATGGACGAAGCCAGCCGCATCCACATTATTACCGGGCCGAACATGGCCGGGAAATCGGTTTATCTTAGGCAAGCGGCCTTGATTGTGCTGATGGCGCAAATTGGAAGCTTCGTCCCGGCGGAAACGGCGCAAATTGGCGTGGCGGATCGCATCTTTACGCGCATCGGCGCATCCGACGAACTGGCGGCGGGGCAATCCACGTTCATGGTGGAGATGGTGGAGACGGCGGCGATTCTCAATCACGCCACGCCGCAGAGCCTGTTGATTCTGGATGAGGTGGGGCGCGGCACCAGCACTTATGACGGGATGGCAATTGCGTGGGCTGTGGTAGAATATCTCCATAATCACCCGGAGCGCCGCGCGCGCACGCTTTTCGCCACCCACTACCACGAGCTCATCGAGATGGAGGAGCATCTGCCGCACATCCGCAACTTCAATCTGGCGGTGGTCGAAGAGGGCAAGGACGTGGTTTTCCTGCACCGGGTCATTCCGGGTGGGGCGGATCGCTCCTACGGCATCCACGTCGCGCGGCTGGCGGGCGTGCCCGCGCCGGTCGTCCATCGCGCCGAGGCGCTGCTGGAGCAGCTAGAAAGCGGCGAATTTCGACCCGGCGCAGCAACGCCGGAACCGTTCCAGCCGGTGCTCATCGCCAAAGAGCATCCCGTCGTAGAGGCGCTGCGCGCGCTCGATGTGAACAGCCTCACCCCGCTCGATGCGCTGACGAAGCTTTACGAGTGGCAGAAACTCGCGGTGGGGGAACACAAGGGGCGCAAGCCGAGGAAGTAGGGAAAGAGAGTCAACGCAAAGGCGCAAAGAGGCAGAGGTTTCTGGAGTTTTTTCTTTGCGACTTCGCGGCCTTGCGTTAAAAATCCAGCATTTCACAGGGAGGAGAATCCCATGCACGAACGCACTATCTACA
This sequence comes from uncultured Anaerolineales bacterium, assembly GCA_964504195.1. Classification (GTDB taxonomy): domain Bacteria; phylum Chloroflexota; class Anaerolineae; order B4-G1; family SLSP01; genus CAZDDI01. The sequence goes on from CAZDDI010000001.1 coordinate 380,519, forward strand.
TCACCGAATTTGACCAGCAGCGGCTTACCGCGCTGTTGGATGAGCTACAGCACTCCGGTTACGCCAACCGCGAGGCACTGGCCGCGTTACAGGGCGAGCTGAACCGCGCGCAAATCGTCGCGCCCGCCGAAATCCCGCCGGATGTCATCACCATGAACTCGACGGTGCGCTTGTGCGACCTGGACGCCGAAGAGGAAATGATCTACACGCTTGTCTTTCCCGATGACGCCGACCTGCCGGCAGGCAAGGTCTCGATCCTCGCCCCTATCGGGATGGCGATGTTGGGCTACCGTGTGGGCGACACTTTCGAATGGCAAGTCCCCGCCGGGGTCAGCCACTTACAAGTGGCGGAGATTCTCTACCAGCCGGAAGCGGCGGGAGATTATCATTTGTAAAACGTGAAGATTCGGGTATGTTTATCCGCGCATGACCAGCCACACGCAATAGAAGCCTTACCCGCATATCGCTCGTACTGCGTAAGGAGATGTTGTCTCTGTGTTCTCTAAAACTCTGTGGCTTTCAGGGGAGAGAAATCACGTTTCACGTTTTACACTTCGCGCTCTAATTGCACGCCTAATAAAAGGAGGCCACTATGAAACTCTCCAAATCACTCAAAGTATTGATTGGGCTTGTAACCACGTGGGTCGTTCTCTATCCACTGGCACTATGCGTCCTATGGTTTACCATGTTCCCGCTGATGATGATATCGGGTAGCGAGCCTGACCCATTTTTCTTCATGCTCTTCGGGATTTTCATGCTCATCTCCATCGCGAGCTCCTTCATCCAATGGGGCATGACCATCTTCTATCTGACTCACATTATCCTCAACCGCGAGGGTAGCGACATGGCGCGGGTATTGCTGGGCGTTGGCGCTTTCACACTACCGTTCCTTGCCATGCCCTTTTACTACTTTATCTACATTTGGCCGGAGCAGCCGCCCGCCTGGGCTTTACGACAACCGCCGATTGAGAGGACCTGTGACTGATGAAAAAATCCACTAAACCCAACCCCACCCTGATGACTGCCGCCAGTCTGGGCATGGCTTTGCTATTAGTAATCCTGGTATTAGCACTAAGCGGCGTTGATAACCCCATGCGTGGCGTTATCCGTGCCGGGGCATTGTTGGCTTATTTGTGCGTCTTCCTGGCAAGTCTTTCAGCAATGTTTATAAAGGAAATCACCCAGCGCGTCGGGCAGTCGTTCATGAAGGTGCATCATACCTGGGTCGTCGCGGGTTTGGTAGCTATGGTGATTCATGCTACCCTATTTGCCTGGCAGATTAGCACGCCAACGGTCTTTATACCCACTTTCGACTCATTGGAAGTCTTCCTGCGTAACGGTGGACGCCTGGCATTAATCCTATTCGCCATCGCCACGCTGACCGCCATATTCCGCGCCGCCATCGGCAAACACTGGAAGACACTGCACTGGCTCAACTATCTGGCTTTCTTCCTGGCAACCGCCCACGCCTGGCTTAGCGGATCGAGTTTTATCGCCTGGCCGATGAAAGCACTCTCCGGGGCAATGGCGTTGACACTGCTCACGGTCTTTGTGCTCAAACGCGCGCGCAAGTCCAAGCGGCGCAAGCGGTAATCCGATGCCATGTTCAGGAAATCCACTCCCCTGCTGAGCGCAGCAGGCCTCACGCTGGGCCTGTTGCTCGCCTTGTTTTTGTTGACCGGAAAAGCGGTCACGACCCCGACACTACGTCCATCCCAACACCAAACACTTACCACCACCTTAACCAACACTATCTATTTACCGCTGGTCTCCCGCCCTCTTGATGCCTGCTCGCCAATTCCAGGCGTCAGCTACGGGCAATTGAGCATTACCAACCAGCCCACCACCCTCCCCGCCGCAGACCACCCCGATATGAACCTCGCCCTGCGCGGCTACATCCCCACCAACGCACAACTGACCCTGATTGACGTAGGCGGCGACACCGACCCGCTCGCCCCCCAGCTCCACACGCTCTTTGCCACACCACAGCTGCCCACCTTCACCACTGCCTGGCAAGTCCACAATTGGGACTGGGGAACCATGTCGCGCAGCATCCCAATAGACTATCCCCCCGTCACCCTGCTGGGCATGGCGACCGCGCCCGGCGAAACCGTCCACGTCCCCGATAGCGGCTACGACATCCAATATGGCTACGACGCGCTGGTGCTCTACGCCAGCACCGAGCGCATCACCTTGCGCTACGGGCGCGAAGACCATCCCGGCCTAGGCTATGTCGTCCACATCGAGAATATCTGTGTTGAACCATCACTACTTGCACTCTACGATTCTCTCAATGCCGCGGGACGCTGGGAACTACCCGCCGTTTACGGCGACCAGCCCATCGGGCGCGCCTGGACGGACACTGTCGCCGTTGCCGTGCGCGATTGGGGGACCTTTATGGATCCGCGCGTGCGCAAAGACTGGTGGAAGGAGTATTGATACTGCGTAATGCGTACTGCGTAACAAGATATTTTGGAATAGCCAATGATTTTCTTGCCCTTCTCATTCGCTATTCGCCATTCACTATTTGCGGAGGTTGCTATGAAACGCTTATTACTGCTCTTGCTGGTATTGTTCCTGCCCGCCTGCGCGCCGCGCGGCGAAACGCCCACCGCAACTGAACCGCCTCCCACAGCCACACTGCCGCCCACACCCGCGCTGATCTACACCCCGCTACCCACCGATACGCCAACAACATTACCACCCACGCTCGAACCCACTCCGCTGCCGCCCACGGCCCAGCCCACGCTTCCCACACAACAAATCATCATCCACGCCCCGGTTCCCGGCGCGACCGTTACCGATGTAATCACGCTGCGCGGCTGGACGGCGCTCATGCCCTTCGAGGCAAACCTGGTGGTGCATATCTACGACGCTGCCGGGCAACTGGCCGTCGTCGCGCCGATTATGACGCAAGGGGAGTATGGCGCTCCGGCGACCATAGATGCGCGCATCGGCTTTGCCGGTCAGGCCGGCCCTGGGCGCATCGAAGTGCTCGACCTGAGCGCTGCCGATGGGAGCGTGCTAGCCCGCGCTACGGTCAATGTCACCTTCACTGGCGCGCCGGGCGGGGGTCTCATCGAAATCCCCGCTCCGCTGGAGAACGTCACCCTGCCGCTGCGCATCCTCGCGCGGGGCGGAACGCCCGGTCAGACCGTCCGCGCCACGCTTGCCTGGCAGCATGAGGACGTGCAGCTCGCGCGCGACTTCACCCTGCTGCCCGGAAGCGACGGGCGCGGCCTGCTCATCGGCTTGCTCGATACGCCGGTGGGCGTCACCGTCCCGCCGTATGGCGGCCCGGCGCTGCTAGAAATCCACACGGCGGAAGGCGTGTTGCTGGCACGACAGTTCATCACCACGCTCTCCGCAGCGGATACGGCCAGCACCACCACTGTGACCGTCTACTGGGTCTACGGCGAGGAGGTGTTCCCGGAAACCGCGCTCGTGCCGCGCACCCCGCGCATCGGCGGTGCCGCGCTGGAAGTGCTGCTCTGGGGGCTGGCCCCTAACCAGTTGGGCGGCTTCCAGACGATGATCCCCGATCCTGAAGAGATCGCCACCTGGCCCGCGCGCCAACCGCCCTGGGGCGAGCGCGTGCGGCTGCTCGACCTCAGCATTGTGGACGGTATCGCCACGGCGAACTTCTCCGGCGAGCTGGCTTACTGGCGCGAGGACGGCGGGCACGCGGGGGTTTCAATCCGCGCGCGGCTGATCCGGATGCAGATCGAGCAGACCTTGCTGCAATTCTCCACCGTCCGCCAGGTGCGCATCCTGGTAGATGGCACGCCAGAGCCGCTGTTGCAACCGTGAAAGGGCGAGAGAGCGCGCGCGCGATCAGTCACACAGTACGCCAGTCAAAATCAAATCCTCAAAAAGCTTGACATAGAACAAAGGTTCTGCTATAATTGGGATAAGTTGGGATATTGAAGACTTATCGCAAATGAGGAGGCGACCATGAACGACGTACTACCCGAACGGCAACAACGGATTCTGGATTTTATCCGCGATTTTATCGCTGAGAACACCTACCCGCCTACCGTGCGGGAGATTGGTAAGGGTATCAACGTCAAATCCACCTCACTCGTCACCTATTATCTGGAGCGCCTGGAAGAACGAGGACTCCTCACCCGCGACCGCGACGTATCACGCGGCATTCGGCTGGCAGAGGGGCTGGTGGATTTCTTCGGGCCGGAGACCATCTCCATCCCCTACCTGGGCTACATCGTAGCGGGCGAGCCGTTGCCGGTGGATACGCTCACGCAGGAGACGGTAGAGCTCAACCGCGCGCTGTTTGGCCGCGACGTGGCCGACCTGTACGCGCTTACGGTGCAGGGTGAATCCATGATTGATGCACTGGTCAATGATGGCGATCTCATCATCCTTCGCCACCAGGAGCGCGTGGAGAACGGCGAGATGGCCGCTGTGTGGCTCATCGAGCGCGGCGAAACCACGCTCAAGAAAGTCTATTACGAAGGCCACCAGGTGCGCCTACAACCGGCCAACCCTACCATGTCTGCGTTCTATGTTCCGGCGGATCAGGTGCAGGTACAGGGTAAGGTCGTGATGATCGTGCGGCAGATGGAATAATCGCACCTTTGCGACGGTTGGCAAGCCACAGCTGAATCCAAAAACAAGGGTTTTAAATGCAATGTAGAATTTGGAAAGGAGCGAGCCATGCCGCAAGTTGAACTTACCGAGATTCTCGCCGTTTTTAGAGATATACTGAATTGGGCGTTTCTGATTTCCGCAGTCCTAGGAGTAGTATTCTGGACCGCTTACGGAATCAGACTTAGCCACCTGAGCACATTCAGCTTCTTTCTCACAAGCGGATTGGTTCAAGCATTGGCCTATTGCTTAGCTCTTTCTCTTTTCTTCTTCGTCCCAACACTGTTTGTGTATGCTGTTGTCGGTGCTTCCCTTCTCAACATCCCGGTAATTCTCTTCTGGCAGGTTGTGCAGGCAGAGCAAGTTAGAAAAGCTCATCCCTCAAAATGGCAAGAATGGATAACCATAGCCGGGCAGATTAAAGCCGCTAGTTTCTGGGATAGAGTGTTCCTTCGTTTTGGTGAAGCTCTGATGAGGGGATAGCACATACAGATTCTCAACGCTCTACAGTTAGGTTAGGCTATGGCGCAGCCCAACACCGCTTGCAGGCGCTGCCGTTTCGCGGCTTTGCATCGGGGTGCGGTTTGGTTGTGTGCGGAGGCTTGAATTGATGGTCTCAACGAGTAACTCGCGACGCGGCTGAAGCAAAACGTTATACAGACCGGGCATCCTATGGATGCCCGGTTTTTTTGTACCCACGATAACGAGAATTTCCAGAGAGGGTTAGAGCGAGGCAATCCCCGGCAGGTCCAACATGGGCAGATTCGCTGGCTATGCAAAAGGCCTGGTCGAGTTGGAGGAAGCCAGGATTGCCTCGCCCGAACGTATATTTGAGAGCCTAAGAAATTAAATATCAACCTTAAAATATACAACTTCATACCTTGATATTATCAAGTTACTACTTGACTTTTAAGGAGTATTATGCTAGAATAATTAAGATTATGAAGTTTCAACATAAAAATAAGGAGATTGACATGAACGAGAGCGAGCAGGCACATACAGAAACGCGCACCGTCCCGCTGGGGCCAGCGCAAGCAGTGGATGCGAAAATCCGCATGGGATGGGGAAAGGCGAGGGTGGCAGGCGGCGCAGAGGCGTTGCTCGAAGCCGCGTTTACCTACAGCGAACCGGCATGGCAGCCCGAAATCAGCTATACGGATACGGACGAGCGGGGCGAGCTCGTGGTGCGCCAGCCGGATGAGCACCGGCTGGGTACGCGCCTGTGTGACGCGCAGTACGAGTGGGACTTGCGCTTCAACAACCGTGTGGCGCTGGCGTTGGATATCAAACTCGGCGCGGGCGATGCTAACCTGGAGCTGGGCGACCTCAGCCTCACGCGGCTTGTCACCCGTGTGGGCAGTGGCGATATCCGCGCGGCACTGCCTAATGGCTCGGACGCGCTGGAAGAAATCACGCTCCACGCGGCCAGTGGCAATGTGACCCTGGAGCTCGCTGGCGAGCACGCCGCGCTGCGCCGTATCCGCATCGAGACCGCCAGCGGCAAGATCGCGCTCACGGCACATGGCGATTTCCCCGCGTTGACCGAGGTCGTCATCACCTCAGCCAGCGGCGATGTGGCGATAGAAGCCGATGGGACATTTGCGGCGCTGGCAAAGACGCACCTCAAGAACGTCAGCGGGAAGCTGCGCGGCGAGCTGGCGGGCTGCTACCCGGCGCTGACCGCACTCGGCATGACAACCGTAAGCGGCAAAGCCGAACTGGTCTTGCCGGGTGACTATCCGGTGCTAGAAAGACTCGACTTCAACGGTGTCAGCGGATTGCTAAAGGCGCAACTGACCGGCGCATTCGCGCCTGCGTTGACGGGCAATCTCAAATTGACCTCCGGGTGCTTTGATGTGGGCGTGCCTGCGACCCGGAACGTCTCCGCGAAATCTGTCTCCATCAGCGGCAACGTCAACGCCCCAGGGTTCACGCACGAGGGCAATCACTACATCCACCGCGCCACGGAGGATGCGGAGACAATGGCCTTCGACATCAAAAGCGTCAGCGGCAACGTCGAACTGCGTCTGCTGGCGTGATCTATGCGGCACAGGCCGCGAAAGGATACACCATGAAACCGCAAAAACAACGGTTGCTTTCTCCCCGCTTGTTGCTGTTTATGGGAACGATGATCCTGGCGAACATCGCTGCACAGATGATCTTCCCACTGGAATCGCTCTATGTGCAAGAGCTAGGCGCGAATGTCGAGCAGATTGGGATGTTCTTCACTGTTGCAGCGCTGGCTCCGCTCTTGCTCCAAATCATCGGCGGCTGGGTCTCGGATTCAGTCGGGCGGCTGCAAGCCATCGCCATCGGCAGCATCGCCGGAACCCTCTCATACATCTTCTACCTGCTGGCTCCCTCGTGGCAATGGCTGCTGCCCTCTTCGATGCTTAATGCGATGGCGGTGGCATTCGTCGCACCGAGCTTTCAGGCGTTTGTGGCGGAAGAATCCACGCCGGAGACACGCGGACGCGTGTACGGTGTCACCAGCACGCTCTACATGGTCGTCAACATCATCGGCCCGCTACTGGGCGGCGCAACGGCACAGGGGTTCAGCTTCAAGACGATGTATCTCATCGCCGGCAGCTTCTACGCAACGGCGGCAGTGGTGCGGGTGTTGATGGCGCGGCGCGCGCGGCAGGTCGCCCACGAGCAAGCGCAGAACGGCCATGCTGAACCGCCGCCCGCCCCCAGTTTTGCGGGCTTAAAGAAAAGCGTCGCTGCCATGTTTGGGCTGCTCACGGCGGGCGGCATACTCACCTGGATCTTCATCTCTGATGGCGTGCGCGACATCGCATTCAGCCTCATCGGGCGGCTGGTGCCCATCTACCTGCAAGACATCGCCGGGCTGGATTTGATGCAAATCAGCGTACTGCAATCGCTCACGGCCATCGTCGCCATGGCGTTTATGATGCCCGCCGGGTGGCTGGCCGATAAGAAAGGGGAGCGCGTGGGTATCGTGGGCGGCTTCAGCCTGATTTCGATTGGGTGGTTCATCTTCATCGGCGCGGGCAATTTCTGGCAGTTTGCCGTATCGCGGGTCATCATCGGCAGCGGCTGGGCGCTCATTGACCCGGCTTACAGCTCGCTGATCTCCAAAGTGGTGCCGGAGAAGCTACGTGGCATCGCGTTCGGGCTTTTCTCGACCAGCCTGGGCATCATCTCGCTGCCCGCGCCCTGGATCGGTGCGCGTCTGTGGAACACGTTCGGCCCTACTTACGCATTCTATGTGCCGCTGATTGCCATGCTCGCCATGCTGCCGGTGATGTGGTTCAAGTTCAAACTGCCGCAGCAGCAGGAAGCCAAAGCGAGCACCCCTCTGGTTCCCACGCCCGTAGCAGTAAGAGTGGATTAACAGCCATGTAAAGCAATGGGGCTTGGCAATCCACATAACCGTTAAATTTCCTGAAAAAACACACCCGCCGCCGGAGGTGATCAATCTCCGGCGGCGGGGAGCTTACTTATCGTCTAAAGTTATAGGTCTGTATCGTGCGATTACATCTGTTGCGAAAGTGCGCTGATAATCATGCTGAGAACAATGAGCGCACTCCACGCGATCATGATATTTTTGATATCCAGTTCCTTATGCTTCTGCCAGCCCCAGACAAACGTATAGAGCGCGCAGATAAGGCCCAGGATCCCTTTGCCAACGCCCTCAATTTGGAAAAGTTTGATGAGGACAATCACGAACAAAACAAACGTAGCAAGACCTGAAATTATGGACAAAACTCCCATATCACTACTCCTTTGTTATTGATAACTTGAACCTAATGATGTTATACCATTCCGAACAACCGTAGTCCCCAATAGACGATAAGACCTAACAATGCAAACATTACAATTCCAGTACGCTGTTCTAATAGCGCAAGCCTAGAAATCACCCCTTGACGTAGCTGCCCAGGCAACAAGGATATTACAGCCATCAATATAAACGCTACGAAAAAAACAGGGGCGAAAGCATGTGTGGAAAGTGCCTCAGTCCATTTCCCTTGAATCAGTAAAAGCAATGCAGTACTTAACCCACACCCAGGGCAAGGGATTCCCAAAACTGCCTTGATGGGACATTGCCACACATTCCATCCAATCGCGACAAATCCCAATTGTAACACAGCGATACCTATTAACGAGAATGTAACCGTTCGGCTCTCCAATAAGGAAGCTAAAAGAGCACGAAACAACTGCTCTTTGATCCAGATATGGATCTTCCTACTCATTATTACCACCCCTTACGCAGGAGAAACCAACTCGCATATTCCAATTATTGTAAGTGAGTTTCGCACAAATGTCAAAGTTTCGCACCCGTTGCATGAGACCTGAGTAAGGCTAGGATTGTTCATCCGTGGCCCATTTCTTTCACTTCCCAGGGAAAATGCTCAATACAAATTGTACTCCTAGTCAATCTCAAGATCAAGTTTGTATTACCGCTGACGCAACGTAGCCTGGCGCAACTGCTACATCAACAATCTGCCATCCCGCGCCGCCGTCGGCGTCATGGCGATCTACCAACAAGCGCGCGGGAACATCCGGCGCGAGCATTACATCAAAAGCAGCCAGGGGGAGGGCAAAGCCCAGCCCCCTGGCTTTCATATAGGCCTCTTTGCGCACCCAGCCGGTGAAGAAGGCCCGCTGCTGTTCAGCGGCGGGTAACGCGTGGAACTCGGCCTGCTCCGCCGGAGAGAAATGCTCGCGCACCAGCGCAGCGAGATTCTCCACTGGGCGCACTTGCTCCACATCCACGCCTACCTCGTGCCCGTAGCTCATGGCAATCAGCGCCAAACCTGCCGAGTGCGCCACGTTGAAGCGCAAGTCGCCGGCGGCGAGGCCGGACGTGAGCGCCGGTTTGCCGTGCGCATTTTGCGTCAACGCCACTGCTTCCGGCGCAACGCCCAACTGCGCGCCCAAAATCTCGCGCAGCGTCCCCCGGCACACAACGAACTGCCGGCGCGGCTCGTCGAAGCGATACCGCGCCGCCCGCACCTGCTCGTCAGCGCTTAGCATGGCGTGCAGAGCCATAAGCCGCACTTCAGACACATTGAGATTGATGCGCCAGACAGTCAAATAGTCATGTAGTCGCATAGTCGTTAAGTTTTCCTGATCTTTGACTACCTGACTATCCGACTACCCGACTAGCAACTACCCGACTACCGCCATCTGCCGTTTGTACGCCCGCCCCAACTCCTGCGGCGTGTTGACGTAGAGTTCGGTGTAGCCGCAGCTGGTGCAGACCCACGCCTTGAGCGGGAAGTTCCGCATCCCGCGCAGCACGACGCCTGCCTTCTCATACACCCGAATCGCCAGGCTGTTCCCCTCGACAGCCTCGGCATTGGGCATAATTTCCTGCGATTGACACTTGGGACAAACTCCGTCTCGTAAGCTGGTCATGGTGATAGCTCCTTTCATTGACTTTCGCTTCTGTAACATACTGCGTAATGCGTACTTCGTAAAAAGATTACGCAGTACGCAGCATCCTCTCCGCCTGCTCCCGATACAGCGCCGCCGCGCCTTCCATAATGCGCAACCCCACGTCCGCCACGCGGCGCTGCTCCGGCTGCTCCAGCTCTGTGCCGCGCGCCCAAGCGTTGAACGCGCCCATCGCCGGCCCGCACCAGATTTGGTAATCCATCTTGCGCTCCGGCGCTCCCTGGATACCCCAATGGGTCGCCAGCCCCAAATACCAGCGAAAGATGAGGGCCAGCTGGTGCTTGGGATTCTCCCGCGCCCGCGCGATCTGGCGCGGATCGCGCGCATCGAAGAAGGCGATGCAGTCATCCCACACCGCATCCAGACTGCGCTGGAAAATCTGCTTCTCCAGTTTGGCGCGCTCCGCTGCCGGGATTGCCTCGATGCTGTCATAAGCCATGTAAGTCTCGTACAATTTGCGCGCGCGCATGGGGAAGAGCGTGCCGCGCTTGAGCACCTGCACATTCACGCCCATCTCGAACATATCGGCGGAGGGGGCCATCGCCACATCGGCCATATCGGCCTGGGCGAGCGCGACCTTGACCGCCGTCGAGGTCCCCGCTTCCACACAGCTATGGTTGACCGAGCCGGTCATCACGTAGGCCGCGCCCATCATCAGCGCGCCGAGCGCCGCCGCCGGGGTGCTGATGCCGCCCGCCGCGCCCACGCGCACCGGTTCGGCATAGCCCTGCTGCGCCTGGATGTGATCGCGTAGGGCCATGATCGCGGGCAGCAGGCAGACCAGCGGGCGGTTATCGGTGTGGCCGCCCGAATCGGCCTCCACGGTGATGTCATCGGCCATCGGCACCTGCTCCGCGAGCGCGGCCTGCTCCGCCGTGATCTTCCCCGCCACCACGAGCTCTTGCAACAGCGCCGCCGGAGCGGGCTGTAGGAAGCGCGTCGCGACCTCGTTGCGTGAGACTTTGGCGAGCACGCGGTTGGCGATGACGATGCCGCCGTTCCCATCGCGGCTGAGGCCCGCCGCGCGATACTGCACGACGTAGGGCGTCAGGTCAATGTAAGCCGAAGCCTCGATCACGCGGACGCCATGCCGCAGGTACAGCTCCACCGCGCCCGCCTCCAGCGCGGGTTCGTAGGGGCTGTGGATGAGATTGAAGGCATATGGCCCGTTGGGTAATTCCGCCTGCATCTGGTGGATGGCTTCCTCAAGCCGAGCGGGGGGCAATCCGCCCGCGCCCAAGCAGCCGAGCATCCCCGCGCGCCCCAGCGCCGTGACCATCGCCACGCTGGAAATCCCGTTCGCCATCGAGCCGCCCACATAAGCATAGCGCAGCCCGTAAGCGCGCTTAAAGGCCGGGTCGCCGAGGTGTTCGGCAGTGATTGTAGGGTCTTGAAAAGTCATAATCCTTCCCTTTGTAATGCGTATTGCGTACTGCGTACTGCGTAATCAGATTACGAATTACGCAGTACGCAATACGTTGATATTCTCCATCGCATAAATCCGCATCCCATCCCGCCACAGGCTCCCCTCTCCGGTGACGTGGACGCCATCGGCGGCAGGTTGCACGTTGCTAATGTGGACTTCGAGCGCGATGGTGGGCGTCTCCGGCGGGACTTGCCCGCGATAGCGCCACGCGGTTGGGCCGGGCACGAGCGTCGAGCTGCGCCCCCAGCCCCGCTCGGCGGCCAGGAGCGCGAGCGCCTGTCGCGCCGCCTCCACGCCCAGCGAGCCGGGCATCACCGGATCCTCGTAGAAATGGTTGGCGAAGAACCAGTCCTCGGAGCGGATGCGGCTCTCGGCGTAGACGTAGCCCAGGCCGTGCTTGCCGCCCTCTGGCAGCAGCCGCGCGTGATCGAGAAACTCCAGCGGGCCGCGTCGCGCCGTTGCCACAATGCGCCCGCTGCCGTTGGCGTGCTCTGCCGCCCAGGAAGCAGCGCGATCCAGCCCGCGTTGGGCCGCCATCGCCGCCGGGCTGAAGTAGCCGAACGACGACCAGCCGCGATAGAACACCTCGCCCTCGCAAGCCACCTCAAAGGCGTATTTTTGCAAGATGATGCCTTGCGCGTCGGTGTGCGAGAGTAGCCGCACGCGATTGGTGAGTGTCTTGTCGCGCACGTCCGGGATGGCGAGCAATTCCGTCTCCCCATCGAGGTTGCGGAAGTAAAAATCACCCACCGGCTGCGGCAGCAACGACCCCATCCAGGTCGAGAGCACACCGCAGGGTTGCAGGGCCATTTCCATGAGGATGCTATAGGGCAGGCCGCTCAGAAGCGGGCCGCCTGCCTCGCGCAGATACCACGCCTCGGCGGGGACATCGTATTCGGCGGTGAGATTCGTCCCTGCCGCGATGCGCCCGCGCTCCCCCTCTACCGCCGCCACGCGGCTCACCACCAGCAAATCGCCGTTGGGCAGGCGCGGCACCTTCCGTCCGCGAAACGCCGCGTATTCCGGGAACACATCCGCCGGATGACCGAGAGCCAGAGCGCGAATGGCCTGTTCGTCAAGGATTGCGGATTTTGGATTTTGGATTTTGGAACGTGAAACGTGAAACGTGAAACGTGAGTTTTCTGGTTGCTGGTTACTGGTTGCTGGTTGCTCATCGCTTGCGGTTTGCGGCTTGGCGCTTAGCCCTTGTTCGCTACTCGCCGCAATCTGCATCCCAATCAGTGCCGCCGTGTGCTGCACCATCGCTTTGCGAATTTCGAGAAATGCGCCGTGCGCCTCAGCGACACGCGCGGCGTGCTGCGAGAGATTATCCAGGTACATTTGCTCAAATTCGTACTGCGTACTGCGTAATTCGTACTGCGTAACGTCTGCTGATGCGGCGGCTTCTGCGATTTGCTGATTTGCTGACTCGCCTTTTCGCTTTCTCGCCTTTTCGCCTTCTCGCTCATTCGCCATTCGCCATTCGCCATTCGCTTCGTATAATCTCACCAGGTTTACTGGCACACGCTGCGTCACCAGAATCGCCAGCACTTTCAGCACGCCTTCCCAATCGCTCAGGCCGGGCTGGTTGATGGCGACGGCGGCATGGGGCTGGCCCTTGAGGATGCGCCCAATCCAGCGGGTACATGTCGCTTGCGGGCCGAGCTCAATGAACAGGCGCGCACCGCCCGCGTAGGCCGCTTCCACCAGCCGGGGGAAATTCACTGGCTTGCAGCACATCCCGGCGATAGCCTGCGCCAGCGCCTCGCTCTCCAGCGACAGCGGCGCGTACTCCGCCGCCGAATAGAACGCCACATCGGGCCGCCGGGCGATGGCGTGGGTGTACAACCCCGCAAAGGTCTCACGCTCTGCCGCCATCGCCGGGTTGTGGATGGCCGAATCGAACGGGACGCGCAGCGCGTGGCAATCCAACGCCTCGATGACGCGGCAACAACCCGCCGGATCGCCCGCAATCACGGCCTCATCGCACAGGTTGATGAGCGTGAGGTAGACGCGGGACTCTTCCGCCAGCGCCGCCCGCACTTTTTCTACCGGCGCCTTGAGCAGGTAACTGGCCCAAAAATCGCGCGCCCCGGCATCCAGACCCCAATGCTCCCGCACGGCCTCCATCGGCCCGAACAGCCGGGTCTTGAACAGCGGTGAGGCCCGCCACGCGGCACTGCCCGCATCGCCACTGGCCCAGACGCCGCCCGCCCACAACATGCTGATCTCGCCCAGGCTGTAGCCGAGCGCGGCGCGCGGCTGCACGCCGAAAATATCGTGCAGGATGGCGGTATAGAGCAGCGAGAACGTCGTCCCGGCCTGGATCATCGCTACGGGCGTATTCGCCAGCGCGAGGGCGCACGCTTCCCGCTCCTCCGCTCGCAGCGGGGCCGCGCTGCGGGGATAGATGAGCCGTTCAGCCAGCGCCCGCCCCGGATTGGAGATGATGGCGTCCAGCCGCTCGTGGAGATCGGGGAAGTGCTGCAAAAGCTCGCGACCCAGGCCAACGTAGGCGTTGAACGCGCCGGGATAGACGAAGGCGATACCCGCGCCACCCAATGGTGCAGGCGTGAACGCGCTGCCGCGTGGGCTGCTCCACGCGCGGCCTGTCGCAAAGGCTTTACGGACGCCGTCGCGGGCGTGGGCGATTTCACGCTGCAAATCCGCCGCATCGCGGGCCACAAGCGCGAGCGCGTAAAGCGCATCAGCGCGATAATCGCGGTACGCAGCTTGCGCCAGCGCCTCAAGTGGCGCACTCTCCGGGTGCAGCACATCGAGCCGGGTCAGCAGCTCGTCCGCATCCGCACCGCTCAGAAGCACGAGCCGAGTCGCTGCAGCACCGGGCTGGGCGCAAATCAGCGGCGCGTCTCGGTCTAGCGCGGGTTCCGCAAGCAACAAGCGGCGCTTCCCCTCGACCACTAACGCGCAACGCCGGTCTTGCCCAATGACCGGATCGTGAAACCACGTTCGCGCTTCGGGTGCGACGTAGAAGGGCGTACCTTCCCAGGCGGCGGGATTTGCCGGGCCGTTCCAGCCCGCCTGCGGATAGAACGTACGGCGGTGCAGGCTCAGCACGGCCCGGAGCAGGCTCGCCATCGGCGAGGCATAGCCCAGATTCGCCGCCACGCTACCGAACGCGAAGGTCAAATCCGCGCCCGTCGTCTTGAACATATCGAATATGCTCCGTTCCGGCTCCGGCGTGACGCTTTCCAGCAGGGCGATGTGTTGCGCGGCGACTGGTTCATCCGCCAACATGGCGTATACGCGCCGGGCTGCGGCGGCGCGCTGCAAGACAATTGCGCCGGCATCCGACCTGCGACCTGCGTAATGCGTATCCAGAGAAATTACGGAGGTCGCAGGTCGCAGGTCGTTTTTTTCAATAGCAGCCACAACAACTGCCTCTGCTTCCCCCTCTGCCAGCATCCGTCGGGCTTCATCCAACACGGCGAAGACTTCGCCAGCATCGCAGAGCAGCGCGGTCACATCCACCTCCGGCGCGAGGTCGGCATCCGCCAACGCTGCCACGATCACACGCTGCGCCAGCTCCTCGGCGGGCGCTTCCACCCCGCCCGTGATGCACTCGCCCGCATACAGCGCCCGCGCAAACGCTTCAAGATCCGTCGCGTCGCCATAAGAGGCGGCTAATCCGGTGATAACGATTTGGGTCATAAAATCCTCATTGCGTACTGCGTGATGCGTACTACGTAATTCTTTACGCAGTACGAAGTACGCATTACGTCAGTTGATTCTGCGCAAACATCTCATTCAAACGCGGGCTAAGCGTGATCTCCGCGCCAAAGACGCGGCTGATGATGCGGCCTTGCGCGTCGTGCGAGATGACATCGGCCACCAGGCTGGTCTCGCTGGCGGATTGCACCCGTAGCGAGGCGAAGGTCTCTTCACCGAAGTTCACCTTGCGGTACTGCTCGCCGCGCGCGATGCGCAGGGGCAGCCCGCCGTAGCCGTAGGTATGCTTCGCCCAAATCAGCAGGCTTTGCAGCTGCACATCGCTGAGATAGGGGTTGAAGTCCCCTGCCGGGAACTGACCTTGCACGTCGGGCGCGACCTCCGGCAGCACGCAGCGCGTGGTAAGCGCATCTGGGCCGATGTTGAGCAGGTGCGCCACGCCCCGGAACGCCGGGCCGTGGAAGAGCGTGCCGTCGCTGTAAAGCGTGTCGCCGTCAACCCGCTGCGCCTCGTGAAAGTTTGCTTCGGCGTAGACCGGCGCAACGGGCAGCTCGCGCCGCAGGGTGATGCGCGCCCGGTAGTGGAAACGCGGCTTACCCTCCGGTGTCTCGCTGCGGATGAGTGCATCGCAGGCGATCTCGTCAGCGGATTTGGCGACCTCCTGCACTTCGAGCGTGTGTTCGGCGGCCTCCGTCCCATCGAAGACGATACCCTTGAGCGCCTGGTAGTTATCCGCGCTAAAGAACGTGTAGCCGGGGAACAGCCCCTCGCAAGCGCGCACCATCCACGCGACGGCGCAAACAGTGGGCAGCACGGCGTTCCCGCCAATGACGTGATCGCGCAAGAAGGGGTTGGCCTCCAGCGTGAGGCGGCGACGGATACGGTGTGTTTGCAGCGCGCCGGATGGCGCGGCTACCGGCGCTTTGAGCGCGCTGCCAATCACGAGTTGCGTCGGGCCATCCTCGGCGGCGAGCTCATCAGCCAGGAGCGCGGTTCCGATGTCCACCGGAATCACGCTGACGCCGCGCGCGGCCAGCGCGCGCTTGAGCGCGGGCGTGACCATGCCGCCGTCCCATGGCCCCCAGTTGACCGTCAACACGCGGCAGTGGGGCTGCGTCTGGCGGATGTGATAGGCGAGCTTGTCGAGCGCGGCGTTGGCAAGCGCGTAATCCGCCTGGCCGGGGTTGCCGTAGAAGCCCGCCACGGAGGAAAAGAGCACCAACTGGCGCAACTGCTCCGCTGGAATCGCGGCGAGCAGCGCGAGCAGGCCATCCACCTTCGTGGCGACGACTTTCTCGAAGTCAGCTTCGCTCTTATCCTGAATGACCTTATCGGCGAGCGCGCCCGCGCCGTGGAGGATGCCGGTGATGGTGGCGTGGTGGGGCGCGAGCGCAGCGGCGAGCGCGTCCACATCGGTCACATCGGCGCTCACATAGTCCGCGTGGCCGCCCGCCTCTGCGACGGCATCCAGCGTAGCGCGAATCTCGCGCCCGGCGAGGACACTGCTCACGGCGCGGCCCACGTCGGCGGGCTTGGGCTTCTGGCCTTCCGCCAGGAATACCTGCATCGCCGCCTTCTTGAGCGCGGCTTCTTCGGTCACGCCCTCGGACCAGGTTGGCTCAGGCTGAATCGCCGAGCGGCCCAGCAACACAAAGCGGCAGCCGAAGCGTTGCGCCAGCGCGATCACACATTGCGCCGTAATCCCCTTCGCGCCGCCGGTGACGAGGAGGGTGGAATTAGGCGTTATGGTTGTTTGATTTTCTGTCATAGGGTCTCCGTTTACAAAGCCGACCTGCGTAAAGTTCCGGATTACGCAGGTCGCATTACGTTATTAGCGTCACCCGCCCCATCTCCCCATACCCCACTTCCGTGATGCGTCGGTCGGGATCGTGGAGTTCGGCGAGGATGAGTTGCGCGGCTTGCTCGGGCGCAAGATCGGGAGCCAGGTCGAGTGCGCGGCAGAAGACAGTGGGCCATTCCTGCGCCAGCGTTTTGACAAGGCCGGTCAGCCCGCCGGGCCAGGGATTTGGATTTTGGATTTTGGATTTTGGATTTTGGAGCACGCCCAATGCACCGTCGAGCCGGGTTACAGTAAGGAAGACGGGGCGTCCGGCGCGCAGACGCGCTTCCGCGGATGTCAACGGGGCGTGCAGATGCTTCGCGGCGAAGAACGCAGCTTTCACGCCTGCGCGATCTTCACCGTCTTTACGATGAAGATAAATGAACGCCCCAATCGGGCCGTGCGTGGCGGCGACCTCGGCCAGTGCGTGGCTGATTGCCTCGTCCGAGTCGGGCAGGCGCAGCAGCGCGACGCGCCAGCCTTGCGCGCTGAGCGTTTCTACCAGGTACGGGCTGAGCGCGCCATCATCAGTGATGACGCAAACGTGGTCTGTGAGTGGATCAAAGTCGAGCCAGTCGGGCAAGGGCAGCGGGCGCAAGACCACTTCGCGCCGCTCGACGCCGGCCGCATTTGCGCGCGCCAGCGTCTCCCCTGCCCGGCTTAGCCTTTTTTTGAGAAATCCGTACTGCGTAATGCGTACTGCGTAACGTCTGCTGGCGCGGCGTCATTCGTCATTCGCCATTCGCCATTCGCCGACTCGCCGATTTGCTGATTCGCGTACTCACTAATCTGTCCCAGCGTGCGCAGTTCCGCGAAGACTTCAGGGTCAGTCTTGGGCAGGGCCGGATAGGCCTCGCGCAGCGCACCCATGATTTCCACGCGCTTGATCGAGTCAATGCCCAGATCGGCTTCCATGTCCATCTCCGGCTCCAACATCTCCGTCGGATAGCCGGTCTTGTCGCTGACGATGGCGAGCAGTGTTTCTTGCAACGCAGCGGTGTTGATAGTTGGCGTAGCGGGTGACACGCTTGGAGCGTCCGTACTGCGTAATGCGTAATGCGTAACGTCTGCTGGCGCAGCGTCATTCGCCATTCGCCATTCGCCATTCGCTGACTCGCTTTCTCGCTCATTCGCCTTTTCGGTCACTCGCTCACTCGCATACTCGATAATCTGTCCCAGCGTGCGCAGTTCGGCAAAGACTTCGGGGTCGGTCTTGGGCAGGGCGGGATAGGCCTCGCGTAGCGCGCCCATGATTTCCACGCGCTTGATCGAATCAATGCCCAGGTCGGCCTCCATGTCCATCTCTGGCTCCAGCATTTCGGTGGGATAGCCGGTCTTGTCGCTAACAATGGCGAGCAGGGTATCTTGCAACGCAGCGGTGTTGATGGCAGGTATGGAAGGTGACGCGCTTGGAGCATCCGTACTGCGTAATGCGTAATGCGTAATGTCCGCTGGTGCAGTCTCATCTGCGATTTGCCGATTTGCTGATTTGCTGATTTCTCTCTCTATTGTTTCCGTACTGCGTACTGCGTAATGTGTAATGTCTGCTGGCGCGGCGGGTTCTGCGATTTGTGGATTTGTGATTTGCGATTTGCCGATTTGCTCATTCGCCATTCGCCATTCGCCATTCCCCGATTCACCATTCACCATCAGCCGCATGTATGTCTGCGACGTATCCGCCTGCTGACCCAGGAATTGCTTGTGGACGTTGAGCGTCTCGGCCTGGAGCTCGTGGAAGCGCGCCATGCTCTGCGCCAGCGTTTCTAGCACCTGCGCAGCGAGTTCGGCCTTGCGCGTATCGCCGTTCACGCCGCCGAAAATCGCGCCCTGCTGCTGCAAGAGCTGCGCGTAGAGCGTAGCGTACTCGGCCTGATACGATAGATACTGCTCGTGGACGCGCGCCGTAGTCTGTTGCTGCTCGTAGGCATGGGTGAGGCCCTGCTCAAGATTCAGGTTTGGGATTTTAGATTTTGGATTTTGGGCTGTAGGTCGTAGGCCGTAATCCATAGTCATGGCTGGTGCAGCGGGTTCTGCGATTTGCTGATTTGTGATTTGCGATTTGCTCGCCATTCGCCATTCGTCATTCACCGATTCGCTAACTCGCTGACTCGCTGACTCGCTAATTCGCCCACTGCCCAATGCATGTGTGAACGCCGCCTTGGTCTTCTCGCTCACATAGTTGCTACCGTTCAATTTCACAATGAGACTCATGGTTCCCTCCACAGATTCAACTTATTTGATTATTGCGACCTGCGTAATGCGTAACTCCAGAATTCATTACGCATTACGAAGTACGCAGTACGGATCAACTTTCCCCAACACCACGCCGGCCACCTTCAACTGCACGACCGCCTCGCGCAACTGCCGATCGCTGCACTTGTCGCGACTGGAATTGAGCGCCACCGCGATGTGGGGTTTGTCCGCCAGAATCTCACTCACCAGATTCGTTATCACGCGGCGTGGGCCGATTTCGACAAAGACGCGCCCGCCCGCCGCATAGATTGCCTCGATCTGGGTCTTGAAGATGACCGGGTGTAGGATGTGGTTGGCGAGCAGTTCTTTGGCGGCTTTGACTTCCGCCGGATAGGGCTTGCCGGTGGTGTTGGAGTAGACCGGGATGCGCGCTTTGCGGAATTTGGCCGGGCGCACCGCCGCCGCGAACGGCGCCGAGGCGTGCGCCACCAGCGACGTGTGGAACGCCGCCGAAACGTTGAGCCGCGTGGCTTTGAAGTCCTTTTCCGTGAGAGCCTGCGCGGCTTTTTCGATGGCCGCCGTCGCTCCCGCCAGCACGACCTGCGTGGGCGCGTTCTGGTTGGCGATGCTCACGCCTTCCAGCGCGGGTAACAGCGCCTCAATTTCGGCCAGGTCGCCCTTGACCGCGAGCATCGTCCCGGCATCGAAGTTCGCATTCGCGGCGGGGGCAGCGGGCGGAGCCATCGCCTTGCCGCGTGCCTTGACCAGTGCCAGGAACGTGTCATCATCGAGCGCGCCACCGGCCCACAGCGCCGACAGTTCGCCAAAGCTATGCCCGGCGGTGAAATCGGGTCGGAAGCCTGCCTGCTCCAGAATCTTGAACAGTCCCGCGCTGATGACGCCGATGGCGGCCTGCGCGTAATCAGTGGCGCGCAGCGCGGCTTCTTGCGCCTCGCGCGTTGTCTCATCGAAGGCCGAGATTGGATAGAGCGCGCGCGAGAGCGGCGTCAGCCCATCGGCCAGAAAGAGTGCATCCATGCGGCCCATCAGCTCGCGCAGCGGCGGGAAATTGAGCGCGGCCTCGCGCCCCATGTTCAGGTATTGCGACCCCTGGCCGGGGAACAGCGCGACGACCTTACCTGCTGTCTCCAATCCGGCCTGGCGGTAGAAAATGCCTTTGGGATGCTCCCAGTTCTCAACCTCCGGCTGCTTTTGCAGGAAGCCCAACCCGGTCTTGAGCTGCGCCGCCGCTCCGCTGGCCGAATCGGCCACAAAGCCGATCCGCGCCGCGCCAGTGGGGATCTCGCCCGCACTCTGGGCCGCCAGTTCAGATAGCGTCGCCGCTGCGTCTGGGCCTTCCAGCGCGGCGAGCATCGTCTTGCCGCGCGCCAGCAAGTCCGCCGGGGAATCCGCCCAGAGGATTACGGGCTGTGCCACGCGCTGCACACGATAGGGAGCTGTATGTTCTGTGGTATATTCCTCCAAAACGACATGGAAATTTGTTCCACCAAAACCGAATGCACTCACGCCCGCTCGGCGTGGCGGCGCACCCTCAGCGCGAATCCACGGGCGAGCCTCCGTGTTAATGTAGAACGGTGTCTGTTCGATTTCCAGTTTGGGATTGGGCTGCTCGACGTTGATGGTGGGCGGCAGGATTTTGTGGTGGAGCGCGAGCGTGGCCTTGATGAGGCCCGCTGCGCCCGCCGCCGCTTTGGTGTGGCCGATCTGCGATTTGATGCTGCCCAGGGCGATGTGCTGGCCGTTGCCGGTGAACACGCCACGCAGCCCCTCGAACTCGGCAGGATCGCCCGCGGGTGTGCCCGTGCCGTGCGCTTCGATCAGGCCCACCGTCTCCGGCGCAAAGCCCGCCGTCTCGTAGGCGCGGCGCATCGCCAGCGTCTGTCCTTCGGGACGCGGCGCGTAGATACTCTTGTAGCGCCCATCGCTGGCTGCGCCGATGCTGCGAATCACAGCGTAAATGCGGTCGCCGTCGCGCTCGGCGTCGGCCAGCCGCTTGAGCGCCAGCATCCCCACGCCCTCGCCCGCCAGCATCCCATCCGCCTCCGCATCGAAGGGGCGGCTCTCGTTGCGTTTGGAAAACGCAGGCGTCTTGCTGAAGCATAGATACGTAAAAATCGTGTTGTCCGTGTCCACGCCGCCGGTCAGCATCATATCCGTGCGGCCCAGGGCCAGCTGATCCGCCGCCATCTGCACCGCTGCCAGACTGCTGGCACAGGCCGCATCCACTACATTGTTGATGCCGCCCAGGTCGAAGCGGTTGGCGATGCGCCCGGCGATAACATTACCCAGCGCGCCGGGGAAAGAGTTCTCCTGCCATTCGACGTAAGCCAGTTTCATCTTTTCGATGATCATGTCCGCGTCGGATTCGGCGATACCGCTGCTCAGGAGCGCCTTGCGCCACACGGGATATTGCAACCGCGAGGTAAGCGGCGTGATGAGCTTCAGCCCCCCGGCGATGCCCAAAATCACACCGGTGCGGCTGCGGTCGAATTGCCGACCAACGCCGTTGGCGTTGCCATTGCCATATCCGGCATCCTCCAGCACATCTCGCGCCACCACCAGGCTGAGTAACTGCGCCGTATCGGTCACTTCCAGGATGTTCGGCGGCAAACCAAATTCCAGTGGATTGAAGTCAATGTCGGGAATGAACCCTCCACGCTTGCAATAGGTCTTGTCAGGCGCGGCGGGGTCGGGGTCGTAGTAATCTTCGATAGCCCACCTGGAAGGCGGCACCTCGCTGATGCAGTCAATTTTATTCAGGATGTTGTCCCAAAACTCCGGTACGTTGTGCGCCTTGGCGTAAATCCCCGCTACGCCAATGATGGCGATGGGGGTGGTGGACGAAGCTAGTTTTGTGTTGTCCATAGATACCTTCCTTTTGTACTGCGTAAGGAGATTCTGGTTACGCAGGTCGCATTACGCAGTAAATTTGGCATGGGCTGTGTGCAACAGAACTGTTGCCCCAACAACTTTCGCCACATCCCCCACGATAAACGGCGCAAGTCCCAGCGCCAGGGCGCGCCCCGCGCCGACGTAGAGTGCGAGCCAGGGGAGTCCCAGTGCGTAGATGGCAACGTTGCCCGCCAACAACGCCGCACCAGCTGTGAGGAGCCGCGCGCCCCAGCCGCGCTCGAAGAGGAATCCCGTCAAGTATGCCGCCGCGACGAAGCCTAGGAGATAGCCGCCCGTCGGCCCTAGCAGATGCGCTACGCCGCCGCTCCATCCGGCGAAGACCGGCAATCCCACCAGCCCTTGCGCCAGATACGCCAGCACCGCCAGCGCACCGCGCCGGCTGCCAAGCTGCGCGCCCACGAGCAGCACCGCGAACGTCTGCAACGTTACCGGCACCGGGCTGAACGGTAATGGAATCCGCACCTGCGCGCCCAGCGCAATCAACAACGAGGCGGCAACAACCGATGTAATAGCTCGTACACGCTCGAGCTCTCGCGTTTGTGTAAAAATCAAGTCACGCTCCTTATAGTTCTGTAGTTTGGTAGTCGCATAGTCTGATAGTCAAATCGTGTACCAGTGAGTTTTAACACTTTAGGACTGGGAAAGTTACGCTTTTTCGTTTTGATACCTGACTGACGATTACGCGACTACTGGACTGACTTTTATCAACACCGCCCCCTTCTCCACCTGATCCCCAACCGCAACGCTGACTTTCTCCACCCGCCCGGCGCCCGGCGACTTGTGCTGCATCTGCATCTTCATCGCCTCTTGCACCACGAGCACCTGCCCCTCTGCGACGCTGTCCCCCTCCTGCACGAGCACATCCACGATGAGGCCCGGCATCGGCGCGCGGATGTCGCCCGTGTTGATTTGCGTCGCGCCGCCGGCCTTCCGCCGGTGGGCCGGGTCTACCTGCGCCAGCACACGCCGCCCGCCGATGAGTACCTCATAAGCGCCACGCGGCAACGTACTGAGGCACACCTCCACGCTCTGTGCGCCCCGGCTCAACTGATGCAAGCCGTTCCCGTTCAGCGAAACCAGGTCGCATACCACCGGCTCGCCATTTAGCAACACTGCCTCTCGCGTAATTTGCACCTGATACGCTTGTGTCCCAATAGAAACGCTGTAGGTTGACATGGTTTACCCCTCCTTGCTTGAAGCTTTTGCAGGCTGTGTTTTATGCTTTGCCTGCGTACTGCGTACTACGTAACCGGAGTCTGCTTACGCAGTACGCATTACGCAAGTACGTTACATTTGCTCCCGCCACGCTATTGCCCGCCACGCGCTTTCCGCCGGCGTGTGGCTGACCGTAGCCCGCTGCTGCCGGTGCGCCAGCAGCGCAGCAGCGAGCGCGGCGTCACGCTCGATGGCGGCGGCGTCTTTGGGCGGAGTGGGGCGGAATGTGTCCAGATAGGTCGTATCGAAGTTCCCGGCCTGGAACGGTGGGCTGTCTATGATCTGGAACAGGAATTCCAAATCGGTGGGCACGCCGCCCAGCTGGAACTCGCGCAGGGCGCGGCGCAAACGCACCAGCGCCGTCGCGCGGTTCTCGCCCCACGCGCTGACCTTCGCCAGCAGCGAGTCGTAATCCGCCGTGACTCTCATCCCGTGATAGAGCGCACTATCCACGCGGATGCCAGGGCCGCCCGGCTCCTTGAGGTACGCAATCACACCGGTGGCCGGGAGGAAGCCCTGCTCCGGGTCTTCGGCCAGCACGCGCGCTTCGATGGCCGCGCCCCGGCTGGTGATGTACTCCTGCGCGTAGCGCAAGGGCCGCCCGGCGGCGAGCCGCAGTTGTTCTTTGACCAGATCCAACCCCGTCACCATTTCTGTAACCGGATGCTCTACCTGGATGCGCGGGTTGACCTCGATGAAGTGAAATTGCCCATCGCCATCCAGCAAAAACTCCACCGTACCCAGGCTGCGATAGTTCAACGCGCGCCCCAGCCGGGCCGCTGCGTCGAAAATCTGCTCGCGCTGCGCATCGCTCAGGCCGTAGGCGGGTGCTTCTTCGATGAGCTTCTGACGGCGGCGCTGGATCGAGCACTCACGCTCGCCCAGGCAGAGGATGTGGCCCGCGCCGTCGCCCAAGATTTGCACTTCGATGTGGCGGGCGCGTTGCACCAGCGGCTCCAGGTACACGGTATCGTCGCCGAAGGCGGCCTGCGCCTCTTTGCGCGCAGCGGCGATCATCTGCGCCAGCTCATCTTGCGAGCGCGCCAGGCGGATGCCGCGCCCGCCGCCGCCCGCCGCCGCCTTCACCAGCACGGGGAACTGCACTTGTGCAGCCACATCTGCCGGTATCGCATCACTGAGCGGCGTATCGGGGCCGGGGAGCACGGGCAGGCCCGCCTCACGGGCAGCCTTGCGCGCCTCTAGCTTGTCGCCGGTCAGCGCGATGGTCTGCGGGCGCGGCCCGATGAAGGTCAGCCCGGCCTCTTCGACGGCGCGGGCGAAGTCGGCGTTTTCCGAGAGGAAGCCGTAACCGGGATGGATGGCCGTCGCGCCGGTCTGCCGGGCCGCTGCGAGCACCGCCGGGATGCTGAGGTAGCTCTCCGCCGCTGCCGCCGGGCCGATGCAGACCGCCTCATCCGCATAGCGGACGTGCAGCGCTTCCCGGTCGGCCTCAGAATAGACCGCCACGCTCGGCGCACCCAAATCCCGGCACGCGCGCAAGATGCGGATGGCAATTTCGCTACGGTTGGCGACTAATATCTTCATGTGATAAGTCTCTCCAATCAAGACGTACTACGTAATGCGACCTGCGTAACCGGAGTCTGCTTACGAAGTACGCAGGTCGCATTACAGTGGGATATTCCCATGCTTCCGCTTGGGCGTCGCTTCACGCTTGTCGCGCAGGAGTTCCAGCGCGGCGATGATGCGGGCGCGGCTTTCGGCGGGCGTGATGACATCATCCAGGTAGCCGCGTGCGGCGGCCACGAAGGGGTTGGCGAGTTCCTCGCGGTACTGGCGGGTGAGCTCGGCCTGCCGGGCTGCGGGGTCGGGGGCAGCGGCCAGCTCCTTGCGGAAAACGATGGCGACCGCGCCTTCTGGCCCCATCACGGCGATCTCGGCGTTGGGCCAAGCCAGGTTCACATCGCCGCCCAGGTGCTTGGAGCTCATCACGATGTACGCGCCGCCGTAGGCTTTGCGCAGCACCAGCGCGATCTTGGGCACGGTGGCCTCAGCGTAGGCGTAGATCATCTTTGCACCGTGGCGGATGATGCCGTCGTGTTCCTGCGCCAGGCCCGGCAGGAAGCCGGGGGTGTCCACCAGCGTCACCAGCGGGATGTGGAAAGCGTCGCAGAAGCGGATGAAGCGCGCGCCCTTGGCGGAGGCGTTGATGTCGAGCACGCCGGCGAAGTGTACGGGCTGGTTGGCGACGATGCCCACCGGCTGCCCCGCCAGCCGCGCCAGTCCCACCACGATGTTCTCGGCGTAAGCGGCCTGCACTTCGAGGAATTCGCCCTCATCCACCAACACCTCGATGACTTGGCGCACATCGTAGGGCTGCTGCGGATCGGCAGGGACGAGGTTCGCCAGCTCTGGCGTGGGCCGCTGCGGGTCGTCGCTGGGGGGCAGCGCGGGCGGCGGTGTGAGGTTGTTCGGCGGCAGGAACGAAAGCAGCCAGCGCACTTGCGCCAGCGCGGCGTCCTCATCCGGCGCGGTGAAGTGCGCCACGCCGCTGCGCCCGCCGTGGATGGCGGCCCCGCCCAACGTTTCCGCGTCCACCTCCTCGTGGGTCACGGCGCGGATCACGTCCGGGCCGGTGATGAACATGTTGGCCGTGCCTTCCACCATCACCACAAAGTCCGTGATGGCGGGCGAGTAGACCGCGCCGCCTGCGCACGGGCCGAGGATGACGGAAATCTGCGGGATCACGCCCGAAGCGCGGACGTTGCGGGCGAAGACCTCGCCGTAAGCCGCGAGCGCGTCCACGCCCTCCTGGATGCGCGCGCCGCCGGAGTCGTTGAGGCCAATGAGCGGGATGCCGTTTTGCAGCGCGACATCCAGCACGCGGGCGATCTTGCGCCCGTGCGCCAGCCCCACCGAGCCGCCCAGTACGGTGAAATCCTGCGCGAAGACGGCCACCGGGCGACCTTCGATCTTGCCCGTTCCGGCGACGACGCCATCGCCCAGGGGATGTTGCGCCTCCATGCCAAAGCCGCCGGCCTGATGCGTGACGAAGACGCCGATTTCCTGGAAGCTGCCGGGATCGAGCAGAGCATCCAGCCGCTCGCGGGCGGTCTGCTTGCCCTTCGCGTGCTGCGCCCGGATGCGCGCCTCCCCGCCGCCCTGTTGCGCCTCGGCGCGTTTGGTTTCGAGTGTTGTAACTGTATCCATAAAGGCTCCTAGATTTTGTAGTGCGTAGTGCGTATTCCGTTCCATTACGCAATACGGACTACGCACTAAGGACTGATAACACCCTCTGGTGTGAAAAGTTACGCTGTTTTGCGCAATCGGGTAGTTGACAAACGCGGGGTCTGCGGATATAACATTTTGCACGGGAATATATCAACAGGTGGAAATGATGAAAATAACGGGGTGTTACTTCAGCGGGATAGGGAACACGGCCTGGATGGAGGGGAAACGCTATGCGCCATGAGCTGCACCCATTGCGGTCATTTTTCCGCGCGTCAGGCTATCTGCTCACCGGGCGGCTGCACTTCGCCCGGCAGCACCTCGGCGAGCGGTTGACGATGGTTGATGGACGGCAATTTACGGTGTTCCGGCACTTGATTGTTGCGCCAAACAGTAATATCCCGGAGCCGGGCGCGATCTTCTGTGTGCGGTTTCGCCTCGTCGGGATGTCGTCCGCAGCCAATAAGGTTTTTTCGTGGTTGCCGGTGTTGTTCTTCACCGGGCTGCCGGGATTCCGCGCTAAGTTGTGGGGGGTGGCTGCGGATAGTGGGGAATTTCTGGGCTTGTATGCGTGGCAGACGCTGGCGGATGCACAAAATTACGCCAGCTCGTTTGCTATGCGCTTTATGATGCGCCGGGCCACGCCAGGTTCTGTTTCACACAAAATTTTGTCCACCAAAACTGAAATAGGCGCAAAGTGGCAGGCGTTGCTATACGAAATACGGAGGTTATGATGTCACGAGTTCATGGCGTTTTCAGCATCATGTTGATAGGGATTGCGGTCGCTATCGCAGCGGGGGTTTTGTTCGCAATTGCGCCGGGATGGGTCGCGGCATATCTGGCGTTGTGTGCGCTTGGCGGCAGCGGGGTGGTCTACGCCTTTTGTGCGAAGTGCCCGTGCAAGGTGCGCTGCGGGCATGTGTTGCCCGGTTTGACCGCACGCCTGTTTCCACGCCAGCCAGGACCGTATGCCCGTTGGGAAGTTGGAGTAGTGGTAATAAGCGTGGTTGTCTTGTTAGGTTTACCGCTGCTCTGGCTATGGCACTCTCCAGTGGCACTAATCGCGTTCGTAGCGCTCAGCGGCGTGGCGACTTGGGACATCTTGACGTTTGTGTGCAAAGCGTGCAACAACGTTTACTGCCCGCTTCAGATGCGAAAGTGATGGCGACCCAACCCGATGTAAGCGAAGCCGTAGCATGTAAACATCATTAACAGAGATTTGGCTCTTATAACAGCGTGGCCCCCCGGAGGGGGAGTCCGGGGAGCCATCAGCCAAGGAAAGGAGGAAAAATGAATGTCTTGAAACTCAAATTTATGCCCTTAGCATACCTGCTTTCTCTACAAGCGACTAGTGACGAATGACCACCTCTCTTAGGAAGTTAGTCAACCGGTTTGCGCACCTAACTTGGTGCCAATAGTGGATCGAATCCGCCCCCACGGATTCCCGTTGTAGGGCTAATGACAACAAAAGCTTCCTTATCAATGCCCTGCACACAGGTCTCCAGATGCACAATTTGCGCCTCAGTGATAGCGCACAGCAGCACGTCGCGCTTTTGACCCGTGTACATACCCGTTCCCTCCAGCGCAGTGACGCTGCGCCCCAGCTCTTGCATCAACCGTTGCGCCAACATCTCTCCATGCACTGTGATGATAGTTGCTAGGCAGCGTCGGGCTTGTACTTGCGTTTTGACCCGCGCGCGCCGTATTACACGCCAGGGGCGTTTTTCACGCGGCAACAGTGTCAGCGCAGCCAATACCACCAACAAGGCATACATCAACAAGAACGCGCCCACGACCACTTGTCCTGATATGAAACTCACTTCCGCGCGTTCGATAGCCATGCCCACCGTCAGGCTTGGGTAGGGATGCAAATGCAGCTTGATGCCCCAACTGATCAATAACAGCGAGGTCAGCCATACATAATTGCGCCGGAAGCGGATGCCTACGGCTTCCCACCAGGCCAGCACAAACTCCGGAGCGCGCAACGTTTCCGCCATCCGGTCCCCCCAGTCCGCGCTAGGCTGGAACGGCGGGGTCAGCATCGTGGCGAAGAACTCGGTTTCCATCAAATGTACCCGGTATGACCATAGCGCGTAGTAGCGATAGCGGCGCGCTTCCATGTTGATGAAGGTGAACATCAACAGCAACACCAACAGGAGCAAGAAGTGCGGATTATCGGGCGTGCTGAAGGCAAAGGTCAGTGCCGCCGCGCTGGTGACGACGCCCCAGTTGGTGGTGTTATCCAGGCGATTGCGCCAGACATTGGCGCGCTGCACCTCGGCGCGGTAGAGATGAATCATGGCAGTGGCAAAGTTGGCCTTATCCAGGTGATAGCCCTGGTAAGACCAGACCGAATCGCAGTCCGTGTTAGTGTCAGGCATGGTCTTAGTCCTCAGTCTTTAGTCTTATAGGCGGATAGTCATTCATCCAATTGTTGATGAATACCAGATGCTCACGGAAAATCCCGCTTTCCGCCTTCATCCTTCCGCCTTCATCCTTTCCGCGTACCGCGCAATCGCCGCCCGCAGGAAGTCCGCATCGAACGGGCCGGCGGGCGAGGGGGTCTCCCAAATGCGGCTCGGCAGGCGCAAGTCCTCGAACGCGAAGCCCTCGCGCAGCTTGAACGCAGTCTTGCGCCGCAGGATGTCCGCCCCGAGCGCGGTGAGCGACTCCGGCGCAACTTCGACGCCGATGGGCGCGAGCGCCGCCGCGATGGTCTCCGGCGTGTAGATGCCGCGCGCGAAGAAGCACACCACCAGGCTGGCGAGCACCTGCCGCCAGCTCTCCTCGGCGAAGAGCGCATCGGCCACGCCCTCCGGCGTGAGCATCTGCCCCTGCTTCGCCGCCGTCTGATCCAGGCCGTAGCCCGCGCTATCCAGGTGGCTGTGCCGCGCGCCGGTGAGGTAGCCCAGATGACAGCCCGGCCCGGTGTGATAGCCCGGCATCTCGTTCCCGCCGAAGGCGAGCGCGAACTCCTCCCCGCCGTAGATGCTCGCCGCATGATCCACGCCCCGCGCCAGCGCGCGGTAGAAATCGGTAGGCTGCGTGGTGATGCGCTCCGTCGCGGCGATGTAGGCTGCCGCATTGCCGAACGCCAGCGGCACGCCATCGGTATCCGCCAGCGTGATGAGGCCGCGCTCCAGCGCCTCCGTCGCCCACGCCAGGCACACGCCCGTGCTCATCACATCCAGGCCCTGCACCTCGGTCGCGTCCATGATCTGCAACATGCCGGGCGCATCGCCCACCCCCAACATGCTGCCCACCGCAAAGATCGGCTCGTGGTCGTAGCCGAGCATCAGCGTCTTGTAGAAGTAGGGATCGTTGGGGTAGGGGATGCGCAGCGCGGCCAGGTGGATGCAGGCGACGGGGCAGTGGGCGCACGCCACGCGGCGGCCCAGATACTCCGCTGCGAGATGCTCGCCGGAGATGCCCGCCGCGCCATCGAAGCGCCCGGATTGCAGGTTGCGCGTGGGCAGCGCGCCGATGGCGTCGAGCGGCAGCACGTTGATGGGCGTGCCGATTTCGTGGTACTTCTTCATCAGCGGGGACTCGGTGGCGGCCTTGAAGATGCCATCGTAGGCGGCGCGATAGGCGCGCTTGTCGCCCACCTCCAGCCCGCGCTGCCCGGAGATCACCAGCGCCTTGAGCTGCTTACTGCCGAACACCGCGCCCAGCCCCAGCCGCCCAAAGTGCCGGTACGTCTCCGTGATGACGCTGGCATAGGTCACGCCGCGCTCGCCCGCCCGCCCGATGCGCATGATCGAGCGCAGTCCCGCGCCGCCTTCGCGCTTGCGCAGCACCGCTCCGGCGGTGTACGCGCTGCGCATCCCCCACAACGCGGAGGCATCGCGGAAGTAGACGTTATCGCCTTCTACGACCAGATACACCGGCATGGTGCTCCGCCCGCGGATGACGAGCGCGCCGTAGCCCGCCATGCGCAGGGCGACAGCGCTGCGGCCCCCGGCGTGGCTCTCGCCCAGGTTGCCCGTGTGCGGGGATTTGAACATCGCCACCGTCTTGGAGGCGAGCGGATAATGCCCCACCAGCGGGCCGACGGCGAAGATAATGGGATTCTCCGGCCCAAGCGGATCGACCCCGGCGGGGCACAGCTCCTCCAGCAGGCGGATAGCCACTCCCGCGCCGCCCAAGCCGGCCTCGAACAGCTCCGGGCGGTCATCCACCTGCCAGCTGCGGCGGGTCAGATCAATGGTGAGAATACGGGATAAGGGATCGTTTTTGAGCATGGTTGTTCTCCTGATTTAACGCAAAGGCGCAGAGACGCAAGGACGCCAAGAAACCTTTGCGGCTTTGCGCCCTGGCGTCTTTGCGTTTTCTTATTCATCCAGACTTTCCAGGTTCTCCCGCACAGTGCAGATATCCGGATGCTCCGGCGGCAGGAAGCGCTCGAAAATCCGCAGCGTTTCTTCCAGATAGGCCCGCGCTTGTTCGAGATTGTCGCTATCTCGTTCAATAATACCAAGCCACCATATTGAAATAGCTGTTTCAGGGTGATTACGTCCATAGATCTTTTCTCTAATTGCCAACGCCCGTGCGTAGGCTGCCCGCGCCCCGGCGAGGTCGCCCAGGGCTTGCAGCACGCTCCCCAGGTTGTTGGTGGCACTGGCGACGTTGGGATGTTCCTCACCCAAAGACGCTTCCCAAATCCGCAGCGCGCGCGCGTAGGCGGCCCGCGTCCCGGCGAGATCGCCCAGGGCTTGCAGCACGCTCCCCAGGTTGTTGACATCGCGGGCGACATTCGGGTGTTCCGGCCCGTAGACCGCCTCATCAATCCGCAGGGCGCGCTCGAAGGCCGCCTGCGCCCCGACGAGATCGCCCAGAGCTTGCAGCACGCTCCCCAGGTTGTTGACGTGGATGGCGACGTTGGGATGTTGTGCGTCTTCGACGCCTTGCCCGTAGACCGCCTCATCAATCCGAAGCGCGCGCTCCAAAGCGGCCCGCGCCCCGGCAAGATCGCCCAGGTCTTGCAGCACGCTCCCCAGGTTGTTGACATCGGTAGCGACATCGGGATGTTCCGGCCCGTAAGCCGCTTCGTCAATCCGCAACGCGCGTTCGTAGGCGGCCCGCGCCTCGGCAAGGTCGCCCAGGGCTTGCAGCACGCTCCCCAAGTTGTTGACGGCGGTGGCGACGGTGGGGTGTTCTTCACCCAAGACTTGCTCGAGAATCCGCAGCGCGCGCGCGTGGGCCGCACGCGCCCCGGCGAGATCGGCGATGCGGTTCAGGTAATAGCCCAGATTACCTGATAGATTAGCCGCATCTTCAGGCGTGGCATCTTCCGCTGCCGGAATCAATGCTTCAATGTGTGACCGCAATGGGGCGAAATGCGCCAGGCTGCCGGTTTCATCCATCAGATCGTTGGCCTGCATTGCCAATCCCGCCAGCGCATCCGCCAGCCGCGCTACACGCACCATCGGCGGTGGTCGGTTGTCCGTGGTCTCTTCCCCGTCGTCGGTCGTCCGTCGTCCGTCGTCCACCCCCCGCGCAAACTCCGCCAGCAGCGGATGGATCGTATTCCCCTCTTCCAGCAGCCCCAGCGCGCGCAGGTCGCTCAGGGCCAGGTCGCACGCTTCCGGTTCCAGCCCGGCGGCGCGCTCCAGCAGCTCGCAAGGGATGGGGGTGTTCGGCGCGCACCAGCCCGCCAGCGCGAAGAGCTCGCGCGCGGCGGCGTCCTCCACCCGCGCCCAGCTCACGGCGAAGGTCGCCGCCAGGTCGAGGTCGTGGCTGGTGGCGTTGCCCTCGGCGGCCCGCCAACGCTGCATCGAGGGATGCGCCAGGGTGTCGTTCAGTTGTTGCAGATAGGCGGGGATGCTCAGGCGCGGGCAGGCGGCCAGGTAGCGCCCGGCCAGTTCCAGCGCCAGCGGCAGCCCGCCCAGGCGTGTGTGGAGCGCGTCCAGGTCGCCCTGGCCCGCACCCCCGGCCCCTCTCCTATCAGGAGCGGGGAGGTATTGGGAGAGGAACGCGCGGCTCTCCTCTGGTGTGAAGCAATCCACGCGCAAGGGGCTGAGTCCCAGGTGGCGGGGCCACTCGGCGCGGCGCGCGGTGATGAGAACGCGGCAGGGCGTCTGGCTCAGTTGCGCGAGCCAGGCGCGGGCCGGGGCCGGGTCTTCCAGGTTATCGAGGATGATGAGGCGCGGCCCGCCCGTCGCCCATGCTTGAAGCGTGAGCACGAGCTGCTCCGGCAGCGTGTCGGGCCAGGGCGTGAGGCCCATCGCCAGCCCGCAGGCGGCCACTTCCGCATCGAGCAGGGAGGGTTGCAGGGCGTTGATCCAGTGGACGCCGTGGAAGAAGCGCCCGTAGCGGTAGGCGAACTCCACCGCGAGCTGCGTCTTGCCCACGCCGCCCATCCCCTGGATGGCTTGGAATCTGGTTGCTGGAAGCTGGTTGCTGGGTTCCGGGGCAAAGATGCGGGCAAGGGTGAGAAGTTGGTTTTCACGGCCTGTGAAGAGGGCGTTGCGGGAGAAGGGAATCCGCGAGCCGGGCGGCAGCGCGCCGGGTTCGGACAGGGCGTCCGGCGCGGGCCACGCGGGCGGTTCGTAGGACGGAAGTGCCGCCGCTACATTGTGATAATGGTGCTCAATGCACGTGTTATGATCGCCAACAATGTTGTCGCTGCCGGCAATGTGGATATGGTCACGGATAG
Source organism: uncultured Anaerolineales bacterium (assembly GCA_964504195.1). GTDB lineage: Bacteria > Chloroflexota > Anaerolineae > B4-G1 > SLSP01 > CAZDDI01. The sequence continues at coordinate 413,690 of CAZDDI010000001.1, forward strand.
GCCCTTGCATTGGTTGCTCTTTATGCGTTGTGTCCATTTTGCCTCACGCAAAGGCGTTAAAGCGCAAAGAAAAACCAAAAAACCTTTGCGGCTTTGCGCCCTGGCGTCTTTGCGTTGGCCCCTCAAATCTCCTCAAGTGCAATCACCTCATACGGGCAATACTTCGCACAATACCCGCAATAGACACAGATCTGCGGCTTCTGCTGCTCCCCATCCCAGAACACCGCGCCGAAGGGACACGCTTCCACACAGTTGCCGCAGCCGATGCACAACTCGGCCTTGAAGCGCACGCCGCCACCCTCGCGGAGGGTGAGCGCATCGGTGGGACACACGCGCGCGCAGGGCGGATCGGCGCAGGCGCGGCAGACGATGACGACGAAGCCCTTGCGGATCCCGCCATCCGAGCGGACGCCGATGCACGAGGCCGCGAGGCCCCCCTCGCCGGTGCGCCGCGCGCAGGCGAACATACACGCCTGGCAGCCCACGCAGCGGTCAACATCAATCACAGAAAGACGTTTTGCCATGGAGACCTCCCTTGAAAATGGCGAATGGCGAATCAAAACCAGCATAACGCGAAGCGTTTGCCTCACGCGCAGGAACTAGACAGCATTGTTGGTGTGGTGACGAGAGATGGGTAATGAGGACACGCCCCATCACCCATCACCCGTTACCGATAGGCTCAGATCAACCCGGCAGCAGCGGCCTGAGCGTTTTCCCGCTCCGCGATGCGGATCCCGGCTTCCTCGTCCACTCGCGTCAGCAGAGCGATACCGCCCAGGAAGAAGATGATGAGGGCCACGATGCTCAGGCGGCTCGATCCCATGATTTGTCCCACAACGGCGAAAAGCAGCGGGCCGGCTATGCCGGAGAACTTGCTGGAGACATCGTAAAAGCCGAAGAACTCGGCGCTGCGTGCTTTGGGTGCCAGCAGCCCGAAGAGGCTGCGGCTCAACGCCTGCGTGCCGCCCTGCACCATCCCCACTGCAAAGGCCAACGCCCAAAAGTGCCAGCCGACGGTCATAAAATACCCGGCAACAGTGATACAGGCATACCATGCCAGCCCCACCATGATCGTGCGTTTGGTCCCCAACACTTTGCTGAACTTGCCGAACGCGAGCGAGAACGGGATGCCCACAAATTGCGTGAGCAGCAACGCCCCAATCAAGTCTATCATATCAATACCGATCTCGGCACCGTAGATGGTTGCCATTTTGATGATGGTACCGATGCCGTCGTTATAGAGCCAGAAGGCGATGAGGAACTTGAAGAGCTCCTTGTATTTGCGAATTTGGTGGAACGTCGTTAAAACCCGCTGGAAACCGGCCTTGAGCGGCGCGACCCCCACACCAATACCTTCGGTGTTGGCGGGTGGCTCGGGTACCCGCCGCAGTAAGGGAATGGTAAAAAGCGCCCACCACACAGCCACGGTGAGGAAGGAGAGGCGCGTCCCCCAGGTGCTATCGGGCCAGATGACCATGATCATGGCGATGTTGACCGCTAGCAGGATGCCGCCGCCCACATAGCCCAGCGCGTAGCCTTTGGAAGAGACGTAATCAATATCTTTGTCTTTAGCAACATGTGGCAGCAGCGCATCATAAAAAATGTAAGATGCGCCTAGTGCAATCGAACCGATGAAGAACAGGGCTAACGCCAGCACCCACATACCCGCGTCAATGAACACCATCAACGCAGTGGCAATAACGCCAATAGCGGCGAACACGGCCAGGAACCGCTTCTTACTGCCCGTGTAATCGGCGATGCTGCCCAGCAGCGGCGATACTATCGCCGCAATCAGTAACGCCAGGGAGTTGGTGTAGCCCCAATAAACGGTGGCCGTGTTCCCTGGCAAACCCGCTGCGACCACCTTCTCAAAATAGGCGGGCAACACAGCAGATTCGACGGTGGTGGAGAAGGCCGAACTGCCCCAGTCGTACAAACACCAGGCGTTGACAATCCGTTGATACTCGCGGGTAGCCGCATCTTTGAGCTGTTGAGGGGTCATGATTATATCCTTTAGATGAAATAAAATGAGGAAACGTGATGCGTAAAACGTGATCCGAGAGAAAAGGTTACGCTTCACGCATCACAAAAGCACACGCATCCTGAAGAAAATTTTGACCACAAAGGGCACAAAGGACGCGAAGTTAAAGCGAAAGATATTTCGTAAAAATCCTTCGTGTCCTTTGTGGTTTTCAGTTTACGGCAGAATCATCGCCTCGCGCTCCGCGCCTACGCCGATGAAGGTGATGGGGACGCCGGTGAGGGCCTCGATGCGGTCGAGATAGGCGCGCGCATTGGCGGGCAAATCCTCGCGGCGGCGGACGCCGGAAATGTCCTCCTTCCAGCCGGGCAGCGTCTCGTAGACAGGCCGGCAAGTGGTCAGGGCGATAGACCCCCACTCGGCGGGGAAGGTTTCCAGCCGTTCACCGGCGAACTCGTAGGCTACGGCGACCTGCAATTCCGGTAGCCCGCTGAGCACATCGAGCTTGGTCACGGCGAATTCCGTCAGCCCGTTGACCTGCGCCGCGTAGCGCAAAATGACCGCATCCAGCCAGCCACAACGCCGGGGGCGGCCCGTCGTCGTACCGTACTCGTGGCCCACGCGGCGCAACGTTTCGCCCATCTCATCATCGAGCTCGGTGGGGAACGGCCCGGCGCCCACGCGCGTCGTGTAAGCTTTGGCGACACCCACCACACGCTCAACCGCCTTCGGGCCAAAGCCCAGCCCCGTGAGCGCACCACCGCTGGTGGGATGTGAGCTGGTGACGTAAGGATAGGTCCCCTTGTCAATATCGAGCAGCGTCCCTTGCGCCCCTTCGCACAGAATGGATTTCCCAGCAGCGAGGTAATTGCCCAACAGCGCGGTGGCATCCACAATATGCGGCAACAAGCGTTGCGCTGCCAAACGCAATTGCTCGATGGTAGGCAGGAGCGGAATCGGCTCCTGTTGGTAGATGCGCGTGAGCCAGGTGTTGTGATGCTCCAACAGATCGCGCGCAGCAACGGCGAAGGCTTCGGGCGTGCGCATCTGTCCGGCGCGCAGGCCGATGCGTCGCGCCTTATCGGCATAGGCCGGGCCAATGCCGCACCGCGTGGTGCCGAGCGCCTGCGTGCTCCGCTTGCTCTCCGATGCGCCATCCAACTCCAAGTGCGTGGGCAAAATCAGGTGAGCAGCGGCCGAGATCTTCAAGCGCGCCGCGCTCACATCAATATCCACCGCGTTAAGCGTATCCATCTCTTTGATGAGATTAAGCGGGTTGATGAGGGCCCCCGCTCCGATGAGACAGAGCGCCTGTGGGTAGAGGATCCCGGAGGGGATATGATGCAACGCCAGCACATGGCCTTCAGCGATGATGGTGTGCCCGGCGTTGTCGCCGCCATTGTAACGAGCGACCAGGTCGGCCTGAGCGGCGAAATAATCCACCACCCGCCCCTTACCCTCGTCACCCCATTGGGTACCGATAACGATTGTAACCGGCATGAGGATCTCCTTTCATTGAACGGATAACCTTGTTGTATCACAAACTCAGGAGGATGCAATCTAAGGTTGAAGGCGTCATACCTTGCGAAAGCTCTACCCCCAATACCAACAGTTTATCACCACAAAAAGGCCGCACCGCAACATTAACCCTGTAGTATGCTCAAAACACGCCTATTGCCGGCCTTGACCGGGCGACTTTGGCGCGATTGGCCGTCAAGGCAATGCCGCAGGGCCACCGGGAAAGGCTTCGGCAGGCTCAGCCACCGGGCTGTGGCAGGCTCGCCACCGGGCTGTGGCAGGCTCAGCCACCGGGCTGCTCCGGTGCCTGAGCCTGTCGAAGGCCTCGGCGTTCGTCAAAGGCCGTACCGCAACACTAACCCTGTAGTGTGCTCAAAACACGCCTATTGACGGCTTTGACAGGGCGACTTTGACGCGATTGCACAAAAAGTACACCCCGGCAATAATTGCCGGGGTGTTTTTCTGCTTTTCCTGCCTACGCCGCGCACAGCGGCGTTACTGCTATGTTAGTTCCAGGTATTCGTGACGCTGGCGGTCCCGGTGCTGGGCAAGGTCGTTGTCCGATTGTTGCCGGGCTGCCAAATCGTGGTGCCGCCCTGGCGCACGATGTACTTGTACTGGATTGTCTGCCCGCAACTGCCCGTGAAGGACACTGTGCCATTCCAGGTATTGCTGTTGACCCAGTTGAGCGGGGCAGCAGCCGTGGGGCTCCAGTTGCCCAGTTCGGAGACATTCCCCACAACGTACATATTCTGCCCGTAAGAGGTCACATAGCCGGTGACGGTGAAATTCACCTGGCAGTTCTGGGGCTGCCCGCCATCTGGAACCAAAATCATGCCCTGCATCGCGCTGAGGTTCACGTTGATGGCGCCATTGCTCACGGTATACGTTACACCGCTCAGCGCATCGCGCACCACGGTCCCGTTCGCCCAGCCCAGAGACGCGCCCGATTGATTGGGGATGGTCATGGAGCGACTGCTGTCACTGTTGTTGAGCGCGACCACCACATTGGCGTTAGCGTCGGTGCGGCGATAGGCGTAAGTGCCGTTCGTGTTATGGATGTGCAGCGTCGTGCGCGATCCCGTGCGGAGCGCGCTGTAGTCGGCGCGCAACGTAATCAGCTGGCGCACCAGTTCGCGCAGATCCACATTCTGCCCAGCATCCCAACCGGTGGGCGGATTGGTCATGTAGTTGCCCCACAACATGCGGGCGCGGGAGCGCTCCGGCTTGCCGGCGCTCGCCTGATATTGCGTCACGCCCACTTCGGTGCCGTAGTAGATAACCGGGGGCTGTTCCAGCGTGAATTGTGAGATGAAGGCCAACTTCAGGCGGTTCATGTTCTGCCCGGCCTCGAAGAGGAAGCGATCCTTGTCGTGATTGTCCAGGAAAGTGGGCAGCACATACTCGCTGTTGTAGTACCCGGCGAAGTAGTTAAGCCCACCGTTGAAGCCATCCACATTGCTGCTGCGATAGGCGAAGAAATCAAGGAACAGATTGTTATGGTCGAAGGAAAGCACGCCATCCAACTTACCTTCGTAAACCTTGCGTTCAGCAGCGCCGCCATCGGTCCAAACCTCACCCACCAGGTAGATGTCGGGATCGGCGGCCTTCACTGCGGCACGGAACGCCTGCCAGAAGCTGCGGCTTGGGCCGGGGGCATAGTCGAGCCGTAGACCATCCAGGTTGTATTCGTTGACCCACATCAGGGCCTGCTCGATGGTGGCGACGCGAGCAGGGCCGTAGTCGTTATCCAGCTGGGGCATTTCTTTCACGCCGAAGAAATTGGCGTAAGAGTCGTTATCACCCCACCAGACATTGTGTCCGGTGACACAGAGGCTGTCATCGTAGGAAACGATATGGCCGATGCTGTTGACCGTGCCGAACTTGTACCAGCGATAGTAAGGGCTGGCGGTACAATTGTCGCTGGCGTCTACAAAGTAGGGGTGCTGATTGGAGCTGTGATTGGGCACGAAGTCGAGGATGACGCGCATTCCAGCCGCTTGCGCCGCTTCGATGAGCAGAACCAACTCTTGATTGGTGCCGAAGTTGTCCTCGACATCGGTGAAGCTCATGGCCTCGTAGCCGTGATAGTTGCGAATGACGCCGGGGGTGGTATCGTAGACCGAGCCAATCTGGGAGGCTGGGTTTTCGTATACAGGCGAGAGCCAGAGCGTGTTGATGCCCATGTATTGCAGGTAATCAATCCGCGCCTGCGCGCCCGCGAGATCACCGCCGTTCCAATCGAACAAATCATATTGGCAATAACCGCCGGTGGTGGTAACACAATCAATGTTGTTGGCCGTGCTGCCATCAAAGAAACGGTCAATGAAAACCTGGTAGATGACGGCGTCGCGCACCCAATCGGGAGATTCGTAGGTGCCGACGTAATACCCGAAGGTGGTGGCTTCCGCATTGGTGTAAAGGGTCTTGCCCACCACGCTCTCTGCGTAGACGATACTGCCACCGCCGGAATGCCACGCCGCAATTTTGTACTGGACGTGCGCACCCTGTGCCTGGGCGGGGATAGTGCCGCGCCACCAGGCGATCGTGCCGCCCGAATCGGCCTCGGTGTGGCTAAAAGTCATATTGATCATGGAGCCATTGGTGACGGTATTGTAACTGCCCTGCGGCGTAGTGCCGTTGGTAGTGTAATAAATGCGAGCTTGATTGACCCAGCCATCATAGCCGACCTTGAGCCAAACTGTCACGGCCTGACCAGGGAGGGGGTTGTCGGTAGCAACGCCACCAGCAACGATATTGCCGCCGTGCCACAGCCAGGAAGCAGTAGCCTCCACCGGTTGCGGGATTCCCACAAATCCCAACAAACCGGAGAACAAGAGCATCACAACCAAGGCCTTGAGCGTAGCATTCTTGAAACCCTGAGCCATCATCATCTATCTCCTTTTACACTGATTTGAATTTGGTTGCCACAAACAAAAACAAGGCGCGCCGGGGCGCACCTTGTTAGTTATTGGATAAATCCAGCTTGAGCAGCATGGAGAGTTCGGTTGCCAAATCGGAGAGCTGCTGGAGTTTTTGGGGATCAAATACACCAATACGGCGTTGTAACGATGTTTCATGGGCTTTGCGCGCAGCACCCAGACGGCGCAACCCTTCTTCAGTGAGCGCTACACGCACTAATCGCTGATCGTTACTATCACTGCCCACCTTGACGAGGTTCTGGTTCTGCAACCGCTGCACCAGCCGGGTGATATTCCCGCGTGTACAAAGTAACTGCGCGGACAATTCAGTCACGGTATGGCCTTTCAGCACATCATCCTGAAGGCGAGAAAGAAGGTTGTATTGTGTGGGGGTCAAGTCGGCAGAACTCAGGGCACGACGGTCTCCATCGTCTAGCAGAACGTAGACTTCTTGAAGTAAATTGTAGACCGTCATAATTTCGTCATCCATGGCCCTTACTTACCTGGAATTTGTTGACATATCAACAAACTATTATTATATTACCATAGGTTTGTTGATATGTCAACATATTTTTTAGGAAATTTCCAAAACTCGTCTTCCGCATTAACCAATAAGGTTAGCCTTTGTTGACGCCTAAACCATCTTGCTCTATAATTGAAATACAATGCACTCGCACCTTTTTTTCTTCTGCATACAAAAGCTGTTTAACAGACGATTCAAGGAGGATGTCATGCTAAAAATACATCTGCGACGTTGGTGGTTGCTCGGCACTGCCGTTTTATTACTACTCTCAGTGGCAGCCGTGCTCCCCCAGTCCGGTCAAGATGAAGGCACCATTCGTGGCGCAGTCTTTCTGGATACTAACCGTAACGGCGTGATGGATCCAGACGAGCAAGGTGTTGGAGGCGTGTATTTCACTGTCTCTGCGGGCGAGTACAGCCACCAGTATCACACCGAAACCCGTTCACGTGACGAAGCCGGCAACACCTATGCGACAGGGACGTATGGCCCGATCCCGTTGCCACGCGGCAATTGGCGCGTCACTTACCATGTGCCGGAGGGTTACGTTGCTACCACAGCAACCCAATTCGATGTCTACGTTCCCGGCAGCGAGGGCAACAATGTAGCCTGGGCCTATCTGGGACTGGTGCGTGGCAGAGGCACCCGTTCGACGCTCCCCCAAGCCGGCCTGCTGGAGCAGCCGGTGCTGCAAGGACTGCTCGGCCTGTTTGCAGTCGCAGCGGTGGGCACGATAGGACTGGGGCTACTAGCGCGTAAACGCGCCTGAATACGTCCCATCAATATCCCAGCGTGCGATCCACAACATTGCGCAACGCTTCGCCGCGTAAGTAGCGCTCCAAATTGTCCATGAACAGCTGCGCCTCGCGCTCGTTGACGCGGGGTGTGCTCCATGAGTTATGCGGCGTGAGGATGACGTTGGGCAATGTCCACAGCGGTGACTCCGGCGGCAACGGCTCCTCGGCAAACACATCTAACGCGGCCCCGGAAATGCGCCCTGCCGTAAGCGCATCTATTAGCGCGGCTTCATCCACCACCGCGCCACGTGCAATGTTGATGAACCACGCCTCTGGGCGGATATGCGCCAGCTCGGTTGCCCCAATCATGCCGGTCGTTTCCGGCGTGAGCGGCACCGCCACTACAACGAAATCCACCCTGCCTAACAGCTCCGCTAGACGCTCCGTGGGCAACAGCACATCCACATAAGGTGCGGGCAGCTCTGGGCGACGGCGCGTCGCCACCACTCGCATCCCCAATGCCTGGCAGCGACGCGCAATCTCGCCACCAATACCGCCTAACCCAATCAATCCCACGCTCAACCCGGCCACCTCGCGGAGCGGCAGCAGCTTCCAGCGTTGCTCGCGTTGCTGTGCCAACAATTCCGGCATCCGCTTGGCAATCATCAGAATATACGCCAGCACGGTTTCGGCGATGGGAGCATCGAAGACGCCGCGCGCATTGGTGAACAGCACATCCGGGCGCTGCTGCAGGCTGCCCAGCGCGTGATCCACCCCCGCGCTGACGGTATGCACCCACCGCAACGTCGGCAACGCCAGGATGGCATCGAGCAAAGCCGGTGGCATCTCGAACGGCAACATGAGTACTTCTGCCCCGGCAATCTCACCACAGAGCACCCCCTGCGAGCCTACTGTGACAAATTCACACGCCTGCACCAGCTCGCAAGCCGCCGCCTGTATCTCATCCAGCACAAACTCCGGTACGATGATTTTCATATTACCCCCTGCAAAGCAACAAATCTCAAATGGCGAATCAGCGAAAAGCCGAGAAAGCGAAAAGGCGTTAGTATTAGCAAGAAATTTTTACGCATTACGTTTTACGCTTCACGTTTGGCGTCTCGCCAGACTATGTTATGATAACCCCATGATAACCTATATTGTACACTATGCCGAGTTGGGACTCAAGGGCAAAAACCGCCCCATGTTTGAGCAACGGCTGGCGCGCAACATCCGCGTCGCGTTGCGTGACCTGGGCGCGTGCCAGGTGCAACGCTTCTACAGCTATCTGCGGGTAGACTGCGAACAAGACGATCTTGCCCCTGTCATCGAGGAGCGGCTGGCGCGGGTGTTCGGCATCGCTTACTTTGCGCCTGTCACCGTCACCGCGCAAGACCCCGCCGCCATCGCTGAGGCGGTAGAACGGTTGGCGCTCCAGCATATCACGCCCAACACATCATTCCGCATAGATACGCGGCGCGGTGATAAGAAATTCCCCATCACCTCCGTGGAGCTGGATCGAGAGCTGGGCGCGCGTGTGGTGGCACTGACTGGGGCAACGGTCAAGTTACGCGATGCGGACGTGTGCATCGTGATACAAATCTATATCGAGGGGGCCTTTATCTTCTGCGAACGGCGCTCTGGCGCGGGCGGCCTGCCGGTGGGCGTGAGTGGCCGCGTGTTGACGCTGGTTTCCGGCGGTTTCGATTCGCCCGTAGCCGCGCACCTGATGCTCAAGCGGGGTTGTATGCCGGACTTCCTGCACTTCCACATGTTGCCCACAACGGAACAGGTGCGCAATTCCAAAGTCGTGGCGCTGGTACGCCAGTTGCTCGAACCCCACCGTATCACTGTCCCGCTCTACCTGGCCCCAGCACACCCGTTCCAAATGGCGATGCTAGAACGAGATTCCCGCCTGGAAGTGGTGTTGTTCCGCCGGTTTGTCATGCGCGTAGGCGAGGCACTCGCACACCAGCGCGGGGCGCAGGCATTGGTGACCGGCGATAGCCTGGGGCAGGTTGCATCGCAAACTCTCACCAACCTCGCCGTGATCAGCCAGGCTACTACCCTGCCAATTTTACGCCCCCTCATTGGTTTCGATAAATTAGAGATTACCAATCTGGCCCAACACATCGGCACGCACGATCTCTCCGCTGCGCCCTATCAGGACCCCTGCTCAATGCACGCGCACAACCCCAAAACTTACGCGCGCCTGGCAGAAGTGGAAGCAATAGAAGCAGAGCTTGACATGGACGCCCTGATAGCTGAAACCCTCGCGCAGATGGAAGAAATCTGGTTTACCTGGTAATACCAAACAAGATTTGTGCTATACTTAATAATGAAACGTGAACCTTGTCTTCACGCACACACGCATTACGCAACACGAGGGATTCATGGATTTACGCGCATTTTTAGCCGATCTGGAAGCCGCCGACGAGCTGGTGCGGGTAGCCGAGCCGCGTAACCCGTATTTGGAAATCGCGCGGGAGATTGCCGCGCGCGCTGAAACGCCCTTGCTCTTCGAGCAGCTGTCCGGCTTCCCCGGCTGGCGGCTGGCGACCGGATACATCGCCCAGCGGGCGCATTTCGCACGCGCGCTAGGCTGCACTGTGGACGCGCTAATTCCACGCATGGCGCAGGCGTTGGCGCATCCGCAATCGCCGCCCCCAACTGCCGCCGCACCCTGCCAAGAAGTGGTGCGGCCAGACGTGGACCTCACGCGCCTCCCCATCCCCCGCTACCACCCGCAGGATGGCGGGCCTTACATTACTACCGGCGTCGCCGTCATCCACGATCCCGACCTGGGACGCAACCTCTCGTTTCACCGGCTGATGCGGCTGGATGCGCAGCGTTTCGTCGGGCGCATCGTGGAGGGACGCGGCACACATACTGCCTGGCGCAAAGCGCCGGAAGGTCTGCCGCTGGCCGTTTGTATCGGCGTGCCGCCGCACATCTTGCTCGCAGCGGCGATGGCGCCTCCGCCGGGCGTGGACGAGCTGGCAATTGCCCACGCGCTCGCGCCAGTCTCCAGCACCCGCGCCGTAAGCATCCCACTTGACATCCCCGCCGAGGCCGAACTGGTACTGGAAGGCATCCTTACCCATGAGTTGACCGCCGAAGGCCCGTTCCCCGACCTCACCGGCACGATGGACGGCGTGCGCCAGCAGCCGATCTTCCACGTGACAGCCATCACGCACCGGCGCGAGCCGATCTTCCACGCGCTGTTGCCCGCCGGACTGGAACACAAGAACTTGATGGGAATGCCGCGTGAACCCACCATCTTCGCCGAAGTAAACCGCGTGACGCGCTGCACCGGCGTCTACATCACGCCGGGCGGGTGCTCGTGGCTGCACGCTGTCGTGCAGATCGAGAAAACCGGCCCGGAGGATGGCCGCCGCGCCATCGAAGCGGCGTTCCGGGGGCACAGCTCGCTCAAGCATGTGGTGGTGGTGGATACGGATGTGGACATCTACAACCCCGCCGATGTGGAATGGGCCATCGCCACGCGCGTGCAGGCCGACGCGGATGTGATCATCCTCAGCGACCAGCCCAGCTCCAGTCTTGATCCTTCAGCGCGGCAGACGCCGGGCCAGAAAGCGCGCACGGCCAAGCTGGGCGTAGATGCCACTATCCCCTGGGGCACGGCGCGCGAAGGCTATGTGCGTGTGAAATATGAGGCGTGATGGGTGAGGGGGTGAGGGGGTGAGGAGTAAAGAATTTCTTGCTAATTCTAACGCTTTCTCGCCTATTCGCCATTCGCCTATTCGCCATTTGAGATTGTCTGATTTGCCAAAGGAGGCGCCTAATGAATACGCTAAACCGCATTTTGATCGTTGTACTCTTGTTGGTGCTCATCCCCGTGGTGAGCTTCGTGCTGGTGACGCCACATACCGTGCTGGTTGCTGTGGGCCAGGCGCTCGAAAATTTTGGAATGACCCTGGGCCAGATGAACGTACCGCTACGCCTTGTGGGCGGCATCTTCCTCGCGCTGCTCTTCGATGCGATGGCGCTCATCATCATCTTCCTGGAAGTGCGCCGCGCACGCCGCAACTTCATCCGCGTGCAGTTAGCCTCTGGCGGAATGGCGACGCTCAGCATCGAGAGTATCGCCGAGCAACTGCAATACCACCTCGACCCCATCGCTGGAGTCATCAAGGTCAAGCCCACCATCAAAGCCAAAGGCGAAAAGGTGCAGGCAGCTGTGGATGTCACCGTGACCGCCGGCTCGAACGTGCCAGAAATGGCCGCGCATCTGGTAGAAGTGGTGCAACAGGTGTTGAGTGTTGACCTGGGGCTACAAACCTCCGGCGACCCACAGGTGCGCCTGAGCGTTGCGCCACAGCCGCACACATCCCGGCCCCCGGCGCCTCCGGCACGCCAGATTGCGCCGCCCATGGTGAAGCCGCTTCCGCCGAACGATAGCCCCCGCCCGTGGACTGGCCCTGAAGAAGCGCCCCCCAACCGGGAGCCGCTCGCGTGAACGATGCCCAGCCACTAGCGCCTGACGCACTACTGGAAGCCTTGCTCTTTGCCGCACCCCAACCACCGACGCTGACCCAGCTCGCGGTGGCGTTGGGCTTGTCCGAAGAAGAAACATCCACCGTGCTGGAATGCCTGGAAGCCCGGCTAGCTGCAGGTGGACTGCGCCTCCAACGCTTGGGAAAACGGTTGCAGCTCATCACTGCCCCACAGGCAGCATCGCTGGTGGAGCAATTTTTGGGCCTGGAAGTCAACCTGCGGCTCTCGCAGGCCGCGTTGGAGACATTGGCGATTGTCGCCTACGCGCAACCTGTGACCCGCCCACAAATCGAGGCAATTCGTGGAGTCAACTCCGATGGCGTGTTACGCACTTTGCTCAACGCCGGGCTAGTGGAAGAAATGGGCCGCGCCGAAAGCGTGGGGCGGCCCATCCTCTACGGCCCGACGCTGGACTTCCTCCAACAGTTTGGCCTCAGCTCTGCGGCTGAGTTGCCTCCGCTCCAACTGCCCCAAGCGGAAAGTGCATCGCCTGTCATCACCGAGGCGGCCTAGCAACCCGCCTACCATGAACACCCAAAACCGCGAGCGCAGAGTGCGTCGCCTGTGGATAGGGCTATTGCTGGCGCTGCTGCTGGCCGGGCTGGGTGTAGCAGCATGGGCGCAAGCTCCCTCAGGCGCGGTGGGCGTCTATTACGTCGGGCCAGAAGACGCTATCGCCGTGGCCCTATCTCGCGCCGCGCCGTATCTGGCGCGCGTTGATCGTCCCGAGCTCGCACGGGTTTTTGTCATCAACAACATCCAACCAGACTACGAAGATTTGCGTGTCTGGGGCCGCCAGGTGCAGCGTGAGACGGTAGGGCTGGTCATTTTCTGCGGCCCCAATTTCCCCACAAGCGCCGGGGAGGACTTACAACCCTTGCTGGGCGTGAGCACCTTCGTGGTCAACCGCCGCGACGACCTACAAGCCCTGACCGCTGGTTCAGCCCGCGATCCGCTCTCGTCTGCTGTCAACTGGAGCTCCGCGCCGCCGCTCGCTGCGCGCACCACCATTTCCAACCCCAACCTGTTGCAATCCATTGCGCTTACCACAGTGGGCGATCCGGTCGCGCAACGCTTACGCGGGCGCGAGCGGTTCCAAGTGATGATTGTAGATGCCTGGCTGGAGCATCCCTCCAATGCAGCGTGGCAACAATGGCCGTATTATAACTACATCATCTACCGCCTCATTGCCGAAGCCGGGGGCGCGACACGGGCGCTCAGCTTCGCGCAATACCCGCTCTCACCCGTCCCACATGATGCAACGCGTCTGCTATTCACCATTGCCGGCGCAGCGTTACTATTTCTCACGTTGAGCATCTTCTTCCTGGCGCGGCGCACGCTCTTTTTGCGTCCCCAACTGCTGGATGGCCCTTATCGCGCGGCACGTCCGCCCGCCGGGGATTGGGAACGGGTTGGCTTTCACCGCCCGCTGGCGGGCTTTCTTTATGCGATGGCAGCCGGCGCATTCTTGTTCATTCCGCTGGCGCTGTATCAGGTTTATCTGCTGCCGGAGGTACTGTTGCCCTGGCCGCAGACGTTGGAATTTTGGGAGCTATCTGCTCAATGGCTGGCGGGTGCATGGCTGCTCTTCGATCTAGGAGCCGGGGTCGCCATGGTGCGCCGGTTTGCCGAATTGCGCATTTACACGCCGCGCGAGGGCTTCCGCTATGTGCAGGCGTATTTCTGGTGGCAACTGCTGAGTGGCGCGGCCCGGCTAGTGATCGTAGGGCTGCTGGCTGTGACCGTGTTTCCGCAAACGACGCTGGCGCACCTGGCATTTTACTTCCTGGTCCATGCCTGCACACAGTTCCCCGGTTTCTTGCGCATCTTCGGGCTTTTCTTCCGTGCCGTGCAACGACTGGATCACGAACAGCGCATCCACTTTACCCTGTGGTTGACCGGGCCGCTCTTTTCCGGCGCGACGATTCTATGGCTCCGACAATGGGGCGCGGCACAACCCGCCGTCGGCGAGGCGTTGGGCGGCATGATTGGGCTGGGCGTAGGCCTGTATCTGGCGGAGGTAGTGGCCTTTGGAGTAGGATTGATTCTTTACCGGCAGTTGGGCTATCGGTTACGTCCGGTGCTTGCGCCTTCATTCGACTGGCGCATCTTGGGGTCGCTGTTCGCATTTGGCGCAAAGTTGGCTTTTGGCGATATAGCAACAGCCGCGGGCTATCTAGCACAGGGCGCGCTCATCGCAGTGCTGGTGGATGTCGCCATCTGGCGGCAAAGTTGGCTGTTGATTAGCAGCGTCGCGGCACTGTATACGCTACTCGGTAGCGGCCTGTACGATGGGCTAATGCCGGCCCTGGTCGAAACCTATACACAGGGTTATATAAGCCTGAGCCGTTATTACATCAGCCAGGCATTTCGCTATGGCTTGTGGTTTTCTATTTTGACATTGGCGCTGTTAGCAGCTATCGGCGACCGTTTTTTACTGGGCATCCTGGGCGCATCCGCCGCGCCAGCTGTGATATGGGTGATTCCGGCGTTATTTGTGGGACTGTTCGAGTGGCCTGTCTGGCTTGCTAATCGCACGCTGGAAGCGGCGAATCGTCCGGGGGTACGCTCATGGGTAATGGTAGGAGCGCAGGGCGTGCGTCTAGTGCTGGTATTCCTCTTCACGCGCGCCTGGGGCATCCCCGGCTTGCTTTGGGCGTTACTATTGAGCGCGATGCTCCATGGACTGGTAGCCTGGCTCTGGGTGGGCCGCCTGGTATTGCGCCCGCGCGTGTATCTCTGGCAAACCCTCATCGCGCCAGTCGGCGCAGGGGTACTGGTCTACAATATTTTACGGCTGGCGGGCGATCTGTGGTGGCAGCCGGAGCCGGCCGCGAGCTTGTGGTTAACGTTGGGGGCGTTCGTCGTGACCTTGCCATGCTACGCGCTGTTGACCGGGCTGCTGGGCGGCTGGGATGACAACGGCCTGGAGGAGCTACGCCGGGCGACGCGCCTAAGCGGGTTAGGACAACCCATCGGATGGCTAGTGCTGCGCTGCGTGACCTTGGGGGCGCGCGTTTCGCCCCTACACAACGCCTTTGTCATGCCCTTGAGCGGGATGGCGGAAGAAGAAGCACACGCCCTCACCCTGCGTCGCAAGCCATTAGAATGAAACGTGAGGCGTGATTTTCTTCACGCCTCATTCCCACTGCATTTGTAGGCCCGCTGCATCAAAGTGATACGCCCCGTAAAATACCGGCCCAGGCTCCAGAACACGTGGTAGCAGAGTGTACAAATCTTCCACTAATGGCAACTCCAACAACGCCTTCCGCGCGATCCACTGGGGCACGCCCTCACCTGAAGCACGCGGAACGCCTGCCGCTTCTCCCACAAACACAAACAACACAATGCCCGGCGGCTCCGGCAGGGTGACATGGATGAGCGCGCGCAACGTCAGCCCCTCCACGCTCAAGCCCGTCTCCTCGTGTACTTCGCGCAACGCAGCAGCGTAGGGCGTCTCGCCGGATTCGAGATGCCCGCCCACCCCATTCCACAGATTGGCCCAGAGGCGCTTGTGCGGCGCTCCTTTGAGGAGCAACACTTGCGCGCCTTGCGTCAAAAAAACCAACACGCGAGGAATGACAGTGTAACGCGGGCGGGCGTCGCGCTGGTCTTGCGCTTGCATGTTACCGCTCTGGCCCGGCATACGTGTTACCGCCATAGTAAAGAATCAGCGCGTGGGTCACTTCGTAAGTGAGCCAGCGGCTAGGATGCTGGATGCGCTCCCAAGGCAGCGCGGGCGTAGATTTGACCTTATGCCATTGTCCATCATCGTTCTGCATGATGATAAGCCGGTTGAGAAAATCTGTCAGCCGGTGATGATTGGTGTGCCCGGCGCGCGTAAGCAAGTGACAGAGTTCGGCCAGATCAGAGTTGTAGTAACGGGGGAAGGTGGGCTGCACCCAGGGCAAATCGCGCCCGGTGAAATCATAGAGATGGTTGAGCAACAGGTTGCACAACACCTGGATGGCCTCATTTTCTTCGGTACTGCGCATGGCTGGGGATACACTCATTAAAGCAGCCAGCGATTTGACCAGTCCCCACTGGCACAATCCTCCGGCGATGGGGCACTTGAGCTGTTCCTGCCGCTCGTGGATGACATACAGCAGCATAGTGCGGGCGGAGATAGCTCGTGGATCCTCCTGATAGCCAAAGTTCGCCAGGGTTTGCAGCGCTATACCGGTGTAACAGAGCCAGGGGGAGGAAGGGAGATCATCGAGAGCAAAACGCCCATCACTGACGCGCCCGCGATTCAGTAGGATTTCACAGGCCGCTGCAGCTTCCGGAAAAATAGGTGCTCGCAACTGCGCCAGGATGTAGAGCCGCCCCAGCGTGCCCGCCGGACCGCCGAAATAAGGGTTTTCAGCCCGCCCCCAGGCATTGACCGAATCGTACTGCGAAATCAGTTCGCGGACGGGTTCCCAAGTAAGCATGGCTTGTTGCGCCGCATCACATTGCGCTTGCGGGGCGTGTAAAATATCACGCAAGGTGAGATAGCGCGCAGAAGGGTTAACCGGATCCAATAGCCAGGGAACCGGGTCGCGCTTGACGAAATCCAACCAACGCATGAATGTGAAGTCCTGTTGTGAAATGTGCTCTAAAGTTTGTAACCGATCATGCGCAAGAAGCCCTTGCGCCAGGCGATGCCCTCATCGTCCTCCACGCCCTGACTCTTCATGCCATCAATCACGCCAAGGATGCCACGCCCCTGCGCACTCTCCGCCACGATGACTTCGACCGGGTTCGCGGTAGCACAGAAGATGCGCGCCACTTCCGGCACTAGCTTCACCGCATTGAGAACATTAATGGGGTAGAAACCTTCGGCCAGGAAAATGATAAAAGCGTGCCCGGTGCTGAGGTTAAGCGCGTTGGTTTGCGCCAGCGCAATCATCACATCATCCGTCCCGCTCCAGCGAACGAGCGCCTTACCGGAGGCCTCGCAAAAAGCCAGGCCGAATTTAATCCCCGGCACGGCGGTCACAAGTGCCTCATGCAGGTCTTCGACGGTCTTGATAAAGTGAGATTGCCCCAGAATAAAATTGATCGGTTCAGGTTTTTCAATACGGATAAGGCTTAGTTCCAAATTCATGGGTTACTCCTATCAGATTGTCGTAAAACGTAATTTTTCGAAGATTGTTATTCAGCCGTACAGATTAAAGCCCACCCCATTAGTCCGCCAGCACTTTGAGGCTGAACGTGCACGGGTACAACTCCCGCTTGTGCATCTCGACATCATACCCAGTATACCCGCAGTAGAAATACTGCGGAAACTCGTGCAAAAATGCGATGCGCAAACCGGGTTGGGAGAATGCCGTCACGATGTCGCCTAGCGTCCAGTCCCACTCGTAGGATTTGGCGGTAATCTCCAGATCGGGCGTGGTGTAATCGCTGAAACTCTCATATTCCAACGCGCCCTTGTGGAAATAATCGTGCTTGATGATGGTTACGCCATCCGTTTGCTCCAGCATATTCCGAAACGGATGCCCGTCGTGCAGATAGAAGAAGCCGCCGGGCTTCAACAGCTGGCGCACCGTTGCCGCGAATTTCTCGATGTCGGGAATCCAGCACAACACGCCCGTCGAAGCGAAGACGATATCATAGCGCGTCGTGATTTGGCCGACCAATTCCATCACATCCGCCGTGATGAAGGTTGCCGCCTGCCCTGTATGCTCAGCGATACGCCGGGCATACTTGATGGATTCGGGCGAAATATCCACCCCCGTGACCTCTGCCCCCAGCAAGCCCCAGGAGAGCGTATCCGTACCGATGTGGCAGAATAGATGGAGAAGCGATTTACCCTGCACAGCGCCCACCTCGGCCCGGATTAGATCACAGAGGACAGGTTCGCCCGCCAGCAGCTTCTCCAAGTGGTAGGTCTGGTAGTGCGTCTTGGCGACAGCGTCCCATACCTGGCTGTTGGCGTGGGTCATGTTATCCATCAAAAATATTCCCTTTATTCTACCAGTTCTCTAAAAGCATTGACAATAAAGAGACGGTTAAATGTCTGTGTTTCACCGTCATCGGCGGCACCCATCCACACAACAAACAACTCCGTGACATCTCCTTGCGCTAAGAAAGTTTGCATTCGTGTTACCAATGCACTCTGAACGGCCATCCAGTATATAACACCCTCTTCTTCGACCAATAACTCGTTGGCAAACAATGCCCGGACTTCTGATTCTGTAAGATCAGAGCTAAATGCCCCCAAATAGATTACTAACCAGTCCAATCGCTCTGTAGGTGTCTCACGGAATTCTCCTGTGTACAGCACATTCAAGCGTGATGGGTATTGATAATACGGAGACATTTCCAGATAAACCAGTTTTTCTGTTGTATCCCCTTGCATTTCAGATAATATCTCTTCCGTCAATTGCAGAAGTTCTTGAAAGGAGCGTTGTTGATAACGCTCCCAACCGCTTGATGTATTGGTAGCTGTCGGACGTGGCGTAAGAGTAGCCGTGGGTCGCAACGTAAGCGCAGGAGTAACCGTTGCGGTGGGCGTAAGCGCAAGGGGTGTAGAAGTTGGCGTGGCGTCATGGTCAAAATTTGAGACAGCAGACGGCGTTAACGTCACATCAAGCGCACATCCGACTAACAGCCAGGTAGCCAAAACGGAGAATACAATTATTCGTTTTGAAGCTATATGCATAATCAATCACCTTGAACTCTGTGCATTTGTGGTAAAACGTCTGGTTTATCATAATTGCGCAATTGTAGTTAACGCGAATTTCGCAAGTATACCGAGGTTGGAATTATGAGTTGTGTCTGTGCGACGTCCGTTCGTCTACGAAGGGCGTAATCTTGTTCGTGGTTGAGATTGCTTCGCCGCAGATGGCTCGCAATGACAGATAAACCGTGATTTGAATAGTTATCGAATTTCATTTTTAACCCGTTCTTGTCACAATTCCAGCCCGCGCGAGCGTGAGGCGCAAGTCGCTGAGGGCCACCTCTACCCACTGCCGGGCGATGTCACCGGCTTCGGCTCGTGCGGCAGCGATGATGTGCAGACCCGCTTCTTGGGCATCGGGGAAGGGCCGCGAGAGGGACTTGATGTAGACGTGTGGGTGACGGGCGACCACGTCTTGCAAGGGCGCAGCGAGATCGGCTTCGTCATCGCATTGCGCGAAGAGCGCGCCCTCAACCCATGCACTGGCCCCGGCGAGCACGCGCACTTCCGGCGCGATGCTATCTTCGTAGATGGCGTGCAGCTCTGCCGGTACGCCCGGCAAACAGTAGAGCGTCGTCCCCGCGTATTCCAAGCGCACGCCCGGTGCCGTGCCGACGGGGTTGGGGAGTGGCGTCGCACCTTGCGGCAGCGTCGCCATCTTGCGCCGTGCGGCCTCCGGCCCGCGCCGTTGCACATAGCCCTGCGCCAACAAGCGATCGTAATGCGCCTCGACGTATTCGCGCGCGCGCGGCTGTTCCTCCAGCGGCAGTTCTAGCGCCGCAGCGATGGCGGCCAGCGTGAGATCGTCAGCCGTGGGGCCTAATCCACCGCACACGAGCAGCAAGTGCGGGCGCGAGGCCAGCAGCAGGCGCAACAAAGCGGCGATGCGCTGTGGATCGTCCCGCGCTATCGCCGCTTGTTCGACAAACACACCCGTGTGGGTAAGGTGCTGAATCAGGTAGAAAAGATTGCTATCCTGAATCTCACCGTTAAGTAACTCATTGCCGATGGCAAGGAGGGCCGCCGAGAGGGCGCCGCTCATTCTTCAAGCCTAAGCACCTTGTTGACGCTGGCGAGCAGCTCCTGTGGGCCGAACGGTTTGGTGACGTAATCATCCACTTTGGCGATGTGCAGGCCCAGGACCTTATCAATGCTCTGCGCTTTGGCCGTCACTACAATCACCGGGATGGATTGCAGGTCATCATCGGCCTTCATCTGCTGGTAAACTTCCCAGCCATCCATATCGGGCATCATCAAGTCGAGCAGTACCAAATCAGGCTTGATCTTGCGGATAGTCTCCAAGCCCTCACGTCCCCCGACTGCACCCACCAGCTCAAAATTCTTGCGGCCCAAAATGAGCCGAATCAAATCAATCATTTCCGGTTCGTCTTCGACACACACCACCAGGCGTTTTCCCTCTTCTGCCATCATAACCTCCTCGAACGCTTTACCATTTTTAGTGTAGCATAGGTCTTTTGAATGTCAATACCACGCGCCGTATTTATGCGCAAGATTTTCACTTACAACCGTTGGAGGCGCAAAAAATACCGTTTCCCCACCTGCAAAATCTGACCCGCCGGCGCAACCAACATTTCGATATCCTCCACCACCACATCATCCAACCGCACGCCGCCCTGCTGAATCAACCGCCGCGCCTGGCTCTTGCTGGGCGCGAGTCCGGCCTCGGCGATAAGATCGGTCAGGCGCATCGGGCCAGCGAAAGCGTAAGCGGCAATCTCGGCGGGCATTTGCCGCTGCTGATGCACCCGCTCGAAGTGTGCCGCCGCTTCGCGCGCGGCCTCGTCGCCATAGAAAACGCTGACGATTTCCGCCGCCAGCTGCTTCTTCGCATCCATCGGATGCAGCGCGCCGGATTGCAGTTGGCCTTCGATATCGGCAATCTGCGCCGGCGTCCAACGGGTGACGAGATTGCAATAATTGCCCATGGCGCTGTCGGGCAAGCTCATCACCTTGCCGTACATGGCTTCTGGCGGCTCGCTGATGCCAATATAGTTGCCGATGCTCTTAGCCATGCGAATATGCCCATCGGTCCCCACCAGAATTGGTGTAGTCAGCACTATTTGGGGGCGTTGCCCGAACGTCTCCTGAAGTTTGCGCCCGGCCATGAGGTTGAAGAGCTGCTCCGTGCCGCCCAGTTGCACATCCGCCTGCAACGCCACCGCATCGTAGCCCTGCATCAGCGCGTAGAGGAATTCATGCAGCCAGATAGGGTCGCCCTGCTCGTAGCGTTTGGCGAAGTTATCGCGCACCAGGAATTGCTGCACCGTGAAGTTCGATGCTAGGCCGACGATGTCCTCAAAGCTCAGTTGACTGAGCCAATCCCCGTTATAGCGCACTTCGGTGCGTTCCTGATCGAGGATGCGGAAGGCTTGCTCGGCATAAGTGCGCGCGTTTTCCAGAATACGCGCTTTCTCCGGGCGGGGACGGGCCTTGTCCTTGTCCGAAAGATCGCCAATCAGCGCCGTATAAGTACCGATGACAAAAATCACCTGATGACCCAACTCCTGAAACTGGCGCAGCTTGCGCATGGTGACGGTATGGCCCAGATGCAAGTCGGGCGAGGTGGGATCGTAGCCGCAATAGACGCGCAGGGGCGTCCCGGTGCGCGCGGATTCCGTCAGACGCTCTGCCAGCTCCTGCCGCATGTGGGCGTAAATCTGTGGGTCGCCATAATCCACGCCCCGCATCAAAATAGTGAGTTGTCCATCAATTGAAAGAGTCATTTCGCCTGTTCTCCCCGAAAAGTATGATTATTATAATCGCTCCGGTTAGAAAGTCCAGTTGAAATGACGGGTAGCTGACCAGCAAAAACAGAAACGGGGCGTCTCAATTGTGAGGTACTATCTGGTTGCATGTAGCAAGAGCGCGGTCGGAAACCGGCCCTAGTCCGCTCTGGCCGGTCTCCGACCGTGCCAGGCTGCATTCCATAACTGAAATGAACACCCCCAAATCAAAGTTTAAGAAGTCACCGGCGTTATCACCTGCCCCTTGAACTG
Organism: uncultured Anaerolineales bacterium; assembly: GCA_964504195.1. Classification (GTDB taxonomy): domain Bacteria; phylum Chloroflexota; class Anaerolineae; order B4-G1; family SLSP01; genus CAZDDI01. Next base: position 435,566 of record CAZDDI010000001.1, read on the forward strand.
GCTCATATACATCTGATAGTAGAACCCCTGCTGCGCCAGCAGCTCGGGGTGCGAACCGCGTTCGATAATCTCGCCATTGTTGATGACGAGGATGCGGTCAGCCTGGCGGATGGTGCTCAGGCGGTGGGCAATGACGAAGCTGGTGCGGCCTTCCATCAGCCGCAGCAGCGCCTCCTGGATGTGTTGCTCGGTGCGGGTGTCCACGCTACTCGTCGCCTCGTCAAGGATGAGGAGCGCCGGATCGGCGAGGATGGCACGGGCGATGGCGAGCAGCTGCCGCTGCCCCTGGCTCAGATTGCCGCCCCGCTCGGAGAGCTCCGTAGCGTAGCCGCGCGGCAGGCGGCGGATGAACTGGTCGGCGTTCGCCAGCTTTGCCGCCGCGATGACCTCGTCATCCGTAGCGTCGAGCCGCCCGTAGCGGATGTTCTCCAGCACCGATTCAGAGAAGAGAAAGGTGTCTTGCAACACCACGCCGAGGCTACGGCGCAGGCTGGCCTTATCGTAGGCACGCAAGTCCACGTCATCAATACGCACCGCGCCCTCCTGGATATCGTAGAAGCGCGAGAGCAGGTTGATCATCGTGGTCTTGCCCGCGCCCGTCGGCCCGACCAGCGCAATCGTCTGGCCCGGCGCGGCGTGAAAGCTCATATCTTTGATGACCGGCACGCCCGGCACATAGCTGAAGGTCACATGATCGAAGACTACATCCCCGCGCACCTGCTCCAGCGCGATGGCGTCTGGGGCTTCGAGAATTTCGGATTCCTGATCGAGCAGCTCGAAGACGCGCTCGGCCCCGGCTAAGGCGGATTGGATCTGGTTGTAGAGATCGCCCAACTGGCGCAACGGCCCGGCGAAGCGGCGCGAGTAGTTGTAGAAGGTGAGAATCGTGCCGACGGTGGCCCAGCCGCGTACCACCATCCACCCGCCCAGGCCCGCGAGAATGGCGATGTTGGCGTTGCTGAAGATGCCCATCAGCGGGGGAATCAGCGTGGCATACGTCTGCGCGCGGATGCCAATGTCGCGCGTCTCCGCGTTGACCCGGTCGAACTTCGCCAGCGTGTGCCCTTCCTGCCCGAAGGCCAGGATGACCCGCTGCCCGCTGAAGACTTCCTCCAGCTCGCCGTTCAGCGCGCCGGTGCGCTGCTGGAACTCGCGGAAGCCCTGGCGCGTGCGCTTGCCCACAAAGCCGGTGAACCACAGCATCAGCGGGAAGACGAACATCGAACCCAGCGCCAGCCAGAAGTTAATGTAGAACATCATCACGACGATGCCCACCAGCGAGAGTAGGCCGCTGAAGAGCTCCGTCACATTTTGCGCCAGGAGCCGGCCCAGCGCGTCGAGGTCGTTAGTGAGGCGGCTCATCAGGTCACCGTGCGGATGTGCATCGAAGAAGCTCAGCGAGAGGGTTTGCAGATGCCCGAAGAGCTGCGCGCGCATGGAGCGCATCACCTTCTGCACCATGTCCACCATCAGCCGCGCCAGCACGGTGCGCAAGACCAGCGCGATCAGATAGATGCCGAGCATCAACAGGAGCAGGTGGCCCAGCCCTGCCACATCGCGCTCGGCGATGAAGCGGTCAATCGCCAACCCATTGAGAAAGGGGCCGGCCAGATCGAGCAGCGTACTGATGACCACCAGGACAAAGACCACGCCCAAGCGCAGGCGATAGGGGTGGAGGTAGCGCAGCAAGCGCAGCAGCGTGCCGCGCACATCGCGCGCTTTTTCGATGCGCGCGCCGAAGCCCCGCCCGCCCGGCCCTGGCATCCCCGCCCCGCCGCCCGCCGGGCGGCCACTGTTAGAAGCAGGTTGTTGTTGCTGTGCCATTATGCCTGCACCTCCACGGTTGCAGCTACCGGCGGCCGGCCATGGTTTCCCATGCCGTTCCCCAGCTGCGATTCGTAAATCTCGCGGTAGATCGGGCTGCTCGTCAGCAGGTCGGCGTGTTTGCCCACTGCCGCGATGCGCCCGCCATCCAGCACGACGATCTTATCAGCGTTGAGCACCGTGCTGATGCGCTGCGCCACGACGAACACTGTGCTCCGATGCGCCAACTGCGTGCGCAACAGCGCATCCAGTGCATCCTGGAGCCTGGTCTCGGTCTCGCTATCCACGGCGCTGGTGCTATCATCGAGAATCAACACGCGCGGACGCACGCACAGCGCGCGCGCAATGGCGATGCGCTGCTTCTGCCCGCCGGAGAGGTTGACGCCGCGCTGCCCGATATGGGTGGCGTAGCCGTCGGGCATCGCCATGATGAAATCGTGTGCCTGCGCCGCTTGCGCCGCCGCGTAAACGTCCGCATCGGTCGCTTCGGGACGCCCGTAGGCGATGTTATCGCGCACCGTGCCGCTAAAGAGCACCGCCTCCTGGAGCGCGATGCCCACTTGCGCGCGCAAATCAGGCAGCGCCCAGTCGCGCACATCCACGCCATCAATCAGCACCCGCCCGCCGGATACATCGTAGAAGCGCGGGATCAGGTGGATAAGGCTGGATTTGCCGGCGCCGGTCGCGCCCAGGATGGCGACGGTTTCTCCGGGTTCGGCGACCAGCTGCACATCGTTCAGCACGGCATCAGTACAGCCTTGATTGTAGCTAAAGCACACATCCTCGAAAACTACGCGCCCGGCAGATGTGGCGGGGCACTGCGGCGCGGCGGGCGGCAGCACATCCGGCTCGGTATCGAGCACCTCCAAGATGCGCCCGGCGGAGGCTTCGGCGGCGGAAAGGGGCGCAATCATGGCAATCAACATCATCAGCGGGAAGAGCGCGAAAATCATGTAGTTGACCGAGGCGACGATTTGCCCCACACTCATCTCGCCCACGATGGCGAGATTGCCGCCGAACCAAATCACGCCCGCCGTCGCCAGGTTGACGATTGCCATCATCAACGGCATCAGAATCACCACGAAGTTGAAGACCTTGATGGTCTGCTCCATCAAGTCGTCATTGACGCGGGCAAAGCGTTGGTTTTCGTGTTCGGCGCGCACGAAGGCTTTGACGAGGCGCACACCCGCGAGGTTTTCCTGCATCACGGTGTTGAGCTTATCCAGCTTCTCCTGAACGATGAGAAACAGCGGCCGTGCTTTCACGAGGAACCAGACCACAATCCCAAAGATGAAGGGGAGCATGGCGAGCCACAGCCAGGCCAGCTGGCGCGCGGTGAGCATCAGCATCACCAGCGCGCCGGCGGCCCACAGCGGCGCGCGGGTGAGGATGCGCAAGCCCATCATCATAATCATCTGCACCTGGGTGATATCGCTGGTGGCGCGGACAATCAGTTGCCCGGTCTGTAAGCGATCCAGGTTGCCGAAGGAGAGGCTTTGCACTTTGCGCACGAACGCGCTACGGATATCGGCGCCGGTCTTCAGCCCCACGCGCACGGAGAGGACGACGTTGCCCACCGAGATAAGCGCCTCAATCACGGCCACGCCGAACATGAGCAGCGCGGTGTTGAGGATGAGGGGCAGGTTTTGGTTGCGGATGCCCTCATCAATGACGCGCTGGGTCAGGCGAGGGATCGCCAGATCGGCGGCGACCACGCCCACCAGCAGCAGCAAGGCCGCGATGGCCTCCCAGCGGTACGGGCGCATGTATTTGAGCAGACGGAATAATGATTTCATGGGTGACTCCTGGGTGAATGGCGAATCAGCGAAAAGGCGAATTACGTTTCACGCATTACACATTACGCAGTAGATAATTCATCGCGGCGTCGAGCGCTTCAGTAGAGAGGTGGTCGCGCAGCTCCGGGTCGCTCAAGCGCCCGCTGTAGTAGAAGAGCAACGGCGCGTGGATCATGGCAAAGACCAGCCCTGCCGCCAGGGTGGGATCGCGTTGCACGAATACACCGCGCGCGATGCCCAGCTGCACCAGCTGGGTCAGATAGCGGATGTTGCCCTGGAACGGGCGATGCGGGGTTTCGTGACACGAGACATCCGGGGCGACCGGCTGCACCCACAGAAAGGTGTACAGGGCCGGGTGCTCGTTCGCCATCGTGGTGTAGCGCGCCAGCGAATCGCGCATGACGGCGGCCACGTCGCCCGTTTCGGCGCGGCGTAAGGTCTCAGCCCGCCACGCCTCGCGCTCTTCGCGCAAGCGCGCGCGCAGCGCGTAGACGAGCGCCTCGTGGTTCTCGAAGTAGGTATACAAGACCATGTGCGAGACGCCCACCCGCTCGGCGATGACGCGGATACTCAACGCCTCCGGGCCTTGCTCCTGCAACAGCGCGTGAGCAGCATCGAGGATGCGCTCGCGCATGGCTTCGAGTTCTTCGGTGGTCTGTTTGGGTCGTGGCATAGGGCTTCCTTTGGTGTTATACAGCGTATAAATTATACGCTGTATATAATATTTGTCAAGGAGCAAGCCTCTATTGGAACTAATGTAGAATACGGGGATAAGCTCAACAAAAATCGGTTGCTGAGAGACAAGAAAACTAGTTGGAGCATTTTTTCAGCATACAAGGAGGACCACAAACCCCAAAAATCAATCCGGCAACGAAAGGCATAGTTAAAAGATAGTATAACCTAAGTTGCTACGTTGCGCCTTACGTTAAGCCAATTGGCTATTGAAGGGACAAAATGATCGCCAGTGCGATATGCAGGATCGAGTATACATCTCTGAGCATTTTCCCCCAAAGTACGCGAGATCCGTTTCCTATGGTTGGAAACCGGCGTCCGCGCTGGGAAGTGAATTACCAATGAACACCCTTAATTTGAACGCAGAACAAATACCCCGAAAGTTTTTCCCGGATTGTCATACCCTGTTATGTCACCCGCGTCAGGGTATCCATTGGGCTGCGGCGGAGCCACAGAGCCCAAGGGAACATTAATCGCTTCTCCCTGATAGATTCCGGCTACTACAGGCGTGCCCCATAAATCAAACACGCTATAGACTTTGTAAGCCTCTCCTATTTCGAGCAAATCGCCTAAACTGACACTTACCTGATCCGATTCATCCCAATTGTAGATGATGATATCTATACGGTTTAGATCATAGGCGTTGGGTTGTAACACTATCTTTTTTCCAGTAGGTAATTGAGTACTGGAGAAGAGATTGTTCGTAAAAACCGAAGCATCTGGATGTATTTCCTGACCATAAAAAACATTTCCTTCAATGATCAGTTTAGCGAGGTCCCAGTTGCCACCGGCTCTAGTATTCCCCACGAGATAATTATCTCGCATTTCAACATGTTCATTATGAAGCGGCAGGTGTCCACCGTCCCCAATGGTACTACTCCATCCGATTTGGGCATTCCTGGCATTAAGTACCGGCCCCCAAGAATGGTTTTCTATGATTCTAGACCGATCCACCGGTTGATGTCCGCCCAGAAGAAAGCCATCTGAGTTTCCAGCCAGAGAACTTCCTGGATTGGATGCTCCCGTTCTAAACCATACATTTCTTTCAAAATCAAATCTCTGCAAAGAAGGCACCCAAGTACCTGATGTATCGCCGGTTTCATAGGCTTGAATGCCAAAGCCGTACCCAAAAAAGATGATGTTATTAGCAATGCGTTTGGTTCCTTCACGGTTCTGAGTATATATTGCATGTCCATGCCCGCGCGTTTCACCTCTATACCCATTGTTGTAAATCACATTACCGTACATTTCACTATTGATTGCAGTCCGCCAGAATCCTACCCCTTGCGCATTATTATGTATAATACAATTAATCAACTTTGAGTTTGGCGCCAAGAAGGTCACACCATCTGCTTCTGCCACCTGATTTCTATCCATACTGCTGTTAGTAATTTCTAAATCCCTGAATTCTACCCAATCCCCAGTAATCAACAGCGCTTGATCGCCAGTGCCCTCTTTGCTATCAATCGTCACCCGTTTTCCCGGCTCGGCCGCAAAGATCACTGGCGCAGTGGCCGTCCCCGTAACCGCACTGATAAATCGGCCTGAATAGATGCCTTCTTTCAAGATGATCAAGTTCCCTGGCTGTACCGGCCCATTGGCATTTAGCACAGTCTGAAGGTCTAATGGGTCTGCGTATGTGCCTGCGGCGCTTGGATTACCGGTTGGAGATACAAACAAATCCGCCGCAGTTGTTAAAACGTGCGCCTGGGAATCTGCTTCCCCAACGTCAACCGCATCAAATTGCACCGCTCCTTCGGGAAGCGCATGAGCGAGTCTGCTTCCACTGTACATCACCAGCACGCTACCCAGCACAATAATGAATACGATTACACTATACAGCATTCTTTTTCCTGTCATTTGTGTATCATTCCTCGCTTTATCTCAGGAGTTCGGGCACACTCGCTACTGAGCAATCTACTCTCTGTACAATGCCATTAAGTTTAGAGCATAGACCTGCCAGGTCTTAATTTAATGCCATTGACTCTCTGTAGTATAGCATTCCCTGCAAAGTAGTACAAATTCAATGTTATGCAGGTGTGTGCGTCAAAGTTTCGCACACCCGCACACCCAAATCAAATGACAAAAAACAACAAACATGATAAACTATGCACATATCCAAAGAAATCTTCAGGAGGTCAAAGTGCAACGTCGCATCCCATGCTACCGCATCATGTTACTAATGACAGGCATGGCGTTACTCTTACTACTTTCCTCAACCCCATTTTCAATGGCGCGCCCGCTCAGCCGTACTAACCGCAGCAGCTTAAACGCAGAGGCGCTGCCAGAAACGGAAGCCACAGATCTAGCCAACTTGAAAGACAATCTTATGCTAAGAGATGCAGACGACACATTCATCTACCTGCCGCTCATCCTTAAACATACAGACACCATCTCTAACGCCATGCTGTGGGTACCTGCCGGCGCATTCCCAATGGGCTGCCATCCGGAGCATAACGGTGGGTACATTTGCGGGGACGCAGAATTGCCCCTACACACAATATATCTGGATGGCTACTACATTGACAAATACCCCGTAACCAACGCGCAGTATGCACACTGCGTTGCCGCAGGCGACTGTACAGCCCCCTCAAATCAGGCCTCAGCTACCCGACCCGCTTATTACAACCAGCCGATCTATGCAGATTACCCGGTCATTTATGTCTCGTGGTATGATGCGGTGGCCTACTGCACCTGGGCCGGCAAGCGGTTGCCGACGGAAGCAGAGTGGGAAAAGGCAGCCCGTGGCCCGACAGTACAGGCCTATCCGTGGGGCGATCAGCAGCCGGATTGCACTCTGGCAAACAGCTGGAACAAACCCACGTCCAGTTTCTGTGTGGGCGACACAACCGTAGTAGGCAATTACCCGGCAGAAGCAAGTCCTTATGGAGCGTTAGACATGGCCGGCAACGTCTGGGAATGGGTGAACGATAAGTACAGCAGTCGCTATTACAGCGGCTCACCAAGTCACAATCCGCAAGGGCCAGACACCGGCGTCACCAGAGTACTGCGTGGGGGAAGCTTCTACTACAGTTGGCATTACATCCGCGTCGCGGCGCGCATTGACTACTACCCTTTCAATCATTATGCCAACGTAGGGTTTCGGTGTGCGAAAGATGCGCCAAACCGCTGAGCACGAAGCAATGAAAAAAACAGCGCTCCTAGCACTGACGCTAGGGAGGGAGCTCTTAAAACGCGGAGCTTTGACAGCCTCTTTTTTATTTCCAAGCTTGACTTATACAATCACATGATTATACTTCCCGACCGAACCTGTATCATCCCAGGAAATTTTCGCCTAACGATAAAAATCTGATAACGTTCCTTTCACTAATTCAAAGGTACACCGATGGAAATTCTCATCATCATTGGCCTGATTCTGCTCAATGGGCTATTTGCCATGGCCGAACTGGCATTAGTCGCGGCGCGCACCTCACGGTTGCAAGAGCGCGCCATGCAGGGATCCTCCGGCGCACTAACCGCGCTCCGCCTCAAGGATAAACCGGAACAGTTTCTCTCCACCATCCAAATTGGCATCACCCTCATCGGCGTGCTGACCGGCGCTTTCGGTGGCGCTTCGGTGGCACAGCTGCTCAGCGGTCACCTGCGCGGAATCCCCCTACTCGCTCCATATGCCGAAGGATTAAGTGTGGGTATCGTCGTTGTCATCATCACCTACCTCACACTCATTTTCGGCGAGTTGGCCCCCAAGCGCCTGGCACTCAAGAACCCTGAATCCATGTCCGCCGCGTTGGCCCCCTGGCTTCATCGCCTCTCCCGCTGGAGCACGCCTCTGGTATGGTTGTTGAGCATCTCCACCCGAGCCGTGCTACTACTGCTCGGCAATGACGCAATCGCAGAACCGCCTGTTAGCGACGCGGAAATCCGGCTATTGATGGATCAAGGTACAGAGGCCGGTGTCTTTGAAGTGTTGGAGAGCGAAATGGTTGATGGGGTGCTCCGCCTGGGCGACCAACGCGCCCGCTCGCTGATGACCCCCCGGCACGCCATCGTCTGGCTCAATCTGCAAGACCCGGAAGCGGAAACTCTGCACAAACTACGCACAAGCGGCTACTCGCGCTTCCCCGTCTGCGATGGCAGTCTCGACAATATTCTGGGATTGGTCTATACCCGCGACTTGCTGACACACTTGTTGGATGGTGACTCGCTAGACTTGCGCGCAACGTTGCGCCAACCGCTCTATGTCCCCGAACCTTTGCCCGCGCTTGATCTGTTAGCGCGCTTCAGAGAGTCGCCTACCCACGTCGCGCTGGTGCTGGATGAATATGGCAGCGTCGAAGGCTTACTCACGTTACATGATGTGTTGGAAGGCATCGCCGGCGACATTCTCTCCGGCGGCATCGTAAATGGACCGCTGGCCGTACAACGCGCCGATGATTCATGGCTACTAGACGGCGACTATCCAGCAGATGAGCTGCTAGGCTTGCTCAACTTGCATACTTTACCCAAGCGCGAGCAAATGGGGTACGAGACAGTAGCCGGCCTGCTGTTAGCATTGCTGGATCATATCCCCCACAAAGGCGAGCGGGCCAGCTGGGACGGTTGGCAGTTTGAGGTAGTGGATATGGACGGACTGCGTGTAGATCAAGTACTGGTAGCGCGCACAACAGAAAAACGCGCTTAACTAAACCGTATTGAATTTAAGCGCGTAGTGTATCTTTTAGCTACCAGAAGCACGATTTATCGCGCGCTACAAGCAGATTTGTGATCCACTAAATCTATGCAAAACAGGCCACCCTTGAGGGTGGCCTGTTTGTCGTATATATTGGGCACGTTACTTAAGAATGATACGTGCGTCCACTACTTTGACGCCCGCACCCTCTTCGTAAACCAGTACCGGGTTGGCATCGGTCTCGAGTATCTCATCGCCCAGATCATGGATCATCTGCGAATAACGGCTAAGCAGGTCAGCGAGCGCCGTGCGATCGCGTGGCGCTTCCCCGCGTGCACCCTTGAGGATGGGCGCACCTTTGATATCATCCAACATGGACAATGCCTGCTGCGGCGAGACAGGCGCCACACGGAACGTCACATCCTTGAGGATTTCGACAAAGATGCCGCCCAACCCGAACATAACCGTCGGCCCAAAAGTAGCATCGTTGACCGATCCCATGATAACTTCCGTGGCCCAAGGAGCCATCTCCTGCACTGCCACACCGTGGATGTTTGCCTCGGCATTATAAGCACGCGCGTTCTCCAGAATAGTTTGATGCGCCGCACGCACTCCCGCCACATCTTTAATGTTCACCTTCACGCCGCCGGCGTCGGACTTGTGCAGAATGTCCGGCGACATGATCTTCAACACTACGGGGAAGCCGATTTCCTCGGCTAGGCGTACCGCCTCATCCTCAGAAGTCGCCAGGCGCGTTATCGCCACGGGCAACCCGTAAGTCGCAAAAACCTGCTTGGATTCAATCTCGGTGAGTTGACCCCCATGTTTCTTCCGCGCCTCAGTCAAAATCGCGCGCGCAGCAGCCTGATCCACATCAGAGTAAGGCACGAATGGCTCGGTAGCCACGGCCCGGCTCCGCGCATACTCACGCAGCGCCCCCATCGCATTCACAGCCACATCTGGCGTGTTATAAGCGGGGATACCGTTCTCCACCAACCAACGCGTCGCCGCATCAGATTGTTCTCCACCGACGAAGGACACGACCACGGGCTTACCCTCGACATCGGCATCGTCAATGGCCTGTTTGATACCGCGCGCGATTTCCAATGGATCGGTCATAGCCGTCTCGCAATACAATACTGCCAAGCCATCCACCCAGGGGTGGGCGAAAGCGTAACGCACTGAGTTGTAGTACCAGTCCCAACCTGCCATGCCGGTCAAGTCAACCGGATTCTTGGCCGAGCCAAACTCTGGCATGTGCTTCTTAAGCTCAGTCTGTAATTCTTCAGGGGCAAAGTGCAAAGGGAGGCCGGAACGCTCTGCCGCATCGGTCGCCAACACACCCACACCACCACCATTAGTGACGATCAACAGATTGTCACCCTTCATCGGTGGTTGCAGCGAAAGCGCCAGCGTCCGATCGAACAAGTTACCAAGATCGGAAGCCATCACCACACCAGCTTGTTGGAAAGCCGCATCATAAACCTTGCCCTCACCAGCGAGTGAGCCTGTATGTGAAGCCGCCGCCGCTGCGCCATGAGCAGAAACGCCCGACTTAAGCGCAACGATAGGCTTGGTAGCCTTACGCCCCATCTCGATAAAGCGCCGTCCGGCCTTGAGGCCCTCAATGTAAAAACACATACAAGCGGTGTCTTCATCTTGGCTAAGCCATTCCACCATATCGGCAAAGTTTACATCGGACATATTACCGATAGAGATCATCTTGTCGAACCCGACCCGGCGGGTATAGGACGAGGCGTCCATAGCGATCAACAGCGCGCCACTCTGGGAAACCAGTGCCGCCTTACCGGGTAACGGCAGGAACGGCGCGAAGGAGGCATTGAGCTTATCCGTGTTGGAGAGCACCCCCACAATGTTAGGGCCGAGCACGCGCATCCCATACTGCTGCCCGATCTCCACCACACGATCTTCCAAATCCTTACGCCCTACTTCACTAAAGCCGGAAGCAATGATGATTAACCCCTTCACGCCCTTTTTACCACACTCTTCTGCCACATCGGGGACAAAGCGCGCTGGCACGACAATGGCTGCCGCGTCAATCGGGCCGGGCACATCTGCCACGCTAGGGTAAGCCTTGAAACCTAAAATTTCGTCGGCTTTGGGGTTGATAGGGTAAACTGCGCCCTCGTACTGGCTGTCCACGAGGTTTTTGACCACCGTGTAACCAATCTTCCCCACCTGCGAGGAAGCGCCCACCACGGCAATTGATTTGGGCTTGAGTAAACCATTCAACACTTCAAGATCCACGTTTTGGCCTCCTTCACAATAAGTGATTTTGATTAAAAGCAACAAAACGTCACGGGGGCGATATGCGCCCCCGTGACGTTATTTTCTTACTGGCACCAACACATTATCCACCAACCCCATTTCTACTGCCTGCTGTGCTGTCATGTAAAAATCGCGGTCGGTAAATCGCTCAATTTGACTCTCGTCCAACCGAGTGTGCTTGAGGAGTAGCTGGTTGAGCAACGTGCGCATCCGCAAAATTTCACGCGCAGCAATCTCAATATCTACCGCCTGGCCTTGCACACCACCGAGCGGCTGATGGACATGGATAGTAGCATGGGGCAGAGAATAACGACGACCTGGCGTCCCAGCGGTTAGCAACACAGTTGCCATACTGGCGGTCATACCCACAGCGATAGTCGAGACCGGCGCATTGATAAGTTGTAACGTATCATAAATCGCCAGCCCAGCCGCAATCTCGCCCCCCGGTGAATTGATGTAGAAAGAGATTTCCCGGTCTGGGTCTTCTCGATCCAAAAACAGCAGTTGTGCCACAATGAGATTGGCCGATTGTGCGTTAATGGGAGTGCCCAAGAAAACTAAGCGTTCTTTAAGCAGCAGGGAGTAAATATCATAGGCACGCTCACCCCGCCCACTGCTTTCGATGACCATCGGGATAATGCCCATAGCCGCCTCCATACACCACGTTATGCGATTGTCTCGCCCCGGGAAATCTGTACCAAACGCGCCAGAGTCTTTTGACTCAAAAAGCGGTCTTCGAGCCGTTCCCGTTCAAATTTGTTCTTCGGAGCATGTACCTCCAAAAACGCTTCAAATTCGGCACGATTCTCTTCAGTCAACGTGATATTTTCTTCGGACATGAGCTTACCCAGCATTAGCCCATACTTCAGGCGACTTTCAGTTTCCGGGCGCAATGACTCGCGAAATTGCTCCAGCGTCTTCCCCTGGAGGCGCAAAGCATCCTCTAGGGAAATGCGATGCTCCTTACGCAGTGATTCGGTTAATTCCTCAATATGGTCATCCAACTCCGCTTCAACCATCACAGGCGGATAACGCACTTCAGACTGTTGCATCAGCAATTCTACCACCGCCTCGGTGTAATCGGCGGCTGCGTGTTCTTCTTTCATCCTGAACGCGCCGTCGCGGAAAGCTTCGCGCAAAGCATCCATTGTCTCGAAAGGCCCAATAGTACTAGCAAAAGCATCATCAAGAGGAGGCAGCTCCATGCTGTATACCTTATCCACGACAACCGAGATTTGCAGGGGTGCTTCTATTCCATCATCATCGGGAACCTGGAGCGTGAAAGCTTTCGATTCGCCCGCAGCTAGCCCTACAAGCTCTTCAATACCTCCCGAGGCAATGAACCCCTGCTCCGGATCCAACACTACCTGATGATGGTGTTGGTGAATCACTTCCTCACCATCTTCCACACCGACAAGATCTTGCAATATCAGCATATCGCCCAAAGCTGCCGGACGTTCCACCAGTTCAAGTTTGGCCGCCCGAACACGCACCGCTTGTATCCCAGCAGATACTTCCTCATCAGTAACGACGATTTCCTCTACTGGCTTTCGCAAACTAAGATAGTCGCCCAGATCAATCTCAGGGACCAAGGGGATGCGAAAAACGAGCGTGTGAGGAGCGTCAGTTACAGATTCAAGTTCGCCCAAAGACAAGGCTTTAATCTCGGCCTGTTTAATCCAATCCGCATAATTTTCTTCGACGAGGGCCTCCAGCGTTTCCGCCCGTACCGTTTCTGCACCAAGGTGACGCAACACGATATGATAAGGGGCTTTACCCTTACGGAAACCCGGAAAATTATGTTTACGGGCTAATTTACGAACAGCCCGTTGCATTCCCTGCTCAAATACGTCATCTTCCATCTTGACTGTGAGCAGAACTTCATGTGTATCAAGAATTTCTTTGCTAAGTTCGAACACTGAATTACCTCCGGCTACAAATCAGTAAGATTATAGCACATTCCCCCTTAATGACCAGTGTCAAGCGGCTTACACCTTCTCTACAAGCTTCCCGGTGCATAGTTACTCTTCGCTTTCCTCAAAAAAGTAAACGTGCATTTGACAAATACTAGTTAAAATGATAGAATAATGCTAATTTATTTAACCTGGATCGTTATCTGCACCGTAATTGAGGGGAATATATAGTTCTATAAGCCTTATTTGCAGGTGCAACACGACACTACTATTCAAACGAGTGAGGACGTAATGCAAGATACACGGCAACAAATTCTGGAAATTTTGAAGCGACGTGGCGAGGTGACAGTGCAAGACCTCAGCCAGGAGCTGCGCCTAACCAGCGTGACGGTACGTCATCATCTGGAAATCCTGCGTTCCGAAGGCTATATCACCGACCCAGAAATACGGCGCTCCAGCAATCCCGGACGCCCGCGTTACGTCTACCACCTCACCTCCACGGCTGCCGATCTGTTCCCCAACAACTATAGCGGATTGGCAACGGCTTTGCTCAAAGCGCTCCAGTGCCGCACAACGCCCGAAGAATGCGCTGCACTGCTACAAGAGACCGCTGTACAGATTATAGCTGACGTGCCGCCATTGCCCCAAGCCCCGGCGGAACGCATGGATGCACTAGTGAGCACCCTCAAACAGCTGGGCTATATCACCCGCTGGGAACCGGGTAAGTCACCCGACCACAGCTTCCTCTATGTCTGCAACTGCCCCTATCACTACGTTGCCAATCAGGCCCCGGAAGTTTGTCGCCTGGATGAATACATGCTCGCGCGCCTGCTGGAAGGCGATACGCTGGAGCGGCTCGAGGGTCGGGCACACAAAGGTGAGCTGTGTCGTTATCGCGTCACATTCGCGCCGCGTGCCTGAGTACCGCCCTAGTTTCACGGGAGAACACCATAGGCAGATGAAATCATTGACAACAACCTTGATTTACCCCGGCATTGCTGGCCGGGGTTTTAATTCACTGCAACAAGGGATGGATGCGGGATGGATTTCCCACGGACTGGCCTCGTTAAGCGCCGCGGCCAAAGCGCAGGGGTTTATCGTCAATTTAATTGATTTGCGGGCTTTACGCAGCTGGGAACATTTCCGTGAGGTGCTACTGGAACGCGCCCCTAATGTAGTAGGGGTAACGATGATGAGCGTGGACTATAATCCGGCCCAGCAAAGTCTCGCCATCGTCAAAGAGGTATTACCGAAAACCGTGACCGTCTTGGGGGGGCCGCACGTCACCATCTCCCTTGAAGATAGCCTGCGCATCCCCAACGTGGATTACTTCGCGCTCCATGAAGGCGAGGTCATCTTTCCGCAACTACTGCAAGCCATCGCGGCGGGCAATCCCCCAAAGCATCGTGTCTTACGTGGCACAACGCCTGACCTCAACACCATCCCCTACGCCGACCGCGATTTGTTTATGGATGAGTGGCGCAAATGGGGTTATGATTTAGACTCACCTGAAGTCCCCTTCGCGCAAGAACTGCCCGCACCATTCGCCACCATCATCGCCGGACGGGGGTGTCTCTACAATTGCAGCTTCTGCAAGCCGGGCGAAGATTATCTCTTCGGTAAGGGGACGCGCAAGCGCAGTGTGGATAACGTGTTGGGTGAGATTCGCCAGTTAGTGGAGAAGCATCACATCGCTTCATTTATGTTCCACGATGATTGTCTCACTGAGGATCGCGCCTGGGTGTTAGAATTCACCAAAAAGTACCGCGCTGCGGGCTTCACCATGCCCTTCTTCGGGCAGAGCCGCGCCGACATTATCGTGAAGAACGAGGATATGGTGGAGCACATGGCGCGCGCAGGTTTGCGCGGCTACTTCATCGGCTTCGAGAGCGGCAATCAGCGGGTGCTGCAAAAGGTGCTCCGCAAAGGAACCACGGTCGAGCAAAACTTGCAGGCCGCGCGCATCTGCAGAAAGTACGGTATCTCTGTCTGGGCCAACTATATGATGGGCATTCCCACCGAAACGCGCGAGGAAGTACTCGATACAGTGCGGATGCTCAAGGAGATTGACCCTGATTACTACAGCCCCGCCTTCTACACACCGCATCCCGGCACCGATCTGTACACCTACGTCGTGGAAAACGACCTAAGTCTAATCACGGATTATAACTCCTACCGGCGCAACCCTGAAGAACCGAAAATTCGTGGGCAAGATTATGATTTCCTCAAGTGGGCGATGCAGGAAAGCCAACGCCGTAAGCCGCTCAACACATTCAAACGTTGGGGGCAGCGCCAATGGCAACGCGCCAAACGCGCCACCCCGCGCAAAGTGCTGCGCAAACTGGGGCTAGTAGGATAAAGATTACAAAACGCATTCACAACCCGCCGATGTCTGCATACAGACACCGGCGGGTACTTTTTTCATCGTAAATCACAACTCTGTTAATCATCCGCAATTGCCTCGGCCAGCGCCCGGTGTGATGTAGCGCCTGGCGCTAGCCGCACATGCGGTATCTGTTCATAAAAACAGCGGGAATCTATCCGTCCGGAATCGCAAGTCATAGGGACTTGCTCCGCCACCAGCATTCTGCGTGAGATCACCGGCCTGGCCCACAACCACAGCTACCAAACGTTATATTTTTCCCTCAACTCACCGGGGGCAGTTCGAACTGGCTATTGTACAGTTCAGCGTAGAAGCCCTGCTTTGCCAGCAACTTCTCATGTTTGCCTTGCTCCACAATATCACCATCCTTCATCACCAGAATCCAATCCGCATTACGAATAGTAGAGAGGCGGTGCGCAATGATGAAGCTGGTGCGGCCCTTCATCAACCTATCCGTAGCCCTCTGGATGAGCACTTCGGTATGCGTATCCACAGAGCTGGTAGCTTCATCGAGAATCAGGATGCGGGGATCCGCCAACAACGCCCGCGCAATGGTCAATAACTGCATTTGCCCCTGCGAGATATTGGTCGTCTCCTCATTGAGCACCATCTGGTAGCCCTCCGGCTGCGTGCGGACGAAATGATCCACATGCGCAGCCTGTGCCGCAGCGATCACGGCGTCATCGCTCGCGTCCGCGCAACCATAACGGATATTATCCATAACGGTGCCATTAAAGAGCCAGGTATCCTGTAGAACCATGCCAAACATACACCGCAAATCCCCGCGCTTGAAATCCTTGACATTGTGCCCGTCTACCAAAATCGCGCCGCTATCCACATCATAAAAGCGCATCAAGAGTTTAACCATGGTGGTTTTTCCGGCCCCGGTTGGACCAACGATGGCGACTTTCTGGCCCGGCTCGGCGTAGAAAGAGAAGTCGTGAATGATGGTTTTATCTGGGGTGTAACCGAAGCGCACATTGTTGAAATCCACCCGGCCTTGCACCTGCTGCACTTCTACCGGAGTCTCGGTGTCCGGAACCTCTTCGGCTTCGGCTAGAAACTCAAAGACCCGCTCTGCTGCGGCGGCTGTTTGCTGGAGCACGTTCGAAATATTGGCGATTTGCGTAATGGGTTGGGTGAAGGCGCGCACATACTGGATGAACGCTTGAATATCGCCCACGGTGATAGCGTTTCTACTGGCCAAATAGGCCCCCAGGATGGTAACTGCCACATAGCCCAGGTTGCCGACGAAATTCATCACAGGAAACATCATACCAGAAAGGAATTGCGATTTCCAGGCCGAGGCATAGAGAGTATGGTTGAAGTCATCAAATGTAGCAATACTCCGCGTTTCGCCATTGAACGCTTTGACCACAATATGGCCGCCGTACATTTCCTCAATGTGGCCGTTGATGTGACCGAGGTATTCTTGTTGTTCCTTGAAATACTTTTGCGAGCGGCTGATTACGAAATTAATGATGAGCAGCGAGAGGGGAACAATCAGTAGCGCTACCAAGGTCATCTGCCAACTGATAGAGAACATCATCACCAGCACACCCAGCAGGGTGACTGTGGAGGTGATAATCTGGGTCAGGCTTTGGTTAAGGGTTTGGCTTACAGTATCCACATCGTTGGTGATGCGGGAGAGAACCTCCCCGTGATTGGTGCCGTCGAAGTAGCGCAAAGGCATCCGGTTGATCTTAGCGGCGATATCGCGACGGAAACGGTAAGTGATATCCATAGAGACCCGCGACATGATCCAGCCCTGGATGTAACTAAAAAGCGACGAGGTTAAGTATAACCCCAAAGTTATCAGCAGGATATTCTTGATATAGTCAAAATCAATCCCCGTATCACTACCGGTAATTTGCGCCATGACACCTTCGAACAATTTGGTAGTGGCTCTACCCAGAATCTTAGGGCCAACGATAGCGAAAATCGTGGAGGCGATGGCGAAGACCAGCACCACGGCAATGGTAATTTTGTAAGCGTCGAGGTATTGGATCAATTTGAACATGGTGCCTTTGAAGTCGCGAGCCTTTTCGCCCTTCATCATCGCCATGTGGCCGCCACGCCCCATCGGGCCGCGACCATGCCCACCCAACGGGCCAGGAGAAGTCGTTGAGGATGTCTTTTGCGTGCTCATGCCAGTTCCTCCTGCCCAAGTTGTGAAAGCGCGATGTCGCGATAGACTTCGCAGGTTTCCATCAATTCGCGATGCCGTCCTTTGCCCACGATACACCCTTCATCCAGAACGATAATCTGCTCCGCGTTCTTAATCGTTGCCACACGTTGGGTAACGATTAAGACGGTACTGCCGGCGGTCTTCTCCTTCAGCGCCCGGCGTAAGGCCGCGTCAGTTTTGAAATCCAGAGCGGAGAAACTATCATCAAAGATATAGATGGGCGCGCGCTTGACCAGGGCGCGCGCAATAGCCAGGCGTTGTTTCTGCCCCCCAGAAAGATTGGTTCCGCCCTGAGAGACTTCGCCTGCGAGACCTTCGGAATTAGCAAAGATGAACTCGCTTGCCTGGGCAATTTCGGCGGCTTCTTTCATAAGATCATGATCGGCATTGTCATCAGCGTAGCGCAAGTTGCTCTCAATGGTCCCGGAGAACAACGTCCCTTTTTGAGGGATGTAACCGATTTTGTCGCGCAAGGCGTGCTGCGTCACGGTGCGGATGTCCATCCCGTCAAGCATGACCACGCCGCAGGTTACATCATGAAAGCGCGGAATCAGATTGACGATAGTGGATTTCCCTGAACCTGTGGAGCCGATGAAGGCGGTAGTTTCACCCGGGCGCGCGCTGAAATTGATATCGTGGAGCACATCTTTTTCAGCGTCAGGATAGCGAAAGCACACATTACGAAATTCCACCACGCCCTGGAAGGGTTGGGGAAACTGCGCCGGGTCTTCAGGATCGTGAATTGTGGGCTGGGTTTGCAATACTTCAGCGATCCGATCTGCTGATACCGAAGCGCGCGGCAGGATGATGAACATGAGCGAGAGCATCAAGAAAGCGAAGACAATCTGCATGGCGTATTGCATGAACGCCATCATATCACCTACCTGCATCGCGGATTCAGCCACCTGCTGCGCACCGACCCAGATGATGAGCAGTGAAAGTCCGTTCATAATCAACATCATCAGTGGCATCATAATGACCATGACCCGGTTAATAAACAGCATGGTGCTGGTCAGATCGCGATTAGCCCTATCGAAACGCGCGGCTTCAAAGTCCTGCATATTGAATGCGCGGATCACCATCATACCGGAGAGGGCTTCGCGCGTCACCAGGTTGAGCCGGTCAATCAAGTTTTGGATGGCTTTGAAGCGGGGGAGGGCAATTGAAAACACCGTCACAATCAGAGCCAACAACACGCTCACCGCCAGCGCGATGATCCACCACATAGACGCACCCTTGTCAAGCGCCCGAATGACGCCGCCGATGCCGATGATCGGCGCATAGAAGACTATGCGCAGCAACATTACAATAACCATTTGCACTTGGGTGATATCGTTGGTGGAACGGGTAATCAGTGAGGCGGTAGAGAATTGGTTAAATTCGGCATGGCTGAGGAGGGTCACGCGCTCGAAAACGCCTCTGCGGACATCGCGCCCCACACCCGCGGCAATGCGCGCCGCCAAAAATCCTACGGCAATAGCGCAGGAGATGGCAAGGAGCGAAAAAAGCAACATGATGCTGCCAGAGCGCAAAATGTAAGCCATCTGTAATTTGTTGATATCCAATCCCAGAGCTTCATATTCTGCCTTGACTGCTTGTACAGCCATTTGCGTAATCATACTATCGCCGAGGGCGGCAAACTGCGCGTTAATAGTCGCGCTTATCTGTGCCCGCTGCGCTGCGGGGAGCTGCGTGAGGAGCACGAATACATCGGCCCCTGGCGGCAGTTGCGTAAGATCGAATCCCACCCCCTGACCCAACGGCGCGGCTTGCGGATTTTCCATGATTTGTTCGATGCCCATGACAACGATGAAGGCTTTGCTTAGGCTGAGGTTGAGCCGTTCAATGGTGGCACGGTCTGTGGTAGTGCGCACATAAAGCCCCTCATCGGTGAGGTTGGGGTATTGCTGCTGATAAGTCTGATACTCAGATGTGCCGGCAGTCATCAATGTGTAGTATTCCAGGATAGTGGCTTTTTCATCTCCACTCATAAAGAGAAAGAGTTTGTCCAACGTGGTCTGGCGGACCACCTGGGGGACGCCGTTTTCTATGCCACTCTGTTGAATACCGACATTGACAATGCGTGACATATAGTCGGGCAATGCTAAATCAGCATTGGCCTGCACGAAGAGCAAAGCAATGACTAATAAAATTGATAGTAAAAATGGTTTTAAGTATTTGACCAAATGTATCATGGGCGCGGGACTCCTTACCAATCAATGAACGATAAATTCGTCAAAACATCGTGCAGTGCAACTTATACAGCAGGTCTCAGTGATGGGGTAGCTGCCCGACTTGCTCAGACCGCTTGGTACTGATGTAAAACTTTACCCCTTGCTAAAGGGTCTCAATTGACACCCTCTCCAATCATGTTATAGTCCTATCATCATACTCTTACTGAAAGGATACTACCATGATCTGGCGTAAATTCGCGTTCCTGACGATATTGCTCCTGACCCTAACGGCCTGTGGACAATCCGCACCGGTCGAAATGGCGGACATTCCCGTCCCACCACAAGTAACACTCTTAGAAGCCGGTCAAAATGCAATGGCCGATATGATGCTCGAAGTGTTCGAGCAAGGCTTGCGCGATGCGGCGACGGAAGAGGGCATGAGCATCAGTAGCATCGAGACCGCACTCTACGCGGCGCAAGACACGACCAGCTGGACGCAAATCAAAGACTTCTATACCTCGGAGCTCAATGGCGCTGGCTGGAAGCTGGATGCCACTTTCACCGAGGAAACCGAGTTATTCAATACAATTGGCTGGATGCGGGGCCGTGGGGCAAATGAACAGGGACTTTTTGTTATCTACACCCCTGACATTTTCGGCGGAACCGGTAATTTGTTGATTGTGATGCTAGTTTCGCAATAACAAACGGAAAGATACCTACTCCAAGCCCCCCGTTCTCAACGAAAACGGGGGGCTTGAATTTATGCTTACAGTGTACCCAAGTACCAGATCACCAGATGCGGCGTCACGTTGATCTCAATCCAGGCAGCGAGCAACAATAGTGGCAACACGAGCGCGATAAAGATCTTGAAAAAATGCCCGATTTCACGCACAATCCCTCGCACCCCACCACCAGTATCCGCAGGCCGCAAAATAATCGCCCCGATGCGCAGAGCTTGCGCCGTGGCGATAAAGGCCGCTGGCAACTCCAAAATTCCGTGGGGCAACACAAAGGTCGCCAAAAACAACCATGGATTTACTCCTAGCACCGGCCCTTGTAGCGCAACATAGCTAATGATTGCTAACGGAGCCATCAACAACAATTGTGCCATCGAGCCAAACGTAAAGAGGGCTAATGCCGCTGCCACCAGCAATGAGCGGACATTGTTCCAGAAAATAGCACTCGTCGAGAAACTAGACAACAGCCCTGATACTGCTACCGCATCTTGAAAGGTCTCTATATTAATTTGTGGGTTGAAACTTATAGCCCCGGCAGGAAGAGGAAAGAAATGTGTCCCCCACAAACCTACCAACAACCCGCCCAAACAGGTCACTGCCACCGTAAAAGCTAGCTCAACACGGATCGCGCGCAGCTGCTGCGGTAGTTCGCGGGTATAGAGGGCCACCAAACCCTTGCCCGGCCACAAAGCTTGCCAAAAAGTCTGCCAAGTACCTTTTATATCCAGTTCGGCTACTTCCCGCCCCAACAGCTGTTCTCGATTAAATGTATTAACCCCCATCCGCACAAACAATATCGTAACCACCCCTAACCCAAGTACCATTAGCCAGAGGCTAAGATAGTTGGCAAACAGCAACAGCCCGGCTTCCACCTGTAACAAAAATGTCATCGGCACAATGATGAAACTAGCCACGAGATTAGCCGCGCGCACGCTGGTGGACTGGCTGGAGACAATAACAGCTGCCGTGACCATCACCAACGCTTTCGTGGTTGCCAGAGCCATGCCCAGCAGCATCAACTGCGCGGGCGGCCACCACCCGGTACGAAAGCCCAAAAGCAGTAAATAGAATGCCATCCCGATCCCGCTAGCCACGACGGGCGGGGCAGTAGACGCAAGTAGCTTGCCTATGTACAATTGCAAATCACTGAAGGGGATTGCCAACAACGGTTCCAGACTACGCCGCTCCTTCTCCCCCACAAAGGTCTCCAACGCAATCACCAACGAGAACGTGGTAGGGAAGAAACCCACCACCAGCATCAAGAAGGGGTACATCCGTTCTAGGATCAAATCGCCGCCATAACGGTTCACAAAATCCAGGCCGGAAGAAGCCGCGAACTCGGCCATAAAAGGAAACGTAAAGACTAACAAACAAATTGGCAGGGTAATGCGCCAATCACGCAAAGTATCTTTGATCTCGCGGCGCATGATAACCCATATCGGCCCTAGCTGCTGAAACACGTTCGCTCGAAAGGCTCCCGATAATACACTCATGACAAGCCTCCTTCCATCACCCGCAGATAGACCGCCTCCAGGCTGTGCGGCACCTCGCTCAACAGCATCACCGCAGCCCCTTTCTCGAACAAGACCCGCAAAACCTGCGGGTTCACCTGCTCCGGCTCTGTAGTTTGGTAGCGCAACCAACGCTCCCCAGTCGCTATCACTGACACGAAAGGCTCAATCGCGGTAATGATTCCGTTGCGTGGGGGTTCAGCGAATTGCACCTCCATCAACGCAGGGCCTAACAGTTGCAGTTTGAGCTCCGCAGCGGTGCCTTCAGCCCGGATGCTCCCATCACGGATGATGGCGATACGATCAGCCAGTTCTTCCGCTTCCGGCAAGTTATGGGTGCAAATAATGATGGTGCGATCCGTGGCGCGCATCTGCTTGATAGCATCACGTACCAGCCGCGCGCTCTGCGGATCCATCGCCGAGGTCGGCTCATCCAACAACAACACGGGCGGATCATGCAGCAACGTGCGAATCAGCGCAATTTTCTGCGCCATGCCTTTGGAATACTCCCCCAGCCGCCGGTACAGCACAGGCGTCATCTCGAACTGTTCGGCCAGCGACTGGATGCGTTCCCGACGCTGTGGCAAGTTCATGCCGCGCGCCTCACCGAAAAAATCCAGGTACTCGTAACCGTTCATGCGGGTATAAAGCCCAGGCGCTTCAGTCAGCACCCCTACCCGACGGCGCACTTCCTGGGGGGCTTCCACCACATCAAATCCAGCGATACACGCCGCCCCGGCAGTAGGCCTGAGGATCGCTGAGAGCATCCGCACGGTGGTAGTTTTGCCAGCCCCGTTAGGGCCAAGCAACGCCAATACCTCTCCAGCCCCCACCTGTAATGATACTTGATTGACTGCTACCAGTGTATCAAACCGCTTCGTCAACCCAGATAGTTTGATCATTCTTACGCTCCTCTAACTAAAACAACCTTCATTATACCATGGAAAAGGCCTCACATGCACTCCAAATTTTAGATTTTGGCGGACGAAGGTTGTTGTGTTACACTCGCCAGAACAAAAAGTGCAATTTCCGGCCTTGTGTACTATAATAACCATAGATACTGTTAGGCGTTATAGATGCCTTTGGTACACCCATGATAACAAAAAATTCGGGGAACTGACGTGCCCCTCAGAGCCAAATGCTCGGAACAGATCGCCAGATTTGCGACCGGATAAGCGGGCTTGAGCGCAATCTAAAGTTCGCGTTACATTTACTACGTTGATTTGCGGATTTGTAGGTTTTCGGAAAGGAGGGCTATCATGAAACACTTAGCCTGGTTGCTTGTGTTACTTGTACTGCTTACTGCCTGCGGCCCCCGCGCCGAGTACGATATTCGCGGTACATGGGATTACGCGCTGACCTCTACCAACGGTAATCTGTACGATATTGGCGTCATCACCTTCAGCGGCAAGCCCACACAAGGCACCTACCAGCTCATCAACATCTACGATATCGAATACAACGGCGAATACACCGTCAGCGGCACAACGCTGCAATTACACGGCGACGATACCTGGACGGGCGACTTCAGCGATGCGGACACGCTCAGCGGCGTCTGGGGCTATCCCAACGATGACAACGGCACCTGGGTTGCCACACGCAAACCATAGGGCAAGAGAAGTGTTCCTGGCCCAGCGGTTGGATGCAAATTCGGGGAACTAACATTCCCCTTAGAGCGCTGAGCAGAGCACCAGCCCCGCGCAGCGCTTAACACCTGCCGCTGGTTTCGGCAGGCTCAATCACCTGCTTCAATAGATTCACCATTTGCCATTTACCATTCTAAGGAGTCAAACCATGAAACTCAAACACTGGGGCATCAATTTGATGTTATTGGGTGGCCTGGCCGCGCTATTGCTGGCCTTCGCGCTGATTGTGGGCGACCTGCCCAGCCAGATTTACACCACCGAACAGCAAAGCTACCTCGCCGATAACCGGATGCGCAGCGTCTCCCAACAGCCGGTGCTGGTCAATGCGCTCGAATACGATATGCCGCTCGGTTTCATAACGCCGGATGCGCTGTTTTATAGCAGCGCGACAGCCGATATAGCGCTGCCCGTCGCACGCAGCGAAGTCCGCGCCACGTTACAGGCCCGCTACGAAGAGCGCGAGGGCGTCAGCGTCACTGTTTACGACCTGCGCTTCGCGGGCGAGTACCTGATTCGGTACACGGACGCGGTCACCAGAGCGGTTAGCCTCTTCTTTCCGTTCCCCAATAACCTGGAGACCTTGCACAATGTCAGCCTTCAGGTTGATGGTGAGGAAACGCCCAACACCCGGTACAATACGCGCGGCATCGAATGGCGCGGCGTGCTGGCAGAAGGCGACGAGCGCAGCATCACCATCCGCTACCAGGCCGATGGCGCCAACAGCTTCTCCTACGCGCTTAGCCGCGAACAGCGCACCGATATTGACATCCGCATCATTGTCGAAGGCTTAACCGGCAGCACCGTCGCCAAGGCCTCGCTTCCGGCCACCCAGACCGACACCGAAGCCACCCGCGAAACCTTCATCTGGAACTACACCAACCTCATCGCCAACCGCGATATTGGCCTGACCCTCCCTACTCGGCTCAGCTTCACGCAGCGCGTCGAAGCCTTGCGCGGCGCATTCCTCACCCTCTCCGGGTTAGCGCCCCTGTGGGTGCTGCTCTTCATGGCCGCGCTGGGCGGATTGCTCCACCTCACCCAACAGCCAGTGGATATGCGCGCGCTCCTGTTGGCAGGGTTCGGCCTGGCGCTCTTCTACCCCTTGCTCATCTTCCTCAGCGGATTGGTAGGACTAATACCAGCGGCGGGGCTGGCGGCCGTGATCATCACGGCGCTGCTGGTGGGCTTCATCGGGCTATTGCTGGGGCTACACCGCACCTGGAAAACGATGGGGCTATTGCTGCTGGTCTTCATCGGCTGCTTCTCGTTGGGGATGCTCACGCCCTGGCGTGGCATCGCGCTCACATTGGGCGGGTTACTGTTGACCGGAGCCTTCATGGTACGCTACGCGCGCCGCCCACAACCGGCCCCCATCGCGGAGCTGCCTCAAGAGCCGTCGCTCCCGCCCCAGCGTGAAGAGCATCCACAGGAAGAGGCCCTCGCTACAACCCACTGTCCGCGCTGTGGCCGCGCCCTAAACCAGGATCACGCCTTCTGCCCCGGCTGCGGCTACGAAATGCAGCACTACAGCATCTGCCCCGCGTGTAGCTACGCCCAGCTCACACCTGCCGATGTGGAGAAGGCGCGCTGTCTACGCTGTGGCAAGCGGCTCACGTGAAATTTCTAATCCCAAAACAACGCTAAACTTGAAAGGATACATCCATGACAACCGCTACCCCCCTATCCCGCAGCACCCCAGAGGCGCAAGGCATCCCCTCCAGCGCGATTCGGGACTTTGTGGAAGCCGTCGAGCGCAAAGTGGACACCCTCCACAGCTTCATGCTGCTCCGGCACGGGCGCGTCGTCGCCGAGGGGTGGTGGTCGCCCTACGCAGCCGACCAGCCCCACATGCTGTTCTCGCTGAGCAAGAGCTTCACCGCCACCGCCGTAGGACTGGCAATTGCCGAAGGCCACTTCACGCTCGATGACCCGGTCATCTCGTTCTTCCCCGACGCGCTGCCGACCCGCCTCGGCGTCCGTTGGCCCGATGTGCAGGTTCGCCATCTGCTCAGTATGTCCACCGGACACCTCAAGGACACGATAGAGCGCATCTGGGGCAAACGTCACTGGGTCAAGGCGATTCTGGCGCAGGCCGTGCGGCGCGCGCCAGGTACGCACTTCGTCTACAACAACGGCGCTTCGTACCTGCTGGCGGCGATTGTGCGCCGGACAACAGGCGAAAACGTGCTGGACTACCTGCAACCGCGCCTGTTCGTACCGCTGGGCATCGAGACGCCGACGTGGGACACCTGTCCGCTGGGGATTTCATGTGGCGGCTGGGGATTGAGCCTCAAGACCGAAGACATCGCCCGCTTTGGACAGCTCTATCTGCAAAAAGGGCACTGGAACGGGGCGCAGCTGCTGCCGGAAGCCTGGATCGAGACGGCAACGGGGGTACAAATCAACAACGGCGACGATCCCCACAACGATTGGGCACAGGGCTACGGATTCCAGTTCTGGCGTTGCCGGCACGGCGCATATCGCGGTGACGGGGCTTTTGGGCAATACTGCCTCGTCATGCCCGCGCAAGAGGCAGTGCTGGTGATGACCGGCGGGGTGGCCGACATGCAACCCCCGCTCAATCTGGTGTGGGAACACCTGCTGCCGGCATTCGCAGACGCGCCCCTCCCCGCCGATGAAGCCGCCCACACCGCGCTCACAGCCAAACTCGGCACACTGGCGCTTCAACCGCAGCCCGGAGCCGCCACCAGTGCGATCGCCGCGCAGGTCTCCGGGCACACTTACCGCTTCCCAGAGAACGCGCAAGGGCTGCAATCTCTCAGCTGTGACTTCGAGGGGGACGGCGGCCGCCTCACGCTGCGCGATGCGCGCGGCGCGCACCCGCTCGCAGCGGGATACGGCGCGTGGCAACGCGGCGCGACTACCCTGCCAGCAGAGTTCGAGACGCCAGGGCCGGTCGCCGTGAGCGGCGCGTGGACGGATGACCACACCTACACGTTACAAGCCTGCTTCTATCACACACCGTTTTGTACAACGCTCAGCTGCCGCTTCGCGGGGGAGCAGGTGTTCTTCAATTCCAAAGACAACGTTGGCTTTGGCCCTACTGAACGCCCACAACTGGTGGGGCAAAACACCCCTAAGGACACCCCCCATGACTAACCGCACGCGGATGCTACGTTTTCTGGGGGGGATGGCCCTCATCAGTCTGATCTTGGGCATCATTTTCCCCTTGCTCCCGCCCATGTTCCATACTTGGGGCGCGACTGCCGCTGAAGTTGCGCGCACTTACCCTGGTGATGAGCTATTAGCTGCTCCCAGCCTTTCCTGGACGCACGCGCTTACCGTGGATGCGCCGCCCGAAGCCGTCTGGCCCTGGATTGCACAACTGGGTGAAGGGCGCGGCGGCTACTACAGCTACACCTTCATCGAGAACCTTATCGCAGGTGAACGGCTCTACATCAACGCCAACCACATCCTTCCGGAACACCAGCATCCTCAGCCTGGCGATAAGTTGATTGATACGATGCTTGCAGTACATGCGGTGGAGCCAGGCCAATGGCTCCTCGCCAAAGACACCGCGGCGCTGATAGAACTGGGCCTGGGTTGGACATGGCTATGGTGGGTAGAACCTCACGGCACAGAGCAGAGTCGGTTCATCGTCCGGGGACACATCGAGCCGCCCGCCGGTATGGACAATCCCGTACTAGGTTGGTTCATTGATGCGGGCAGCTTCGTGATGGGACGGCGCATGGCGCAAGGGCTGGTGCTGCGCGCCGAAGGCCGTTCCGAACCCGGTTACATCGAGGGTGTGGAGATTGCACTCTGGCTGGGCGCGCTGCTGGCGGGCCTAGTTGCGGGGGTGTGCTTCCTCTGGCGACGACCCTGGCAACCGCTACTCGTGGGCATCGCGGCAGTGCTGACTCTGGTCTGGTTCACTTTTGGGATTCCTGCCCTGGTTCTGCGGCTGGCGACAGTGGCGGCGCTATGGGGAGCCGTAGGGCTAGTTTTCGCGATAAAAGCCCCAATTGATGAGCGTGAATCCGTAAATCCCTCTGCTATTGACAGCTAATAATCACATGGTATCATAATACTAACCATTATTATACCCTATCCAATAACGCGCTGGAAAATGAACCGCACAAAAATCCTCTTATCTGAATAAATGTGCTGCTCAATATCATGAAGTTAAGGTTTGCAGACCGTCCACGAAAGCCTACAAAATCAGGGGAATTCGTGCAACTTGTCCCGCGCACGCGGGATTCGTAACCTAATTCGAGAACGGTAACCGGAATCAATGTTCTTAACTTAATGGCATTGATAACTAAAATCAGGAGTTACGCGGTTGCCGTTTGCGGCACCGGCTCAAAGCGAATATTGTGTCTCTATGGAGCGAGTATGAAAAAACTAAACCTTTCCGTATTCAGGCGGGGATCCAACTCAGGCCCTCTTATTTTAGAGCGCTTGCTAGACCTGTATAAGCACAACTATGTCCAGGCAGATACAGATATTCTTTCTTGGACAGATGGTTGGGCCACCTTACTACAATATGCGCTTTACAAATCTGGGCCAGATGTATCTGAAATTGGCAGCACCTGGGTAGGGGATTTAGCCCGCATGAATGTGCTGCGCCCCTTCTCTACTAGAGAAGTACATGACTTAGAGGGTAAGAATCAATTTTTTCAGAGTATGTGGCTGACAGATGGGCTTGATCAAACGTGTTACTCTATTCCATGGTCAGGGGATGTTCGGGTGCTCTTCTACCGCCGCGATATGTTCCAACAGGCCGGGATTAATGAGAACCTTGCATTTCAAGACCTTACCCGATTTGAAGAAACGCTAGCGCAGCTCAAGGAAAGTGGCGTTGAATCGCCTCTGGCAATGCCTTCCAGAGACTCGCGTATGGGACTGCATTCACTGGCATCTTGGGTATGGGCTGCGGGGGGTGATTTTGTAAGCAATGACGCTCTACAAATCACAGTTGATGACGAACGCACCATTGCAGGCGCGAGTAAGTTTTTCCGGCTAGGGCGATATTTTGGCTCTGCGGCCCTGGAAACAGGATATCGTTCAGATGATAGCTTCTTACGGGGAGAAGCCGCCATAGTGATAAGTGGTTCATGGTTGCTAGCTTCCAGCATGATGAAGCCGGAAGTCCATGAGAACCTGGGCGTAGCACGCTTGCCAGCCGTACCTTTCGTAGGCGGCTCACATCTTAGTATATGGACCTATTGTCGCGCCCCAGAACTGGCTTTGAAATTAATTCACGCGCTACTTTCAGAGGAAAATAGTGCGGCTTTATACCCGCTGATTGGTTTACCCATCCGCGAAGCACACTGGAACAAGCCACCCTTTGATGCCTGGCCCTACCCGATATTTCTTGAGTCATTTAAGGCCGGACGTAGTTTCTCAAGTAGCCGCTTGTGGGGCCTAGTGGAAAAGCGGCTGACCGAAACTTTACGGGGGATGTGGGATGAAGTACTCTCATCAGAAGAAAATATTGACGAAATCGTTGACACAACCTTTAAGCGATTGGCTAAGCGTTTACGTTTAACCATCGAAAGAGAATAACCTCTATGCAAAAACCTCTCTTATTTCCGGCTAATTTTATTTGGGGTACGGCTACTTCGGCTTATCAAATCGAGGGAGCTGTCGCAGAAGATGGCCGTAAGCCATCTATATGGGATGTGTATTCCCACACGCCAGGGATGATGGCCTGTGATGGTGAAAATGGGGATGTAGCCTGTGACCATTACCATCATTGGCGCGAAGATATAGCATTGATGCATTCACTGGGCATTAAGTCCTATCGTTTTTCGCTATCCTGGTCGCGCATTTTACCCGATGGCACCGGCGCAATCAATCAATTGGGATTAGATTTTTATTCTCGCTTGGTAGATGCCCTACTAGAAAAGGAGATTTCCCCCTTTATCACGCTGTATCACTGGGATTTGCCGGCGGCTTTAGATCAGCCTTCCGGTACGGCTGGATGGTTGACCCGTGCTACAGCTGAGGCGTTCCTTGAATTTGCCGATGTAGCTTCCCATGCTTTGGGAGATCGGGTGAAATTGTGGGCTACCTTGAATGAACCCTGGTGTTCCAGTTACATGGGATATGGTAAGGGGCTACATGCACCCGGGTTAAAAGACCGACGGCTGGCCTTACGCGCTGCACATCACTTATTACTGGCGCATGGTCTGGCTGTGCCGGTGATTCGCGCGAATAGCCCCAACAGCCAGGTCGGAATGGTGCTAAATTTGATCCCTGCTTATCCCGTCACCGATAGCCCCGCAGATCACGAAGCCTGTCGCTATTACGATGGTGCGACCAATCGTTGGTTCCTCGATCCGCTCCAAGGCCGGGGGTATCCTGCGGATATGCTGGCCGATTATGTCACACAAGGGCTGCTGGATTCACAAACCCCTGACTTTATCAAATCAGGAGATTTGGATTGTATTGCTGTCCCAACTGATTTCTTGGGCGTCAATTATTACTCCAGGGTCTTTTTGCAAGCGATTGCTGGCCGGGAGATGGAAATCGGCGTTTACCAAAATGGAGCTATTCCAACGCAACACAACAAGACCGCAAGCGGCTGGGAAATCTATCCGGATGGACTGTACGATTTACTCCTGCGCTTGCATCGGGAATACCGGCTGAAGAAGCTCTACATAGCTGAAAACGGCGCGCATTATGACGATGTCCTCACCCCTGAAGGTACGATAAACGATTTTCCCCGTCTACAATACGTCCGTGACCATCTCCAAGCCCTACATCGCGCCATAGAAGCCGGCGTACCGGTGGCAGGCTATTATCTCTGGGCCTTCTTGGATAACTTCGAATGGCGCCATGCCTATGACCGGCGTTTTGGCATCGTGTATGTGGATTTTGAAACGCAGCAACGCATCCCCAAACAATCAGCTTTATGGTATCACCAGGTTGCTATTAGCAACACACTCGACGGCCAATAGGGATTGCGCTAAATCTCTATACTTTTAGCCCCCTTTCCATCGCAGTGCGAGGAAAGGGGGCTTTTTGATGCTATCCTCTTGACAACTTCAGTCTTTATGTTAATATATGATTAGTCTTATATATAACAAGTCTTATAAAGGATTAATCCAGTGTCTCTTGAACATGCAATTCTGGGATTTCTCAACTACACCCCTTTTTCCGGCTACGATCTAAAAAAGATGTTCGACACCTCCGTACAGCACTTCTGGGCCGCCGATCAGAGCCAGATTTATCGCACTCTGGCCCGGTTGGTGGAACGCGGTTGGACTGAGGTTGAAGTAGTGGAGCAGGATGATCGCCCTGACCGCAAAGTCTATCACCTTACCGAGGCCGGGCGCACGGAATTACACCGATGGCTTATTACCCCCCTCACGCATGGCCCGCACCGTAGCCCTGAATTGGTGCAAGTTTTCTTCGCAGGTCAATTGCAAGATGCGGAAATCCTGGAAATGTTCGAGCGTGAGGCGGAGAAAATCCGTGCTGTGCTGGCCCGCTTTGGCGACGTTCCGCAACAAGCCGCGGAGTATGTTGAGACCCTTGGCACACCGCGCGAGACGTTCTTCTGGTTCCTCACCCTTGAAGCAGGCATCGAATCGGCGCGGGCGCACCTGGCGTGGTTAGAATCTGTCATCACGCGCATCCAGGCAGGCGCAGTCCCGCCCTTTGAACCAGGCACTACAGAGAGCAAGGAGTCCCATGATTAAAAGCCAGCAACTACCAACGCGTCAGCGCATCCGTAAAGGGCTTATCCTCTTGGCATTTCTCTCGTTCCCGGTAACGATGAACTACCTCTCGCCCTACGTCATCATCGAAGGGGCCATGAATGGAGTCGTCAATGGCAGTCTGGTAGTATTTGGGCTGCTCTTTATCTCGGCGCTGTTCCTGGGACGCGCCTGGTGCGGTTGGGTCTGCCCCGGCGGCGCGATGCAGGAGCTGGCGGAGCCAATCAACAATAGCCCTGTCAACCGCCCCAAGAGCGACTGGATCAAGTGGGCCATCTGGATTCCCTGGATTACGCTGATTGTTTGGGGGGTGTTACAAGCCGGGGGCTATCGCAGCGTTGATTTGCTCTACCATACGCAGGACGGCATCTCGGTGGCCGGGACGGAAGATCGCCCGATCATTTTTGCCTATGTCATCTACTACGGCGTGGTGGGGCTGATGGTGGGCCTGGCAGTTATCTTCGGACGCCGGGCAGCCTGCCATACCGTTTGCTGGATGACACCCTTTATGATTTTAGGCCGCAAGCTGCGCAATCGGCTCAATACACCCGCGTTGCGCTTGCGTGCGGATACCGAGGAGTGCATCAACTGCCAGAAATGCACGCGGGCCTGCTCCATGAGCCTGGATGTGAACAACATGGTACAGACGCGCGCCATGGAGCATAGTGAGTGTATCCTCTGCGGCGCGTGTGCAGATGTATGCCCCAAATCCGTCATTCACTTCACGTTTGGCAAGGGACGCTAGGTGAAATGAAAGTTGGACGCGCCAGAGGACGAACCATGCTACTCGGAATCGTGATTTTGCTGGTTATCCTAGTGCTTTTCAGGTATGGCCCGGCTGCGCCCACAACTTCAAGCGCAAATGGGATCAACGTGTTGGAACAGGTAGAATTGGCGGGAGTCAAGCAATGGATTTCGATTCGAGGCACAGATATCAATAATCCGGTGTTGCTATTCCTGCACGGCGGGCCAGGCAGCGCGAATCTCGCCAAGCTGCGTGTGCAATGTCCCGCCCTCGAAGAGCACTTTGTCGTGGTCAGCTGGGATCAGCGCGGGGCGGGAAAGACGTATACCCTGCGATCCGGCGTGCAAGACCTCACGCTCGCGCAGTTACGCGCAGATACCCATGCGCTGGTCACATACCTGCGCGACCGATTCGGAGGCGAGAAGATTTATTTGATGGGATTTTCGTGGGGTACGGCCTTGGGACTATGGACGGTTCACGATTACCCGGAAGATTTCCACGCCTTTATCAGCGTTGGGCAAATGGTGAATTGGCAGGCTGGCGAAGCGCTTTCCCTGGCCTACGTCCAACAGATTGCTCGCGAGCAAAACCACAAAAAAGCGCAGCAGGAGCTGACGGGAATTGATCCGGCCTATCTGGCAGACGATTGGTATGCGCAACAGCAACGGCAAAGGCACTGGTTACTTGCGTTCGGCGGAGTGTACCATACAACAAACAGCTATAACCATGAAGCCTGGATGTTGTTCACAGCTCCGGAGTATTCCCTGGTAGATTTTGCCTTGTGGCCGTTAGCGCAGAGCCAATCTCTGAAGCAGTTGACGCCAGAACTGCGGGAGCTGGATTTCGCCGCCAGCGTGCCCCAAATCGAGGTCCCCATCTACTTTCTGGTGGGCCGCCATGATTACAACACGCCTTTTGAATTGACCCAACTCTATTACGAACAGCTTCAGGCTACACAGGGAAAGCATTTCATCTGGTTTGAGGAGTCCGCGCATGACATTTTCTTTGATCAGCCTGAAACATTGGTGAACGTCTTGATGGGTATCAAAAACCGTTGATACCGTTACTTCAAAACGCTACTTCTACACCGAAACCATGGAGGTTCTTTATGAAGATTTCACTATTGAACGGCAATCCCGACGCCGCTAACACCGGTTTCGAGACGTATTTACGCCAGCTGGTAGCGGCGTTGGAAAGCGACCACCAGGTTACGGTGCTTACCCTGCGCGACCTGGACATCGCCTACTGCGTGGGCTGCTGGGGGTGCTGGGTGAAGACGCCGGGCGAGTGCGTGGCGCAAGATGCTTCAGCGGATGTCTGCCGCGCGGTCATCAACTCTGAGCTGACATTGTTCGCCTCGCCGCTGCGGATGGGCTTTGTGAGCGCACTGCTCAAAAAGACAATGGATAAGATGATCCCCATCATTCATCCCTACATCGTCGTGGATCAGGGCGAGGCGCATCATCGGACGCGCTACGCGCGTTACCCGCTGCTGGCGTTGTTGCTGGAACAAGGCGCGGACGCCGACGCCGAGGATGTTGCCATCACCACCGACATCCTCAGCCGCACGGCGCTGAACATGAAGAGTCGAATCGCCTTCAGCAAACTGACTTCAGACCCCATCGCGGAGGTGCATCATGCGATTAACAGTCTTTAACGGTTCGCCGCGCGGCAAAAAGGGCAATACCGAAATCCTGCTGGCACAGTTCACGCAAGGGTTCGCGAGTATTCCCGACAATAGCCATACCCTATACCACCTTAACCGTGTGAAGGAGCATCCGGCCTACGCACAGGCGTTCAGCGAGGCTGAAGCGGTCTTGATTGGTTTCCCGCTGTATACTGATGCGATGCCGGGATTGGTGATGGCGTTCATCGAAAGCCTGGAACCGTATTGTGGGCGCGTGGGGAATCCGTCGCTGGGCTTTCTGGTGCAGTCCGGTTTTCCAGAAGCAACCCACTCGCGCCATGTGGAGAAGTACTTGGAGAAGCTAGTGCTGCGCTTGGGTAGTCCCTACATTGGCACGATTATCAAGGGTGGTTGCGAGGGGATACGGCTGGCAACGGAGAAATCCAACCAGAAGCTCTTTGCCGCATTGTACGAGATTGGGCGCGACTTTGGCACGCACGGACAGTTCGATACGGCGCAAGTGGCCCAGCTGGCTACGCCGGAACGCTTCCCCGGCTGGATAACCCCGCTGCTAGGGTTGCTATTCAAGATGGGAATAACCAATGGGTACTGGAATCAACAACTGAAAAACAATGAGGTCTATGCCCAGCGCTTTGCGCGTCCCTACACGGAAGAAGTTGTGCGCTCATAAGAATTAGGGGTGTACAAAAGGCGTACCTGGAGCTTGCCAAAGGTCACGCGCAACTTCCAGTACAGTCTGGCCCAATTTAGGTATCATCAATGTCATTAAGTTGCGGGCATAGACCTGGCAGGTTTCAAGGCCTTAACTCGACTTTTGCAGTACCTTAACATGGAAATACTCCCTAAATTGGTCTGCA
>CAZDDI010000002.1:0-142731 GCA_964504195.1 uncultured Anaerolineales bacterium
CTGCCTTTCCCCCGTCTCATTTTTTTTTTTTTTTTTTTTTTTTGGGGGGGGGCCCCCCCCCCCCCACAAAAACCCTTTTTTATCCCCGGCCTTTAGGCCACATTTCTGCAACAAGTGGTCAAATGCGATAGCCCTAGGTGTGCAAGGGGCATCTTCCCAAAAAGGGTGGTATAATGGCGGCGTTGGGGCCTCTGCCATGATTTTCACGGTGTCATGCCAGATGAACCAACACATCTCAACTTTTAGGAGGTAGTGTATGAGTACAACGTTTATGCTGTCGCCGCAGTACTTCTTCACGTCCGAATCGGTGACCGAGGGCCATCCCGACAAGATCTGCGATCAGATTTCCGATGCGGTGCTGGATGCGATCTTCGCCGCTGATCCGCAAGCCCGGGTAGCCTGTGAAGTATCCGTGACCACAGGCCTGATCCTGGTAGCTGGCGAGATTACGACGGAGACCTATGTGGACATCGGCTCGCTGGCGCGCAATGTGGTGCTGGACATCGGCTACAACCGTGCCAAGTACGGTTTCGATGGCGAGACCTGCGGCGTCATCGTCAGCATCAAGGAGCAATCCGCCGACATCGCGCTGGGCGTGGATAAGGCGCTCGAAGCGAAGACTGGCGAGATGTCCGAGGCCGAGATCGAAGCGACCGGCGCGGGCGACCAGGGCATGATGATCGGCTTCGCCTGCAATGAAACGCCTGAACTGATGCCGCTGACGATCTCCCTGGCGCACAAGCTCTGCCGCCGCCTCGCCGAGGTACGCAAGAACGGGACGCTCCCGTATCTGCGCCCTGACGGCAAGAGCCAGGTGACAGTGGAATACGCGTATGGCAAGCCCAAGCGCGTGGATACCGTTGTCATCAGCTCGCAGCACGGCCCAGAGGTTAGCCAGGAGCAGATTCGCGCCGATGTCATCGAGCACGTCATTAAACCCGTGATGCCTGACGGAATGTTCGACGACGCGACGAAGATCTACGTCAACCCCACCGGGCGCTTTGTTACCGGCGGGCCGCAGGGCGACGCCGGCCTCACCGGGCGCAAGATCATCGTGGATACCTACGGTGGCGTGGCTCGGCATGGCGGCGGCGCCTTCTCCGGCAAGGATCCGACCAAGGTGGATCGCTCGGCGGCCTACATGGCCCGCTACATCGCCAAGAACCTCGTCGCAGCGGGTATCGCCGACCGGTTGGAGCTCCAGTTGAGCTACGCTATCGGCGTGGCGCATCCGCTCTCGCTGGCGGTGGAAACCTTCGGCACGGGCAAAATCTCCGAAGATAAAATCGTGGAGCTGATTCGCGAGCACTTCGATATGCGCCCTGCCGCCATCATTCGCGATCTCGATCTGCGCCGCCCCATCTACAAGCAGACCGCTGCCTACGGCCACTTCGGGCGCACGGACATTGACCTGACCTGGGAACGCACCGACAAGGCCGAAGCCTTGCGCAAAGCCGCTGGTTTGTAAAGCCTGATTACCACAACCGCCCGAAGCTACTAGCTTCGGGCGGTTGTGATTTACCTTCCAGAGGAAGTCTTGGGGGTCACTTCTTCCCAAAGAGGATTTCCTCTCGGTTGTATAGCCGGATGGCAATCAGGATGAGAATTAGCGAAACCCCTAGTGTGGCTATTATTGAGACAATCACATTCAGAGGGGTGACGCTTTCGCCCCGCAGTAGTTGGTTGATGAGCACTTGTTGACTGTAGAGGGGAATAAGCATGGTTTGCACAGTAGCTTTTACTGGCATAAAGGCCAATAGCAGTCCTGGTAATGCCGGAAAGAGAGGCAACCAATTCACATAGTTCTGGGCTTCCTTGTAGGTATGTGTAAATGTGGCGATAATCATTTGCAATGCACCCGCCAGAAGCATCATTGGCAGACATACGAAGAAAATAGCTACTAGCACTCCGATATCCACAGAAACTTGGACCCCCATAAAGTGCTCGATGGGAAAGAGGTTGAATACAGCAGCAAATCCGCCAAGCGCGACCAGGATCGTGGTTGTGGCAAAAGGTAATGAGGCTAAGAGTTTACCTAGTACTACTTCCCATCTTTTGATAGGATTGATGAGTAATGGCTCCAGGGAGTTACGCTCTCTTTCCCCAGCAGTAGTATCAATGATAACTGCTGCCCCTCCTAAAAATACAACCATCACTAGAAAATAGGGTAACATATTCAAGAAGACAAGCGACTGGCTTTGCGGTGTAGCAACATTTACTTCTTCTACCACGACCGCATACACAATGCTGGGGTTGATACCGCGTGCTAACAGACGTAATGCCCCTATTTGTTGGCCGTATTGTGTAATCAGCCCTTGTGCGCGCAGGGTGTTGGGTATTGCTGCGGTACGTGAATTGTCTGCAATGATTTGTACTGCTGCTGGCTGTCCCGTGCTAAAGTTCTCGCCGTAATCATCAGGAATTACCAAGACTATATCTACCTCGCCGTTTTGCACGGCCTCTTGTGGATTGATGGGAGCATCCTGTAAGATGACATTGTTTTGTTCCAGAAATAGCACGAGCGCAGGTGCATTTTCGCGTCCCGCAACAGGTAACATGAGTGCTTTGTCTGCCTCACCGCGCATAAAACGGCCCATCACCACGATGAGCAGCAGAATCAGTGCTGGGGTAAACAACGCATATCCTAACGTACCCCATATGGAGCGGTCATCGCGGAGATTATCAATTAGTTCTTTGGTGAATACAATTGCAATGCGCTTCATCGTTCCAATCCCTCCTCTGAGCCAATGATGTCAACAAAAGCGTCTTCGAGGTTTGCTTTACCAGTGGTGTGGAGGAGTTCTTCTGCTGTACCTTCGCCTACAACTTTACCTTTGGCTATGATGACGATATGATCACATAGCGCCGCAACTTCTTGCATAATGTGACTAGAAAATACCACACATTTGCCTGCAGCGCTTAGCTGCCGGATCACATCGCGCATGGCGCGAGTGCTCATTACATCAAGTCCATTGGTAGGTTCATCTAGCAGTACATTGATGGGGTCGTGAACCAGAGCGCGGGCGATAGCGACTTTGAGCCGTTCGCCAGTGGAGAAGCCGTCTGTGCGCCGGTCGGCGATAGATTCCATATCCAGCAGCTCTATGAGCGTAACGATACGTTGCTCTAACATAGCGTTTGTTAGCCCGTGTAAGCGTCCGTAATAGCGAATGTTCTCGCGCGCTGTAAGGCGGGGATAGACACCACGCGCATCCGGCAACGCGCCAATGCGTTGTTGAACAGCAAGCGTTTGTGTGCGCACGTCGAATCCGTCCACAACCGCATTTCCCGTATCGGGCGTAAGCAGGGTGTAGAGTATTCGCAAAGTTGTAGTTTTGCCCGCTCCGTTAGGGCCGAGCAGGCCTGTGATTTGACCGTTTGGCGCGTTAAAGGTTACTCCGCGCAATGCGTGGATCTCTCCGAAAGACTTGTGTAGATTGTTTACCTGAATCATGGGGGCCTCCTATCTAGCTATACGTTACGGTCGTGGCCCGGTTGGACTGAGAAAGAAAGGGGGTGGGGATAGCTGCTGTGCGCAGGTTGTCTCCAACGCTTCTGTTGTACCGGCTGTGATGAAGTCTGCTATCAAGTTGTTGATACAGCCGCGCCCCATTAATCCATGCCCCATCCCTGGGCCGATGAGGTGCAGGGCATTAGGCAGCGTTTCGGCGATGCGTGTGGCGTATTGCGGGGGCGTTATTGGATCGGCTTCGCCGGAAAGTAAGAGTACCGGTGTGTTTGACTGTAGCGGCGCGTCAAAATCGGTGGATAATGTTCCTTGAGGCCATGTGGAACAGATTTCTCGCAGCATTGTTGTTCGGTCTCCAAAGTAGGTCCCTTCGGCCAAAGTGGTAGCGTATGTTGCATCAATGAACGGGGCATCTTCCGTACAAGCCACAGCGTACAACATACCT
Organism: uncultured Anaerolineales bacterium; assembly: GCA_964504195.1. Lineage (GTDB taxonomy): Bacteria > Chloroflexota > Anaerolineae > B4-G1 > SLSP01 > CAZDDI01. The sequence goes on from CAZDDI010000002.1 coordinate 3,915, forward strand.
AGATAGAGTCCTGCATCCGCACTGCCGGCCTGCGCTAACAGCGGTGCGAAGTTTCCGGTAGCCGCTTGCTGCAAGCTGAGAGGCACTAGTGCGGCGATTTCGGGTGTGTAAAGTAATGGGAAGACAAGGTTGTATAGCATTTCGTGATCCACTGTGACCGTCACCGTTTCGGAACTCACCGGGTCGGGTAGGGTGGTAGTGAGCGGTTCTGCTTCCAGCCGCGCGAGCAATGTTGCGAATTCGTTGCGGATAGCAGGGAATGCCTGGTTGCAGTCTGGATCATGCTCGCAACGGGTGAAGAGCAAATCGAGCGCTCGATCTGCATCCTGTGCGGTATTCAAAAATAGCCGATAATCTGTGCTGACCGCTGCATCCAGTACGATGCTGCGGACCCGCTCGGGGAACAGCCGCAGATAGGTGAGCGCTGCACGGGTGCCGTAAGAAACACCATAGAGGTTGATGGTAGCATATCCTAGCGCTTCACGCACAGCATCGAGATCACGCATGGCAATTTCGGTAGTGTAGAAGCGCGGGTCGGCATTGAGTGTCGCGGGGCAATTTTGTAATGCGGCGATGGCTGTAGCCGTATCTAGTGTGTCGTCTTCAGGTAGTTCGCAAGTCAAGGGATTGGATTTCCCGGTGCCGCGTTGGTCAATCAGCACAATATCGCGCTGTTGGTTGATTTTAAGAAAGTTAGTTGCTATTGCTGGGTATACTTCTGCGGCAGCCTGCCCCGGCCCACCTACCAGGATGAAGAGCGGATCAGGTTGGGGGGTGCGACTGACGGCCGGCACTACAGCAATGTACAGCTCAATCTGTCTTCCCTCGGGATCAGCGCGGTTTTCAGGCACGATAAGAGTGCCACACTGCGCGTTAACAGTTGTCGTCAATCCAGGTATAGAGAGCTGGCATTCTGTCAATTCTAGTGATGAACTGGCGTTAGTTGCTACAGAGGTGCAATTGTTGAAAAGTCCGATACTCAACAGCATGAGTAGGAGGCAACGTATACTTCTTGCGCGCATGGCCCTGTCTCCTTGCGAAATTGTTTGCGGCTGATGTCTGAATACACCCAGTGGTACTGTTTCAGAAGGGCGTCTCCTACGACCCATGTAGGAGACGCCTGTTGTGGCTTTTTAATTACCCCTTAATCACCGCCAGCGGCGTGACCCGCGCCACTTTGCGAGCGATACCCGCGCCGGTCACAGAATCAATCACCAGGTCTACATCCTTGTAAGCCGAGGGGGCTTCTTCGGCCAGCCCCTTGAGGCTGCCGGTGCGGACGGTGATGCCCTGCTTGCGCAGCTCATCGCGCACCTGCTCGCCGCGCTTGTCACGGAGCGCGGCGTTGCGGCTCATCATGCGCCCCGCGCCGTGGCAGCTCGAGCCGAACGTCTCGGCCATCGCCGTCTCCGTGCCCACCAGCACATACGAAGCCGTGCCCATCGAACCCGGCACGAGCACCGGCTGGCCGGTCGCCTGATACACCGCCGGCAGCTCCGGGCGACCCGGCGCGAACGCGCGCGTGGCCCCCTTGCGGTGGACGATGAGCCGCTGCTGCTTGCCGCCGACCGCGTGCGTTTCGATCTTGGCGATGTTATGCGTCACATCGTAGACCTGATGCAGCTCCCAATCGCTCACCTGGCCCGCCAGCACCTGCTCGAACGCGCCGCGCACAAAATGCGCCAGCACTTGCCGGTTGGCGAAGGCATAGTTCGCCGCCGCCGCCATCGCCGCGAGATAATCGCGGCCTTCGGGGGAATCCACCGGCGCGGCGACCAACTCGCGGTCGGCAATCTCGATACCATAGCGGGCGGGCGCGCCCTGCAACTGTTTGAGGTATTGCGCGCAGACCTCGTGCCCCAGCCCGCGTGAGCCGCAATGAATCTGCACGACGATGTTGCCCTTGACCAGCCCGAACGCTTGCGCGATGTCGGGATCGTAGATCTCATCAATCACGTCAATTTCCAGGAAGTGGTTGCCCGCGCCCAGCGACCCCATCTGTGGACGCCCGCGCTCCCGCGCACGGCTCGGCACCGCGTCCGCGCGTGCGCCGGGGATGCAGCCGTTATCCTCTGTGCGCTCGAGGTCATCGCGAGTGGCGTAGCCATGCTGCAAAGCCCAGCCGGAGCCTTGCTCCAGCACCGTATCGAGCTCGCGCTCGGAGACCTTCACCGCACCATCTCCGCCCACGCCGCTCGGACAGGCGCGATACAACGCGGCGTTCAGCGTCTCCAGATAGGGCGCGATCTCCTCGTGATGCAGCGACGAAGCCAGCATCCGCACACCGCAGTTGATGTCGTACCCCACGCCGCCGGGCGAGATGATGCCATCATCGCTGCGGAACGCGGCTACCCCGCCGATGGGGAAGCCGTAGCCCTGGTGCATATCGGGCATCGCCATCGCGCGCCCCACGATACCGGGCAGCATCGCCACGTTGATGAGCTGCTGCACCGAAGTATCGCGGAACGCCAGGTCGAAGATCTCGGCGTTGCCGTAAATCCGCGCCGGGGCGCGCATCCGCTTGTCGTAAGATTGCGGTAGTTCCCACACGTATGCACTTACTTGTTTGAAGTCTTTTTTCTCAGCCATGTGTACCTCCCAGACAAATCAGCAAATCGGCGAAAAAGCGATTTGAGATTCATCATTCGCAATTCGCCATTCGCCATTCAAAATCAGGTGTCAAAGACGATTTCTGTCTCGAAGCCCTCCGGCGTGGCATGTACGGCGAGGTTGTGGTAGGTGGCGGCCTTGATGTAGCTGCCGCGCTCGGCGATGGGGACGCCGGTGAGCGTTGCCTGCAACGCGACGGGTGAGAGCTCCGCAAACACGAACGCCGTCCAGCACACCTCATGCCGCTCGCTGAGGTAGAGCAGCTCGTTGAGCCAGTCCACCAGTAACCCTTCCACATCGAGCGCGTCCAGCGTCACATCGAGCATGACACTTGTCCCCGCCGTCTCCGCGACGGTCAGCGCGGCCATGCCTTGCGCGGCGGTAGCGAACAGGTCGGGCAAATCGTCGCCCCAGACGTGCAGCGCGAAATCGGCGGTATGGTCAACCGCGCGCCAGCGTCCCATCGCGCACCTCCCGCTCGATAAAATCCGCCACCGCCGCCGCATCGAAGGGCAGGCGCGGCCCATCCCAGGGCAAATCGCTCACATCTGTCACACAGGCGATGCGGTTCTCCAGGCCAGGGAGCAGCGTAGCGTCGTGCGCCGCGCGCACCACCTCGATTTTGGGCAGTGAGCCGCGCTTGTAGCCTTCCACCAGCACCAGGTCCACATCGCCCAACTGCGCCAGCACCGCTTCAAGGGGCGGCTCCTCGATATGGCGGCGCGTCACCACCAGCCGGTCGGGCGCGAGGAGCGCCACTTGCGCCGCGCCCGCGTCCCAGAAGCGGCGGGAATCCGTGCCGGGCAGGTCGGTCTCCAGGTCGCGATGGTGGGTGTGCTTGACCAGAGCCACACGATAGCCGCGCCGCAAGAGCTCGCGGAGCACCTGCTCCAACAGCGTGGTCTTGCCGCAGCCGGAGCGCCCCACAAAGCCCAGCGCGGGGATGGCGGACATTACAGATCAGCGCCTTTGCGCCGCCCCACCGGGATGCGCTTCCAGGCGGCCACGACTGCGACGGTAATCACCGCCGAGACGAACGCTTCGGGCAGGCCGTTCATTATTACAAGGGAGACTACCAAACCCAGTTGGGCCATTCCTAACAAGAGAATCATTCCCAATACTAATAAAGTATGAGCAAAACTGCCCACTGCACCGGCAACGGTTAAACCTAGTTCCGGGCGACGTTTGAGGGCGGACCACACTATCCATGTAATTGGGCCAAACCACAAGCGCGGAAATATTGCGATCCAGGGGTTTAGGAACAACGCATCGCCTGGCCCGGTGGGCGCGTAGCTGGCTTTTAACATACTAAACACCCCAAAGATTAGCCCAATGGCTAAACCAACCATTGGGCCTTCCAGTACTGCACCGATAATAACCGGGACGTGTATGAAGGTCAGGGCCACACCAGTAGGCCAGGGAATAAAGCCAAATCCAGTTAATGCTAGCGTAATTGCTAGTCCAGCTAAAACACCCGTAATGATAATTTTGCGAACGTGATCCTGTGACATGGTTTACCTCCAAATTTCAAATCGCAAATCGCAAGGCTATCTTGATTATAACATGAGTCTGGGCGAAAAGACGATAAAGCGAAAAAAACGAGAAGGCGATAAAGCGGGCATTTGCCCATTATACAAATTTGAGTATGATACAGAAGTTACACACTTTAGCACTTTTTCGAGAAGGAGGCTCTCTATGCTACTCAAAGGACGCTTGATTGCCGAATCCCCCATCTATCGCGGGAATGCCCGCAAGACGCTCTTCACCCGCGATGGCGACGGCACGCAGCGACTGGTCTCGCTGGCTGGCGAAATCGGCGGGACGGCGCAATCCCTCATGGATGCGTTCATCGGCGGGACGGCAGATGGGCGCAACATCGGCCTGCTCAACCGGCTGTGGGGGCGGCTGTTCGATGCCAAACTCCCCAACAACCTCATCTCGCAAGTGAAGTGCGAGCTCCAGAAAGATTCTTACACCCGCGAGCATTTTTTCGATATGCGCATGGGCTTGAAGCTCGATGAGGATCGCTGGGCTTCTGAAGCCAACGCCAACTACAAGATGGAGACCATCTTCCGCAACGCCGTCTTCGATTTCGAGATGCGCGTGGATGATGGCGTGCTCGGCAGGGATCAGAACGCCGCGCAGCTCTACTATTTGCTGCAAGAGCTGGAAGCCGGACGCTTCTGGTTCGGCGCGGGGAAGAGCAAGGGCCTGGGCCGCCTCCGCCTGGAGCTCGATACGCCACTCCCCAAACCCAAAGCGCTGCCCAAAATCCACCCGGACGTCAACCACCTGCACATCGAGCTCACGTTCGATGCGGCCAATCCCGTGCTGGTAGGCTGGAACTGGGGCAAAATTGATCCCGAAACCCCATCGTTTGCCGCCGTCGAAGGCCGGCTGCTCGTGGCCGCGATGCGCGACCTGCCTGAAGACATCCGCCAACGCCTGGAGCTGGTGCTGGGCGGCCCTATCCGCAGCGCCGATGATTGGAAGCGCAAGCTGGGCGAGTATCTGCCACGCACGCTCGCTATCTGGCTGCAAAGCCAGGGCAGCGGCGAGGTGGAAGTGTGGCTGCTATCCACCGCCGCGCTCGATAAGCTCAGCAAGGGTAAGTTCGCGCTCGCCAAAGCCGTCATCAGCGCGGCGCGGCCCTTGTGCGATCAGCCCTTCCCCAGCCAGGAAGCCGCTGAAGCCGCATTCGTCGCGGCGTTGGGCGACAAGGCCAACATGGCCGGGCGGCTGGTCAAGGCGATGGAGTCACAACGCGAGACGCGCCACGCGCTGCCCGCCGATGTGTGGGCGCAAGTGGCCGATACGTTGGGCTTCGATCCCGCGCTAGAGGCGCAAATCACGCCGGCGCTAGGCGACGAAGCCGCACTCATCGCGTTGCTCAAGCCCGCGTGCGCCGCCATCCTGCCCCGCCTGCATCAACAGGTGGATCAGCAGATCAACCTACTGCAAAGCGACGCCTGGATTGACGCCGAAATCGCCAACCGCGAGGCCCACCTCAACATCAAGGTGATGCTGCTGGAGGGCAAGATCAAGGAGGCGGACTGGGAGAGCCGCACCCCGCCGCAGGGCGTGGGCACGCAGGCGTGGCAGACCTTCAAAGACGAGCACCGCCGCGTGCGCTACCGGCACATGACCCACCCTGCCAACTTGCGCAAGAGCATCACCAACGACCAGAATTTCATCGCCTTTTTACAGTCATACCGCGACAGGGCCAGACAAGAGCTGGCCCAAGCCTACAACGTGGATTTCCGCAGCGGCGGGCCTTTCAATCGCGAAGTCTCGCGCAAGTACGGCAAGCCCTACGATACCATCTTCATGCGGATGCTGACCTGGTCGCCCTCTAACCGCAGCGAGGGCGCGTGGGAAGTCTATGTGCCGGGCAGCACCATCAAGGGTGCCTTCCGCCGCCGCGCGTCCCAAATCCTCAAAACGCTGGAAAGCGACCCCAAGAAGATCGAGGGGGTGCTGGATTTGCTGTTCGGGCGGCAGGGGCAGACGGGGCTGATCTACTTCTCCGATGCGTATCTGGCCGATCCGGTTGACCCGGCCAAAGCCTGGTGCTCGATGGATGGTGTGCGCATGAACCCCGCGACGGGCCAGCCCATCGAGGCGGCCAAGTCGGATTACCTTTTCGCTTACGGCGAGGCGCTCAAGTTCCGTTTGCAACTGGATTTGCAGGACTTGCGCCCCGACGATATGCCCGCGCTCACGGTGTTCTTCCATCTGTTGCAGGATTTCCAGAATGGCGAGATCGTCATCGGCGGCGAGAAGACCAGCGGCTTCGGCTGGGTTGAGGCCGAGATTGCGGCGCTCAGCTGGTTGACCGGAAACCCGGCGGGGATGACCCAGGCGTTGTTTGGCGAGCGCGCGGTACACGCGGAGGGCGCGTGGCAGGGCTTGCAGCTGGAGGGGGCAGACGCCGCCGCCGTGCTGACCGCCCGCGAGCCGCTCGCGCTGCGCCGTTCGGCGCAGGTGCCGCCCACCGCCAAAGAGGGGTACGTCTCGCACCGCGCCTTCGGCGGCCACTGCGGGACGCTCGTGGTGGAGGCGGAGCTGCTCACGCCGCTGCATGTCCGCGAGAGCGGCGAGCCATCGCAACGCGCCAGCCTGCCCGATGGCCCGGTGAACGGGTGGGACTTCTTCTCGATGTCCCCGCCGGAGGCCGCCCACCGCGATGCGGAGCGCAGCTACGCGCTGCCCGCCAAGAGCCTGCGTGGCATGATCCGCCACCTCTACGCCATCGCCAGCGATTCGGCGAAGGAGAGCACGCACATCACCCAGCTCAACCCGGCGGATGCGCTCTTCGGCTGGGTGGGCAAAGGCACGAACCAATCGCTCATGGGGCGCGTAGTCATCGGCTTTGGGTTGTTCGATGCTGCGCCGGAGCTGGCGTGGTACAAGGTCCCGTACCCCTACACCGGCTGGCTGTACGCGCCGGGACAGGGGGCATGGCTGCAAGAGGCCGGCAAGTCCGTCCCGCGCCATCAGATTGCCAAAACGTGGCGGGTGTTCCAACACGCGCCGCTGGCCCCCATCGCCAAAACCCTGGAGAGCTTCACGCCCAATACGGCGCAAGCCAGCTATTTCCGCGCCATCCTGCCCGGCGCGAAGGCGCGCTTCACCGTGCGCTTCTGGAATCTGGAGGATATCGAACTGCAACGGCTGATCTGGAGCATCACCCTGGAGCCGGGGCTGGGCCACAAGCTGGGCCACCACCGCTATCTGGGCTTCGGCAGCTTGCGCCTGAGCATCCTGCCGGAGAGCTACTTGATTGATTGGTCGAAACGGTACGCGGGCGGCGAGCCGGCCACCTGGCAGCAGCCGCTCACCACCGGCGATTGGATCAAGCCGCGCGCCATTGCCCACTACGTCGAGCTACAGAAGGCATTGGATGTTGGAACCCTTTGATTGGATTCGCCTATCGCGTAGCGGCGCGGAATTACTGGCAACGCTACACTACATAGAGGCCCATCCCGAGCTCCCCGCCAGCGGCGGGGAGCTCGCGCCGCCCCGCTCGGCGTTGCAGCAGCCTTGCGAGCGCTGCGGCCTGTATCCGCGCCTCAAGCAACAACGCTTCTGTGAAACCTGCAAGACCATCCTGAACTGGGGGCATCAGCTCTACCTGCACTCGCGGCACATTACGATGGTGTGGGGCTATGTCACCCAGCTCCCGCGCCAACTGCGCGGCGGATCGCCGTTCCCCGCTGGGACCACGCTCCGTACCTACGTTCACGATACGCAGCATTTCCTCGCTGTACTGCCGCAAAAGCAGCTGCAACCCTGGCTCCAGGAGCTCGCACTCTACAACGGCGGGGAGCTCAAGGGGTTGCTTCAGATCTTCCCCGGCAGCAGCGGCAAGCACACGCCTATGAATGAGCTGCTGATCCGCGTAGCGCATCACGAGGCGCGCTTCCCGCCGGATCGCCTGCGCGTGCGCTTCCTGGCTGCCCCGCACTACATCTACCACTTGCAAGAGTTCGACCGCGAGGGCGTGTTGACCTTCGAGCTGGCGGATTTCCTCAGCACACTGGAAATGGCTGCGATTTTCCGCACGCTGCTGTTGCCCGATGAGCAGTCCGCGCTGCGCGAGCTGCTCAAGCTGCGCGACGACGCCGAGGCGCAGTTCTATTGGGGGCGCTTCCTGGGGCAGATCAAGCCCGAAGTACGGGATATGCTGAACGCCTGGCGCATCCGCCGCTGGTCGAAGGCGCAGGTGGAGTTGCTCTACCGGTTGAGCGATTATGTTAAATTTTACTGAACCTATCAACCTGATCCGTTATCTGATTGTGGCGCGCACGCAGCACAGCCTGGTGACGCTCGCGCCGAACTTCACGCGGGAGCTCTCGACCGTGTGGGGCGAACTCGTCGCAGGGATGTTGCCCACCCGCGAGGCCGGCAAATGGCGCAAGACGCGGGAGCTGTGGGAGCGCGAGTTCGGGCCGCAAGCTAAAGCCGCGCCGCAAGAGGATTTCCTGCTCACCAACATCCCCACGTCGCCCTGGCCCATCGAGGCGGTGCTGCTGCCGTACACGGTGAAGGATACCTTTGGGCTGAACGAGCCGGTGGTGTGGGAGCTGAAGCTGCTCGGCGATGCGGCGGATCACGGGCTGTTCCTGGAGCAGCTGTTGCCCGCGCTGGAGCTCGCGGCGACGCAGCCACAAGCGGGCGAGAGCCGGGGCTTCTGGGGGCAGTTCCGCATCGAGGCGATTTACGCGGCGCATGGCCCACGCTGGCGGCCCTTCGTGATGGATGGCAAGCTCGATTTGCGCCGCCGCCGCCCCTCCCCGGCGCAGTGGGCTGAAGGGTGGGCGTTTGCGCCGGAGGGCAATGCCCGCTTGCAAACGCTGACCTGGCTCACGCCGTTCGATATGCGCGTCAAGCCGGAGCGCCCGTTGGAGCGCGAGCCGCGACGCAAGCGCACCATCGCCAAGCACGATGTCCCCACGCTCGAAGGGCTGGTGCGCGCGCTGCTGGCGCGAATGGCGCAGCTGCAATCGGGCGAGCCCAGCAGCGAGGATGACGCATGGGCATTGCTGCCCGCCGAGGAGCAGACTGCGCTGTGGGAGACGCTCAATCAGCTGCGCGAGCGTCCGCAACACAAGAAATATCAATTTGCGCAGCCGCCGGTGGGCGCTTACGGTGCGTGGATCGGCGAGCAAACCTTCGCCACGCCCATCCCGCAAAACCTCATTCCGTACCTGGAGCTGGCTTCGATCCTGCATGTGGGGCATTTCACGCACTATGGCTGCGGGACATTCCGCTTACGGTGAAGCGGGTTACTCTTCCGCGCATAACCAATCAGCGGCAAGCAGCAAGCAGCAAGTAGCAAGTAGCAAGTAGCAAGTAGTTACCCAATTTTGATTCGCCATTCGCAATTCGCCATTCCAACAAGGAGGACATCATGGATACCATGCAAGCCATTCTGACCCGGCGCAGTGTGCGCAAGTATACAGATCAACCCGTCACCCCGGAGCTGGTGGAAACCTTTCTGCGCGCGGCGATGCACGCGCCTTCGGCAATCAACCAGCAACCCTGGCAGTTTGTGGTGCTCGATGACCCCGCACTACTGGCGCGCATCCCCGACGTGAACCCCTACGCCAGCATGGCCGCGCACGCGCCGCTCGGCATCTTGATTTGCGGCGATTTGAGCCTCGAAAAATCACCCGATTACTGGGTGCAGGATTGCGCCGCTGCGACGCAGAACTTGCTCCTGGCCGTTCACGCGCACGGGCTGGGCGCAGTGTGGACGGGCATCTATCCGCGCACCGAACGGGTAGCGAGCTACCGCGCCCTGCTCGATTTGCCGGAACACATCATCCCGTTTGCCTTTATCGTTATCGGTTACCCCGCGCAAGAACCCGCGCCGCAAGACCGCTATCGCGCCGAGCGCGTGCATCAGAATAAGTGGTAGGGGCGTAAAACGTGAAACGTAAAAACGGGATCAGACAAATTACGTTTCACGTTTTATGAATGCGCGAATTTGCCATAGTCTGTGCGCCATTGCAGTCACCACGCTGCAATGGCATTGAGTATCCCCTCTTTTGTGGTATCATGCCCCGCGTAAACCCTCATTAATTAAGGAGATTGCAAGTATGAAAAACATCACCGTTATCGGTGTCGGTTATGTAGGACTGGTGAGCGGCACATGTTTTGCCGACCTGGGCAACCGCGTGACCTGTCTCGACATCAGCGAGGAGCGCATTGCCAACCTCAAGCAGGGCATCCTCCCCATCTACGAGCCGGGGCTGGAAGAGCTGGTGGAGCGCAATGTGCAGGCGGGCCGCCTGATCTTCACTACGTCTTACGCGGACGCGCTGAAAGACGCCGAGTTCGTCTTCATCGCCGTCGGCACGCCCTCCGATGTAGACGGGCAGGCCGATCTGCGCTATGTGCGCATGGCGGCGGAAACCATCGCCGATGTGATGGATCACCCCATGATTATCGTTAACAAATCCACTGTGCCCGTAGGGACAGGCGACTGGGTGGCCGACATCATCCGCAACCGCCGCCCCGATGCGCCGGAGTTCGCGGTGGTCTCCTGCCCGGAATTCCTCAAGGAAGGCTCGGCCATCAGCGATTTTATGAACCCTGACCGCACGGTGTTGGGTTCGACCGACAAACACGCTGCCGAGCAGGTGGCGCAAATCCACTTACCCTTGCGCTCTACCATTATGCTCACCGACCTGCGCACTGCTGAGATGATTAAGTACGCCTCCAACGCCTTCCTGGCGACCAAGATATCCTTTATCAATGAAATCGCCAACATCTGCGAGGCGTTGGGCGCGGACGTGAAGGAAGTGGCAACCGGCATGGGGCTGGATGCGCGCATCGGCCCGCAGTTCCTCAATGCCGGGTTGGGGTGGGGCGGCTCGTGCTTCCCCAAAGACGTGAAGGCGCTCACGTACATGGCGGAGACCGAAGGCCGGCACCCGCACTTGCTCCATGCCGTCATGGACATCAACGCCGACCAGCGCCGCGCCGCCGTGCGCAAGCTCAAGGAGCTGCTGGGCGGTGACCTCAAGGGCAAGGTCATCGGCCTGCTGGGGCTGGCCTTCAAGCCCAACACCGATGATATGCGCGACGCCCCCTCGGTGGACATTGCCCGCTATTTGCAACAGGAAGGGGCCAAGTTGCGCGCCTACGACCCGGTGGCGATGGATAACGCGCGCCGTATTATGCCCGAAGTGACGTTGCTCGATAATGCCTACGCCGTCGCCGAAGGCGCGGATGCGCTGATCCTGGTGGCGGAGTGGAACGAGTTCAAGAACCTCGATCTGCAAAAAATTAAGGGGCTGATGAACCAGCCGGTGCTGGTGGATGGGCGCAACATCTACGATCCGGCTCTGGTGCGCGCGGCGGGCTTCCAGTATCGTGCGATTGGGCGCGGGTATGATGGTGAAGGCCTCGAAGCGTGATACAATAGTGGTGGTGGGCGGGCCAGCAATGGATTTGCTGGCCCGCGTCTCCGCTTTCCCCGCACCCGACGGTAACGCCGCCGTGAGCGAGCTGCTCCGGCTGCCGGGCGGTATGGCCGCCAATGTCGCCGTCGCCTTAGCGCGCTTGGGCCACACCGTGACCCTGCACGGCCTCACCGGCGATGACGCCATCGGCGACGAGCTGCGCGTTCTGCTCACCACTGCCGGTGTGGATGTATCGCGCTTGTTGCGACGCGCGCAGACCGCTTCCCACAGCTGCTTCATCGCCGTGAACCCCGCCGGGGAGCGGATGATCTTCGGCCTGCCGGGCGTCATCGCGTTGGAAGACCCGGCGGAGCTCGATACGGAGCTGCTCCGGCAGGCGCACGCGGTGCATATCGGCCCTGGGCCAACCGCCGTAGCCGAGGCCGCCGTTGCCGCAGCCCGCGCGGGCGATGTGGCCTGGCTCACCTACGCGCCGGGCGATATTCTGATGTACCAGCAACCGTCAGGTGTGCTGCGCATTGCGCCGCTGGTAGATGTGTTGATCCTGAACCAGGTGGAGGCGGGCATTCTCACGGGGTGCGCGTCACCGCGCGCGGCGGCAGAGGCGCTCTTGAATGTGCCCCGGCGCGCGCTGCTTATCACGCTAGGGGCGGAGGGTGTGTGGGTGGGCGCGGCAGGTGCGCTCGAGTGGCTGCCCGCGTACCCCGTCGCCGCCGTTGCGGATACCACCGGCGCGGGCGATGCGTTTACCGCCGGCGCGTTGACCGGGCTGCTGCGTGGCGAATCCGTCCGAGACGCTGCGCGACTGGGATCCGCCGTCGCCGCGCTCAAAATCCAGCAGGCGGGCGCGCAAGCCGGCCTCCCCGACCTGGCAACCGCGCTCGCGTTGCGAGATGGATAAGATTACTTCACGCAGAGGCGCAAATCTGCAAAAAGAGAGAAAAAACTTAGCGTTCTTAGCGGCTTTGCGTGAGATTCTCATAATCTCTGTGAACTCTGTGTCTCTGTGGTGAATAACCCTGTAAGCGAGGTATATTGTGAACTTGCTCAAATCAAAATTGGATAACGGTCTTAGTATCCTCATCCGCGAGAGCCGCACCGCGCCGGTTGCCAGCTTCTGGATCTGGTATCGCGTGGGCAGCCGCAACGAGCGGCCCGGCATCACCGGCATCTCGCACTGGGTGGAGCACATGCTTTTCAAGGGCAGCGAGCGTTGGCCGCAGGGCGCGCTCGATCAGGCCATCTCCCGCGAGGGCGGCGTCTTCAACGGCATGACCTGGTATGATTTCACCACCTACTACGAAACCCTGCCCGCCGAAAAGATCGCCCTGGCGATGGAAATTGAGGCCGACCGGATGAGCAATTGCCTCTTCGACCCGGACGAAACTGAGTCCGAGCGCACGGTCATCATCAGCGAGCGGCAGGGCGCGGAAAACGACCCCACGTTCTTGCTGGATGAAGCGGTCGCGCTGGCCGCGCTGGAGCGGCATCCCTATCGTTACGATACCATCGGCACGATGCACGACCTGGAAACGATGACCCGCGACGACCTCTACAACCACTATCGCACCTACTACGCGCCCAACAACGCCATCGTCGCCATCGCCGGGGACTTCAACGCGGGCGAGATCGAACGCATCACCGAGCGGTTCTTCGGCCACATCCCTGCCGGGCCAGCCATCCCGCCGGTCAAAGCGGTTGAGCCACCCCAAACCGCCGAAAAGCGTGTGCTGGTCGAAGGCGCGGGCGGCGTGGACTACTTGCAGATCGCCTATCACATCCCCGGCGCCAAACACGCCGATTTCTTCCCGCTCACGGTGCTCAACGCGATTCTGGCGGGCGGCTCCGGCTTTTTGGTGGGGGGGCGGTTGACGAATTACACGAGCCGCCTGTATCGCGCGCTGGTGGATCGGGAACTGGCTTCGGACATCGGCGCGGGGATGATCCCCTCGATTGACCCCAACCTGTACCGGTTCAGCGCCACCGTCCGCGAGGGGCGCGCGCTCGAAGCAGTGGAGGCCGCGCTGCTGGCGGAGCTGGAACGGCTACAAGCCGCGCCCGTCGCCGAGGCGGAGCTGGTGAAAGCCCGCACCCAGGCGCGCGCGCTGTTCGCCTACTCCAGCGAAAGCATCACCAACCAGGCGTTCTGGCTGGGCTACAGCGAGATTTTCGCCGATTATGGCTGGTTCATGCGCTACCTCAACAACCTGGAGCGCGTCACCGCTGCCGATGTACAGCGCGTGGCGCAAAAATACCTGACCGCAGAAAATCGCACGGTGGGATACTACCGCGCGAATGACAAGGCGTAATTCGTACTGCGTACTGCGTAATAACTCCCTCCGGATTACGCAGTACGCATTATGCAGTATCTTTGGAGGATTTATGTCAACAAAAGCAACGCACTCGCTTCCCGGCCCGGATGATACGCTACGCCAGACCTTGCCCAACGGCATCACGGTGTTGGCGCGGGAGAACTTCGCCAGCCCAGCGGTGGTGGTGCAGGGCTATCTAACGGCCGGCGCGCTCGATGAGCCGGTAGAGCTCAGCGGCCTGGCAGATTTTACGGTGGATGTGATGGAGCGCGGCACGCGCCGCCGCTCCTTCGAGGAGCTGTACGAAACGGTAGAGTCCGTCGGGGCGAGCTTCGGGTTCAACAGTGGCGGGCACAGCACCGGCTTTGGCGGCAAGGGGCTGGCTGACCAGCTGCCCACCTTGCTCGATATTCTGAGTGAGGTCCTGCGCGAGCCGACCTTCCCGCCCGACCAGGTCGCCAAAGTGCGCGGCGAGCTCCTTACCGATTTGCGCGAGCGCGCCCACGATACCCGCAGCATGGCAAGCCTGATGTTCAACGAGCTGGCCTATCCCGCCGAGCATCCCTACCACTATCCCCAAAGCGGCTATCTGGAAACTATCCAACGCATCACCCGCGAGAATTTGGTGGACTTTCACCGGCGTTACTTCGCGCCACAGGGTGCAGTGATCGTCATCGTGGGCGCAGTGAAAGCTGCGGACGCGCTCAAGGCTGTGCAGCACGCCTTCGGTGCGTGGCAGGGCGCGCGCCCGGAACGCAGCCCGCTGCCGCCCGCGCCCCCGCTCGCCGCCCGCGCCGAGGGCCGTGTCGCCATTCCCGATAAGACTCAGAGCGATGTGATGCTCGGCTGGCCTGGCCCGGCGCGCAGCTCGCCTGATTTCATGCACTGCCATCTCGCCAACACTGTGCTGGGCATCTTCGGCATGATGGGGCGCTTGGGCAAAGTGGTGCGCGAGGCCAATGGATTGGCCTACTACGTCTACAGCCAGGTGCAGGGCGGTCTAGGGCCGGGCGCGTGGCGCGTCATTGCGGGCGTCAATCCGGCGAATGTAGAGCGCGCCGTAGACCTGAGCGTGCAGGAGCTGCGCCGGATGCGCGAAGAGCGTGTGCCGGATGAAGAGCTCGCCGATAGCCAGGCATACCTCACCGGTATTTTGCCGTTGCAATTGGAAACCAACGAAGGCGTAGCGGCCACGCTGCTCAACATCGAACGGTACGATTTGGGATTGGATTATCTCAGCCGCTACACTGACCTCATCAAGAGCGTCACGCCGGAAGAGGTGCAGGCGGCGGCGCAGCGCTGGCTCGATCCCGACCACTTCGCGCTGGCGGTGGCCGGGCCGCCGGAGTCGCCGTAGCGCGATGCTTGCCACCGGCGTTGATCTGGTGGAAATCCCGCGCATCGCGCGCGCGGTGGAGCGCTTCGGGGAACGATTCCTGGAGCGGGTCTACACGCCCGATGAGGTGCGCTTCTCACGCGGGCGGCCTGCCGAGTTGGCCGCCCGTTTCGCTGCCAAAGAAGCCGTCTCGAAGGCGTTGGGCGTGGGGATGCGCGTGCTTTCGCCGCTGGGCATCAGCTGGCGCGAGGTGGAAACACTGAACGAGCGCAGCGGCAAGCCCTACGTCATCCTCCACGGGCGCGCGCGCGAGCTGGCGGAAGCGCAGGGCCTCGACGAGTGGGCCATCAGCCTGAGCCACGACGGCGGGCTGGCGATTGCGTTTGTTGTAGCCACAGGCAGCACAAAGCCACAAACATTTTAGCCACGAATTACACGAATTTTACGAATTTATCTAATAGTTTTCGTGGCAATTCGTGAAATTCGTGGCAAATTCAGGGGGTAACGATGCGCGCCGTAGTACAACGGGTGACAGAGGCTTCGGTGACGGTGGATGGGGAAATCGTCGGCAGTATCGGTGCAGGGCTGCTGGTGCTGTTGGGCGCGGGGGCGGGCGATACAGAGGCCGAGGCGCGCTGGCTGGCCCACAAGGTCGCCAATTTGCGCATCTTCAGCGACGCCGAGGGCAAGATGAACCTCTCTGTGCAGGCCATTGATGGCGGCGTGCTCGTCGTCTCGCAGTTCACGCTCTACGGTGACATCCGCCGGGGCTTCCGTCCCTCGTTCACCGGCGCGGCCCTACCCGGCAGCGCCGAGCCGCTGGTGGAGGTTTTCTGCGCCGGGCTACGCGCCGCGGAGATTCCGGTCGCCACCGGCATCTTCGGCGCCCACATGGACGTGGCCCTGGTCAACGATGGGCCGGTGACGATATTGCTGGAAAAAGAAGCGTAAAACGTAAGAAATCTCTGGTTACGTTTTGCGTTTTATCACAAGGGGGTCAACCATGTCCGAAAATACCGCGCTCTGGGCCTGGTTTTTGTTTGCCAGTGGATTGCCCGCCTCACGCGCGAAGGCACTGCTGGAACGTTGGCAAACGCAGGGCGTGCCGCTCCACGCGGCATTGCAACGCCTGCCCCACGATGCGACGGCGTTGGGTGTGGCCGAAGACGAAGCTGTGCGCTTACGTCCCCCACAGAATTTACCCGCAGTCGCCGCGCTGCGGTGGGATGAGCCACTCTATCCGACCGGTTGGCAGGTATTGCCATTGCGCCAACGCCCCGCGTTGCTCTTCTATCAGGGCGATGTGACCTTGCTCGGTCGCCCGCGCCTGTATTTTCCGCCCGCCACCTTGCCCGAAGCGGCGCAAGAGCTGGCGCAAGAAAGCCTGAGCCTTGCGCTAGGGGAAGTGTTCGTCCCGCTTGCGCTGCGTGGGAGTACCCAGGGAGATTTACTGCTAGAGGAGCTGCAGGACGCGGAGGGGGAAGCGGTGCTGCTGGCGCCGCAAGGATTGGTGACGCTCGTGCCAACGTCCAGCGAGACGCGCTTGCTGGAGGCCGGGCGGCTATTGCTCATCACGCCGCTGCCGCCGCAGGCGCAGCCCAATCCCGATTGGCACGCGCTGCTGGAGCAGCTCTGCGGCGCGCTGGCTTCACACTGGCTGCTCACTGCTGCCTCGGTGGATGCAGACTCCGTCCCGACGGGCGTCTCGGTGGCCTGGGTCACGCCAGATGACGCGCCCGCGCCCGCTGGCATCCACACGCTCGATAGCCCGGCGGATGTGCCGTTCTGGCTAGCAGAAGCGTTCAGCGCCGCCCAAGTCTATCCACAGCCGGAAAGCCCGCCCGAACCGGTATACACCCACGAGCCGCCACTGGCTCCCGATGAGGCCCTGCGCATCTTGCAAAAGGCCGGGCGCATCCCGGAGGCTCTGCGGCGCAGGTTGGAAGACAGTTGAAGTTGGGCCTTTGTGCATGGGGTGAACGTTCACCTTGATCGTATAACTGCTATTTTAACTCAATCTGGAGGATAAGCATGAAACGTTATGTGGGTCGTTCTGGAATTGAAGTCAGTGCGATGGGATTAGGGTGTTGGGCTATTGGTGGGCCATGGCTTTTTAATGGCTCACCAGCCGGTTGGAGTACGATTGACGATGCTGAATCGGTGCGTGCCATTCATCGGGCGATAGAGCTAGGGGTCAATTTTTTCGATACGGCGGCAAACTATGGCTGTGGGCATAGCGAACGTATCCTGGGGCAGGCGGTCAAAGGCCGCCGCAATCAGATGGTTATTGCTACGAAGTTTGGCTATCACGTCAACGAAACTACTAAAGAGGTGACCCCTTACGGGGAACAAGAGGCCGACAGCCCGGTTGCCGACTATCTTCGGGGGGATGTTGAGGCCAGTCTTAAACGATTAGATACTGATTATATTGACGTGTATCAGCTGCACATCTGGGGGCTGGCTATTGAACGAGCTTTGGAAGCTCGTGAGGTACTTGAGGCATTGGTAATGGAGGGCAAAATTCGCACGTATGGCTGGAGCACCGACCGGACGGCTGCTATCAGGGCTTTTGCGACTTCGCGCCACTGTGCGGTGGTGCAACAGCAATTAAGCGTGCTTGATGGTAACGCAGAGTTACTAAGTTTGTGTGAACAGATCAATCTTGCCAGTATCAATCGTGGCCCGTTGGGCATGGGTTTGTTAACCGGTAAGTTTGCTCCGGACTCCCGTTTTAGCGATGATGACGTGCGCCATCACGCCAATTGGCATCCGGGCTTCAAAGATGGTCGGCCTACACAAATATGGCTTGATGCGTTGGAGTCTATTCGCGAGGTGTTGACCAGTAATGGGCGGACGTTGGCGCAAGGTGCGCTTGCCTGGATTTGGGCGCGCAGCGGTCAAACTATTCCTATTCCCGGTTTTAAGAGTGTCAAACAAGTTGAAGAGAACTGTCGGGCCATGGAGTTAGGGCCATTGACCCCGGTACAGATGAATCAGATTGATAGAATTCTGGGGCGCAGTATGCCCGGCCCGGTTTGAAGCCTACGAGTGCCGTTGGTAACGTAAAACGGGATGCGTGAAATGTGCGCAGTAAAGTGCGTTTCACGCATTTCGTTTTATATTCCTTTTAGGGCTATCGCATTTGGCTATTGGTTGCAGAAATGCGGCCTACATCCCCTCTAAAAAACACCATTTTAGCGGTGTAACAGACATCGCGAGGGGGATGCGTTTTCTAAATGCGATAGCCCTGATATTTCCTTCCTTGCAGGCTGTGAGACTTGGTGTATCATAGTTATAGGGTTTGTTGCGTGTTTCTATCCAAACATTAACCAAACCTTCACGCTCAAGTTTTACTTAATAGCCTGTTTTGTGCTATAATCATTAGTAAGCATGATTTGTAAGGGGTGAACATGGGAGCTAAAATCCTATACATTGAAGATAATGAAACCAACCGGCTGCTAGTGCAACGGATCCTCATGGTTGAAGATTATGAGGTCATTGAAGCTGCCGATGGGCCTACCGGGCTAGAGATTTTGAAGACCGTAATCCCTGACCTCATCCTGATGGACATGAACTTGCCCGATGTGGACGGATATGAGATGACGCGCCGCATTCGTAGCGACTCCACGTATGATCATATCCCTATCATTGCCATGACCGCCAATGTGATGATGGGGGATCGAGAGAAGACGCTCCATGCCGGTTGCGATGGTTATATCCCCAAGCCCATTGATGTGGATGCACTGCCGCAGCAATTGGAAAAATTCCTAAAAATTGAGCGCTAATAGTGCATAGATGGTGATGACGCATAAAACCAAAGACCCCGATCAGGCCACGGTACTGATCGTTGAAGATAATTTCAACAATTTCTTGTTGATGACGCGCCTGTTGGCCTTTCTGGGCGTCAAAAAATGTGAGTGGAAGGCATCCGGCTGGCAGGTGTTGGAATTTGCTGAGACCTTGGGTGAAATTGATCTGGTGTTGATGGATCTGATGTTGCCCGACGCCGACGGCTTTAAATCGTTGGCGTCGTTGCGTTCTCATCCCCAGTTTGCCCAAGTGCCTATCATTGCCGTCACGGCTAACATCTCGCGTCAATATGTGGCGCGCGCGCGCGAGGCCGGCTTCAATGGCTTTATCGGCAAGCCCCTTGATCCGGATCGTTTTCCAACCCAGATACGGCGTGTGTTTCAAGGCGAGGAGGTATGGGAACCGGATTGAACCAACTCTCGCCGTCCTCGTCGGCGTCTAGCGTTATTCCAACTACGGGGATGCGGGGTGGTTTGGGGCGTACTTTATTAAGCGCCTTTTTGATCCTTACCATTCTACCCCTGGCCCTGATTGGTTGGTATGCTTTACACCAGGATCGTCGGAACCTTCAACAAGAGGTGGAGGCTAAACTCACGGCGATAGCGGCCTTAAAAGAACGTGAAGTGCGTTTGTGGTTGGCCGAGCGGCAAGCGCAAATCAAGCTGGCAGCCTCAGGCGTGACATCGCCATTGACGAGCGCCGATGCGTCGTTGTGGAGTGACCTCTGCGCGCAACTTCCGGAACTAGATGCGGTGATGCTGCTGGATGCTGACGCGCAACCGTTATGGGTGGCAGGGGAAAGTTGTGCTTGGCCGGAGGGTGATATTCTCGCCGCCCCGTTATTATTGGCCTCGCCGCAAGCGGGCATCTTCACAGCGGTTCCACGCGGAGAGCAGACTTTGATTGCTTGTTGGCAGCCTTTCTCTTTGGAACAGCTGCTCCAAGAGGATGTGGCTTTCGGCCAGACGGGGCGCATTTACCTTGTACAGCTCAATCGCTTGTGGCCGGGGGGAGAGCTTGCCGCTAGTTTGGCAATGACACATTTGGATAGTGGCCAAAGTGGTGTGGCGCTCTACGAGAATCATCGAAAAATCCCTGTCGTGGGTGCGTATTTGGCCTTGACGGACCTTAACTTGGGCGTGCTGGTGGAACAGGATCAGGTGGAAACTCTGGAGGCCAGTGAGCGCATCGCCGCTACGCTTATCGCAGTGGTGCTGGCCATGGCTCTAGCGACTACCGCCATTTCCGCCATGGTCATCCGGCAGATTACCCGCCCGGTTATTCGACTTACCGAATCTGCCTTGCAGATGACTGATGGCAACCTCAATCAGTATTTGCCCGTCACCTCGCGGGATGAAATCGGCATTCTCACCTATGTTTTCAACGATATGGCGGCGGACCTTAAATCATTATATGAGGACTTGGAGGCCAAAGTCGTTGAGCGCACCCGTTTGTTGCAGCGGGCTAACTATCAAATTCAGCGCCGCGCAATTCATCTTCAGGCCAGCTTGGAAGTGAGCCAGGCGAGCACCTCTATCCGTGATCCTGAAGTTTTGCTCAATCGGGTTTCCGATTTAATCCGTGACAGTTTCGTTTACACATCCGTGGTGATTTATCTGCTGGAGCCGGGGGGGGGCTTGGCACGGCGACGTGCAGTTAGTCCTACTTCTGGGCTGTGGCCGATTTGGTTCCATCCTGGTGATGGCACTATCATGGAGCGGGCATTACGTAAGAGTGCGCCCCAGATCGAAAGTTATCAGACACCTGAAGAACAGGAATGGTATCGGCGGACGCTTTCGCGGGCCGCGATACCGTTGCAGATGGGCGAACGGGCCATCGGGGTGATTGCGGTTCTCAGCGCTGAGCGTGAAGGGGTTCAGGAAGAAGATTTACGTGTGCTACAACAAGTGGCGAATCAAATCACTATCGCGCTTGAAAATGCCCGTGCTTACGAGCGTGAGCGCCAGGCGACACAACAGTTAGAAGAGGCTGAGGTATTCAAAACGCGCTTTTTGCAGAATATGTCTCACGAGTTACGTGAGCCGCTTAACATTATTATTGGGTTTTCTCGGCTAATGCTCAAAGGGTTGGATGGGGCGCTTACTGAGCAGCAGCAATTGGATTTAGAGCGCATTTACGAGAGCAGCCAGCATTTGTTGTCATTGATTACTGATCTGTTGACGATTTCACAACTGCAAGCTGGCTTGGTGGAGTTGGCCTTGCACCCCATTAGCGTAAGCGAAGTGGTTGCAAGTGTGTTGCCCACTGCCAGTGCGCTCATTCGCGGTAAGGATATACAGTTGGAACAAGATATTGCTCCTGATCTTCCTCTGGTGCAGGCGGATGCTGCGCGGATTCGCCAGATTTTGGTGCGCCTGCTCACCAATGCCGCGAAGTTCACCCAAGAAGGCCAAATTTTCATCCGTGCTTGGTCAGACCAGGAAATGGTTTATGTGAGCGTGCGCGATACGGGCATGGGTATCCCCTCTGAATCTCGTGAACGCGTTTTTGCGCCGTTCGAGAAGCTGTCCGCTGAAAGCCGTTCTGCCGGAGCCGGTTTGGGTCTGGCACTGAGCAAAGAGTTTTTGGAGATGCATGGCGGCCAAATATGGTTGGAGAGCGAAGTGGGGCAGGGTAGCACTTTTACCTTTTCTTTACCCGCCTTTACAGAATTACCCAAGTTACAGACGTTGAGCTAAGCCCTTATTTGAGAACACTGTTGCCGGTTGCGTTGGTCACACCAGCGGCTTCGGGGTTTTCAAGGTTCTAAATATCTATTTGTCTACCGTATATTTTCCAAGTGCACTCAGTTTTAGCCATGAATTAGCACGAATGTTACGAATTTCTTATTGTTTTCGGGTTAATTCGAGTGAATTCGTGGCAGAAATCTACAAGTGTACGGTAGCAAAATATCTATAAAGGGGGTGGGGTAAAGCGCCCTCTTGCAGGCCCGATTTGTGATTTGCCGATTTCTAGGGAGGCGTGATGCAAGTAAAGCAGCGGTTACGTGAATTCTTCAAGCCCCCGGTCCGTACACGTTCGGATGCTGCCATCCACGAAGAATTACAACAGTGGCGCTCTGATCTGACACAAGGCTTGTTGCGTGTGGTTGCTCTGGTTGGGCCGTTCGCTGTAGGGTTTAGCCTCTATGGGGCTTATTCACGTGGTTATTATGGCTTAATTCCGATCTATGCAATCCCCTATTTGCTAGTTGTAGCACTAACATTGTGGCCCAAGTCTCCTTACTTGTTGCGTTCTTTGTTGCTGGTCATCTTGCTGTACTTGTTGGGGTTTACTGACCTGTTTCAATTTGGCTGGCGTGAGGACGCACGGCTTTTCTTTATCTGTTCCGCTGTGTTATCCGCGATGTTTTTTGGAGTGCGTAGTGGCGTGCTCATGTTGGGACTATCCCTGGCGACGTTGCTGGGCGTAGGTTTTGCCTCTCTTTTTGACGTAATTACATTGCCGACGCGTGTAGAACCTGTGCTCGGCGGATTTGTGCCGATTTCCCTCCTCAGTGATACAACCATCTTTTTACTCTTAGGCGCGTTGCTGATTGTGGTCCAAAATTACCTGATTCCGCGCTTTGTTGTGGCGATGGCGCAGGGGCGTGCATTGGCGCAGCAACTCGAAACACAGCAAGCGGAGCTGGAGGCGCGCACCGTTGCCATTCAGGAGGTGAACTACGCGCTGCAACGTCGTGCTATGCAGCTCGAAGCCGGAGCGGCGGTAGGGCAGGCTATCGCCTCTATCTTTGACTTACAACAGTTGCTCGACCGCACGGTGAGCCTGATTTCCAGCGGGTTTGGTTTCTACCACACCGGTATTTTCTTGCTTGATGATAGTGGTGAGCGCGCAGTTTTGCGGGCCGCTTCATCCGAAGGTGGGCGGGTGATGTTGGCGCGGGGCCACTATTTGCCGCGTGGTGAGGGTATGGTGGGCTGGGTGCTGGAGCATCGCCAGTCCCGCATTGCGTTCGATGTGGGTGCGGATGCAATCCACTTTGCCAATCCTGATTTGCCAGCTACCCGCTCGGAGATGGCCTTGCCCATTATGGCGGGCGGGCGTTTGCTGGGGGTACTGAACGTGCAAAGCACTGAGGAAGCCGCTTTTGATCAGGACGATGTACGTTCTTTGGAGTCGTTGACCGGTCAGCTGGCTGTAGCTATTGAAAACGCACGTCGCGTGACTGAGGAGGCTGCGCTCCTGGAAGCGACTAGTCCCTTCTACCGACTTTCACGCCGTTTTGCCACTGCCCGTTCCCGTCATGAGGTCTACACTGCTATTGTGGATACTGTGCGTGAGTCTCAACCGTATCGCGTGTTGTTGGCACTTTCCACAACGGGCGAGCGTGTTCATTTGGCGGTGGAACTACGAGGCAGCGAGTTAGTTTTCCCCAAAGCCCGGCAAAATTTTTCTGAGCTCTCGCATCTCCCGGCACTTTACCGATATTTGACCGCACAACAGCAACCTTTGCTGATTACTAATTTTGCGGAGCTGCCGATCGAGGTGCCGCCGGAACAATCTGCCCCCCTGGGCCGTTTCGCGCAGGCTTTACAGGTCCGCAGTCTGGCTGTTGTCCCTATCTCTATTGCTGGTGCATTGCCAGCCTTGTTATTGATTGCCTTTCAGGATCAGCACCGTTTTACTCCTGCCGAAGAGCAGCTCTACCGAACTCTGTCCGATATTGCGGCAGTGGCGCTGCAACGCCTTGATTTGCTCGAAGCCTCGCAACGGCGCGTTGAGCAGGAGCTGCGCCTGCGCGAGTTCTCCGATCAGATGTTGGGCATTTTTGATTTGCAGGTGATGGTGGCCCAGGCTGCGCGTTCCTTGCAGACGTTAGTGGATGCAGATGGGGTCATTGTAGCGCTGGAGCGGGTGGAGGTAATGAGTGAAGGAGCGAGCGATGACGCAAAGTCCTGAGCGCATGGTGGAAGTTCGTGAGCAAGAGTTACAGCTGCGCCGTCAATTGTTTGAACAGGTGGTGGCGGCGGTGGTGGTGGTGGGCGGGGGCGTACTGGCTGTTTGGTTATTCTTTGCCGGGCGGATGGGGGTGACCAATCAGGCGCTTATTTTTCTTGGTGTATACGCATTGCTTGTGGCTGCCTGGTTGGTGCGTGTTTTACCTCTTTCGTTGCGCTTTACGCTTTTGCTTGTCGTTGTTTTGCTCACAGGTGAATATATTTTGTTGGTCAATGGCCTGGTGGGCGCTGGGCGTTATATGCTGTTGATGGCCCCGTTGCTGGCGGCGCTGTTGCTGGGGACAAAGGGCTTTGTGGTGGTGGGATTGCTCACCGTAGTTGGTTATTTTGCGGCTGCGATTGCCTTTGATTTGGGCTTGGTTATTCCGCTGGTCGGCGAAAATCCTGTAGATTGGCTCACCTGGGTTTATGAAGCGACGTTGCCATTAGGGACGATGGGATTTTTAGGTTGGATACTGATCAACTATCGTCGTGCTATCATTGCCGCCTCGCTTGAGGCGCAGGTAAATGCAGAACTGGCGACGCGCGCGCAGCTTGAAGCGCAATCTGACGCACAGGCGGCGCAACGTCGGGCGGAGCAGCTGGGGCGTGCCTCCAAACTTGCGCGCACGATTACTCGGATGCAAACTCAGGACGAGCTCGCCTGGCGGCTGGTGCAGGAATTAGCTGAGACCTTCAACTTGTATCAAGTTAATCTTTTTATAACTGAGCCACAAGGTGAGTATCTTAAACTGGTAGCGGCTTCCGGTGAATTGGGTTGGCAATTGGTCAAAGAAGGGTGGGATATTCCTCTAAGTAGTGAAGACCTACCTGCGCGCGTGGCCCAACTAGGTCACGAGCAGGCGATACAGATAGCTGCGCATTCTCGGCTTGTCCATAGCAAGGCTGAAGTGGCCTTGCCCCTGTTGTTTCGCGGGGAAACCTTGGGAGTGCTTGATATTCATGGTCAGCGTAAGCCCTTCACTTCTGACGATGTGGATATTTTCCGTATTCTGGTAGATCAGGCTGCCGCTACGCTGAATACCTTACGCTTGCTGAAGGAGTCTGAGGTGCGTACACAGGAGTTGCGGGGCTTGTACATGCGCTCTGCAGCTGCTTCCTGGCGCGCGTTGCTCGAAGAAGAGCGGCAAACGCCCTATCAGCGTGTGGGGCTTATTCCTGAGCCGGAAGTACAAACCCTGGCGCAAACCGCGCTGGAAACGCGCCAGCCGCTCAGTAAACGTTTGGAAACGGGCCTTAAAGGGCATCTCTTGGTTGTGCCGCTCGTTTCGCGTGATATTCCTATCGGCTATTTGGCTTTTACACGCGCTTTAGAGCGCGGCGACTGGGACGCTGAAACACTTTCGCTTGTGGAGACGGCCGCCGAACGGCTTTCGAGCGCGTTGGATACGGCACGCTTGTTGCTCTCGAGTCGGCGACAAGCATTTTATGAAGAGCAACTAGGTCGTTTGGGAGATCTGATCTGGGCCAGCCCCAGTGTTGAAACGCTCATGGAGCGCACGGTGCAGGAGCTAGGGCGACTTTTGAGTGCTAGTGAAATCACGCTCTATATGACGCCGGAGACGGAGCGTGCGGCCAGATTGCCGGGCACCGGCCCTTTGCGTGAGTCCATAAAGAAGTGAGGCGCAGATGAGTCGAAAAGCAGCACCATCCTCAAAGTATCTCAGCTTGCGCGCCCGGATGGCTTTGACCATTTCTGGGGTGACGCTTTTTAGTGCGTTACTGATTGTGACACTTGTGTATTACATTGGATTGCGCCCGTATCTTATTCGACAAATACAATTACGTTTACTTAACGCAGTACAATTGGCTGCGTTGAGCGTGGATGTGGATACGATGGCTACGTTAGCGCCTGGCGATGATACGTCTGCAACTTATCAGGCACTCAGGCAAGAGTTAGTGCAGATTCGTAACTTGACTGAAGATGCCCGATTTGTGTCTACATTGCGGTTAGATCAGCAAGGTCAAGTAGTTTTTCTTGTGGACGCTGAACCGCAAGATTCAGAGTTGTTCTCGCCGTTGTTTTCAATTTATGAAGAACCTACGCTCAATATGTTACAACTGTTAGAGTCTATGGATGCCCCAATGCTTGAGCCGGGGTTTCATACTGATGAATATGGGACGTTTCTTACAGCTTGTGCGCCGCTTTATACTACTGAGGGTGAGCCCTATGCTGTGTTATGTATAGATATCGAGGTTTCCACTTGGCAGCTCCAACAGCGCCAATTGTTATACTCTGTGGGTTGGATTTTGTTGTTGTTTTTGCCGTTGATGGCATTGTTGGGCTGGTTTACAGGGCAGCGGTTGGCCGCCCCGTTACAGCGTTTGCTTGAGGGGGCGCAACATGTCGCGCGGGGCGACTTTACCTATCGGGTGGAAGTCGCCACCAATGATGAGACGCAGCTCTTGGGGGCCGCCTTCAATACTATGGCCGGTGAATTGCAAACCCTGGTTGAGCAGTTGGAGCAGCGTGTGATAGAGCGCACCGCCGAGTTCCAGCGTCAGGCAGCCTACCTACGCGCTGCGGGTGAGGTGGGCCGGGTGGCAGCTTCGATTTTGAATTGGAATGAGCTGCTGGAGCAGGCGGTGCAATTGGTCTCCGAGCGCTTTGGCTTTTATCACGCAGGCGTGTTTCTGCTTGATGATAGCGGTGAGTGGGCCGTGTTGCGCGCGGCTTCCTCACCGGGTGGTCGGCGGATGGTGGCGCGCGGGCATCGCTTGGGAGTTGGCTCTCAAAGTATTGTGGGCTATGTCGCCCAGAGCGGACGCCCGCGCATTGCTTTGGATGTCGGCGAAGATGCGGTCTGGTTTGACAATCCCGATTTGCCTGAAACCCGCTCGGAGATGGCCCTCCCGCTTAGTGTGCGCGGGCGCATCATTGGCGTATTGGATGTACAGAGCCGTGAGTCGGGCGTCTTCGGCAGCGAGGATATTACCACGTTACGCATTCTTGCTGACCAGATTGCTATCGCTATCGCCAACGCGCAGCTCTTTGAGGAAAGTTCCCATGCCTTCCAAGACCTGGAACGGGCCTATGGTGCTGAGGTGCAGCGGGGCTGGCTAGCGCGCTTGGAGGAAGGGCAAATCATGGGATACCGTTACACAGCTACCCAAATTACGCCCCTGGCAGCAGCTGAACGACTCCCGTTGGCGGAAGTGGACGTCACAACAGTACTTGAGGGAAATGTGCTGCTCGCACCGTTGCGCTTCTCCGGTGCGTTGTTAGGGGTGCTTCGCCTGAAGCGTGATCCGCAACAACCCTGGACGACATCCGAGATAGAATTTGTACGGCGCAACACAATGGATATTGCGCAGGCATTGCAGAACGCTAATTTGGTGGAACAGACTCGTATGGCAGCGGCGAGTGATCGGCTCATTGCCGAAATCGCTGATCGCCTGCGCAGTACGCTTGATCCTGATCAGATTCTCAAGAATACTGTGCGTGAACTCGGTCGGGCGTTGGATGCGCAACTGGTAGCTGTGGAATTGAGTGGGTCGCCAGATGTCGGCGCTAGTGAGACTTGAGGTGCGGTGTGGCCGTGGGGATAATTTTGGAGACCTGCAAGATTTGTTTAATACTTCAATCTTGCGTGTGAGACTGGGGGAACCGTGAGGCGGAGCCTATGAAAATCCTGAGACGAAGCTTATTTGCACGGGTTGTATTTGCTTTTATCATACTAACCCTCATCAACAATGCGTTGCTGACTTTTTTGGCTTACCAACAGGCGCATTCGCAGTTGTCTCGTTCTCTTTTTGTTTCCCTTTCTACTGCGGGTGCGATGCGGGAGGAGGCTCTTACACAGTGGTATACCACACAGCGGGAGCGCGTGCATTACTTGGCTCAGATGGATACCGTGCAAAACCAGGCTGTGTTATTGGCTACAGCTTCACGCGATTCTGAAAGCTATCGGACGGCACAAACGACGTTGGCTGCTTTTCTGGAGAATACGCTGATTTATGAGCAGGGCTTCAAAGACGTTCTATTTCTCGATAGCACACAAGGTGAGGTATTGGTTGCAACCAATCCGTTGTGGGTAGGCGAAAAGTATGCTGGAGAGCGTTACTACGTCGAGGGGCGGCAAGGATTTTTTATGCAATCGCTTTACAGAGCGTCGGTAACCCAGCAACCGGAAATGACATTGGCTATTCCGGTGCTTGCTCCGTCCAATACGCTGCTGGGAGTGTTGGTAGTACATTTGGACTTGGATGTGTTTGTGCCAGTTGTGATTGGTTCGGTAGAGATTTTTGGCGACGCTGCCAATACAGAGATTTACTTGTTGACGCCGGATTATATAGCGTTGGGAAATTTGGATGTTGTTGCTGCGGCTGAATGGGGATGGCAGTCAAAGGCTATTACAGCCACCCTTCTTGAGAAGCAGAACGGTTATGGGAATTACGTTAACTATGCCGGGAAACCCGTTATTGGGGTGTATCGTTGGCTCGATGAGTTGGGGCTGGCACTTATTATTGAGGTAGATCAAAAAGATTTCCTGGCACTGACGCGGGGAGCGGTCGGACTTAATTTTAGTGTGGGACTTCTGGTGACCTTATTATTCTCTGTGGCTATTTATGCCGTGGCACGGAGTATCGTCAAGCCAATTCAGACTATGACCAAGGCGACTACAGTGATTGCGGCGGGTGATCTGATTCAACAGGTTCCTATCCATACCGAAGATGAGCTGGGCGTATTGGGGGTGGCTTTTAATCGTATGGTCGAGCAGTTGCGGAGGGCCCACGATGAGCTTGAAACGCGGGTTGCTGAACGCACGGTAGCTCTGGAGGAACGTTCCAATCAATTACACTCTTCGGCGCTAGTGGTCCGGCGAGTGCTTGAGATTCGAGATTTGACGCAATTGCTGGAAACTACAGTTGCCCTCATTGTCGAACGCTTTTCGGTCTGTTACTATGCCGCTATCTTTTTGCTTGATGACTCCAAAACTATTGCGCTGTTACGGGCAGCTTCTTCAGAGATTGGGCAGCAAATGCTTGCGCGCGGCTATCAAGTCAGGCTTGGCGAGGGTGATATTGTAGCCCTGGCAGCCGCTGACGGCGAGCCGCATATTGTGCTTGATATAGGGACTGTGGCGCAATCCATTAGTTATTCCGAATTTCCTGCCACGCGCTCCGGGATGGCGTTACCGCTTAAAATCGGGCATGAAATCATCGGTGTGTTGGAGGTACAATCTGAGCAACCAGAAGCTTTTGGGGATGATGAACTTGCGGTGCTGTCAATTGTGGCGGATCAAGTGACGGTAGCTATTCAGAACGCCCGTTTGCTCGCACAGATGCAAGAACGTATTCAAGAAATCAGTTTCTTGTTGCGCACCCAGAGCCAGGAAGCCTGGCAACGCTTTACAGCGCAGCGCCCTGATTGGGGCTATGTTTACGATGGGATGGAAGTTGTGCCTGTGGCGGCTGCCCCGTACACAGCAGCGGATGTGCAAGTGTCGCTGCCGCTTCAGGTGCGTTCCGGTGAACAATTGGGCCGTCTTGATGTGCGACTGGGGGGGCGGCGCATCACTCCCAGCGAGCTGGCGCTGGCGCAGGCGATTGCGCAGCAGGCCAGTCAGGCTCTCGATAGCGCGCGACTTTTTCAGCAAACTCAGTTGGCACTGCGGCGTTCCGAGGCGCTGTACCAGGCCGGGCAATTGCTCATCAACTTTGAGAATATCGGTGAAGTATTACAGTCGGTAGCTCATGCTATTGCAGAAGCGTTGTTTGCTGACCGGGTGCTTCTCATTACAGTTAATCTTGAGGAGCGCAAGGTAGAGCATTTTGCGCGTGGCGGGTCGGGAGCTGCGCAGATAAGTGAGGCATCTTTTGAGGAATTGGAGCAGGGGCTTTCTGGCTGGGTGTTGCGTGAACAGAAACCCACACTTTCGCCCCAAAATGTTCCTGACCCGCGTGAGTCGCCAGAGGTGCAGCGGCGACGTCGGGAGACTGAGTGCGGGGATATCATCGTTGCTCCCTTCCTTTATGCCGGACGAGTGTTAGGCACCATCACTGTCATGCAGCGCACGGATCAACCTGGGTTTACTGATGCAGATGTAGATTTAGTGATGGCGATGGCTAACCAGGCGGCTGCCGCCATTCAGAACGCTCGGCTCTTCCAGGAGACGCAAGCCTTACTTGATGAGACGGAAATCCTTTACCAATCCAGCCGCAACATCGGCGCTGCGCATGCCCCAGAAGATATCCTCCAGGCGTTTGTGGATTACGCTGCTGCTGAGCGGGTGGGACGCTGTATTTTGGGTGTTTTTGATCCAGAGCGTCCGCCAGACGATCCCGTATTCCAGTTGCTTGCCACTTGGGATCGCGGAGATGCCCGTGCTGCACCGGTTTCTGGTCAACAGTGGGCCGTGCATCAGCTACCTGTACTTAAGCGGATGATTGAAGAGCCGCTGGTGCTTTCAAATCTGGCTGAGACGCCGAAGTTAGATGAGATTTCGCGTCTGACGTTATGGGGGCGCTTGGGGATTCAGGCATTAGCTGTAATTCCGCTGATTAGTGCGGGCAAGCCTTTGGGCTGGGTGTTGCTGGCGGTGCTGGATGGGCCTTACGAGTTCAGCGAGCGCGAGCGGCGATTGTTCCGCACGTTGGGTGATTCGGCTGCTTTTGTGTTGGAAAACCTACGGCTCTTGGAGACCACGCGTCGCCGCGCTGATTATGAGCTGCGCAAGACGGTCATCACCTCGCGGGTGCGTGCATCTGTCGATATTGATGCAATCTTGCGGGCTTCGGTGTTAGAGCTGGGTAAGATTTTGCACGCTGAAGATGCGCTGATTGTGTTGGCGTCTCCTGAAGCGGAGAGGCCCGAAGCGCCAAGGAGCGAGCGATGAGAATTTTCCGCGAAAGCTTGATAGCGCGGTTGGTGGGGTATTTTATAGCTCTCACGCTGCTGACGGTTGTGTTGGCTGCGACGGTCGCCTACTGGCGGGCGCGGGATGCGCTTGCACAGTCACTCTACGCTCGCTTGGAAGCAGTCACGGTGCTAAAAGAACAAGAGCTCATTCGCTGGGTGGGCGACCAGCGCCAGGAGGTAGTTTTTATTGCGCAACTGCCTGCGATACAGGCGACGGCAGATGTGCTTCTGCGTGAAGGCGTGGCTGAGTCGGAATATGAGACAGCTTATACGAGTTTACACACGCTGTTGCATGCGCTATTGGTGCAAAAACTGAATTTCGAAGAGGTTTTCATTCTTACAGATGTGGGTGGGCAGATTGCTATTTCCACCGAGCCTCTCTACGAGGGCCAATATCGTGTGCGTGAGGCCTATTTTGTCAATGGGCGTGTGGCGACTTATGTGCAGAATGTCCATCCCTCGCCTGTCACAGGGCATCTCGCGCTAACTATCGCCACTCCCCTGCTCGCTCCCGACGGTCGCCAGATTGGTGTGCTGGCTGTGAATCTGAATCTTGACCGTATGCATGCTATCATTTCAGAACGTGCTGGTTTGGGTGAGACAGGCGAGACCTACTTGGTGGATAGCTTCAGTAATTTCATCTCCGAGGGGGCCGCGGAGCGCTCTTTTCCCCGGGCTAATCCGCCGCTAGGTATTCAGGAGGCTGTGCAAAATAAGCATAACGGACAAGCCCATTATACTAACTACGCTGGCGTGCCGGTGGTCGGTGACTATCGTTGGATCGAGGAGCTGGAATTGGCCTTGCTCGCTGAGATCGAACAGCAAGAGGCGTTTGCCCCTGCTCGGCTCTTGGCTGGTAGTATCGTTGTCGCTGGTATGTTATTGGTGCTCTTTGTAGGGGGGAGTGGGTATTTCGTCTCGCGGCAGATCGCGCGCCCCATTCTGACGATGACTGAGGCTGCGACGCGTATTGCCGAGGGCGATTTGAACCAGACTGTGCCTGAATTGACGCGGGATGAGTTGGGAGCGCTGGCACGCGCCTTCAATCGCATGACCGCTCAATTGCGGGAGCTTTACACCAGCTTGGAAGCGCGCGTGGTTGAGCGCACCCAGGCCTTGCAGGTACGCTCGATGCAGCTGCAAGCAGCCTCGCAGGTAGCGCGTGAGGCCGCCACGATTGAGGATGTAGGTCAACTGCTCGATCAGACTGTGGTTTTGATTTCCCGGCAGTTTGGGTTTTACCACGCGGGCATTTTCCTGCTCGACGAGGCGCGCGCGTACGCACTGCTGCGGGCAGCCTCGTCGGAGGGCGGGCAGCAGATGTTAGCGCGGGGACACCGGTTGGAAGTGGGTCAGGTAGGCATCGTGGGGTACGTTTCTGGGCGGGGCGAGCCGCGTGTCGCGCTGGATGTAGGTGAGGACGCGGTCTGGTTCAACAATCCTGATTTGCCTGATACGCGCTCGGAGATAGGGCTGGCGCTTAAGGTGCGTGGTGAGGTTATCGGGGTCTTGGATGTGCAATCCGACCAGTCGCAGGCGTTCACCCAGGCGGATGAGGAGATTTTACAGACGTTGGCCGACCAGTTGGCCGTAGCGATTGATAACGCGCGGTTGTTAGAGGAGCTGCGTCAGAACTTGCGTGAGATGGAGCTGCTCTATGGGCAGCGGGTGCGTGAGCGGTGGCGGAAGCGGTTGATGGACGCGACTCCGGCCTATCATTACACGGCCACAGGTGTCACCTCGGCTGCACCGGCAACTGTAGCTCGTATGATTCCAGATCCCGTGACGCAACCAACACTTGATGTGGAGACACGCCAGATTGCAGTTCCTATCCGTTTGCGCCAGGAACTACTGGGGAGCATTGTGTTGCGCCGTGCGGTGGACGAGTCAGATTGGTCGGCAGAAGATCTCTCGCTGGTGGAAGAGGTGGCTGAGCAGATTAGCTTGGCGCTAGAAAATGCCCGTTTGTTGGATGAGACTCGCCGGGGTGTAGAGCGCGAGCAGCTGATCAGTGAGATCGCGGATCGGATGCGCGCTTCTACAGATATGAACACAGTTTTGCAGACCACTATCCGTGAACTGGGGCGCGTGCTGGGCGCGACGGGAACGATTCGTATGGGCAGCACACCGCCTACGGAAGGGTAGCCAGTGATGTGGATGTGCAGGAGAGCGTTATGAGCATCAGCGGGGAACATCGGGGTTGGCGTAGATGGTGGGTAGGTGCGGCGCTGCTGACGCTGTTGGGCGCGGCGCTGTTAGTGCCGCTGCGTCCCGCGCGCGCGCAGTTTATAGAGCGACGCATTCTCATCATTCATTCCTACCATCAGGGCTTGAGCTGGTCGGATAACCTGTTGCAGGGCTTCCTCTCGGTAGTGGATCCCGAAGCGCAGGCAGCGGAAGTTTATGTCGAGTATTTGGATGCCAAACGTTTCGCGCTTACCCCTGCCGATTATGCCCGGTTTGCTGAACTGTATCGGGCTAAGTATGCCGGTGTTACCTTTGACCTGATTGTAGTGGCCGATAACAACGCCTTTGATTTCGCCAAACAGTATTATGCGGAGCTCTTTTCGGGGACACCGGTGGTGTTCTGTGGTATTAATTTCTTTGAGGATAGTATGATAGCCGGTTTTGAGGACGCTTTCACCGGCGTTGTGGAGAATGTGGATATTGCCGATACGCTGGATGCGATTCTGCGCTTGCAGCCGAATACGCAACGCATTGTTGTTATCAACGATGTAACCACCACCGGTCAGATTTACTCACAGTTGTTGCGAGATTTGATTCCCTTGTATCAGCCGGGTTTAGAATTCGTTTTCTATGAAGACCCCTCTATGCCGGAACTTTTCGCTGCCTTGCAAGCGCAGCCGTCCGATACGGCTATCCTGTTGGTGTTGCTCAATCGCGACCGTGAAGGTACATTCTATACTTACGAGCAGAGCATTGATTTGCTCTACGCCAACACCACCCTGCCCATCTATGGACTGTGGGATTTTTACCTGGGCCGCGGTATGATGGGGGGGAAGTTGACCAACGCCTTTTCTCAAGGCGCGGCGGCAGGCGATTTGAGCCTACGCATTTTGCAGGGGACGCCAGTGCGTGCTGTGCCTATCCAGAGAACCAGCCCCAACCGCTACATTTTCGATTACCAACAGTTACAGCGTTTTAACATCTCCCGTGCGCTGTTACCGTCTGATAGCACCTTGATCAACCGCCCGCTTACATTTATCGAGCGTTATCAGACTATGTTGCTAATAAGCAGTGTCGGGTTGTTGCTGTTGGGTGGCATTATTGTCTTGCAGCGGCGTATGTTGCGCCAGCGCCAACGTATAGAGGCGACTTTGCGAGTTACCAATCAGCAATTGGAAGATGCCCGTACTAACCTGGAAGTACGTATTACCGAGCGTACACAGGCTTTGGAGCGGCGTACTGTGCAATTGCAGACTGCGTCGCGGGTGGCTCGGGATGCCTCAGCTATTCGCAACGTTTCAACGTTGCTTGCCACGACTTCTGAACTAATCTCGCAGCGCTTCGGGTTCTATCACGCGGGTATTTTCTTGGCAGATGAGGCGGGAGATTATGCCATTCTCAGTGCAGCCTCCTCAGTCGGCGGGCGACGGATGTTGGCGCGTGGCCATCGCCTGCGGAGTGGTTTCGGTATTGTAGGCTCGGTACTGGCAACGGGTAAGCCGCGTATTGCTTTGGATGTGGGCGATGATGCCATCTGGTTCAATAATCCTGATTTGCCCAAAACGCGTTCAGAGCTGGGGTTGCCGCTCATGGTGCGCGGTCAGGTAATCGGCGTGTTGGATGTGCAATCCGAGGCATCTAATGCCTTCACTGAGGACGATATTGCGCTCTTGGAGACGATGACTGAGCAGTTGGCGTTGGCGATTGACAATGCGCGCTTGTTCGAGGAAAGTCAACGTGTATTGGCCGAGCTCGAGCGGCTTTATGGTAGCCAGGTACAGGCCGCCTGGGAAGCGCGTCTGGGAAAGACTGCGCATGCTTATCAGTATACCGGGGTGCAGGTGGAAGCGCTTGTCGTTGCCGATGGGCAGTCTGCTGAACCCGCGACGGAGCGCCATCTTGAAGCCGCTGTGGCTTTGCGCGATCAAGTGTTGGCCACCATTGAACTGCAGCGCAGTCCAGATCAACCACCCTGGACGGCGGAAGAACGCGCGTTGGTGGAGGCGCTGAGCACGCAAGCGGCGTTGGCGTTGGAGAACGCCCGTTTGATTGAGGAAACTTTACACCGTGCTGCGCGCGAGCAGCGTACCCGCGAAATTGCTGATGATATCCGCGCGGCGGTGAGCGTGGAAGATGCCTTGCAACGTGCCTTGGGACAATTACAACGTGCGTTGGGCGCGGAGGAATTGGTAGCGATGTTGGGAACTCCGGACATGTCCCGTGGGCGGGAGGAGAATTGATATGTTAGAGCAACCACCACAAATGGATTTGCAAGCGCGCATGAGTGCGCACCGGGTAAGCCTGTTTACAACTATCGCCCGTTTTTGTGTGGTGTTACTCATTCTCCTGACACTCGCTTATCTGGTCGGTTGGGCACTGATACCGGGTTTTCCTATCCTTCCGTTGTTTATCATTAATAGCGTATCTATTGCAGTCGTCTTGGTGGCCTTGTCCTGGCAAAAAAGTCGGCCTCAATGGGGCATAGCTACATTTGTTGTGAGTCTTAATCTTTTGGTCTTGGCAGCTGTTCCCTTACTTGGGGGGCTTACCAGTCCTTTGGTGATGGCGTTGCCGGTGATGGTGTTGTTGGCTGGTATGTTGTGGGAGCGTACTGGGATGCGTGTGACGGTGGCGCTGTTGGCGGTGGGCCTTACGGTACAATTGATCGTGCAATTGTCGGGATGGTTGGTGCCTTACCCGCTTCCCAGCGGTATCTTTGAGTATGTAATCTATTTGGTGGTAGTGGGTGGCGCAATCATCATGTCTGTGGTAATTTTGCAACAATTTTTTAATCTTAATCAGCAAGTCCTTGATGTGGCACAGCAGCGTGGTGTAGAGTTGGCTACGGCTCTGGAAGAGGTGCGCGTAGCGGCACGTACGGAGCGTGAAGCGCGTCGGGACCAAGACGTGGCAGCATTGCGGCGCGAGTTACTCGTGCGGCGATATGTGGACTTCTTGCAACAAGTGGCGCGTGGCGACTATCAGGCGCAGCTTGATCTGGGGGCGTTGTCTATTGATACTGATGTTGCCGATGAGCTGTTGATTTTGGGCCGTTATCTCAACGAGACCGTGGGTGCTCTGGTTGCAGCGCTTAACGATTTGCAGATTGTACAGCAGCGTTACCTGGCTCAGGCCTGGTCAACCTTCTTGCAATCAGAAACCCTTCAACCAGCTTATCGTTTGCGGGACATGCGTCTGGAGGCGGCTCCTGATGCACGTGTAGGCGACGCCGTGGGTGAGTTGGTCGCGTCCATTACTGTGCGTAATCAGGCCATTGGGGTCTTGGGGGTGCGCCGCGAGTCCGCTACGCCCTGGAGTGCTGCTGAGCGGGAATTAGTCGAAGCTATTGCTTATCAGTTGGGTCAAACCCTGGATAACTTACGGCTGGTAGAGCAGACGCAGCGCGGCGCCCTGCGTGAACGGTTGGTGGCGGATGTCACCGATGTGATGCGCCAATCGTTGGATATAGACCAGGTATTGCAAGCGGCGTTGCGTGCTATGGGTGAGGCTTTCGAGCTGGATGCGGTGGAGGTGCGTTTAGGGCAAACTCCCACACTGGTGGCTGAGGAGGTGCACGCATGACCACAACGGCGCTTCCGTTCCTAACTCTGGTGGCCTGGCTTGTCGCTTTGATCGAGTTGATTTTGGGCTTGTATGTGCTCACATTGAATTTCCGGCAGTACCTCAATCGTGTCTTGGGGACTTTTTTGCTCTTCAGCGCCCTTTATGTGTTTGCTACTGGGCAGCTATTTCAGGCCACCTCACTTGATAGTGCGCTTTGGGCGACACAGCTTGTGGCGGCTACTAGCTTGCTGGTCCCCATACTGATTTTGTGGGTTACGTTGGCGTTTTTACAACCTACCTGGCTGGTCGGGCGTGTGCGTTGGGGGGATTGGCTTTTTAAGGGATTATTGGCTTTATTCCTGTTGCTAACCCTGCTGGACGTTTTCGCTGGAACACGTCTGTGGTATGGGGGGGTGCCAGTAACCTATACGGGCGGCTATATCGCACCGGAGGCCTACGTGACCGGGTGGTTAGCCGCACCCGGGCTTGTGTTGTTGACAGGGATTGTGCTGGTGTTGGCTGTGGGGGTGAGTATATACACAGCCCTGCGGGATGAGTCGCGCCGCTCTCTGGGCTGGACGTTAGCGCTTATTAATGCAACTGTATCGTTTGTTTATTTGTTTTTGCCTGATTTGCTGTTACCTGGGGGCGCCATTCTGCTGAGTGCCGGGGTTATTCTGAGCGGTTTCAGCTATCTTATTTTCACACGCATTGTAACGCAAGTTCAACGGAGCGGGAATTTGGAAGCGCGCTTGACTGCGCTGGTGCTCGTCATCATGATTCCTCTGATTGCCGGCACAATGGCACTGTTGGGACAGCTCTCTAGCGATCTGCTCGTTGCAAAGTCTAGCGAGCAGTTAGAAATTGCTAACGATGGTCTGGCCGAGAGTTTAATGTTGTGGCTCGATTTGAATTACAAGGCTCTGGAACATCTCTCTGCGCAACCTGATATTGTCAGTATGGATCCAGAACGGCAACGCCCCCACTTACAGGCATTCGCTAAAGCATTTCCCTATATGTATCTTGTTAGTACCACCAACTTGCAAGGGATAAACTTGGCGCGTAACGATGAGATTATGTTGACTGATTACAGTGATCGCGCCTGGTTCCGTACTGCGCGCACGGGTGCTCCCGCGTTGCAGGTATTACAGGGTCGCACCGGTTTGGCCCCGGCATTGGTGGTGGCTATGCCCATTCGCACGGAAACGCAGCAGATAGTGGGGGTGGTCATGTTCGCGGCGAGTGTCACGACCCTCTCAGACATGATAAGTATGGAACCGATAGGGAGCACGGGAGAATTCTTTATCGTTGATGATAGTGGGCTAGTGCTGTTACATTCCGCTGTGGATTTTACCGAAGTGCAAGACTATTCCGCGTATCCTCCGGTGCTCTTTGCGCAGCGCGACACGCGCGGCGAGTTGCCCTTCACGGATACTGCTGGGGTACGTTGGCAGGCATTTTCCCAGCGTTTATCCAATGGGTGGACCGTGGTTTTCCAGATACGGCACGCTGAGTTGTTGCTTAGCGTGGGCGTGTTGCAACAGTTGACCGCAGGATTAGTAATTACAGGGGTGTTGCTACTCGTAGTTTTGATCCTTGTCTCTTATCGGCAAGCCTTGCGTCCTATCCGTGTCTTGACTGAGGCGGCTACGGAAATTGCCGCGGGCGCGATAGAGCAGGAAGTGCTTGTGGATTCTGAAGATGAGCTGGGAGTGTTGGCAAACGCCTTCAATGCAATGACAGCGCAATTACGCTCATTGATCGGTTCGCTGGAAGGGCAGGTGCAGGCGCGTACCCGCGACCTGGAACGCCGTGCCGGCTATCTTGAAGCGGCAGCGGAAGTGAGCCGCGTTACTACGTCGTTGACTGAAACCGAGACTCTGTTGCAGCAAGCCGTGCAGTTGATTCAGGAACACTTCGGCTTGTACTATGTGGGCTTGTTCCTGGTGGATGCGGAGGCTGTGTGGGCTGAACTGCGCGCGGCGACTGGTGGGGCGGGTGCAGCGATGTTGGCGCGCCAGCACCGGCTCAAGATTGGACCTGGTTCGATGATCGGCTGGAGTGTAGAAAACGCCCAGGCCCGGGTAGCGTTGGAGGTTGGCGCAGATGGCGTCCGTCTGGCGACGGCGGAGCTGCCCGATACGCGTTCTGAGGCGGCGCTGCCTTTGCGCTCGCGGGGCCGGGTGGTCGGCGCGATTTCGGTGCAGCATGTTGAGCCGGGCGCGTTCGATGCGGAGGCTATTGCTGCGTTACAGGTTATGGCAGATCAGCTAGGGGCCGCGCTCGACAATGCTGCGCTGCTGGAGCAAAGCCGACAGGCGTTGGCAGACGTGCAACGTGCTTATGGCGATGTGCGTGGTGCGGCTTGGCGCCAATTGTTGGGAACGCACGATGCGTGGGGCTATCGCTATACGCGTAAGGCTATCACGGTTGCAGATGGGGAGTGGCGTCCGGAGATGCTTGAGGCTGTCCGGAATGGGCAGAGTGTGGCGACGCTGGAAGGGAACGCTGCGCTATTGGCTATCCCGTTGGCTGTGCGTGGGCAGCCCGTGGGTGTATTACACTTTCGGCGCGCTGGGCGTATTGCCTGGACTGCTGAAGAGCGCAGCACGTTGGAACTCCTTGTCGAGCGGTTGAGCGAGGCCTTGGAAGGTGCACAGTTGTACCAAGAGACTCAGCAGCTGGCAGCCCGTGAGCAGCTCCTGGCTGGTGTTACGGCACGGATGCGCGAAACCCTGGATGTCGAGACGGTGTTGAAAACCGCAGCTGGTGAGATGCGTCAGGCTTTAGAATTACCTGAAGTCTCCGTGCGGTTAGTGCGGTTGGAT
Organism: uncultured Anaerolineales bacterium; assembly: GCA_964504195.1. Taxonomy (GTDB): domain Bacteria; phylum Chloroflexota; class Anaerolineae; order B4-G1; family SLSP01; genus CAZDDI01. The sequence goes on from CAZDDI010000002.1 coordinate 43,339, forward strand.
GCGTGAGGCGTGAAACGTGATTTTCGCATGAATTTGCCATTCGCTATTTGAGATTTGAGGTCGCCCTATGAGTGTAAGTTTACGTTGGATTGTATTGGTCGTGATTATTCTTGCCCTTATCCTGGTGCCCTTTGCCCTTTGGGGCGAGCAGATTGAGGGTTGGACCCATGCTTTTATTGCGGCGGCGCAGGACAGGCCCGGGCTGGTGGTGGTGGTGCTGGGCGGGTTACTGGCGTTCGATATTATTCTCCCTGTGCCTTCTAGCCTTGCCAGCACTACTTGTGGCTTTTTGTTAGGTTTCATACCGGGGACATTGACCTCATTTGTAGGGATGGTCATCAGCAGTGTTCTGGGTTTTACGTTGGGTGAGCGCTTGGGCCGCCCTTTCGCGAGTAAACTGGTTGGGGCGGACGAATTGCAGCGTTTGGAGAGCTTGAGCCGCCAGTTCGGTGATTGGGCGATCATTGTGGCGCGTCCGGTACCGGTGCTGGCTGAGGCTTCGGTGCTGTTTGCCGGCATGGGGCGTATGTCCATGTTGCGTTTTATGTTGCTCTCGAGCCTGGCAAACCTGGGGATTTCGCTGGTGTATGCCGCGGTAGGAGCTTTCTCTGCAACCGAAGGTTCATTTCTGTTGGCATTTGCTGGCGCCATTATCGTCCCCGGTTTGGCGATGTTCTTGTTCCGGGAGCGTGATAAAGAAGCGTGAGGTGTGAGTGCTTATGAAAATGTCATCAACTGAACAATCTGTGATGAATAGCCGCTTGCGGCATTGGTTCCAGGAGCACTATGAATTTACAGTGATGCGTCGGCAGTTGTTGCGGCGTGGCATAGACCTGCGGGGTAGGGTTTTATTGGATGCCGGGTGTGGTGCGGGTGCCAACATTTGCTTGTTGCAGCAAGCCTTAGCGCCGCAAGTTGTGTACGGCATTGATCTCTTGCCCGAAGAAGTCACACTTGCACGTCAGAACGCACCTGATGCACAGATTGCAGTTGGTGATCTCACCGCTACCGAATTTTCCGACGCGTTTTTCGATGCCGTGTTTGCGTTTGGGGTATTTCATCACATCCCGCAATGGCCCATTGCCTTGCAAGAAGTGCGGCGGATTCTCAAGCCGGGGGGCGTGTTGGTGGGGGGCGAGATTAAGCTAGTGCGCGCTGTGAATTTTTCCTGGCCCGGTTTTGTGCAGGATGTAGAGATGGCGGGATTCACGATGTTGGAAAGCCAGAAAATCTACTTTGGTTATTTCTACAGCTACCTGTGCGCCACACCCGATGGCGGCAGGGGGAATTAAGAGAGAGGGATGGCTATGCTCATGCGCATCAGGCAATGGTTAGCGCCGCCGGCATTTGAAGATGAAGGCAAGACTCGCGCAGCTGGATTGCTCAATACGTTGCTGCTTTTGTTGTTAGCTGCCACAATACTGGGGACCGCTATCGTTTTACCGTTGGAGCCGGACGAATGGGTTTTCAACGCCGTCTTTGGCGTTTTGTTGACCGGCTTGTTTCTCTGGTTCCGAAACTTGGTGCGCAAGGGCCGTTTGCAGGGTGTGGGCTATGTGTTAGCCACAGTCTTGTGGTTGAGCATGACGACCCTGGTGTTGATGGGGGACGGGCTGCGCGATTCCAGTGTGGTGGGGTATTTTCTGGTCCTCACGTTTGTCAGCTTGCTGCTGGGGGGGCGGGGGGTCTTGCTCTATGGCATCTTGAGCGCCGTGACGCTTACCGGGATGTTCATTGCCGAATTGGTAGGGGGGCTGGTGATTACGCCTGCGCCTACGGTCGGGCTTGCCGATTGGATGGTGATCAATCTGGTTTTGTTGCTAACAGCGTTGTTATTGCGTTCAGCGATCCTTTCGCTTGATAGCACTGTGACACGCTTGCGCGAGAACGAAACTGCATTGGCCGAAAGCAACCGTGCGTTGCAGGAGAACACTGCCAGTCTGAAACTGCGCACACATGAGCTCGAACATCGTACTGGGCAGCTCTATGCCATTACGGAACTTGGGCGTGTTACTACCACATTGCGCGATCAGGAGTCTCTATACGTTACCGTACCGAAATTGATTGTTGACCGGTTGTTACTGGATTATGTGGGTTTGTTTATGCTAGACGAGTTGGAAGTGCACTTGGTTTTGCGCGGTTGTCATGGCTCTGCAGGTGCAAATTTACCTATTGGGACTACGATTCCACTTGATTCTGAGTCTGTGTTGGCGCAAACATTTGCTGCCAAAGAAGCCCGTATTATAGCTGAGGCTGACGCAGCCTTCCCGCAGACACGCTCGCGGCTGGTGTTGCCCGTCACTGTGGGCACGCGAAAGTTGGGGCTGCTGGATTTGCACAGTCGGGAGATGGGGGCTTTTGACCAAGCGGATGCTGAGTCGCTACAAGGGTTGGCGGATCAGTTGGGCGTAGCTTTTGAAAATGTAAGTTTGTTTGCTGAAACGCGCTCAGCATTGGAGACGGCGCAACGTGCCTACGGCGAAATCAGCGGGCGCGCTTGGGAAGAGTTGTTAGGGACGGCGGAGACGCCGGGCTTCCGTAGCCTGGAACGGGGGGTCGTGCCGGTGACGGGGAACATCACGCCTGAGATCGCGCGCGCATTGCTAGAAAAGCAGGTGGTGCAGGTCCCCGGTGACGCGCAGCGTGACCATCTCCTGGTGCTTCCCATTTTGGTCCGCGATACGGTGATTGGTGTGGTAGACACCTATAAGCCAGGGAAGGGGGCCGGGTGGACGGCGGCGGAAATCGCCCTGTTGCAGGACCTTGTGGAGCAGTTGGGGGTGGCGCTCGAAAGCGCGCGCTTGTATCAGGATACTCAGCGGCGCGCGTTGCAGGAGCGGCTCATTGGTGAAGTCACTGGGCGGATGCGTGAGACGCTCGATCTGGATACTATTTTGCGAACGGCGGCGCGCGAAATCGGCGAGGTATTGGATTTGCACGATGTTACCATTCGGTTGCAAAGCGATGAGCGGGATGAGAGAGTGAAGAGGTTGCTATGAACAAGACAGACCCAAAGCCACGTCTGCGTACGTCTTTGCGTGTACGTTTGTTGCTGGGCTATGGCGCACTCGTGCTGGTCTTAGGTGTTTTCGGGGGCATTAGCTTACAACAGTTCCAACAGATTCGACTTGCCAATGAGCGCATTCTCGAACAAACGGAGCGTGCTGTTGCGGCGGAGCAACTCTCGCGCGCGAGTCTGGAACTGGTGCGGGTTGTCCAAGAAGCGGTATTGGCCGAAGATGCAACGCTGTTTTCCCGGAATGTCACAGCAGCCTTGGATGATGTAGATGTGCGTTACCAATTGCTGCGTGAAATGCTGGAGGAACGCGCGGGGCTGGATTTTGCCATCGCTAATCTGCGTGGCACAGTTCGTCCCTGGTTTATCCAGGCGGAGGCCGGTAGTTTTGTTACCTTGCGTTCGAGTATCGCGATTTTGAATCACAATCTGGAACGGGTGATGGATGCGCTTGACGGGATTGTGTTGACCACGCGGCAGGAACAGCGCCGCGCGCTTGCCGATGCTCAAGCTGCACAGCAAACGGTAAACCAGGTCATCATCGCCGGATTTTTGATCGCTTTCTTGTTGAGCGGAGCTATTGGTTATACTACCTTGCGCAGTATTTCACGCTCGGTGGCGCGGCTTTCCGAAGGTGCGGCGCGGTTGGCTTCTGGAGATTTAACGTATCAGGTGACGCCGGAGAGCCGTGATGAATTAGGGCAGTTGGCGCTGTCCTTCAATCGCATGGGTGAACAGTTGCAGTCATTTTATAACAGCCTTGAAGCGCGCATTGCTGAGCGCACGGCAGAGCTCGAGATCATTAATGCTCAAATGCGGCTCTCGGCAGAGGTCGGTCAGGCGGTTTCCTCGATTTTGGACATTGATCGGCTCACCGCACAGGTCGTGCAATTAATCCATGAACGGTTTGCCCTCTATCATGTCGGTATGTTTGAGGTGGACGCACGTGGGGCGTGGGCCATCTATCGCGCTGGGGCTGGAGAGGGGGCGCAAGAATTGCTCCAGCAGGACTTCCGTCTGCCCGTGGACGATAATTCTTTAGTAGGTCAGACGATTAAGTCCGGTGAGTTAAAATTGTTGGAGGATATTAGCGGGGTGCATGGGCGTATTGACATTCATCAAGTGCCGCACACGCGCTCGGAAGCTGCATTACCCCTGGCGGCACGTGGTCACGTTCTGGGGGCGCTCTCGGTGCAGAGTGATCAGGTCGGGGGTATTGATCAGGACATGGTGCTGGTCTTAAAACTATTGGCGGATCAGGTGGCGGTGGCATTGAGCAATGCGCAGCTCTTTGAGCGAGTACAGGAGAGTTTGGAAGCTGAACGGCGGGCTTACGGTGAAGTTAGCCGCACAGCCTGGCGGCAGACGTTGCAGGAGCAGCTTGTAGGTTATCGTTATGACGAGCGGGGGGTGGTGGCTCTCGCGGATCTTGCATCTGATGATTTGGCGCAGTCTACCGACTTGCCTGAATTGCAGTTGCCTGTCCGGGTGCGGGGGCACAGTATCGGTAAATTGGAGGTTCATAAGGTTGACCCGCAGGGTAAGTGGTCCGATGCTGAACGGGCACTCCTCAGGTCTTTGGTGGAGCAACTGGGGACGACCTTAGATGCTGCGCGTCTTTATCAGGATACCCAACGGCGGGCGGCGCGTGAGCAGTTGGCTAGTGAAGTGACCACGCGGATGCGCGAGTCATTAGATATGGAGACGGTGCTCAAGATAGCGGTACGTGAGATGCGTGAGGCGTTAGGTGCGGCGCGGGTTGAAGTTCGCTTAGGTGTGCCAGATAAATCTGAAGTGTAATTACAAGGAGGTTTCACCATGGTACAGAAACGGTTTGTGTGGGTCGGGTTGACGGTTGTATTGATCGTTAGCATGGTTTTAACGGCGTGTAACTTGGGGGGGGGGACGGCGACACCGGATGTAAGCACACCTATTAAACTGGGTGGAACGCTCCCGCTCACTGGAATTTACGCGGATACGGGGCGCTGGGTGGAGCAAGGCTATCGTTATTGGGCTGAGGAAATCAACAGCCAAGGCGGGCTTTTGGGGCGGCAGGTTGAAATCGTCATATATGATGATGAAAGTGATCCTCAAAAGGCTGCCACGTTATTGGAAAGCCTGATCACTGAAGACAAGGTTGACTTGCTCCTCGGTGGGTATCCAGGCACATCTGTCGTTCCGCAGATGGCGGTGGCAGAGCGGTATGAGATGGTCTATATTTCTATGGGCGGTCACATGACCTCATTCGAACAAGGCTTCGCTTATTCCTTTGGTGGGCCGCCGTTGATGGGGCAGTGGTGGTATGAGGGGTTCTGGCAATGGATGGCGACGCTGCCAGCCGCGGAACGTCCCAAAAGAGTCGCTATGATCTCGGTGAATAATGTTATTGGTCTGTCGGTGCGGGAGAGCGTGTATGATGGCGCTGCGCGGTTGGGGATGGAAGTTGTGCTTAATGAGTTGTATGACTTGCCCATGGAGTCGGCTGAGACTTTAATCGCGGCGGCCAAAGCTGCGGATGCTGATCTTTTCATTGCGAATGGCCTGTTGGTCGATGGCGTTATGACCATTCAGACAATGAAAGCTATGGATTACAACCCGGACTACATTCTTCAGGGTGTTGGATCCTTGATTCCTGCCTGGGAAGCGCAGCTGGGTGCAGACGGTTATTATGTATTTTCCGGGACCCCCATTGATTCGCAGTTGCCTTTTGAGGGTATCCAGCGGTTGAACGCCGTCAGCCAGGAGCGTTTTGATGTACCTGCGGCTCCCTCTTACTTTTTGTTTGGGTATGCCTGGGCGCAGACCTTGCAACGCGGCGTTGAAGGCGCTGGGAACCTGAATCAGCAAGAGATTCGGGATTATTTGAAGACCCATGAAATTGATACGGTGGGGGGGCGGTTCTCTTTTGACGAGCGTGGTTTGCCGGAACCCTACAGCTATTTGACGCAAGTTCACCCTCAGGGGATAGCGTTGATTTGGCCGCTTGATATTCGCACAGCAGAGCCAATCTATCCTAAACCTGCTTGGGGTGAGTAAAATCGGGGTGTGTAGGCGTGTCGTGATGAAGGGGTAAAGCGTATGACCAATAAGCCAGGGCGTTTGAGACGAAGCATTGCCGATATATTCACATTCTATGCCATTTTATTGGTCATAGTGGCGTTGGGAATAGCGGGCTTTGCGGTGTACACGATCAACTACAATGTACAGCAAAGCGAGATCCTGCGCGGGTTAGAAAAAACCGCCCAACAGGTAAGCTTGGGGATTTCGTCGTACTTGAAGGTGGCTACCAATACCCTGGAGGTCTTCGCGACCGCAAAGTCGCTGGCGAGATTGGAACCTGTTGCGCAATCGGATGCGTTAAATCAGTTGTTAAATCAACAACGCCGGCTTTTCAATGAGTTGGCTTGGCTGGATGCCCAGGGTTATGAGCAGGCGCGAGTCTCGCCCTTTCGCGTTGTGCAAGTTTCCGAATTGGTAGATCGTGCGGCGATGCCGGAGTATGTAGTGCCTGCAAGTGGCATGATTTACGTTGGGCCTATTGAAATTTCTACCCAGAGCAATGTGCCGGTTGCCATCATCGGAGTGCCGGTGCATTCATCTACCGGTGATTTGGAAGGGGTGTTGGTTGCTGAGGTGATTCTCAAAGAGATGTGGGATGTGGTGTCCACCGTCGAATTTGGGCAGACTGGCTACGTCTATGTGGTAGATGAGCAAGGGCAACTACGCGCTTTTAGTGTGCTGGCAGAAGCTTACCGGCGGTTTGGTCAGGACGTATCCTATATCCCAGAAGTCGCCCGCTTTATTCAAGGCGTTCTCTGGGATGTGGATCAGCAGCATCGTTACGTAGGCGTCACCGGGCAAGAGGTCATCGGTAGTTATGCGCTTATTGAAGAACCGGTAGGGTGGGGGGTTATCATCGAGCTGCCGACAGCTGAAGCCTTTGTGGGACTTAATCGGGCTACGCAATCCTTGGTAGCCGTGTTGATAGTTGTAGCTGTTGTGATAGCTATCTCAAGTCCTGTTTTATTGCGCACGATACGCCGTGATCTGGATCAACTGCGGGAAGGCGCAGAGCAGTTTGCGCGTGGAGAACTCACGCATCGTATTGTGCTGGGAAGACAAGACGAATTGGGTGTGTTAGCGCAAGTATTGAACAGTATGGGGGAACAGCTGGCTTCTATCATCGCTAGTTTGGAGCAGCGGGTGCAAGAGCGCACGAGCGATCTGGAGCGACGCTCGGCGTATCTTCGAGCCTCTGCTGAGGTAGGCCGTGCTGTTACGTCTATTTTGGATATAGATGAGCTGATTCAAACAATTGTGGGGTTTGTCCGCGAGCAATTCGATTTGTACTATGTGGGGTTGTTTTTGGTCGACGAGTCGGAGGAGTGGGTAGTGTTGCGGGCCGGCACCGGATCTGCTGGTCGAGCCATGTTGTCTGGTGGTCATAAATTGGCCGTGGGGGGGGATTCGATGATCGGCCAATGTGTTGCCCGGAATGAAGTACGCTTGGCTTTGGATGTGGGTGCAGAAGCAGTGCGTTTTGAGAACCCCTATCTGCCAGAGACCCGTTCCGAAATGGCTTTGCCCTTGCAATCGCGGGGGAGAGTGCTGGGAGCACTCACTATTCAGAGTACCGAGGAAGCTGCTTTTGCTGAGGAGTTGATTACAGTGTTACGGACGCTTGCGGATCAGTTAGCTGTAGCTTTGAATAATGCACAGCTATTTGCTGAGGCGCAGGTTGCTTTAGAGTCTGAACGCCGAGCTTATGGCGAGGTTAGCCGTGATGCCTGGTTGCAGATGCTCCAGACGCGGTCAGATTGGGGTTATGTATGCGATCAAGCTGGTATAACCGTGGCGCGGGGCAAATGGTCCTCGGAGATGCAGCAAGTGTTAGATACGGGTCATGCCATAGTTCCGGATACAGATTCCGCGCCTGTGCTAGGGGTCCCGCTGCGCGTGCGTGATCAAACCGTGGGGGTGGTAAGTTTTCAGAAACCGGACGGCGCGCGCGATTGGACGCAAGAAGAGAATGCCTTAATCGAGACATTGGCGGAGCAATTGGGGGTAGCCTTGGAAAGCGCACGACTTTATGAGGATACGCAACGGCGTGCCGTGCGCGAGCGGTTGGTCAGCGAAATCTCGGCGCACTTGCGCCAGTCTCTGGATGTGACAACCGTTTTGAGAACCGTGGCGGCAGAACTGGGCCGCTTGCCGGGTGTGGCTGAGGCCACGGTGCATGTAGCCCTGCCTGAATCCTCGGTAGTTGCTCCGGCTGCGGTGGATACTGAGGAGGAGCGCGCATGACAAAACGGAAGCCGACGCCACACGCCTGGGAAGTGGCCGAACACGCGACACTTTCTGTGATTCAGGACATAGCGATCCTGACGGCCGCTGGCCTGGGGGTGGAGCAGGTAGTGGATGGCGTTTACAATGCAGTTTCACGCTTGATGGATACTACCAATTTCTACATCGCCTTGTATGACGAAATCAAGCAAGAGATTTTCTTCTGTATTGATGTGACCGAAGGGCAGCGGGTGGATCGTGGCGCAGATGTGCGCCGAGCGTTCGGCCAGGGACTGACGGAATACATCATCACCTCGCGGGCACCCTTGTTGCTTGAGGCCCACATTGAGGAAACATGCGCGCAGCTGGGAATTGAGCTCAAAGGGAAAGTCGGAGCGGTATCTTGGTTAGGAATTCCCCTGATGATTGGGGAGCGAGTCATTGGCGTGATGACGGTACAGAGTTATACCACACCGGGTATGTATGGGGAGCGGGAGCGCGATTTGCTAATGATTGTGGCTAATCTGGCAGCGGCGGCGTTAGAAAATGCCCGGCTCGCGACAGAACAGGCACGCCGGTTTCAGGAGATGATCGTACTTGATGAAATCGGGCAATCCCTGGCTGCAACGCGTAGTCTTGAAGAGGTGTTCCAAACGGCGCATGCCCAATTATCCCGTTTGTTTGATGCTTCCAATTTTTACATCGCTTTGGTGGATGAGGCGCGTGGTGTATGGATGACGTCTTACGACATTGAAAATGACAAACGCTTACCGGTCTACACCTACCCGCTGGATAAAGGTTTGACCGGACATATCGTCGCGCAGCGGCGGTCTTTACTCTTCCGCAGTGCTGCGGAATTACAAGCTTACACTGCCCAACTTGATGTTAGGTACGTGGGGGGAATCGCCAATTCTTGGCTTGGGACGCCGCTATTCGTTCTTAATCATATAGTCGGGGTGCTGGCGCTTGAGAGTTATAGCGATGCCTTTCTTTTTACGGAACATGATCAGGCCTTAATCCAGGCGTTTGCCATTCCCGTTGCTAATGCGATTTATAACGCACAGTTGTTCGAGCGCCTACAGCAACAGGCCTTACAGGAGCAGCATGCCCGCACTATTACTGAAAGTATTTTAGCGGCCGCTGATACGGAGGCGGTTCTCCGCATCGCAGCTGAGGAGCTGGGCCTGTTGCTTGGCGCGACAAAAGCGATCGTGCGGCTTGGTACGCGGGAACAATTGTTATCTGCTGCGCAGGCGGCTGATTTTGCTGAATAAAGGTGGGCGTATGGAAGCACAGGCTAAACACACTATCGAAAAACAGAGTCCCCGGCCTACCATCGGGTTGTTAGTGACCTGGTTGCGCGATGCTTATGAGAATAGTTTTATGTTAGGCGTAGCCGAGGCTGCTGAGGCCTTGGATGTCAATCTCATCTGTGTGGTGGGCGGTGAACTGCGCCGGGATATTCCTCACAATGTCATCTTTGAATTGCTCAAGCCTCAGAAATTTGATGGCTTGATCATCAGTGGGACGTTGGGGCATGCGCTCAGCTCGGAAACGCTACAGAATTTTTGTGCGGATTTCGCACCCTTACCCTTAATTGGGGGTGCGTTACCTGTGCCAGGTATGGTGCAGGTGTTACCCGATGGTGCCAGTGGGATGCGGGAGGCGGTTGAGCATCTCGTGTCTGTCCATGCCTGCCGCCGGATCGCTTTCATTCAGGGGCCAGCAGGGCAAACTGAAGCCGTAGATCGTTACCGTGCCTATACCGAAGTTCTGGCGCAACATAATATCCCGCTTGACGTGGCCTTAATTGTGGCTGGAGATTATCGGCGGGTGACAGGGGCTGCCGCAATGGAAGAACTCCTGGCCCGCGCTGTGGATTTCGATGCTGTGGTTGCGGCAAATGATGATATGGCTTTTGGTGCTTTTGATGTGCTTCACAAACACGGACTGCGTGTACCGGAGGATGTGGCGCTGGTGGGTTTCGATGATGTTCTGGCGGCACAACATCTGGAGACGCCCCTCACCACGGTTCGCCAATCGCTACCCGCTGCGACCCGCGCAACCATGGAAACACTGCTGGCTATGATTCGTGGTGAGCAGGTGCCTCCTGCGATTTTGATTCCTACCCAGCTGGTGGTACGCCAGTCCTGTGGTTGCCAGCTAGATGTTGTTGGACAAGCTGCGGTCACGCTTGACGCGCCGGTGGCTGCACAATTGACTGTGGATACACCAGCCCCCCCGGATGTGCCGGAGACGTTATGGCGCGCTTTTCTGGATGATGTGACCACTGGTAATTCCATGTATTTCTTAGCTGCCTGCAATCTGGGGTTGCGCAGTATCCAGTCTGAAGCGCAATTGCTGCTGACCGCCCAACTTGCGCGAGTAACCGTCTGGCATACCCATCTTTCTAACTTGCGCCGCACCGTATTGCCCTATTTGACCGAGCGCACAACGTTAATCCACGCCGAAAATTTGCTTCAGCAGGGACGGGTGCTGGTGAGTGCGGCGTTGCAGCGCTTTGAAGGTGAGCAGCGCACTTTGCTCCATCAACAAGAAACGCACATCCAAGAATTGGGGCATACGATAGCGGCGGCCTTGAACTTGGCCGAATTGCAAGCGCCCGTGGAACGCTATTTCCCAACTTTAGGTATCAGGCATTGCTATCTGGTGCAGTATGCGGCTGAGAGCCGCGCAAGGGAGCAGGTGCGCTTGCTCTTCTCCTACGAGCAGGAGCAGGGCGCGCGAGTCTGGTCGGACGCAGCTCTCGTTTCCGCGTATCAGCTATTGCCAGTGGGGACGGCGCTGGAACAACAGCGTTATACGGCTGTGCTCACGGCGCTGGTGATGCGTGAGACGCAATTGGGCTTTATGCTCTTTGAACTCGGCCCACACGAAGGGGGCCTTTATGAACGCTTAAGTGAACAGTTTAGTGGTAGTATCTTTCGGATGTCTATGCTGCAAGAGCAGCTGGCAGCGCAGGCGGATTTGGAGAATTCTCGTCAGCGCGCCGAGACCGCGCTTCGTGATTTGATGACCTTGCAGCAAGGCTATGTTCACAGCGCGTGGGAAGCGCATTCTGGTGCTGTTTCCGGCTATATGCACACCGCAGAACTAGCTGGCCCGACGACGACTGCTTGGTTGCCGGTGATGGGGTCTGGGGCCGCCGCCGGCCAGCCCGTGCAATTGCCCTTGCCTAGCGGGCATGGTTTGGCGCTACCGCTCCTGCTGCACGGTGAGCTGATCGGGGTGTTGGGCCTGGAACGTGAGGATGAGGAGCCGTGGGATGAGCAACAAATTGCTGTCGCCCAGGGCTTACTGGAGCAGACTGCGCTTGCTTTGGAGACGCATCGTTTGGTTGCCGAAATGCAGCGGCGCGCTGCGCAGCTGCGGATGGCGACAGAAGTAGCACAAATCACTTCTTCCATCCTGGCCCTGGATGAACTGCTGAATCGTTCAGTGAATCTGCTGCAAGAGCGTTTTGGCTACTATTACGTAGGCTTGTTTCTGGTCGAAGAAACCGGGCGCTGGGCGGTATTGCGCGCTGGTTCAGGTGAAGCGGGCCGGATTATGCTGGAGCGCGGTCACAAACTGGAAGTTGGCGGCACTTCGATGATTGGGAGTTGTGTGACTGAGAATGAAGCGCAGATTGCGCTGGATGTGGGTGCAGAAGCTGTGCGCTTCAATAATCCTGTTTTACCGGATACCCACTCGGAGCTGGCGCTGCCGTTGCGGAGTCGGGGCCGTGCTATCGGCGCGATGAGCATTCAATCAACAGCCCGCGCAGCTTTCGCTGAAGAAGACATTACCGTGCTGCAAACGGTGGCCGATCAGTTGGGAAATGCCATTGAGAACGTTCGCCTGTTAGACGAAATGGAGCAGACTGTGCGCGCCCTGAAATCTGCCCAGGGTTCTTATACGCAGGAATCTTGGCAGGCCTATATGGATACGATGGGTCAGGAGACCGGCTATCGTTATCGTTTGGGATTTGAGCCGGTGGCTGCGATTTATCCTGAAGCGCAGACAGCGTTGGAACAACAACAGTCGGTCATTACTACGTATGCTGCCACAACCGGTATAGAGTCGCAAGGGGCAGCTGCGCGTACTGCGATGGCCGTTCCTGTGCGGTTGCGCGAGCAGATCATTGGCGCTTTGAATGTGCGCTTTGAGGATGAAAATGTTCCGGCAGAAACGCTGACGTTGGTTGAACAGATTGCTGAGGAATTGGCAGTAGCGTTGGAAAACGCGCGTTTGTATCAAACTACCCAGCAACAAGCTGCTGAAGAACGCTTGATTGGTGACATTACCACTCGGATGCGTGAGCGGATGGATGTGGCGGCGGTATTGCAGGTGGCGGTGCGGGAGTTGCAACAGGCACTTGATCTGGAGCGGGTGGAACTTCGGGTCGGTACACCCGCCGAGGACTCAGATGATGTGCAAGACGTACTGCGGGGTTAAAGCAAGGAGGAAACCATGAACTGGTGGCGTTATTTTCGACGGGGGCTGGGGCTAGGGCTGTTGTTGGCTTGTGTGGTAGCCTGTGTACCTGCTACGCCAACAAGCACCCCTGCCATACCCGTGGCCTTGCAATTGCAGTGGTTCCCGCAGGCGCAGTTTGCCGGCTATTACGTAGCCCTCGAAAAGGGCTGGTATACGGAAGCGGGCCTGGATGTGACAATCCGTTCCGGTGGGCCGGATATTGCGCCGATTACCAATGTTGTATCCGGTAACGCTGAATTTGGCATATCCATGTTGGCCGATTTGACCGTGGCGGTGCAACAGGGGCAGCCGGTTGTTAGCATCGCACAAATCCAACAGCAGAATGGGCTATTGCTCCTCGCGCATCGAGATTCAGGTATCAGCCATCCTCAGGATTTTGCAGGTAAGCGGGTGGGGGTGTGGGTAGGTAGCTGGGAGGCGCAATTTCGCGCTTTGATGGCCCAGCAAGGTCTCACGCCTGAGCAATTTACCCTCGTCTCGCAGGGTTTCAGTATGGATGCCTTCATCGCCGGCAATCTTGATGTGGCCTCGGCGATGGTTTATAATGAATATCATGTTGTTTTGGAAAGTGGTATTGCTGCCAATGAATTGAGCATCATTAACTACGCTGATTTTGGCCTGGATTTCCCCGGTGATACGCTCTTCACCACGCGCGAGTTGGTGGAACAGAATCCTGACCTGTGTACGCGCATGTTGCGCGCCTCGTTGCGCGGTTGGGAGTATGCCATCGCCAATCCTGAAGAAGCTGCTGATATTATGTTGAAGTACGATCTCAGCGGTACACAAACCCGCGCGCACCAATTAGCCATGATGCGTGAAATCGCGCTGCTGGTCAAAAGTTCCGCGACGCGCCCGTTGGGGTACACTGAGCGTGCCGATGTGCTCCGGGTGACCGACACACTACAACGTTATGGGGTGCTTGCCGGGGCTGTGCCCCCGGAGGCGGTCTATACCAACACTGTCTGGGATTTGGCGACACGCGATTAACGAATGAGGTAATAGCCATGACTCGTTTCTTACGCCGCTTATCGGTACGCCAACGCATCTTGGGGGGCTTTGTCCTGTTGATTCTGCTGACGGCGGCTTCATTGCCCGTAATCATTTTCGATCACAATATCTCCAACGCGCAATTGCGTCAGGTGATTGATGTTGATACGCAGGTCAACCGCTTGTTGCTCAATGCCGCAGTGCGGGTAGCTGCGTCGCGAGCTAACTTGCTCCGGTATTTGCGCGATACTGTGCCCAGTCCTTATGAGGCCGCTGATGATGTACAACGGGCGTTAGCTGCTCTGTTGGAGGTGCAAGACTTGCTCAACGATCCGGGTCAGCAGCAGTATGTGCACCAGCTCAGCGAGAACTTGGCCCAGTATGCCCGGTTGATTGAGGCCATCCAGGAGGCTCGTGTTACAGGCGATACGGCCCAAGTTACCACGTTGGAGTTTCAGTCGCAACGGTTAGGGAACGATATTGGCACCCAAATCGAGCGGGTGGTAACACAGAGTCAGGAGCAAGTGGAATTGGCTAAAGACGACTTTATCAGGGCCTCTCAGCAGCGCCTTTTTTTGATTATCGTCGTCATGCTGGGGGCGTTGATAATTTCTGGTGGGCTGGGTCTGGTGGTCGAACGCAGTATCACCCACCCGGTTGCCGAGTTGCGCGCGGGGGCAGAAGCCTTTGCTCATGGTGATTTACAGGCAAAGATTCCCATTTACGGCACAGATGAGTTGAGCTTGCTGGCGGAAACTTTCAATCATATGGCGATGGATCTTTCTGTTTCCTACACTGATTTGGAGCAGCGGGTGAATGCGCGTACCCAAGACCTGGAGCGGCGTTCTACCTATTTGCAAGCTGCCGCCGAGGTGAGCCGCGCTGCTACAGCCATTCTGGATGCTGAAAAGTTGATCGCGCGGTCTGTAGATATCATCCGCGAGCGGTTTCGGCTGTACTATGTGGGGCTTTTCCTGGTGGATAAGGGCAGTGAGTGGGCTGTCTTGCGTGCAGGAACCGGTGAAGCTGGGAAAATCATGTTGGCGCGTGGGCATCGTATCAAAGTCGGGGAGGGTATGGTTGGCTGGAGTGTTGCCAATGCGCAACCACGCATTGCGCTCCAGGCCGAGTCTGATGCGGTGCGTAAGGTAACTGTGGAGTTGCCCGATACGCGCTCTGAGGCGGCCCTCCCGTTGCGTTCTCGTGGGCGGGTTATCGGTGCGCTCACCGTGCAGGATGATGAATTTGATGCTTTTGATGAGTCAGCCGTGGCCGTATTACTGTTGATGGCGGATCAGCTGGCCGTGGCGATAGATAATGCGCAGCTGTATGCTGAAAGCCAGGCCACTTTGGAAGCGTTGCGCAGTGCTTACGGTGAAACTACCCGCGAGGGTTGGGATTTGGTCGCACGCCAACAGTGGGGCTTTGTTAGTACTGCGGATGGCGTGTTAGCTCCCATTGAGCGGGGAGCTTGGTCACCGGACATGGTGCGCGCTGCTCGTGCTGGCACACAGGTGCAGATTGATCCTTTGAATTTAGCCGTGCCTATCAAATATCGGGGAGCGGTCATTGGGGTAGTACAACTTCATAAGCCGGAAGAGCGCGGGGCGTGGACATCTCGTGAGCTGACGCTGGTCAATGTGCTGTTGGATCGCCTGGCTGTGACTCTGGAAAGCGCGCGTCTCTACGAAGATACCCAACGGCGCGCTGTTAATGAGCGGTTGCTGGCTACCGCTACCGGTCGTATCCGGCAGACCTTGGATATGGATACCGTATTGCGCACTGCCGTTCAGGAGCTGCGCGAGATGTTGGATTTGGCGCAGGCCGAAGTATATCTGGGCGTTGAAGTCTCATCCGCGCCGCCGCGCGACTAGGATGTGAAGGAGCAGACCGGTGTTCAATTGGCGTGACTTAAAACTGCGTACCAAAATCGGCGTCTTGAGCGTGGGAGGGCTGCTGCTCATGGCCCTGGCCCTGTGGAGCTTGGCAGCTTGGCAAAGTTTGCTCTTTAGTCAGCGCGCCGAGCAGGAGGCTGCGCGCTTATTGGAAAATGACCTACGTGACATCACCCGTGGTGTATACAGCCTGGTAGTAGCGCAAGATGAAGCGCTGCAACAGCAGGTCAATTATAACTTGAACGTGGCGCGCTATGTGCTGAATAATACTGGGGCGGTCGCATTATCCTCAGCAGAGGAAGTTGCCTGGGATGCTGTCAACCAATTCACTCTGCAAAGTGCGCTGATCCGTTTACCACAGATGTATGTTGGTGCGCAGGGTCTTGAGAGAAACGAAGCCCTTGATGTGCCGTCTCCGGTCGTAGACTTTACATCGGTGCTTGTGGGTGGGCGCACTACCATTTTCCAGCGTATGAACGCGCAAGGAGATATGCTGCGTGTGGCCACCAACGTGGAAACCCTGGATGGCCGGCGGGCTATCGGTACCTTCATTCCAGCCGTCAATCCTGATGGCACGTTTAACCCGGTCATCAATACGGTGTTACGCGGCGAGGTTTATCAGGGTAGCGCTTACGTCGTCAATGCTTGGTATCTTACAGCTTATGAGCCGCTTTACGATGCCGCCGGTGAAGTTATCGGTATGTTATTTGTGGGTGTACCGCGTGAGAATGTGGCGTCGCTCAGGCAGGCAATTCTAGATGCCCAGGTAGGCGAGTTTGGTTACGTTTTCATCATGGGCACGCAGGGTGACCAGCGGGGCATGTATTTTATTTCCAAAGATGGGCAGTTAGATGGCGTCAGTATGTGGGATCGCCGCAATGATGAAGGCCGCTATGTGGCGCGTGAGATTGCGGCGTTAGCCCAGTCACTCGAGCGGGGTGAGCAGGCGTCTATCCGCTACCTCTGGCAGAATCCCGATGAGAGAGAGCCGTCCTGGCGTATCACGCGCTTGACTTACTATGAGCCATGGGACTGGGTCATTGGTGCTACAGCGTATGAGAGTGACGTATTGGCTTATGAGGTGGCGTTACAGGAAGGGCGCGAAACCATGTTGCTTACACTGGGAAGTGTGAGCGTCATCATGCTGCTTATTGTAGTGCTGCTCAGTTTCCTACTGGCACGTTCCATTGTACGCCCTCTCGGCCGGTTGGTAAAAGCTGCGGCCAATATTGCGGCTGGCGATTTGGATGTGGTCGTGGAGACGGCATACACAGATGAAATTGGTGAACTGGCACGTGCTTTTGCTAAGATGACCGCGCGTCTACGCCAATTTCTGGGATCGTTGGAGGATCAGGTCTCCGCCCGCACCGCAGAACTAACCCAACGTACCAATTATTTGACCGCTTCTACTGAGGTAGGCCGTGCGGTCACCCAAATCTTGGACACGGAACTGCTTATTGACCAGGTGGTAGACCTTATCTGTGAGCGCTTCGATCTCTACTATGTGGGGCTTTTTTTGGTGGATGAAGACCGCGAGTGGGCCTTCTTGCGCGCGGGGACCGGCGAGGCCGGGCAGCAGATGTTGGCGCGACAGCATCGTATCCGTGTGGGCGAAGGGATGATTGGGTGGAGTATTGCCAATGCTTTACCGCGCGTGGCACTAGATGCGGATGTGGATGCGGTGCGTTTAGCGACCTCTGAATTACCTTATACTCGTTCGGAAGCGGCCCTCCCGTTGCGCTCGCGCGATCAGGTGTTGGGGGCTTTGTCGGTGCAGAGTGATAAACCGGGCGCTTTTGACCAGAGCGCCATGGGTGTCTTGCAAGTCATGGCTGATCAGGTTGCTGCGGCCTTGGATAATGCGCAGCTTTTCGCGCGCGCGCAGGTGGCCTTTGAATCTGAGCGGCGTGCGTATGGTGATCTAACGCAGCAGGCCTGGTTGAAGGCTTTGCGCACGCGTACTGATCGGGGGTATCGTTGTGATCAAGCTGGCGTTTATGCGCTTACATCTTCCCCGCCGCTACCGGCGGGACACCTGACCGGCCCTGTGCATGAAGACCCGTTCACGGTGGCGCTGCCTATCCAAGCGCGTGAGCAAACCGTGGGCTTGGTGCGGTTGCGCAAACCTGAAGGTGCGGATGCGTGGAATAGTGAAGAATTGGGGTTGATGACCGCCGTGCTGGATCAGCTCAGTGTAGCGTTGGAAAGTGCGCGTCTCTATCAGGAGACCCAGAATCGCGCCCAGCAAGAGCGCATGGTAGGCGAAGTTACAGCGCGTATTCGTGAGACATTGGATATGGAGACCATGCTGCGCACGGCAGCTGAGCAAATGCGCCAGGTGCTGGATTTGGATGATATTATCGTGCGCCTGGCAACGCCAGATGGGGTAGAATGATGGGGTGGCCTAGCGGGTGTGTCGGGGGACGCGGGTGTGGGCGGCACATTGCGGTAGCCCTGGCGAGGTTATAAGGAGATGGCATTAATGGATGAACACGCTATGGCGCTAGATTCGACCGAGCGATGGATGGGCCGGCTTCAAGTCAGAGTGACGTTGGCTGTCATCTTCACGTTGGTGCCGTTGTTGGTTGTGATGACCTGGCTCACGTTGTATTTCCAGCGCCAGGATATGGAGCGGCTGCTTTTGGAAAAGGCCGAGTCTATTGCTATCTCTGGGGCCGCCAATATCGGCTATTTATGGGAGCGCGCAATAGCGGATGGGGACTTGACCCGCGAGCAAGTCTTTGATACCAATTATGTCCGCTTTTGGACATATGATCCGGCCACATATCCTGAGTTTGAGGGTGATTCACAGTCGTTGGACAAGTACCATACTCAGTATGATGCTTATACTGATGAGCATTGGCAAGACTTGCTGGATGCGTATTTGACCAGTGATGACATTATCTTCACGGTTGCTTTGGACGTGAACGGTTACATTCCTACACACAATCGCCGTTGGTCATCGGGAGATGGCAACCCGGCCACCGATCGCACGAAGCGGATTTTTAATGATCCGGTGGGGATTACAGCCGCGCGTAATACAGAACCCTTGCTACAGCAGGTTTATCAACGCCCAGGCACTGGCGAGACCTTATGGGATGTTTCGGCGCCAATTTATGTCTATGGAGAGCATTGGGGCGTATTCCGGGTGGGCATGGAATTGACGCAGAATCAGGCGCGCGTTGCTACAGCGACGTGGCGGACAGTCATCATCATGGCCTTCGTTGTGCTGATAGTGGGCGGCGTGGCTTGGGGTATCGGTCACTATGTCGCTGATCCCATTATTCTCCTGACACAGGCCGCCCTGCGGGCGGCCGGCGGTGACTTGGAGCAGCACATTGATATTGCAAACCGGAATGAAATTACCCTGCTAGCACACGCGTTCAACACTATGACTACGCAGTTGCGCGAGACCTTGGCGGGTTTGGAACATCGGGTAGCCGAACGCACGCAGGGCTTGCTCACGGCGGCGGAAGTATCGAGTGCCACCACAGCAGTGCTGGACATGGATGCGTTGTTGCCGCAGGTCGTTGAGTTAGTACGCGAGCGTTTCAATTTGTATTATGTGGGTGTGTTCTTGACCGATGAAGCGGGGGAATATGCTATATTGCGTGCGGGTTCAGGTCAGGCCGGGCGGGCCATGCTGGCGCGCAATCACCGCTTGGCAATCGGCGGCGATTCGATGATTGGGCGCTGTGTGCTCCGTGGACAGGCTGATATTCAACTCGATGTCGGTACAGCGGCAGTGCGTTTTGATAACCCTGATTTGCCGGACACCCGCTCAGAATTGGCCTTGCCATTACGGGCTGGTAGTCAGGTTATCGGTGCGCTGACAGTGCAAAGTGAACAGGAAGCTTTCTTCTCACAAGAAGATATCTCAGTGATGCAAACTGTAGCCGACCAAGTCGCTAATGCGGTGCGCAATGCGCGTTTATTCCAGCAGGTGCAAGACAGCCTCGAATCTGAACGCCGCGCTTATAGTGAGTTGACGCAAGACGCATGGCGTAACTTGCTCCAGGCCCGGCCCGATCTAGGTTTTATGAGTAATCGGCAGACAACGCTTCAGACTGCTGATGTATGGCGTCCAGAAATGAAAGAGGCGCTTCGTACTGGGCAGCTGGTTCCAGGGCAGGACGCTACGTCAACGCTGGCAATTCCAATCAAGGTACGTAATCAAGTCGTGGGTGTGATTGATGGGCGTAAGCCTGATGGTACCGAGTGGACGCCCGAGGAGATTACCCTGTTGGCGGCCATGACCGATCAGTTGAACGTGGCGTTGGAAAGCGCGCAGCTGTATCAAGATTCGCAGCGCCGGGCGGCGCGTGAGCAATTGGTAGGTGAAGTAACCGCGCGGATGCGCGAAACCCTGGACATAGAGCGGATTTTGCACACAGCTGCCGGTGAACTACGCTCGCGTCTGGGTCTGGAGCGCTTGGTGGTGCGTCTCGGTACGCCAGAGGAACAGGAGATTACGGAATGAACGCACAAGCGGGAATTGTGGAACGGATCAAAGGTTTCATCGCCGCGCCCATCTTCGAACAGGATGAGGAAAAAACCCGTGCCGCGTATTCGTTGAACCCTTTGCTATTGGGGCTGTTTGTTCTTGTGCTGTTAGGTGCTTTGGCAACCGTTTTCGTCTTTGCAGCTAAGGTCGCTAGTGCTATTGGGGTGCTAGTTCTGTTTTTGATGGTGCTGGTTGTTAAGGTTTTACTACAACGCGGATTGGTGCGCCAAGCTAGTTTTGTGTTTTTGATAAACCTATGGATTGTATCTAATACAATTGTGGTGTTAAGTCCGGATCGTAATCCTATCGTTGCTGCCAATGTGAGTTTGATGGTAATCGCAGGTTTGGTTCTCGGCACAGGGGCGGCGCTAGTTGTTGCGATTGTTAGCAGTATGTTGTATCTGGTTCTGGCAATTGTTGTCGGCATGGGTGTAACCCTTCCCGCTGTATTTCCAGGTACAGATACATCCGCTTGGTTAATGTTGACGATGTCACTGGTGATGGCCTTAGTACCCCTTAATCTGGTACTGCGGAGCTTACGAGCATCATTGTCTCTGGCGCAGCAGTCCAACTTGGCATTGGAAGCCCAGCAACAGCAGTTGGAGACCCTGGTAGCGGAACGCACCGGGGAGCTGACCCGGCGCACGAGTTATCTCGGCGCTACCACTGCCATTGCGGGCGCCATGGCGGCGGTACAGATGGATGCCCAATCCTTGCTCGCGCGGGTGGTGCATATCATTAGCGAGCAGTTTGGCTTTTATCACACCGGGATTTTTCTGGTGGATGAAACCGAGACCTGGGCGGTGTTGCAAGCGGCCTCTAGCGAAGGCGGGCAACGGATGATGGAACGTGGGCATCAGCTGCGTGTCGGTTTACAGGGGATTGTCGGGGCGGTGGTGGCGCGCGGAGAAGTGCGTATTGCTCAGGATGTGGGGCGTGATACCGTATACTTTGATAATCCCGACTTGCCAGGAACTCGTTCTGAGATTGCGCTTCCGTTACGTGTGCGCAATAAAACAATCGGTGTGCTGGATGTGCAGAGTACAGAATCCGAGGCTTTCACTGCGGAGGATATTACAATCCTTCAAGCTATTGCTGATCAGGTGGCAGTAGCGATTAGTAATACCAATCTGTTGCAACAGGTCGAGGAGCGTGTAGCCGATGTGCGACGCCTCTATGCTGAGCGTTCGCGGGAAGCCTGGCAAGAGCTCCTGCAGACGCAGTCCCAATTATCTTTGGTAAGTGATGCGCGGGGAATTTCTAAGTTTGATATCTGGGAACCGCAGATGCGGGCGGCCGCGCAAACTGGTGAGGTAATCAACATGGAGGGCTTGGATTCCAACTCCGTAGCGTTGCCTCTTAAAGTGCGCGATCAGGTTATCGGCGTGATTGATGGGCGCAAGCCCGCAGGCGTCGCCTGGAATCCATTGGAAATTGCCTTGTTAGAAACGTTGGCTGAGCAATTGAGTGTAGCCCTGGAGAGCGGGCGGCTTTATCAGGAGACGCAACGCCGTGCCGTTCGAGAGCAAATTGTAAGTGAAATCACTGGGCGGATGCGCGCCACCTTAAACATCGAGACGGTCCTTCAAACTGCCGCGCAAGAAATTAGTGAGGCCTTGGGGTTACTGGCCCTGGATGTGCGCCTGGGCGTAGAAGAGTAGTCATGCCGATGACCGGAGTGTACACGCATGGACAAAGATAAAAGAAAATCTATTGATTGGGGGGACTTCGCAGTTGCGGAGGATATTCTGATTTGGCGCCGCGAATTGATTCGGCGGGTCTTGCGGGTGATGCTTGTGTTTGGTGGATTGATGGTAGTCGCCGGTGCTTACGCCAGCTATAGCCGGGGGATCTTCTGGGCCACATTGGCCTATGTCGGGGCCTATGGCATCCTCGTGCTTTTGGCATTTTGGCGGCAAGCGCCCTATGCGCTTCAGGTGGGTGGCGTTCAGCTGCTACTGTATGTAGTTTCGGTTGTCGTCTTCATTACGCGCGGTCTCGGTGATAGCAGTCGGGTCTATCTACTGACGATGGTTTTTATCGCGGCACTCTTTTTGGGTTGGCGGTCAGCCTTCGTTACTCTGGGTGTCGTCATGGCAACGATGATCGGGATGGGCTGGGCCTTCACTACAGGGCAGCTTGTCGCGTTTGAAGTTGTCTCAACGGCGCTTGATTCCTGGATTTCTCTTACCATCGAGCTGTTGAGCATGGGGATTTTTATTGCACTTTTATTGAATTATTATACTTTCCGCTTTGATGTTTATATGACTCACAGCCGTGAGTTGGCCCAAGCTTTGGAGGATAATCAAGCCGGGTTGGAAATACAGGTGGCAGAGCGTACCGCTGCTTTGGAAAAGCGGAGCGTACAATTAGAGGCTGCTATGCAGGTTGCCCGCGAAGCGGCGCAGATCCAACAGGTAGACACACTTTTGGAGCAGACAGCCCAGCTTATCTCTGAGCGTTTCGGGTTTTATCATACTGGCATCTTCTTAACTGATGAGGCGGGTGAATATGCCGTGTTGCACGCGGTATCATCCGATGCTGGTCGCCGCATGTTGGCACGTGGACATCGCTTGCGCGTAGGTGAAGTTGGGGTTGTCGGTTATGTTACGCAGCAAGGCGAGCCGCGCATTTCTCAGGACGTCAGTGCGGACGAGATCTATTTTGATAATCCTGAGATGCCTGCGACCCGTTCCGAGATGGCTTTGCCCCTGCGGGTACGTGGAGAGATTATTGGGGCCTTGGATATGCAGAGCACGGAGCCGGCGGCCTTCACTCAGGAAGATCGGAATGTTTTACAGACATTGGCCGACCAATTGGCTGTGGCTATTGCGAATGCTCGCTTGCTCACTGAATCTCAGGTCGCTCTGGCGGCGACCCAGCAAGCTTACGGTGAGGTGAGTCGCAAAGCCTGGCAAGAGATGCTGCGTGCACGCACAGGACTGCGGGTGCGGTATGACCCCCAAAAAGTCTTGTCTTTGGCGGCTTCTCGCTCTCAAGACCTGTCGTCGCAGCAAGCTCGTCTCTCTACTGCCGCGGCGGATAAGCATTTGGATGCGCGCAGTATTCCCCTGATGGTGCGTGGGCAGGTAATCGGCGCCTTGGATGCGTATATG
Organism: uncultured Anaerolineales bacterium; assembly: GCA_964504195.1. GTDB lineage: Bacteria > Chloroflexota > Anaerolineae > B4-G1 > SLSP01 > CAZDDI01. The sequence continues at coordinate 66,640 of CAZDDI010000002.1, forward strand.
CCGGGAGCGGAGCCGTGGACTGCAGCGCACCTTGAACTTCTGGAGACGCTTTCCGAGCAGCTCAGTGTTGCGCTGGATAGTGCGCGCTTATTTGAGGACGCGCAGCAGCGCGCGCAACGCGAGCGGGTAGTGGGTGAGGTTGCTACTCAGATGCGGGCCTCATTGGATCTGGAATCGGTGTTACAGACTGCTGTGCGCGAAATGGCGCGTAGTTTGGACATTCCCGAAGTGGAGCTGCGCTTGTGGAGTGGCAGTGATGAGGAAGGTACGCTATGATGCAGTGGCGTGTGAGGGATAAGGAGGTGTGCGGATGAATTTCACCGATACGCACCAGATTCTACAGTACAGTGCCTGGTTCATGGGGATGCTGGAGTTGACCGCTGCCCTCTATATCCTGGCACTTAATACGCGGCATTTCACCAACCGTTACGTTAGCCTGTTCCTTCTATTTGAGGGCCTTGTTACTTTGAGCATTGCTCAATTGGTTGGGACCCGCGACGTGCAAATTGCTACTCCAATCACATATCTGCTGGCCGCATTTACGCCGGCAACCAATGTCTGGTTGCTTGTAGTTACCTTAGCCTTGCTCAAACCAGAGTGGCGCCCGGGCCGGGCGCGGTGGCTGTTCAGGGGAATATATTTTGTAACCGCTTTGCCCTTTGTTTTTACTGCCATAGATTACTTCTGGGGAGCAGGTTTATGGTATTCGGGCCTTGCGCGCACCTATGCTGGTGGCTACGTTCCTTTAGCTGAGTATACCGCTGGCCTTTGGGCCGCTCCGCTCCGCGCCCTCACCCTGAGCATTGCTCCAGCATTAGGGTTGTTGCCGATTCTGTATGTTATGATTTTTGAGCGACATAGAGCGCCAGAGAAGCGTAAGTTAGTGCGGGTATTGTTGATTTCGCATGTGGCAGGAATTACCTTACACTTTATATTGCGCCCTTGGCTCTCCCCCGCTTGGCGTTCCATTCTAACTGGATTTATTTTTGCGCTTGTCTATGGGTGGGCTGGCTACACGCAGTTGGTTTCTGCGCGGCTTTTACAGCGCGGCTCCCTACGTGGCCGTCTGACGCTTCTTATTTTCTCGATTGCGGCTCCCATCCTGGTTGCAGTTTCTATTTTTGTTAGTGCTGAAGCCGGCCTGTTGCTTGCTGATCTTTCCAATCAGAATCTGCAATCTGCGGGTGTCTCTTTGCGTACCAACGTTGGTTTCTGGCTTGATTTTAATGTCAAAGCCCTGCGCCAGATGACGCTCCATCCCGATATCACCAGTATGACGCCAAGTCGCCAACAGTCTTATTTGCAGGTGATGCGCTCGACTTATCCTGAGATGTACCTCATCAGTGTTATAGATCTAACCGGGGAGACCGTCGTGCGCAGTGACGGGCGCCCGCCGCAGAACTTCAGCGCTCAACGCTGGTTCCAGTTTGCACGCTTGCGCACGCCCGTCAGCTATGCCACCGTTGTCGAGCCAGAAATGCAGCAGCTTAGCGCGATCGTGGCTATGCCAATCCTCGATGCCCGTGATGAGCTGGTGGGGATAGCCATGTTTGCCACGCATGTGAACGAGTTGCGCGAGCAAGTGCGGCGCTTTGATTTGGGAGAAACTGGTATCGCCTATATTGTTGACTTCCACGACGTTGTCGTTGTGCACTCCGATCCGGAAGAAGCCGGGCGGTTGGTTGATCTGTCGTCTTATCCGCCGGTAGCCGCAGCGCGTCAGGGGATGCGCGGTCTGTATTCTTTCACAGATGTTGATGGTGTGCGCTGGGTAGCCTACGTGGATGTTATCCCCCAAAATGATTGGGTTATTATCATCCAACAACAAGAAGTTACGTGGTTAGAAGCTCGCCGTCAATTTCAGCAAGGAACGCTTACTGTGTTGTTTGTCGGGGGGGGGATTTTACTATTCCTCATTGGGCTGGCTGTGCAGCAGGCATTGCGACCGGTGCAGACGCTCACGGCAGTGGCAGCTGCGGTGGCAGCTGGCGATTTGACTCAGTCTGTGCCGATAGAGACGCAAGACGAATTGGGCTTGCTGGCGCAAACCTTCAATGATATGACAGAACAATTACGCGATTTGATTGCTGGTTTGGAGCAACGTATTGAAGAGCGCACCCAAGACTTGGCTCGGCGTTCCAATTATCAGGAAGCCTCGGTACAGGTGGCGCGTGCGGTCACTTCTATTCTGGATGTAGAGCGGCTGATTCGCCAGGTGGTGCTGCTAATCCGTGAGCGTTTTGAACTGTACTATGTGGGGCTGTTCTTGATGGACGAGAGCGGCGATTGGGCAGTTTTGCGTGCTGGTACCGGTGAAGCTGGACAGCGAATGCTGGCGCGCGGCCATCGGATCCGCGTCGGTTCTGGCATGATTGGTTGGGCTGTCTCGCGTGGCGAGGCGCGCGTTGCCGCCGAAGCCGCCGAAGACCAAGTCCGGCAGGTTAATCCAGACCTGCCCGATACACGTTCCGAGGCCGCGCTGCCATTGCGTTCGCGGGGGCGCGTCATTGGGGCGTTGACCGTGCAGAGCGTGCATCCAGGTGCTTTTGATACTGAGGCCCTGACAATGTTGCAGACCATGGCGGATCAGGTGGCTGTTGCCATTGACAATGCCACACTTTACCTGGAAAGTCAACATGCGCTGGAATCTATGCGCAGTGCCTATGGGGAGTTCAGCCGCTCCGCTTGGCGTCAATTCCTGGAGCGTAGCCGTGTGCGAGGTTTCCATTACATCGGACGTACATTACACGAGTTGTCGGCTACGCCCTGGCGACCCGAGATGCTGGCTGCCATGCAAGAAGGCGGGCCGGTGATGACCGCCGATGGCTTGACCTTTTCACTGCCGGTTAAAGTGCGCGAACAAGTGGCTGGTGTGTTGCGTTTTACCAAGACTGCTGCTGAGGATTTCTGGTCGGCTGATGAAAAATCTGTGTTGGAAAGCTTGGTGGAGCGTTTGGGGCAGGCCCTAGAAAGTGTGCAACTCTATCAAGAGGCCCAGGCGCGTGCAGCACGGGAGCAGATGGTCGGTAACATCTCAGCTAGTATGCGCGCCGAAGTAGAAGTTGAAGGACTGTTGGAACGGGCGTTGGCGGAGTTGACTCTGGCTCTGGATGCGAAACGTGCGATAGTACAGTTGGAGGTCGATGAGGTATGAGCGAGCACACCACCGCGCGGAGCTGGTTTGGGCGTTTGATCGCTGCCCCGGCTACGGACATATACGAAGCGCAGATGGGGCGACTGTTCAATATCGCCTTATTGAGTGGGTTGGGGTTGGTTGTTAGTGCTACTATTGCGATTGCTGCTCTGTTGAATCAGGCCCTGGGTGTGATTCCTGATTGGGTGTGGGGCATCCCCCTGTTCAGTGTAGCGGGTACGCTAGTTCTCTTTGTCATTACCAAACGCGGCCAATATCGTATCGCGGCTTCGCTCTATATCGGTATTGTGTTTGTCGCGTTGATCTTTTCTATTATTTTCTTTGATGGTCCGAATTCTCCGGCCTGGCTGGTCATGCTCTGGCTCCTGATGGTAACAGCGGTTTTCATCTCACCCCGCCTGGCTTTGTGGTTGTTATTCTTGCCTGTAATCTTGTGGGGGCTACTCCAGCTCGGCGCGTGGAGCGGCATGTATCGTCCCTTGTTGACTACGGAACCTTCCCGGTTGGTGGGCTTAACGCCAGTGTTGGCCCTAATCGTGATGCTGGTAGCCGTGCCGATGGCCGCGGTTAGCGCCCGTTATCGACGCGAGGTTCTGGTAAGCCTGGAGCAGGCGCAGGCGGGTCTGATCGAGCATGGTAAAACGCTTGAGACCGAGGTCGCACGGCGTACACAAGAGGCCCGCTTTCAGGCAGAAGAATTTCGTGCTGTTGCCGATTTGGGGCGGATTACCGCTTCAATTCTTGATCTGGATATTATGCTCACTACAGCGGTGGAACTGATAGCTGAGCGTTTTGGCTATTACGAGGTAATTATTTTCTTGTTGGATGAAGAGCGCACCTGGTTGGTGGCTCGCGCTGCGGCGTCAGAGGCGGGGCGTGCATTGCTTGCGCAGGGTTTGCGTTTGCAGATGGGACAACAAGGTGTTGTGGGTTACGTTGCTGCGACGGGCGTGCCTTACATTGCATTGGATGTTCTGGCGGATGTGCATTACTACGGCGTGACCGAATTAACTATGACGCGCTCCGAGATGGCTGCGCCCTTGGAGTTGCGTGGGCAGATGCTGGGGGTGCTGGATGTGCAAAGCACTGAAGTGGGTGCGTTTTCCGAAAGAGACCTGCACTTGTTGCGTACCATGGCCGACAGTTTGGCTGTTGCCGTCCAAAACGCTCTGCGGTTTGAGCGGGCGCAACGCGCTCTGGAACAGTTCTCCCGCTTGCAGGATCAACAAGTGCTCCATGTCTGGCGGGCCATGTTAGAGCGGCATAGCGGACGCATGGCGTACCTCTATGACCGGGTGCGTGTGATGCCACTAAATCACAGTGAGCAACTTGCGGAGGCCAACGCGCCGCTGGAGGAGCTTACTGTCTCACGCCGCGACGATGGCGTTTATTTATTGCTGGTTCCGCTCGAAGTGCGCGGGCAGCGGGTGGGGCGCTTCGTTTTCGAGTCTGATGCTCCCTGGCAAGAAGACGGTATTCAGGTCGTCAAGGCCGTGATTTTACAATTGGGCCTGGCTCTGGAGAATGCCCGTCTTTTGCAAGAGACCCAACGGCGCGCGGCTTTGCAAGAGATGACGGCAGCGGTCACTGCGCGGATTCGTGAGGAAGTGGATATCGAAGCGATTCTGGAACGTGCCCTGGGTGAATTGGGCCAGGCGCTGAGCGCTGAGCAGGCCAGTGTGCGCTTGGTGATGACAACTGAGGAGAAGGAGTAGGTTCATGGATAGCGAGCTAACCCAGTTATTCGCCCGGTCTCGCGCGTGGTTTGAGCGTGTGGTGGCTGTGGATTTACCCGATTCACTGGCTGCACGGCGCGCAACCATGTTCAATATTCTGATGCTGGTCAGTGTAGTGGTGCTCATGGGGATGGGATTGGGCTTCCTCTACGCTGGATTTCAGGGCTGGATGCAGTCACCAGATTACATTATCGGCGCATTGTTCCCCGGATTCTATATCCCGTTTAGCCTCCTCTGCGTGTTCCTGGTAAAACGACGCGTCCTCTGGGTCATAGATGCCTACATCTGGTTCAATCTGCTGACGACGGCAGCGGCGTGCTTGATATTCGATGGATATCTAGCCCCAGCCTGGTTGCTCTTTTTCTGGACGGTGAGCTTTGCAGGTATCTTTCTCAAGCCCAGTTTTGCTCTGGTGATGACGGGCGCGGCGCTGACCTTGTTTTTGTTGCTTCTGCTGTTAAGCGGTTTGGGCGTCTATCAACCGTATTTCCAGCTGAGCTATGAGGCCCGTGAGTTCTTCTATCTGCTATTTGGCCTGCTGATGCTCTCCTTCACGGGTGGCGTCATCACCTACCTCAACATGCACAACCTCGGCGAGGCGCTCGCTCAGTTGCAGACCGCCAGCCGCGATCTGGAATCCGGTCAGCAGCAATTGGAGCAGCAGGTGGCGGAGCGCACCGAAGAGCTGCGCCATCGCTTGGCGGATTTCCGGACCGTGGCGCAGTTGAGCCAGGTGTTGGGGGGCTTGCAAGAATATGATGCTGTGTTGGCAACCTCTGTGGATTTCATCTCTGAGCAGATGGGGTACTACCATGTGGGCTTATTTCTATTTGATGAGACGCGGCAGTGGCTCTGGTTACGTGCGGCCTCATCTGTAGGCGGCAAGCGGATGCTTGCGCGTGGCCATCGCGTGCAAGTGGGCGCGCAGGGCCTCGTGGGGCATGTATCCATGGCGGGGATGTCGCGTATGGCCTTTGATATAGGCGACGAGGCCGTCTGGTTCAGTAATCCTGACCTGCCCAAGACCCGCTCGGAGCTGGCGTTGCCGCTGGTGAGTCGCGAGCGGGTTGTGGGCGTCCTGGATATTCATAGTGCTCACCCCAATGCTTTCAACGATGCAGATGTTCAAGTCTTGGAAATCCTGGCCGATGGGTTGATTACGGCCCTGGAAAATACGCGGATGCTGCAATCTACCCAGATGGCATTAGCGCGCTTGAACCGGTACCAAGAGGATGACATTTTGCGGGGTTGGCGCGAAGCGCTGGCGCGACGTGATTTGAAGCTAGGATATATGTATGATCAACGCGAGGTGCGGGCGGTAGATATGCTCGAACCTTTACCGTCATTGAGTGATGCAGGGTTGCAGGTACTGGTGCGCGAAGACGGTCACTATCAGCTGCAAGCGCCAGTGCAAGTACGTGGTAAGATCGTGGGCGTGTTGAATTTTGAAAGCCCCAAGCCCTGGTCGGATGAAGAGCTCCAGCTTGCAGAGACGGTGGTGTTACAGCTGGGACTCGCATTGGAGAACGCCCGGTTGCTTGAGGACACGCGCTTGCGCGCGCGCACAGAGCAGGCACGCAGTGAAATCGTAGGTCGCGTGCGCGCTTCGGTCAATGTGGATGCCATCCTGCGGAGTGCTGCCGAGGAGCTGGGGCGCGCGTTGCAATTGGAGCGTGCCCGCGTACAACTACTGCCCGGCGATTCGTTGCCCACTGCGGATGTTTCAGGGAGATAGGGAACCATGTCAGATGGGGTTGTTTTCAAGCGGCGCTTAGCAGTTGTAAAACCTACCCGGTTTGAAAGATAGGATTATCTATGCGAAGCCATTGGCTGGTGCGTTTACTCATGGTTTTGGGGTTGCTGCTGGCTGGTTGCCAGGGGACGGGGGGGATGTCGTTACTCACGCCAGAACCGATCCCTGTGCGTACCGATAGGTTGCGTTTGTTGTGGATCACGGGCTATCCACTCGATGATCCTCGCACCACGCAGCTCCAGGTGGGCTTGCGCGAGTATCTAGGCGCGCAAGGTTACGGCATACCTTACGGGAATTTGCAGTTGGAGACCTATTATTTAGCGTCCGCACCCTCGCTGCCCGCCGCCGTGGCTGACGTGCAAGCCTTTGCGCCGGACATAGCCGTGGTTTCCGGCGACGAAGCTGTCCAAACTTTCATTCCTGCTTATCCCGATCCTACATTACCTTTCGTTTATTGCGGGTTGCACGGTGATCCGGCAGTGTATCACGTGGATTTACCCAATGTGACGGGCGTGTTGGCTCGTCCGCGTATCACCGAGACCTTGCGGTTGGCTCATGCTTTTCTTCCGGAGGCGCAGCGGTTTATGCTGTTGACCGCCGCCGATGGTGAGGCTGCCATCCTGGTGGAGAGCTTGCAGCAGCAGAGCGAGGCGTTGGGGCTTTTTGTCACTGCGCCGCAGGTGCGCCTCCCGGAGAGCTGGGAGGCCTGGCAGCAGGTCGTGCTGGCAGAGAGCGCGTTGGTGGATTTCATTGTGGTTGCAGATTATCATACCTTGCGGGATACTTCGGGCGTACTTGTGCGTTCCCGGGATGTCTTACAATGGACTGTGGAGAATTCCCCAAGTCCGGTGTTTGGTCTATGGCAGCAGACCATTATTGACGGTGCGGTGGGTGGATTGACGCTTTCCCTGCCGCAGCAGGGCGCTGCAGCGGCGGCGCGCGTTATTCACATCGTTGCCGGGGCATCCCCCGCCGCTTTACCGCCCGCGCCGCCCCCCCACAACTTGTTAAGTGTCAATTTGGCAGCTGCGAGCCGGTGGGGCTTACAAATTCCATTAGAATTGGTGCTAGCGGCCCAAATCGAAGCTCTCTCCCGGTTCCAAGGAGGTCCGTAATGTTCTTCAGGAAATTGAGCCTGCGCTGGCAGATGCTCCTGGTGATTGTACTGGCACCGCTTTTATTGTTGTTGCCGGTCTTTGCCTTTGTCGGCGTGCGTTACAATGCTGCCTACCACGAGGCGCAATTAGGCAAGGCCCAACTTGTCGCAGAACAGCTGGGGCGTACGGTGACCGGTATCACGCCTTACGTTACCTCGCCCTATGATGTGCGCGGGTTAGATTTGCAAGTACGCGCTTTTGCCGAGGGTGAGAGCGACCTGGCTTTTGCGGCGCTCGTATTGGACGGCGGTGAGGTGGTTTTCCATTCCGTCTTCGGCCTCAATGGGCGCATCTTTCCTGAACTGGCTGATTTGGGAGCGGGGGGGGTCTTCCGCCGCGACTTGCCCGGCTACGGATCGGTGTATTTGACCGCGCTCCAGATCGAGACTACGCTAGGCAATGGGCGGGCTATATATGCAGTTGTTGGACAATTGGAAACGGAGGTGAATCCGCCAGTGACGATTCTGACCCCCGTATTGGCGGGGTTGATAGTGCTGGCCTTGCTCGTTGCATTGATGCAGCTCTTCGTGAATCGTGTTTTGTTGCGACCTTTAGCGCAGTTAGCCGAGGACACGGCTATTGTAGGGGCTGGCGATTTGAATCATGTGGTGGCGATGCCCCGCGATGATGAAATCGGCATACTGTCGCGCTCCTTTGAGCAGATGACTGGGCAACTGCGGATGATGGTGCAAAGGTTGGAGCAGCAAGTGACCGATCGCACCCTCGCCTTGCAGCGCAAGAGTGACCAGTTCCGTGCCGCGAACCTGGTGGCCCGTGAGGCTGCATATGCGCAGGATGTTCCTACCCTATTGGAAACTACCGTGATGGCTATCTCCGAATACTTCGGGTTTTACCACGCGGGTATTTTTCTATTGGATGAGATACGTGAGTGGGCCGTGTTGCGCGCGGCCTCTTCTGAAGGGGGGCGACATATGTTGACGCGTCGCCATCGGTTGCGCGTGGCTTCAGAGGGTATTGTGGGCGCAGTGGCTTCAACGGGCTTGCCGCGTATAGCACTGGATGTAGGCGTTGATGCTGCCTGGTTCAACAATCCTGATTTGCCCAATACCCGTTCGGAAATTGGCTTGCCTCTCAAGACTGGCGAGCGGGTTATTGGGGTGCTGGATGTGCAAAGCGAGGCCCCCGATGCTTTTTCCCCTGAAGACATTGAGAATTTGCAATTGTTGGCCGATCAGGTAGCGTTGGCTCTCCAAAACGCGCAGCTTCTGGAGCAAATGCAAGGTGCAGTAGGTGAATTGGAAGCTTTGCAGCAAGATTACCGGCAGGAGGGTTGGGCGCGTTTGTTGGCTCGGCAACGCCCGTTAGCTTACGAGTATGACCGGGTGCAGGTTTATCCTACGCCGCCGTTGCCCACGCCGCCGGATTTTCTATCTGGGGCAGCGCATCAGCGGATGAGCCATGATGCTGGGTCAGAAATCTTTATGGAAGCAATGCGCGCACATGGGCAGGTCATTGGCTTGATGGCGTTGACCGACCCTGATCGGGTTTGGACGCAGGAAGAGCGCGCCTTGGTGGAGAGCGTAGGCGAGCAGGTGGGTCTGGCGTTGGAAAACGCCCGTCTCTTTGAGGATGCGCAGCGTACCGCGCGCCAGCAATCCCTGATTAACTTTGTGTTACAGGTAGCTGCTACGACGATGGAGCCTAGCGAGGCTTTGCGCGAGATTGCCCGTGTACTGGCGCAAGGGTTGCGGATGGCTGTGGGCGTATTTACCTTCCCTGACCCGGAGATTGCGATGGCTCAGTTGCAATCATTTCTTAGTCCAGGCGGAGATAACATCTTGCCCCCCGGCAGCTTCTACCCGCTCGCACCGGATTTACATATTTTCTTACGGGGGTTGACTGATCCAACTCTGGGACGCATGTTGCAAACCTCCCAGAACGAGGTGCTTGGGAGTACCTATGACTTGGAGCGTATCCTCTACGTTCCTATCCGTACAGCCACGATTCAAAAAGGCGTATTGGCGATGGCACAGCATCGTGATGATCCGCCCCTCGACCCTGAAACGCGCGAATTAGCTCGTAACCTGGCGGGTCAGATTGCGGTCATCCTGGAAAATATCAGCTTGTTGGAGGAAACCCAACAACGTTCGGCAGAGCTGCAATCGCTCTATGAGATCTCCTTGCGCTTCAGCACGGAGCTCGACACTGGCGAGATTTTACGCATGATGGTGGACGAGTCCGCGTCTCTCTTTGATGTGCGCTTGAGTGGTTACTTCCGATACATCGCGGCAGAGAATCGCTTGGTATTGGATGCTGGTACTGCGCCTTTGTCTCCCTTCCTTGATTATGAAATTGCAGCGGAGAGCGAGATTGGGCAACAGCTGTTACATGCACGGAGGCCAGTAGCGCTGGAGGGACAAGCTCTCTGGGGGGACCATCAGCAGGAACTCCCCCCTGATGCTACCCGGTTGGTGTTGGCTGTGCCTGTGTTAGGGCGGGCCACCAATGTTGGCGTATTAGCGATTTGGGGTGATGCTCAGAAGCTGGCCTTTGACGAGCGTGATATTCGTCTGTCTGAACTCTTCATTACCCAGGTTGTCGCGGCGCTCGAAAACGCTCGGCTTTACGAGGCCTCTACCACTGCGCTGGGCGTGGTGGAGAAGCAGGCGCGTTACCAGACAAATGTTGCGCAATCAGTAGCCTTATTGGCCGGACAACGTGGGGTGGAATCTGTCCCCGAAGTGTTGCGCTTGTTAGGCGAGGCCGCGCAAGTGTCGCGTGTCTTCTATTTCGAGACGCTGCCCAGCGAGAAAGTTCCGGTCTGGAATTTGGTAGTAGAATGGGTTGCTAATTCTGAGGATGAAGTTATGTTGATACCGGAGCGGTTACAACGGTTGCCGGTTGAGCGTTTCCCTATGTGGAAGGAAGATTTGATACAAGCCGGGATCACGTTGGGGCATGTAGACAAAGTTGGCTTGCGCGAGCGTCGCATCTTGCGGGCGCTGGGTGTTACTTCGTTCCTGGGGTTGGCCGTCCCCGGCCCGTGGGAAGTTCCTGGCATCCTCGGTTTTGTTGAGGTGGATGAGGTGCGTGAGTGGACGGATCAGGAAATCGCCGCGCTGCAAACCGCAGCTGCGGCCCTATCTAACACGCTGGCCCGCGAACGTCTCTTCGCTCAGGTGCAGGAGGCGCTAGCCGAGACTGAGGTGTTGTATGAAGCTGGCTCGGCTCTGAACGTAGCCGATACTTTTGAACGTATCCTCGACGTGATGCGCACTTACACCATCTTGGGAGAAGGTGCTAACAATGTCACGGTGCAGCTCTTTGAGCGTCCTTGGACGGAAGATAACCCGCCTGAGTGGCTGAATATCTTGGTGCGTTGGACTTCGTTGCCGTTGCAGCTATTGCAAACGCGCTACCCGCTGGTGGGATTTATTTCTAAAGAGCTATTCGCGCTGGATCAATTGATCATTGTTGAGGATATGTCTGGCGACTCACGGATTACTGATACGATGCGGGAATTGTTTGCCCAGCGACTTGGCATCAAAAGCACGGTCTTTGTCCCGTTGGTGGCAAGTGGGCAGTGGATTGGTTATTTGAATGCGCTGTATCCTGAGTATACAACCTTCCCCGAAGCCGAACAACGGCGCTTGAGTAACCTTGCGGCGCAGGCTGCGGTGGCGATTCAGAACCTATTGCAATTACAAGAGTCTGCCGCACGGGCGCGCCGTGAGCGCCAGATCCGTGAGGTCGTGGGCCAGATTCAGGCTGCCCCCGATGTGCAATCGGTGCTCCAGACGGCTGTCCGTGAACTGGGCCGGGTGTTAGGCGCGCCACGCAGCTTTGTGCAATTGCTGCGGCGTGAAGGCCCTGTGAAGAAACCCGGCACGGGAGAACTCGCCGCTACCGCTACTGCTGCCATTGTTGGCGAAGATGAAACGTAAAACGTGCGCCTGATTGTCGCCATTCGTTAATTTATTGATTCGCTTGACTCGCTGATTTTTTTCCAGGAGCAGGGTATGGAAACCTTATCGCATGAACAGGAACTGGATGCGCTCTATGCGCTGTGTAGCTTACCTATACGGGGGGACACCCCAGGGCAGGTAGGGGCGCTGGCGGTGGAGCAAGCCGTAAACCTGTTAGGTTGCCAGCTGGCAATCTTTTATCAGCATCATAGCATTGATGCGACGTTGACTCCGTTGGCGGCGCAGGGGATTAAATTACAATCTTTGTCGGTATTGTCGCTTCCGGGAGAGGGTACGCAATTTTTGACCGTGCCACAACTGCGTACCTGGGAGGGCGTTGAAGCTGCAACCTTGCTCAAAGCTGTCAGCGGAAAGGAATCAACGAGTGTAGCGGCAACTATACCGGTATTAAGTGCGGGGATATTGGCGGGCGTGTTGGTGGTGGCGCGCTCCCACCCTTTAAGTGCAGGGGAACTGCGACTTGCAGACTTGTTGGCGCAACGTTTGAGTGCGGCCTGGATCGGGATGCAGCTGCCAACTTTGCGTCGTGCAAAGGCGCTTTATACGATTAGTCATGTCCTGAGCGAACATACAACCGTCAAGGCGGTGTTGCAAGCCGCTGTTGATGGTACGCGGGAGGGGTTGAACGCCGACGTGGTCTTCATTAATAGCATCAATGTGACGCATAACACCATTGAACATATGGTGAGCGCTGGTGGGACGGTTCCTGAACCGTATCAGGTTCTATCTGTCGAAGATATGTGGGCTGGTTGGAGCGGGGAAGTCTTACGCTCTCTAAAGCCGGTATCGGTGTCTGGAAAAGCGCTTCTGGATGCGCATGAAGATGTCGGGGCGTTGATTATTGCGCCCTTGCTGGCGCGTGGCGAAGTATTAGGTACGCTGACGGCGATGAAGATGCTGCATAGCCTGGACTTTGAAGAAGCAGATGTAGATTTAGCCGCGGCGATTGCTAAGCAAACTGCCATTGCTATGATGAATGCGCGCCTCTTCGAGCAGAGCCAGCAGCAAATTGCAGAGCTCTCTACCCTTAACCAAATTAGCGTTTTTGTCTCTTCCGGTGCTACTTTGGAGGACATTCTGACGCGGGTAGATGAGCAGGTCAACAAGCTTTTCGACACCACCAATTTTTATGTTGCCGTCTATGAACAGGGCAGTGAAGAGTGGACTTTTGCCTGGCATATCGTGCGTGGGGAGCGGCAACTATTACAACGTCACAGCATTCACCAGGGCTTGACCGGTCACATCATTCGTACCCGTGAACCGGTGTTCTTGCCGAATCTGGCTGCCAACCGTGTCTTTTTGGAAGCGCATGGCATGCCGTTGATGGGTGAACAAGCCAAATCGTGGATGGGCGTTCCCTTGGTGTCTGGTGACGAAGTTGTGGGCGCGATGGCTGTGGAGAATTATGATTATGAGGATGTATTCGTAGAAAAGGATCTGTTGCTTTTTTCGACCATCTCCTTACAGGTTGCTAATGCAATCAAGACGGCCCAACTCTTTGAGGAAACGCGCCGTCGTGCGGGGCAATTGCAGATGGCGGCGGAGGTTTCGCGGGCGGCCTCCTCATTGTTGGAAGTGGATGAACTTTTGCCGATGGTCGTGAACCTGATTCAAGAGCGCATGCAGATATACTACAGCGGTATCTTTTTGCTGGATAGCACCGGGCAGTGGGCGGTATTGCGCGCTGGCACGGGTGAGGCTGGGGAGCGGATGCTTGCTCGCGGTCACAAATTGGCCGTGGGCAGCGATTCAATGATTGGGGCGTGTGTGGCGGAAGGTCGGGCGCGTATCCTATTGGATGTAGATCTCAGTGAGGAGCAGCGCATTGTGCGTCAGCGTAACCCGGATTTACCGGAGACCCGTTCGGAAATGGCGTTACCGCTGATGGCGCGTGGGGAGACCATCGGGGCGATGACGATTCAAGATACGCGCCAAGCAGCCTTCGCCGAAGAGGATATCACTGTACTACAAACTTTGGCGGATCAGTTGGCGAATGCGATTGCTAATGCTAACCTTTTCTCCGATTCGCAGCAACGTTTGAATGAGCTTCAGATGCTCCAGCGGCAATATACGGCTGAATCCTGGGGAGAGTATGCATCGCGGCAGGCGGTGCTGGGCTACGCGTATGATTTGAGCCGTGTGGCGCCCCTGGATGTGCCGGTGACATTGGAATCTTTGCCTCCGGCAGCATTGGAGCAGGGCCAGGTGGTGGCCCTGAGCGGGCAACAGAATCAAGAACTTGGTGCGCGCCTCTTTGCGCCGGTGCTGTTACAGGGTGAGCCTATCGGGATGTTGGGTTTTGAAGACATGGAAGCCGCGCGCGTGTGGAGCGAGGATGACATCGCTCTGATTGAGGCGGTGCGCGATCAATTGGGGCTGGCGTTGCAGAACCGCCTGCTTTTTGCGCAGACGCAAGAGGCCCTGCGCGAGACCGGCGCGCTTTATGAAATCGGCGTGCATATTAACGAGGCCCATACTATTGAGGAAGTATTGATCGCGGCGGCGGACGGGATTATGCAGCGCCCCGAACCCAATCGGGTGGCGGTGGGATTGCTGGAACCGCTTAAACAACCAGAGAACTTCCGTATAGTTGCCAGCCAGGATCGCTCCGCCACTGATGTTCACAATAGCAAAACGTATCCCTTGGAATATTGGGGCAATCTATTGGATGTGTTGACACAAGAGCGCCGTTTTGTGACTTCCGATGTGGAGGCCGATCCATCTTTTTCCGAACTACTACTCTCTGTGTACCGCCAAATCGGTGTGCGGGGTATGGTAGCTCTGCCTCTGAATGTGCAGCAGTTGCGCTATGGCCTGGTGTTGATCTATACTTCCGAGCCGCACAATTTCACTGCTGAAGAGTTGCGGTTTTATGAGACTGTGGTGCAGCAATCCTCAGTAGCTTTAGAGAACCTTTACCTCTTTGAGACTACCCAGGCTGAGGCTGAGCGGCGTGCAATCCTCAATGAGGTATTGCAGAGCGCCTCGCGCTCCCTCAATCCAGCCGAGATGATGCGGGATGTGGGCGAGGTGATTGCGCAGCGCTTCCAGATGCCCACGATGCTGTGGCGTTGGAATGGCGAGAAGATCGCGTTGGTCGCTGCGTATCGCGCCGATGGCATGGAGGCTTCGTTTGCGATGGATGCAGTTTTTGCGCTTGGCGATATGCCGGGCGTTGGTTCGGCCATCGTGACTCAAGATGCGATCTTGATTTCCAGCCTCAGCAAGTCTGATATGCACCCGCAGATTCGGGATATGGTGGGTTACTTGGGATTGGAAGAACTGTTCGCGGTCCCGCTTCTGAGCCGCGAGAAGGTGCTGGGTGTGTTGCTCCTGGGACGGCAGCGTAATCACCCCGCTATTGATGAGAATGAGATGGCCTTTCTACGCCTGGCTGGCATTAATGTAAGTGTGGCGTTGGAGAACGCCCGGTTGTATCAGGACGCTCAGGAGACTGCGGAGCAGTTACGTGAGGTGGATCGGCTTAAGAGTGAATTCCTCGCTAATATGTCCCATGAGCTGCGCACGCCGCTTAATTCAATTATCGGCTTCTCGCGGGTTATTCTCAAGGGCATTGATGGGCCGGTGACGGACATGCAGCGTACTGACTTGCAAGCCATCTACGACAGCGGGCAGCATTTGCTAGGGCTTATTAATGATATCCTTGACCTCTCCAAAGTGGAGGCTGGCAAAATGGACTTCCACTTCGAGCCAACCGATGTTTACGACATCGTGCGTGGGGTTATGTCCACGGCCATTGCCTTGGTGAAGGACAAGTCCGTGGATTTGCAACAGGCCTTGCCGGAAAACCTACCCTTAATCATGGTGGATGCCCGGCGCATTCGCCAGGTGTTGCTAAATCTGGTCAACAACGCGACCAAATTCACGGAAGAGGGCTTCGTGCGGGTTGCGGTTAGCGTAGAGGATCGTTTTGTAACCTTTGCGGTGCAGGACTCCGGTATCGGTATTCCTGAATCTAGCTTGCTGGATATCTTCGAGCCGTTTACGCAGGTGGACACGTCTTCAACGCGGCGCTATCAAGGTACGGGTTTGGGACTTCCCATCAGTCGGGAATTCGTCAAGGCACATGGGGGGCGTATTTGGGTAGAGAGTCGGCTTGGCTATGGCTCGACGTTTTTCTTCATGTTGCCGATTGCTGGGCCAAACGCGCCTGCCGAAGCCCCAGAATCGGAGGTGGAACTAGATGGCGAGCGGATTGTGTTGGTCATTGATGATGATGAGAGCGTCGTGACGCTGTTCCGCCGTTACCTGGGGAAGCAGGGGTATCAAGTGGCCGGGGTGACGAAGGGGCAGTCGGCGGTAGATGAGGCCGCGCGCTTGCAACCCTTTGCTATCACGCTGGATATTATGATGCCGGACAAAGATGGCTGGCAGGTGATTCAAGAGCTCAAATCTAGAGCGGAAACGCGCGACATTCCCATTGTGGTTTGTTCAATTCTTAGTGAGGCGGATAAAGGTCTTAGCATGGGTGTCGCCGATTATCTGGTCAAACCCATCTTGGAGCAGGACTTGTTGCACGCGCTGGCGCGTCTGGACCCGACGGCTCCGAGTTATGTATTAGTGGTGGATGATAATGCCGATGATCGTAAGCTGTTACGGCGTATCCTTGAAGATGAAAAGTACGTCGTGGAAGAATGCGCGAGCGGGGTGGAGGCTATTGCTCACATCCACACCACTTTGCCCGGTTTGGTCGTGCTTGATCTGATGATGCCAGAGGTAGATGGCTTTGCTGTCATCGAGAACTTGAAAAGCCAGGAGCGGACGCGTAACATCCCGATTGTGGTGGTGACGGCCAAAGAGCTGACCGTAGAGGAACGTGAGGCTTTACAACAGCGAGTGCAGGCGCTGCTGCAGAAAGGTTTGTTCAATCAGGAGCGGTTGTTGCAGGATGTGGCGCGCGCGCTGGAGCAGTTGAAAGCGTCGGAGTAGCTGCTTGACACGCTTTGGCTCTGCTATACAATAGAAGATAAGGGTTTTGTACTCCCTAGTTGTACCCGTTCAATTTATTAAAATCCAAAGGAGGTTCAGTATGGCTTATGTAATCACCCAATTGTGTGAGCGCGCGGGCGTGTGTGCTGATGTCTGCCCCACTGATTCGATTCATGCGGTTGAGGGGAACAGCGATTGGCCGCTGTACTACATCAACCCAGATACCTGCATTGATTGCGGCGCCTGTATGGCCGAATGCCCCAACGAGGCCATCTTCCCCGAAGATGACGTGCCCGCAGAATATGCTGCCGACATCGAGAAGAACGTCGCTTTCTTCACCAAAGGCCCTGGCAAAGACCTCGTGTAACTCTTTTCTGGCATCTCCTAATAAACACAGACCAGGCATTAGCCTGGTCTGTGTCGTGAAAGCCTGGAAAAGCAGGTTTAGATTACATAAATCGGGCTGGAAAAAATCCAGCCTACTTGCCGCCCCTTGAACCGGCGGTAAACTTCGACCCGATATACGCCCGCGTCAGCGGAGGTGTGGCGGAGTTGCGTGCCTGTGGTGCGGTGTAATACTTTGCCGTCGCGCAATAGCCGGATGTGGCCGGGGGCGGGCGTCTCCACTTCCAACGATAGCGCCCCCAGCCGTTTGAGTTCTTGCCCTACGGTGGCTTGCGCTGAGCCACTGCGTGCCGTGAAGCGGAAGCCCTGTGTGGGGTGGGGGAGATCGTAGCCGACCCAGGTGCGCCCGGCACGCAACGCTTCGTAGATGATGGACTTGTCAGTAGGCAGTTCCCCGGTCAGTGAGTCGCGCGCGAGGATATGGGTGTTCACACAGCGGAAGTGGTAGCTGTAAGGGAAGACTACGCGCTTGAAAGGCCCTAGCCGTTGCCATTGTGCGTGCGCATCTGCATTCCCGATAGCAGCCAATCGCTGCCCCTTTCCCAACATTTCATCCCATAGCCGGAGTGTGTTGCGGCGGGGGCCACGAATGCCCCACTCAGGAAAGTATGCATAGATGACTGCCGCTAACTTGGACCAGAGCAGCCCTTTGAGTTCCGAGAGGTGATTCCAAATCTCCAGCCCGGTTACGCCTTCGACAGGCCAATCCACCCAGGGAATCCCTTGCAATTCTGGGCCGATTGGGCTGCCCTTGTCGCAGGGGTGCGCGATGTAGCAGAACCCCCCGCGTTCGTTGGCCGTTTTGATGAGGGTGTGTGGACTGCCGAAGCTGTAGGGGGCCAGCTCTTGCTCTGCCCCGTAAACTAGCAGGTGATTTGCCTGCGGTTGGCGACACACATTGTGGAGCTCTTCGCCCACTAGCACCAGCGTGCGCCCCTGATACCCCTCTATGCCAGAGACCCAAACATTGTGATCTGTAGTGATGACAAAGTGGATCCCGGCTTCCTCTGCGGCCTGTCCTAATGCAGCATGATCGCCCGCGCCGTCGGAGTAGACGGTGTGGGTGTGTAGATTGCCAATGTATTCCCGGTAAGTTTCCATCAGTCAAATGTTAGCGGGAACGGCAGATTTGTCAACTTAAGAACTGGGCTTGGCAAGCGTTGGGCATTCTAAAAATGAGACAGCGCCCTGAAAGTTAAAAAATTTGCAGCTTTTCAACTTGCCCATTATAATGAGAGTAGGCAGACAGAACGGCACGGATACCTCAAGGAGAAAATCATGTCCGATCAGCGCGCAGAGCTGGCTACAATGTTTGAACAGATGGCCGCTATGTTGGATATTCAGGGTGCGGATTATCACCGTGTCCTGGCTTACCGGCGTGCGGCGGAAACCTTGCGTGGATTGGCTGAACCACTTGAATCTCTGGCCCAGGCTGACCATTTGGAATTGTTGCCAGGTATCGGCGTGGTGTTCGCAGAGAAAATCCGTGAGTATTTGCGCACACAGACCCTCAGCGCTTATCAGACCCTTTCGGCGCAGGTGCCGTTAGGACTTTTGGATCTGTTGCAAGTGCCGGGCGTCGGGCCGCGTAAGGCCGCACTGTTCTGGCAGGCGTTGGGGATTACCACGTTCGATGAGTTGGAATTTGCCGCGCAATCTGGGCAGCTGCAACAACTCAAAGGTGTTGGCGCGCGTACCGAGCGCAATGTCTTGGAAGGGTTGCGGGCGTTGCAGCGCCAGCGGCGCGGGCGTGTGCCGTTGGCCGTGGCTTGGCCGTTGGCGCAGGAGGTTGTGACCGCGCTCCAATCTGCGCCCGGGGTGCAACAGGCCGCTCCTGTTGGCAGCTTGCGTCGGATGCGCGAAATGGTCGGCGCGCTTGATATTCTCGCGGCGGCGGACGATTCTGAACCAGCCCTGGCTTGTTTCTGTGCTTTGCCGGTCGCTGTTGAAGTGCTCCAGCGCAGCACGGGCCGGGCTTCTATCCGCACAGCGGAAGGCTTGCAGATTGATCTTTTTGTCTACCCCGCAGCGCGCTGGGGTTCGGCTTTGTTACAATTTACGGGCAGCCGTGCGCATAACGTGCGCTTACGGGCATTAGCCCAGGCGCGAGGTCTTACGCTCAGTGAATACGGTTTGTGCGACTCTGCTGGTGGGGAGCAGTTGTACGCCGATGAAGAATCTCTCTACGCGACATTGGGACTGCCCTGGATTCCGCCTGAATTGCGTGAAGATCGTGGTGAAATTGAGGCCGCGCTGGTAGGACAGTTGCCTCGCTTGCTCCAAATGGCCGATCTACGTGGTGATTTCCAGTGTCATACTACGCGCTCGGATGGCGACCATGTGCTGGAGGAGATGGCGCGTGCTGCGCGAGCGGCGGGCTTGAGTTACCTTGTAGTGAGCGACCATACTGCTGGACTGGGCATCGTACCGGGCATGCAACCCGAAGCTCTTGAGTCCTTGCTGGCCGAGGTTGCGGCTGTCAATGCGCGCCTGGGTGACGGATTTCGCGTATTGGCTGGTGCCGAGGTGGAAATTGGGCCGGATGGTGCATTGGACTGGCCCGACCCGCTGTTAGCGCGGCTGGATTTTGTCATTGGTTCCATGCATACAGGGTTGAATCAGCCGCGCGCACAGCTCACGACACGCCTACTCACGGCGCTGCAAAACCCCTATCTTGATTTGATCGGGCATCCCACGGGGCGGTTGTTGGGCCGCCGCGATCCCGCCGATATTGACATGGAAGCGGTTTTCCGCGCGGCGCGCGCGCGCGGCGTGGCCTTGGAGGTAAGCGCCTGGCCGCTGCGCCTGGATTTGGACGATGTGTATGTGCGTCGGGCTGTGGAGTTGGGGGTGCAGCTCGCTATCAGCTCCGACGCGCATGATGTGGATGGCTTTGCGGTGTTGCCCTTCGGCGTGGCTGTGGCACGACGCGGTTGGGCTGAACCACACCACTTGCTTAATACACACTCTTGGGACGAAGTGCGCGCCTGGCAGCGTCAACGCAAAACTGTGCGTGATTTGTGATTTGAGGAGCGAGAGCCTGCTTTGTCCTGCTCTGTGCAGAATGATATTCTGTGCATTCTCACTTGGGACTTATGCGCGTGGCGCACCTTGAACCTGATGCGACTATGCCATTCGCGTAAGTCCTATGTAGTGTAGGAGATTTATGCGTTACTTGATTGTCTTTGTATTACTGTTGATGCTCCTTGTAGGCGGACTTTGGTGGACGTGGGGGCCGCGTCTTGATCCCTATATTGCTTCTGGTGTCTGGCTGTGGG
Source organism: uncultured Anaerolineales bacterium (assembly GCA_964504195.1). Lineage (GTDB taxonomy): Bacteria > Chloroflexota > Anaerolineae > B4-G1 > SLSP01 > CAZDDI01. Next base: position 87,020 of record CAZDDI010000002.1, read on the forward strand.
AGCTGCCCGTGGGCGGGCAGACTCCGGAGGAGGCCTGGCCTGCGATTGAAGATTACCTGCGTTTGCGCGAACCGCGTATTGTGCTGGTTGGCCCGGATGGACAGCGTTGGTCGTTCTCTCCGGCGGATTTGGGCTTATCTGTGGATCGTGAGGCCACGCTGTTACGGTTGTCTACACCCGGACATGACCTGGATCAAGTTGCCGCACTGAACGCCCGCCTGGATTTGTTATTGACCCCGCAGGTGCTGTCACCGGTGTATTCGTGGGAACCTGTGCAGGCGCAGGTACATTTAGCGATGATCGCCGCTGAAGTAGCGCAACCGTCGCGTAGTGCACGGATCTTGCTTACTGGTGATACACTTACGCTACTGCCTGGGGTAACCGGTCGGCGCGTATCGGTTACCGAGACGTTGGCGCTGGTTGAGCCAGCGTTGAGTCAACATGACTTGGTGGAACTGCTTTTGCCTGTGGAAATCCTCAATCCCGAAGTGACTGATGCTGAGGCGGCGCGTGCGCTCAATGTGGCGCAGGCTATTCTTGAGGCTCCACTCACACTGCTCGTGCCGGACCCGCGGGATGGCGACCCCGGGCCGTGGGTGCTTTCTCCGCAGACGCTTAGTACCATGTTACATATCGAGACTCGTGAGGATCGGGTCGCCGTAAACCTGGACGAAACGGCCCTGACCGAGTATTTGAATGTGTTGGCTGCTGCGTTGCGCCGTGCCCCGGAAGATGCGCAGTTCCGTTTTGATAGTGTCTCCGGACAGCTGGTCCCCATCACCCAGAGCACTCCTGGGCGGGAGCTCAATGTTGAGGAAACGCTTGCGCGCATTCAGACGATGCTGCCGACTGGACAGCACTTCATCCCGTTGCTGCTGGAATCGGTGGAGCCGCAGTATCCGGCTTACATCTCCGCTGCGGATTTGGGCATCCGCGAGCTGGTAGGGGTGGGGGAGTCATACTTTACCGGTTCTTCTTCGGCCCGTGATCGCAACATCCGCCTGGGTGCTGCACAATTCCAGGGTGTCATTGTGGCTCCTGGCGAGACCTTCTCGTTCAACGAGCATCTAGGCGAAATATCGGTGGAGCGGGGCTACGATGAGAGCTACGTCATCATTGGCAATCGCACGGTGATGGGTGTGGGCGGCGGGATCTGTCAGGTGACAACCACCGCGTTTCGGGCGGCTTACAATGCCGGTTATCCCATTATCGAACGCTGGCCGCACGCCTACCGCGTTTCTTACTATGAGTTGGGGGGCTTTGGGCCGGGGTTCGATGCGACGGTCTATTCACCGATCGTGGATTTTCGCTTCATCAATGATACCCCCCACCATTTGCTCATCGAGACGGAGGTGGTCCCTGCGCAGCAACGGTTAGTGTTCCGCTTCTACAGCACGAGCATGGGGCGCACCGTGGAGCAGCTCGGGCCGACTTGGGGGACGCCGGAGCCTCCTGGTGCGCCCGTGTATGAGTACAATCCCGATCTCCCCATGGGTGCGGTACAACAGATCGAGCGAGCTTACGATGGTTTGACGGCGCGTCTGGGACGAGTGGTGCGTGATAGCACGGGACAGGTGCTCTACGAGGATACATTCATCAGCCGGTTCATCCCCTGGCCGGCGCGGTATGAATATGGGCCAGGTTTCATCCCCCCGCCTGATTCAACGCCGTGAGCTGAACAGGCGGGGTACACTGTAAAAGTGCGTCTCGCCTGTGTGGTCAAGTGCTTGATTTATCATTGTTGGAACATACTGACGATATTTTCCCACAAGCAGTGTAAGAAACCTCCGAAATTACGACCAGGGTATTTAGGATAATCAGCCAGGCTTAACACATTGAGCCAGAATAATGCGTTCCCCACCAATATCATGCTACTGAGGCTGAGCAGAAAGGCTTTCCCAACAGAGACTCCGCGTTTTCGAGCAATGTAATAAACCCCACTTGCAACGCTAATGAGAGAGAGAAGCGTGACCGGCAAACAAAACATTACCAATCCAAAACTGTTGGCTGCTGCATTGATCCCAATGTCATAAAAATTATAATAGCTGCCTGTGATGTTGATAAAGATGAAACTTAAGACGCAGCCGAACAAAATGATACTTGTGTAAATTGCACCATGAATCAAATCGGCGTTCATGAAGCGTCCTTTTGTGCTATACTACAGGCTAACGCTTGCATTGTAGACAAACCAACAACCGCCCGCTGCGTTGTGCAGCGGGCGGTTCGTGTGTGCGCGGTTTATAGCGGAGCAGAAGGTTCTTGTTTGACCCAGGCTTCCAGCTGGAAAGTAACTTTTTGGAAGAAACTGTGAGGGGGGAGATTGCCCTGTGCATAGTCTACGTCTTTAATCAGTACACGCACGCGCAGCGCTGTGGTTTCCAGGTCTACCGTCATGCCGGGGCGGATTATGGCGACTTCGCCCTTGGCTGCTAGTTTGGAGCGTAACGCCGGATCGTTGAAGGCGTATTCGCTGGTCAGCACGGTTACGACGGTGCGGATGTCGCTCTTGTCGAAGAGCCAGACCTCGTAAGCTGTGACTTTCTTAGGGTCGCCCACGCCGATACTTTCCGAAACGCCCACGCCACACTCACCCAGGAAGTCAGCGCCCATTTCGATGCTGAATGAGGGATCGAAGTAATCATCTCCCAGAACGTAAGTAGTTACAAACGAGCCGAGCTGTTCACCAACAAACCCTTCGGGAACTGCTGGCTTTTCCGCAGGCAGGCTAGGGCCGCGACCCACGCGCTCCGATGGCTCGGCAGTCCGGCCACCTCTCATGCGTAATAGCAGAAAGAAAATCGCGCCCACTATCGCTAATACTAACAGCAATCCCCCTAGAATCACCCAGATTGAGATAGGCCCGCTCGGCTCGGCGGGTGGGGTATAAGTTGATAAATCGTTTGCCAAACGCTGGTAGATTTCGGTTTGGAGCGGGAATTTTTCTTGTAACTGGGTCAGTACACCTTGTATCTCCGTAAGTTTCCAATCTGGATATCCGAGACGCAACGCCGCGGTTTCAATGTTGCGTGTTTGGTTATACTCCATTGCAACGAAGGTAAGATAAGAGTTGCGGTAGTTGGGCTCTAGGAGCGACGGGGGCGCATCCTGCCATGACACCGGGAAAATGGCCCAGCCCAATATAAGCCACCCCATCAATAAGCCCAGTGTGAACATAATCAGTAACCGGTGTTTTTCCCACGGTTTTTGAATTTTCATCATCACCGTAGCAAAAAGAAAACCACCTTTGGCGAGCAATGTATTGATCAAATCGTTCATGGCAACCCCCTTGCAGTTGAGTTGAAAGTCTTATCAAAGATTACCATAATTCTCTGCTATTTGCAAGTCGGGCAAAGTAGTTTAGGGGTGTGCGTCAAAGCTAACTATTTGCGCCTTGACGCACACCCCGTGGCGGGTATAATCCGTGTGTGGAGGTAGATAGATGAGCGAATGGCGTAGCGCTGCCCATGATGCAATTCAGCATAGCCCACTGCGGTGGGTTTTCTTCTCACGTTACACAGGGCTTCCTTATATTGTAGGGATGCTATTTGCTGCGCTGTTGGCTGTGGGCAGCGGATGGGTGATCGCGCGCCTGGGGCCGCTTCCCATCCTGGCCTTGCTGATGGGCGTGGCTTATCTCAGTATCACTCTGCGCAGTCTCGAACTGGCCTATTGGGGCGTCATTGGCATTGTTACCCTGCTGCCGTTTGCCTCGCTGCCGGTGCGCATTGGCTTTACCCCCACCTTTCTTGATCTGGCCCTGCTTGTCCTTTTTGGTATCTGGGTGTTGCCGTTGGCTCTGGGCCGTGAGCAACGCTTTGTCGTTACCCCGGTGGGCGGGCCAGTGTTGGCCTTCATGCTCCTGGCTATCGGCTCATTCGTGTTCGGCCTCTCGCATAGCGCGCTCACCAGCTACCTCGCCCGGCACTTTGCCGAAGTGCTCCTCAGTATCGCTCTCTTCTTTCTGGTGGTCAACACAGTGCGGGATGACGCGCGCCTGGAGCGGCTTACCCGCGTGCTTTTTCTGATGGCTTCGGCGGCGGCCCTGCTTGGCATTGTCCTCTATGTCCTACCTGATGAGCTTTCCATTCGTCTGCTCTCTGCGCTGGGGCGGGTTGGCTACCCTACAGGGGCGGGTGTGCTGCGCTTCATCCGGGATGATCCCGAACTGATGCAGCGCGCGACCTCTACCTCCGTAGACCCCAACGTGTTGGGCAGCCTGCTCAATGTGACGGCGGCGTTCACCGTGCCTCAACTATTCACTGCGCGGCCCTTTATCAAACGCTGGTTGCTATTGCCGCTTCTTGGTGTTGTGGGGCTTTGCCTGGGGTTGACCATTTCACGGGGTTCGATGTTTGGTTTTGCTATTGCCGTGGTTGCGTTAGGGGTATTGCGCTATCGTAAACTGTTGCCCTTGCTTCTGCTGGCGCTGTTGTTAGTGTTGGTGCTTCCCTGGACACAGGGCTACGTTGCGCATTTTATCGAGGGTTTACAACTGCGTGACCTTTCCACCCAGATGCGTATGGGTGAATATACGGATGCCTTAACCCTTATTGCCCGTTACCCCATTCTGGGAGTGGGTTTTGCTGCTTCGCCCGATATTGATACCTATATTGGCGTGGCTAATCTATACCTGCTCATCGCTCAGGAGATGGGACTGGTGGGTTTGACCGCGTTCCTTGTGACGATGGTTGTGATTTTTGTGCGGTTCTGGCGGCGGCGCGCCCGCGTTGTGGTGGATTCGCGCCTGGAGCCGCTCTGGTATGGTCTGCACGTTGCGCTTTTGGGTGGACTGGCGGGCGGTATGTTGGATCATTACTTCTTCAGCCTTGATTTTCACCATTCTGTGACGCTCTTTTGGTTGTTGGTAGGTTTGACTACCGCTTCCACGCAGCTGGTGGATGCTATGCACACTGATAGCGTGGAGATGCTTGTGACTTGAAGCGGTTCTTGTTGACTTTCGCGTGTCTGCTCCTCTTGCTGCCAGCGTGTGTCCCACCTGCCCTGTCCAATGCTGAGCGTCTTTATCTCCTCCAGCGCATCGAAAATGACTGGTATTTGGCATCTCTTGATGCCGCTGGACAGCCACAGCCTTTGCTGGCCGATGTAGATGCTTTTGCCGTAGGGCCACGTTACGCCGTTGTCACTGCCGATGAGCAACAGCTGGGCTTCTGGGATGCGCGCCGGGGATTGCAAGCGTTCCGCACCTGTGCTGCTCCTTGCCGCCTGTTGACCTGGTCATCTGATGGTGCATACTTGGCGTGGCTGGAGGGTGACTATCAGGGCGGGCATTTGTGGGTGTGGACAGCTGCGTCTGGGCGCAGTCACGCGCTCACCGCTGCGCAGGGCGGGCTGGCCTGGTCGCCTGACAGTACCCGGTTGGCCTACATCACATCAGCAGGAACGCTCGCGTTATGGCATCCGGCTACTGGTATGACCCAAACCCTGGCGATAGAGACTGCTATTGCGCCGGCCTGGTCGCCGGATAGCGCGCAGCTGGCGGTGGCTTTACCCGGTGGTACCGTGGGCCTGCTCACGCCAGGGCGCTTCTTGCCGGAGCTGCTGCTAGCAGATGAACAGCCCTTCGCCTGGATCGTGGCGCTCGCCTGGAGTCCTGACGGCGCGCATCTCGCGCTTATGCAGCGGCGCTTCTTTCCACCAGAGCACGATCATCACGCCGACGAACCTACCGACGATCGGCAGGGCAGCGAAACCCTCGGCGCGCAGCCCTGGCTCGTCAATCTGCATGACCGGACACTAACCCCACTCCCCCGCGATCCGAGCGCGGCGTTTGCGCGCCCGGCTTGGTCTGCTGATAGCCGTTCGCTGGCAGTAGCCTGGTTGCCGCTCGGCATACCTGATCCTCGCCCTGCTGTCTGGGTTTACGATGCGACCACGCTTACCGTGACCCAGCGTATCCCCAACGCCGCCGCGCCTGCCTGGGCCAGCCCATAACGCGGAATACGCACGCCGGGTTCTTGCCTTTCTTATAGGTTAGAGTATACTTTTAATAACCAGTTGGAGTGCTCTTCCCTGTGGTGTGGTTAGAGACCAGCCCCAGCCTAGCACATGGTCGTGAACTGTCAGCGCATAGATGCGCCGTGCGCGCGCGTGGAGCACCGTGCTAGTTTTGATTTGAGATTTGTGGATTTGAGATTTCTAGAGGAGGCCCTTGATGAAACTTTCGTGCTTGCAGGAAAACTTGACCAAAGGATTGGGTATTGTTGGTCGCGCGGTGCCTTCGCGTACCGCGATGCCCATCTTGAGCAATGTCTTATTGGCGACCGACCATGGACAATTGAAGCTGGCGACCACTAATTTGGAACTCAGCGTCGTGCATTGGGTGGGGGCGCGTGTGGAAACTGACGGCGCAATTACCGTCCCGGCGCGCAACTTTATTGATCTGGTGAATTCGTTGCCTCCGGATCAGGTCTCGCTCGATTTGGACGAAACCGCCCTGACATTGGCTTTGCAGTGCGGTTCGGTTAAGGCTTCATTCCGAGGACTGGCCGCCGAGGAGTTCCCGGTTTTACCTGAGCCGGACACAGATAATGGCTACGCGGTGGAGCCTGCCGATTTACGCAAGGGCCTGGAGCAGGTGACGTTTGCAGCCTCTTCCGATGAGAGCCATCCGGTGTTGACCGGTGTGTTGGCCGAGTTTGCCGATGAGACGTTGACGCTGGCTGCTGCTGATGGTTTCCGCATTTCTGTGCGCCATATTCCTCTGGTACAGCCAGTGGAGCGCCCCTTTAACCTGATTATTCCCGCGCGGGCACTTTCGGAGCTGCTGCGCATTCTCGGTGGTCAGGATGAGCCAGTCACCATCACTAGTACCCCCACTTATAACCAGATTCTCTTCCAACTCAAGGATACAGTGCTGAACTCCCGCCTGATTGAAGGGAATTTCCCGGACTATCGCCGGGTGATTCCTGAAACGACACAGACCCGCGTGGTGTTAGGGCGCGAGGAGTGGTTGCAGGCCTGCAAGCGCGCGGCGATTTTTGCTCGTGATGTTGCTAATATCGTGCGCTTCAAGGTAGAACCGGGTGAGGTGGTGGTCTCAGCAACTTCGGCAGAGTCAGGCGAAGGTTTCACGCGCCTGGCAGCTAGTGTTGAGGGTGATCCGGTTGAAATCGCCTTTAATGTACGCTTTTTGATTGATGTGCTTTCTGCGTTGGATGTACCACAGGTGGCACTCGGGTTGAATGCGCCTACCAATCCCGGTGTTATTAAGGCGGTGGGCGATGAGGCGGCATTTGTGCATGTGGTCATGCCGATGCATCTGGGACGTTAGACAAAGGGGTAACGATTATCTTGACAGACGTGACATTGGATTTTCCGGCGGCGCTGCCGCCGGAAGCTTTGCGCCGGTATACCGACCCGGCGCGTTTTGCTTTCGCCACGACGGATGAGCTGGCGTATCGTGCGCTCATCATCGGCCAGGAACGCGCGTTAGAGGCGTTACACTTCGGCCTGGGCATCAACAGCCAGGGCTTCAACCTCTTCGTGATGGGGCCGCCTGGCACTGGGCGGCGTTCGATTATCCGCCGGGTGGTGGAGCATCTGGCAGCGACTGGCCCAACGCCGGTAGATTGGGTGTATGTGAACCGCTTCTCCGACCCGCGCCGCCCGCGTGCTATCAGTTTGCCGCCGGGGATGGGGGTGGAGTTCCGCGAGAACATGGAACGTTTCAACACGGAGCTGATGATCCGTTTGCCTCGTGCCTACGAGACTGAGCAATACGCGCAATTGCGTGAGGAGCAGGAACAGGAACAGCGGGCAGTGCAGCAGCAGGAGTTTTCGGCGGTGGAGCGTGCTTGCCAGTCACGGGGATTCGCGTTAGTGCGCTCGCCTTCTGGGATGTACATTGCGCCAGTGCGCGCGGGTGACATCATCACGCCTGAAGCCTTTAGTCAGCTGCCTGAAGAGGAGCGCCTGATATTGGATCAGGCGTTCGTTGAGTTACAAGATATGCTGGGTGCGGCTTTGCGGCGCTTGCGGGAGCATGAGCGTGGTGTGCAGCAGTCGGTGGCGGCGTTGGATCGGGAGATTGCCGATTTTACGTTGCAGCCGTTGATGCGTGATCTGTTGGATAAGTATGCAGAGCGCCAGGAGGTGCTGGATTATCTGGAGGAAGTGCGCCAAGATATCATTGCCAGCGTGGCGGCGTTCCGTAGCGAAGGTTCCGATGATGCCGATGATGATATTAGTGGCTCGCTCTTGGAGGTGCCACTGTCGTTACGCTATCGGGTGAACGTCCTGGTGGATAACCGTGAGACCGAGGGCGCACCAGTCTTGTTCGAACAGAACCCGACTTATGAAAATCTGCTTGGGCGTATCGAGTACGATGTGCGTGACGGCTCGACCGTTACCGATTACACGCTTATCCGTCCGGGCGCGCTGCACCGGGCCAATGGCGGGTATCTCGTGTTACATGCTGATGAGCTCCTGGAGACACCTTACGCGTGGCTGGGTCTGCGCCGGGCGCTCTCGACGGGCATGTTGCGCATCGAGCGCCCGGATTCGCAGCAGTTGGTTAGTACCGTCACCCCGGAGCCGGAGCCTATCTCCTTACGTGTTAAGGTGATTCTGTTGGGCAGCTATGCTGCTTATTATGCGCTCTACAACCTTGATCCAGAATTTGGCGAGCTGTTCAAGGTGCGCGTGGAGTTTGATACCGATATGGAGCGCTCGCCGGACCTCGAGGATGCCTACGTACAGTTCATCCGCGCCTGTTGTGAGGAGGAAGACTTACCGGGCTTTACGCCAGAGGCGGTAGCCCATGTGGTGGAGTTCGGGGCGCGTTTGGCGGACGATCAAGAGCGGCTGAGTACGCGCTTTGGCGTGGTAGCCGATTTGGTGCGTGAGGCGGCATATTGGTTGCGCCAGACGCAAGCGACGGAAGTTGGTGCTGCGCAGGTGTTGGTCGCCGAAGAGCATCAAATCTATCGTGCCAATCTTGACGCGGAGAAGACGCTCCGCGAGATTGTGCAGGGACGGCTCAAGGTGGCGACTGAGGGAACGGCCCTGGGCGAGGTGAACGGTTTGACCGTATCCATCGGTGGGGGGTATATCTATGGGATGCCCACACGCATCACCGCGCGTGCCTACATGGGGCGGGGGAGTGTGGTGGATATTCAGCGTGAGACGCGCCTGGGGGGGGCTATTCACAGCAAGGGTGTCCTCACGTTGGCGGGCTACATTGGTGGGCATTATGGCGTCTATCGCCCGTTGGCGATGGAAGTGAGTCTGAGCTTCGAGCAGGTTTATGATGAGATTGATGGCGATAGCGCATCGGCGGCGGAGCTCTTTGCGTTGCTGTCGGCGCTGTCAGGCTCGGTGCCGTTGCGACAAGACCTCGCGGTGACGGGGGCGGTGGATCAGGTGGGATATATCCTGCCCATCGGTTCGGTCAATGAGAAAATTGAGGGATTCTTCGCGGTGTGCCGCGCGCGCGGGCTGACCGGGATGCAAGGTGTTGTTATCCCCGCAGCCAATCGGCGCAACCTCATGCTGCGTGAGCCGGTGGTGGAGGCGGTGCGGCAGGGGCTGTTTCACATTTACGCTATCGAGACAGTGGATCAAGGTCTGGAACTGTTGACCGGGATGCCGGCGGGCATACGGGACGCCCAGGGGCGGTTCCCTGAGGCCTCGTTCCACGCGGTGGTGGATCGCTGTTTGCAGGTGTTTGGGCAGCGGTTGCGCATGAAAAGCGGGCGGAAAGCGCTCGTGGCGAGTCTGGCGGAAGAAGATCCGCTGTTTGAAGATGATGATGGCTACGATGAGGCTATGGACGCGTAGAATATTTAGAGTTCCCATTTCACACAGGAGGTGAGGTAATGGTGAGTATTATTCAGATCGAAGGTATTGGCAAAATGTACGCAGAGAAGCTCAAGGAAATCGAAATCGCCACCACGGAAGTCTTGCTGGAGCGGGGCGCGACCTCCAAAGGGCGTCAGGAAATCGCCAATAGCACCGGGATCAGCAATAAGCTGGTGTTGCGCTGGGTGAACATGGCTGACCTGTTCCGCATCAAGGGTGTGGGTGAGGAGTATTCCGATCTGCTCGAAGCAGCCGGGGTGGATACGGTGCCGGAGTTGGCGCAGCGTAACCCCGAGAACCTGCATGTCAAAATGAGCGAGGTCAACGAAGTCAAGAAACTGGTGCGGCAGTTGCCTTCGTTACCGCAGGTGACGGAGTGGGTGATGCAGGCGAAGGATTTGCCGCGCGTGATGCAGTATTAGCGGGAGCTGGGTGCGCATTTCGTAGTGTAAAAGCGAAATATGTGCTACTGTAGGTGAGATTGCGTGGTTATTGCAAGGAGGCCCAACAATGACGAATTTGTTGCAGAATCCTATGATGGAAGGCGATACATGGCGTAGAACGCACATCGGCGTTGAGTTTGGTGAGATTGTAGTTCCCAAGCCCTGGGTGGCGTATTGGAGTCAGGCGAAGTCTGTGCCACATGATCCACGAAACACGGACGGCTACGGGCGTCCGGAAATGCACGTGATTGCCAAACAACCGCCGTTTCTTGATCCGCCGCGTATTCACGAGGGCCAGAACGCGCTCAAGTACTTCACGTTTTGGCGCATTCACGACGCGGGGATTTATCAACAGGTGCAAGGTGTTGAACCGGGGCGTCCCCTGCGGTTGACGGCTTGGGCACATGCCTGGTCGAGCCAGCAGGATAATCCCCACGTCAGCGACGGGGCCGGCAGCGGGCCGTTTTTCAAGCTGGAAGGTAGTACCACTGATTCAAACGAGCGTAATTTCATCTTCACAGTGGGCATTGATCCTACTGGTGGGACGGATCCGTGGGGGAGTACAGTAGTGTGGGGGCAGGGTGCACACATCTACAATGTGTTTGCGCAAGTTCCCGAAGTGGAAGTGCTCGCGCAAGGTAGTACTGTGACCGTATTTCTGCGCACGCAGGTTTTGTGGCCCTTTAAGCATTGTGATGCCTATTGGGACAAGATCGAGCTGATCGCGGGGGAGAATGGTGACGGGCCAGTGACATTGACCGTCGAGCCGGTGACTGTGCGGCAGGGACAGCCTTTTGAAGTGCTTGTCTCGCCTGCGTCTGGGGTTAGCGCAATGCGCTTAGAGTTCGCAGGTGGCGAGGTATTGCAAGGCCCGGTGCGTGTGGTGAACAACGCAGCCCGCTATCGCTGCGTGGCGCTAACTGGGGGCGCTCATAAGGTGCGCCTCTTCTCCGCTGCAACACAGTTGACCGAGGAGGATTTTACAGTGGTAGCGCAGCCGGTATTTGTTCCGCCGCGTGAGGATTATGCGCGAACTTATGTTCTGCTGCCGCCTGGCGCGGGTGTGGAGTGGGTACAGGCTATCCTCGAAAGCGGTGCTTGGGCGCGATATCGCTGGACGATTGGTGGTAGTGCTGATGATGCCGGTGCCGGACCAACGCAGCGTAAGGTGTTGGCGATCAATCCGCAGGGGTGGTCCAGCAATCTGGAAGCCTTTTTCAATCAGTATTATCCGGGCTTGGTCTACCAGCCAATTCAAGCGGCAACGCCGGTAGATTTGAAACAGATTTTGAGTGGTATGTAGTAGGGCTTCAGCCAATGTCATTAAGTTTAGAGCATAGACCTGGCAGGTTTCAAGGCCTTGAGTCTACAAGAGGCCGTTATTCATCGGTAAAATACTACTCCACTCAATTTGGACGAAACCTGCCAGGTCTTAACTTAATGACATTGGGGCTTCACCTGTTAGTGGTATCTCGTGGGATGAAATGCGTGAAATATGAGATTGGGTCATGTTTAAGCGCATTAAACAAGCGAGTTGCTGGTGATGACTGTTTTGAGTGTTATATTTGGCGCATCCTTCCCCGAAAGGCACCTTGCTCCCAGCTTGCCCAGGGGCGAGGTGCCTTTGTCGGGTTCTATGTAGCTGGGTAGATGAGCCGTGAGCGTTTTTCAGCAATGATTCCCCAAGTGTGCTTGGTACTGCACTTATTATGATGGTGTATTGCGCAACTTTCTTTTCTAACCAATCTACTACTAAAACACAGATTGCTCCCTAGCGTAAACCCGTCTATAATATAAATAACATTTTTCAGGAGAGAAGTCATGGAAGGAGCGGCCTCGAACCCGGACGAACACATGGAGCAAGACCTGATGGCGATGCTGTTGGACGACTATGCTGATTATAAGCCTTGTCGTCGTGGAGAGATTGTCGAAGGTGTGATTGCTACGGTCTCAGGCAAGAACATTCTTGTGGATATTGGCGCAAAGAGCGATGCTATCGTGGTGCCGCGCGAGGTTGAGCGTATGACGCCGCATGAATTGCAGACTCTTCATCCAGGGCAAGTGGTCAAGGTCTTCGTCGTAGAGCCTGACGAACAAGATAGCATTGTGGTCTCGCTTGCGCGTGCGGTGCAAGAGCGGGACTGGGACGAAGCTGAGAGTTTGCTCAAAAGTGGCGAATTTGTTATGCTCCAGGTGATTGATTGCAATCGGGGAGGCGTGATTGTGCGGTTGGGGCGGTTGCGCGGATTTGTGCCCAGCTCACAAATGCTCTCGAGCTGGCGTTTTCAACAGGAACACCCTGAAGACCCGGAGGCCCGCTGGCGCGCCCTTATCGGCAAGACCCTTAAGTTGCGCGTTATTGAAGTCGCCTCAGAGCGTAATCGACTTATCTTCACCGAACGTCCCGCGGAAGCCCTCGCTAGTAAGCGGAGCATCCTCAAGCAACTCGCGCCTGATTCGGTGCAGCAGGGGGTGGTCAGCAATATCGTGGATTTCGGGGCTTTCATCAATATCAAGGGTGTGGATGGGCTGTTGCACATTTCTGAGCTCTCCTGGCAGCGGGTAGCGCATCCTTCGGAGGTGCTCCAGGTGGGTCAGCCGCTCCAGGTCTATGTGCTGGATGTTGATTTGGAACAGGAGCGACTTAGCCTGAGTCTTAAGCGTCTAACGCCCGATCCGTGGGAAGCGGTAGCGGGGTTATGCCAGACCGGTGAGATCGTTGAAGTGGAAATTGTTAATCTTGTACCCTTTGGCGCGTTTGCTTGCCTGGTAGAGCACCCTGAAATTGAGGGCTTAATCCACGTTTCTGAGATGGGCGCGCATAAAGTCCATGATCCTAGTGAGGCAGTGCAGGTGGGTGAGCGTTACTCAGCACGGATTTTGGCAATTCAATCTTCGGAGCGGCGGGTGGCCTTCAGCCTCAAGCGCGTGGAATCAGAAGCGGTTCCGGAACTGCCTGAATGTCTCGAATTCCCAGAAGATGAAGCGGTAGTTGCGGCAATCTAAAGGCTGGGGGATGCGCTTGGTTAACCCGATGGTATGGGGCGAAGCGTGGGCATAGAACTGTTTTCACATATGTATTGTCCCACTTGCGGCGGGCGTGTCGCGTTGAGCGATTTGCCTGCATCTACACGGGTTACTTGTGGGCATTGTGAGGCCGAGTTGGTGTTGCGGGAACGCCTTTGTTTGACCTGTGGCGCGTATCATGATACGCCAACGGAGAGCTGTGCTCGTTGTGGAGCGGGTCTCATGTTGCGTTGTACGCAGTGTGATACGCTCAATTGGGTGGGGGACAGCCAGTGTTTGGCTTGTGGCGCACAAGCGGATTTGGTCGCTAGTGTGATGAAGCGCCATACTCAAAACACCGCAGATTTTCTGAATGAACAGATGGAAGCGTCCCGCGCACTAAAAGCCACCGAGCGGGCCGCTGCTGAGGTTCGCTCAGCGCAACTGATTGCAAAAGAGCACGCCCGCCTGGAGGCTTTACGCCAGCAATTGCTGGCGCGCAAAGCGGAAGAGAAGAAATTACTGCTGGTACTTGTAATCGGCATGAGCGTTTTGTTGTTAATTGCATTGTTGATAACCTTTCTCTAAAGTAATACTTGAAGTTGCTGGAAAAGTCTTTCTATCATGGCGGATGCGGGTTCTTTAGTTTAATGGAATGCCCTGGTGCGCTCGAAGATTATCTAAAGCGTGCTGGAACTGCTCTTTGCCCGTGTCCCTCTCAAATCAGATAAACATACCCCTTTAATTTGTACATCAATAAAATCAACTTCGCACGCTATTTTGTGAGATGTTCACGTGATTTTATAAAATCCTCACTGTGTTCTCCATAGCGAAATAAGGTTATCAGGGAAGTTATATTTTTTCTCAGAGCGTCCAGTCGTCTTTGGATGAGGAGCCGCACATGAAAGAAGCCTTGTTGACACAGCCATTGCATGATGGCGCAGTGCAGTGTCGGGTCTGTGAACATTTTTGCACTCTCCAACTTGGCGCGTGGGGTAAGTGTGGTGCGCGCGTTAATCAAAAGGGTGTGCTTTATTCTACTGTCTACGGACAAGCGGTTGCTGCTCATGTTGATCCCATTGAAAAAAAGCCGCTTTTCCATTTCCTGCCTGGATCGCAAGCCTTTTCCGTCGGGACCTATGGCTGTAACTTTAGCTGCCAGTGGTGCCAAAACTGGGAGCTTTCCCAGAGCCGTGCTCGTGAAGCGCTTTCATCTATACGCCTCTTGCCGGAGGCTCTAGTTGCGGCTGCTGTTGCGCACGATTGCGCTTCGATAGCTTACACCTACAACGAGCCGACCATCTTCCTCGAATATGCCTACGATACCGCCCGGCTGGCTCATGCCCAGGGTATCAAAAATGTCTTTGTGTCTAATGGCTTTATGAGCGAGGAGACCCTGGAACTTATCGGCCCTTACCTTGATGGTATTAATGTAGACCTCAAGGGTTTCACGGAGGTCTTCTATCACGAGTATATCGGCGCGCGCTTGGAACCGGTCAAGCGCAACATTAGCGCGTTGGCGCACTTGCCGGACGTTTGGGTGGAAGTGACGACATTGGTCATTCCGGGCCTTAATGATTCGGATGCCGAACTGCGCGAGTTGGCCGCGTGGCTGGCAAGCGTAGATTCGCAGATGCCCTGGCACGTGAGTGCCTTTTTCCCGCAATACCGGCTGCATGATCGTTTACCCACCCCCCTTAGTACACTGGAGCGCGCGTACCGCATTGGTAAAGAGGTTGGATTGCAACATGTCTATGTTGGCAATATACCTGATCCTGACCGGGAGTGTACTTATTGCTGGCAGTGTCAGGCGTTGCTTGTGCGGCGTTCCCGCTATCGTGTGCAATCATTGTGGACGCAGCCGGGCATGTGTCCACAATGCGGTGCGCGCATTTCTGGCGTGTGGGCATAGGTTTGTCCGATAGGGCTTGCCAAATTTACGCCGATAGCTCGACCTAGGGGAATCTGCTGAATATTGGCAGTACTGCAAAACTCACCCTGTAGGATGCCCAAAAACACCCCTTTACAGCGGTTTTAACCGCAAAGCCCAGCTACCGTTGTGCTTAGCTGAACCGTATTAGATTTAGCGGGGGTGTTGGGGATGACAATTTTTCGGGACCCGCTGATGCACTGATGTGAGGGGGAGCATAGTATGACCACACAACAACGCTCAATGGCAGTTGCCGGTACGTTTTACCCAGCACAAGCCGAGCAGCTTCACGAGATGATCACCGGTTTCCTGGCGGCAACACCAGGTGACCCGCTCGACGCTGTGCGGGCTGTGGTTGCCCCCCACGCAGGTTATGTTTATTCTGGCCCTATCGCCGCCTCAGCGTATAGGGCCTTGTCACCAACGGCCCCTCCCACGCGCTTCTACGTGCTAGGGCCGTCCCATCGTACCTGGTTTGAGGGTGTTGCCGTGGGTGATTACGCTACGCTGGAAACGCCCCTTGGCGCTCTCACTGTAGATACGGAATCTGTACAACAATTGCTCCAAACTGACCGCTGCTTTGTGTCCCTGGAACACGCCCATCGCGCCGAGCACTGTCTGGAAGTGCAATTTCCCTTCTTGTGCTATCTTTTCCCCCAGACGCCGGTCGTCCCGCTGCTCTTTGGTGAAGTGAACCCCAATGAGATCGCTCGGCATTTGCTGCCGCTGTTGCATTCCACCGATGTGCTTGTGGTTAGCTCCGATCTGAGTCATTATCATAGCTATGGCGAAGCCCGCACGCGCGATCAGACACTCCTGGCAGCGTTGCAGGCAGGTGATCGACTCGCTGCTGCGCAGGGTGAAGCTTGCGGCTTGGCCCCCTTGCTAACATTGATGGTAATCGCTGCGGCGCGGGGCTGGCAACCGCACTTGCTCGATTATCGCACATCCGGCGATACTGCCGGCGACAAGCGCCAGGTGGTGGGCTACGCTGCCGTGGCTTATACGGAGGTTGGTGCATGACGGAACTGACTGATGAACAACGCCGCATTCTGTTGACCCTGGCCCGCGACAGCATTCATGCTGCCGTGCATGGGGCAGCGCCAGCTGATCCGGACATGACCGCGTTGCCCCCTCGTCTGCAAGAGCCGGGAGCGACCTTCGTGACACTGACCCTGGCAGAGGATTTGCGCGGCTGTATTGGCTCTTTAGAGGCCCAACGCCCGTTAGCCGCTGATGTGCAGGCCAATGCTTTGGCCGCGGCTTTTCATGATCCGCGCTTTGAGCCGGTTAGTGCAGCGGAATTACCCCAAGTGCGCGTCGAAATCTCCGTGTTGACTCCACGCGCGCCGCTGGAGTATCGCAGCGCGGAGGAGCTGTTGCAATGCCTGCGCCCCGGCGTGGATGGCGTTGTCATTGAGCGGGGTTGGAATCGCGCCACGTTTTTCCCGCAGGTTTGGGAACAATTGCCTGAGCCAGAGGATTTTCTGGGACACCTCTGCTACAAGGCTGGGCTGCCCGCCACTGCCTGGCGGCGCGGAGATCTGCAAGTGTTCACGTACCAGGTGGAGAAGTTTAAAGAGTAATTCTTTTGCTTAGCACGCCCCCGATGGATGCAACCTTTGCCGCCTGGCTGCGTATGTATAAGCAGGTATTCATGGAGAACAAAGGGGGATATTATGGAAAACGAAGTCAATGTAACACCAGTTTCTGTTGCACCGGCATACACGCCACCTATGCCTATGTCGCCTGCCGATGAACGCACTTGGGCCATGCTGGCGCATTTGAGCGTTTTGTTGAATCTGGTTACCGGCTTTTTGGGCGTGGTGACGGCTTTCGTCATCTATTTGATGCACAAGGATCGTTCCCGCTACGTCGCCAACCAGGCGCTTCAGGCGTTTTTCTTCCAGTTGATCTTTTGGGGCGGCGGCGGCTTTCTGATTGGTGTGATTTGGGCCATTACCGGGGCACTTTGCACTATCCTGATTGGTTTTCTGTTGATTCCGTTTGCGCTATTGGCTACCTTTATTTTCCTGCCAATGCCGCTGTTGGCGATTGTCTACGGCGTGATTGCTGCGATGCAATGTGCTAATGGGGACGATTTTCGCTATTGGCTGATCGGGCAGTGGGTACACGGAATGGTGTGATGGTGGGGTGCATCTGTGGCAAGCGGCCCTGAATCCAGGGCCGCTTTTTGTATAGGGACGCCAAGAGGAGGTGTGCTGATGTTTAATCATCGCTGGTCTGTATTGGTGTTGTTGGTGCTGTTGGGGTTAAGTTTGGCCTGTGCCAGCCGCCCTGGTGCAGCGGGCGTACCTGCAATCACTACGACTGCTATCCCTAACTCGCCCACCGCAACTTCTTTCGTGCCGCAAGGTTCCCTGTTCACTGCTACGCCTACCTTTTCCGCCTCGCCCACGCCGTCGGCGGAGCTCCCAACGACGTCACCTGTAATCCCCTCTCCTGTGCTTACGGTCACGCCAATTGATGTGACTGTCCCGCTTGTTACGGCCACACAAACACCGGTTACGGTCACGCCACAAGCTTACCTGCCCACCGTTACCCGTAATTGGGCGCTTTCCGTCTGGGAGACGCAGATCACGCTCAATACTTATGCCTGGGAGCAGGCGCTCATCCCTACGGAACCCGGTGATCCCATCTATCCCTATCCGCGCTTGGATCATGGTGCGGTGGGAGGGCCGCAGCCGCGTAGCTATCAGGCGGTGGTGCTAGAGAACGCCTATGCGCGCGTCATCGTGTTGCCGGAGTTGGGCGGGCGCGTCTGGAGCTGGGAGGATCGCCAAACCGGGCGGCGGCTCACTTATGCCAATCCTGTCATCAAGCCCACTGGTTGGGGCTATCGCGGCTGGTGGTTGGGTACGGGAGGGCTGGAATGGGCTTTTCCGGTGGATGAACATGGCCTGAATGAATGGCGACTCTGGCAATACCAGCTCCTGTCCGGTAGCGATTGGCGCGGTGTGCGGGTCTGGGATGTGGATGACCGGACCGGGCTATCGGTGGAGGTGACGCTGAAGTTGTATGCCGGGCGCAGCGAATTCTTCATCGCGCCGCGTATCGCTAATCCCACGGCAACCTCGCAGCCTTTCCAGTTCTGGATCAACGGGATGTTGACGCTCTCCGATGGTAACGCCCCCTCCCAGAATTTGCGCTTTTGGATGCCCACTGAGCAGGTGATTGTTCACTCCACCAGCGATGGCGCGTTGCCTGGCCCGGCTTCGCAAATGAATTGGCCGATTTACAATGGGCGCGATTTTAGTCGGTATAGCGAGTGGCGCGCGTATTTGGGGGTGTTTGCGACGCAAGCCCACGGGGTAGTCGCGGCCTACGATGAGGGCGCAGAGCAGGGGGTTGTGCGGGTGTATCCCGGACACATCGCCACCGGGGTCAAGCTGTTTTGCTTGGGGGAGTTGCCCGCTTCGCTTTACACGGATGATGGCAGCCGCTATTTTGAGTTGTGGGGGGGCTACACGCGCACGTTTTGGGGTTACGCGCAGCTGGCTCCTGGCGGTGTGGTGGCTTGGGAGGAGCGTTGGTATCCGGTCAACCACCTTCCCGGCGTGACCTGGGCCAACGCGGATATGGCCGTGTCGTTGCGGATGGTAGATGGTGGTGTGCAGGTGGGGCTATATGCGCCGCATCGCGCAATGGTGCAGCTGGTGTTGCGACAAAACGGCGCGCCTGTAGCAGAATGGGCTGTGAGCGCTGGCCCGGAGACGCCGTTTCGCGTTATCCACGCTGGTGGCGGTGATGGGTGGGATTTGCAGATCTGGCAGGAGGGCGTCCTGCTGGCGCAATTAGGGCCAGCATAGATTACAGGGTGCTTGTCGCCATAAACATCGCTGAAGCCATCACTACATTTCTAAACGATGTTGTACGTAATGTCATTAAGTTAAGACTTTGCTCCGTACACTTGTAGATTTTTGCCACGAATTCACTCGAATTAACACGAAAACAATAAGAAATTCGTAAAATTCATGCTAATTCGTGGCTAAAACTGAATGCGCTTGGAAAATGTACGGTAGACAAGTTAAGACCTGGCCGGTTTCGCCAAATTGGGTGGGGTAGTATTTTACCGGTGAATAACACCCTGTTATAGACTCAAGACCTTGAAACCTGCCAGGTCTATGCCCTAACCTTAATGACATTGATGCTGTACCGACTTTGCATTGCTCCGGGGCTTCCAGGTCCTTAGTCGCGGCGTAACAATCGTTGGAGCCAGGAAGTTGGTTTTTTTGCGGGTTCTTGTGACGCCGGGAGGGGTAGGAGGTCAGTGCATTCCATCGCTTGCGCGCGTTTCGCGGCCATCGCGACATGTTCCACCGGGTCTTTGGCAAGCTGGCGTAGCGCCTTCTGCGCTGCACCGGAGCCATTACCTAGCGCATGTAGTGAATACGCCAGTGCTGCACGCAGGTAAGCGTTGGTATCATTTACCAGTGGTAGTAAACGTGGTAGAACCGTGGTATCCCCGATTTTCCCCAGCGCCTCAACGGCGGCTGGGCGTACCAGTGGACTGCTGTCTTGTTCGACCATTTCTAACAGTTGCGGGATAGCTGCAACATGGCGCATATCGCCGCTGGCACGGGCCGCTACGCGGCGCAGGCGCGGGTCGGGGTGGGTGAGGAATTTTTGGAGCTGCGGGGCCGCATCGGCATAGTTGAGTTTGCCCAGGCTCTTGAGTGCCGCTAACCGTAATCCGGCGCTTTTATCGGCCAGTGCCTCGCATAGTGCCGCCCCGGCCTGCGGATCGCCAATTTGACCGAGTGCGTTGGCTGCCAGTGAGCGTGCGCCTACGTAGCCCCGCAGCACCTGAATTAGTGTTGGCACGGCCTCTGGCGCACGCAGGTCCCCTAGTGCAATCACCAGTGATTTGACCATCGGTAAATCGTGGGGATTGGGCATTGCCTGATAGGTTTGCAAAAGTGCCACCAAATCAGGGATGGCTTCTTGTGTGCGCAGGCGACGTAGGGCTGTGATGGTGGTGCGCTGAATACGGGCATCATCATGCTGGAGGTAAGGCAGTAGCATGGTTCCCAGGTCAGCAATGCCTAGTTTGCCGATGGCATTGATGGCAGCGCGGCGCACATAGAAATTTTGATCGTCTAATGTGTGAATTAGCGCCATCTGTGCTTGTTTTGCTTGCATTTGCCCTAGCGAAATCGCTGCGGCACGGCGTACAAAGGAGCTGCTGTCGCGTAAGGCGTCCATCAGCGGGAAAATCGCCTCTGCTGCGCCGATATGCCCAAGCGCCTCGGCGGCACTGCTGCGCACATAGGTGTTTACATCTTCTTGCAGTGCCGTGATAAGCGCGGACACCGCTTCGACTGCGTGCAACTCACCTAATTCATAAGCTGCTTGCGAGCGTTGGCGGGGGTTTTGATCGGTTAAATTTTGGATATATCTTTTTACAATAACATTAAGGTCTGCCGGTTTGTGGCTCGGGTTCACTTTATTGCCCCTTCGCTTTATCATGGCCCTATTTTTTCATAGGGCAATCTTAAGTATATCATAAGGTGAAGGAAAGCCAACTGTCATTTGGTAGAAATTTTTAGGGTAAACGCATTAATACACTACCGCCCGCTACAATTGTAAGCGGGCGGTAGTGTGCTATAAATTTGGATGGATTTATTGGGGGATTTCGATGTGATAGGCTGGATCTGCCGGCGGCAGGATGTATTTGCTGATGCGCTTGGCCTCCAGGGCTGCTTGCAAAGCCTGCACAAATTTGGTCTTGTTCTGAATCGAGCTGGGGGCAATATCCACGACTTGTAGCTTTGCGGGATCGCTACAATGCCGTGAGATGCTGCCTGGGCCGAGTTCATTGATCTTATTCACCATGGCGGTGCGAGTGGCTGATTCGTTGGCTCCGGCACTCTTTTGTGCTGCATAGACATCAATGACCGCATCGCCCGCAGCTCCATAGAGGTTCTTTTGATGCTGGACGCCATAGGTGACGATGTTGTTGTACATAATGCGGGCCTGGTCTTCTGGGGTGCGGACGGTGCTGGTGATAATGGCGCTGGTTTCGCCTGCCTCGTTTAGGGTGGCGCGCAGCACGTTCAAGGTGTAGGGGCTGATGACGCTACTGTTGGCGTTTTTTCCAAAAGTGATTTGAATATGCGCCGCCGCAGCTTCATCCAGGGTTTTTTCTTGTTGTTGCGCTTGTCCTTGTTGTTGTAGCCGGATATAGTCACCGTGAACATACGCAGGGCGCCCATTGTAATTGATACGCAACCAGGAACCGGACTGGCCTGTAATCTCGACCTTCGCACCCTGGCGCAATTGACCTAGGGCCGTTCCTGAGGCGTTAGGGCCTTGCCGCACGTTCAACGTACTAGCGGTCACTACGCCTTGCGCGATGGCCGTATCGGCTGTAGCGGTACCTTGTCCGGCTGGGGCGGTCGCTTGTCCTGAATTGAAGCCGGTGATAGCATATTTTTTCGAGCCAGGGCCTGTAATTTCTACTTTCCCTTCAGGCCCGGAAACATTGAGGTTGCCGGCCTCCAGCAGTTGGCGGAAGGCTACACAACGATACTTGGAGCCACGCAGCGCGCGCGCGCGCGTCAATTCATTCTTGCTCTCGGCGCTTTGGGCCAGGGCTTCCAGGCGTGCCTCCCGTTCATCATTGAAGACTTTGAGGAATTCGGTTTCCGTAATTACTTTATTGCCTACACGCGCTCCAACCCCGCCGCCGCATTTGGCGCGCGCTTTTTCCAGGCAGTTCTCCATGCCGCCCTGAATTTTGGTGTCATAGAGCATCGCATACCCTAAGGGGGAGCTAATACCTTGATTTTGAGCTGCTGTGACTGCCGGGTTCCAGTAGCCCTGCCGGAAGACCATGTCTTGCGCGGTTTGCATTTCCTTCTCTGCGGCTGCGGCGCGCAGTGTGTTGAGGAATTTACTGTCGTTTTTCAGACTGGCGTCTTTGGCGCGTACCCTATCCATGTAAGTGCTGATGATTTGAGCATTGCTGCTTTGCGAGGCTGCTACATAAGCGGAGAGGATGCTGGTGAGCGAACCAGCGGCCAGAGTGGCTTGATGCTTACCATAAGAGATAATCCCGCCATCTGCGACCGTTGTCAACGCATCGTACTTCCCCGAAGTTGCTCCGCCTTCCATGATGGATGTGATTTGGTTGGCCACGTCAAAATACTGCGTGCCGTGAGTGTCATAACTCAGAGGGGTGTTCGCAGCTGGGGGGGCCGTGTTGGACTGTGGTGGTTGTGTAGTGGGGGTGGCTGTCTGTCCGCCTGGGGTGGGTTGGGTTTGTGGGGCAGGCGTCGGGGTTGCTGGAGTTGGGGTTGCCGTGGGCGTTGGTGTGAACGTGACATAGTCCGCATGAATAAAGCCCGACTTTCCTTGATAGGTGATGTTTAGCCAGGACCCTTCCCGGCGTATAACTGGGACCCGAACGCCTTTCGAGAGTACCCCTAGGACTGCATGCTTGGTCCCGGCCCCTTGCCGGACATTCAGCCCATTGGATGTCACCGTCGCTGTACCTATCTGTGTCGGGGCCGCTGTGAAAGTGGCATAATCCGCGTGAATATAGCCCGACTTTCCTTGATAGGTGATGTTTAGCCAAGACCCTTCCCGGCGTATAACTTGCACCTGAGCGCCTTTCGAGAGCACCCCTAGGACTGCGTGCTTGGCCCCGGCCCCTTGCCGCACATTCAGCCCGTTGGCGGTCACGGTCGCTGTGCCGATAGCTGTCCCGGTGGTTGCTGTAGGCGCTACTGGGGTTTGTCCGGGTTTTTGCTGCGCTTCTGCGCCGGCGCCATTTCCACTGACATTCTTCCACACATTCTCCAGCCCACCAGCAGCGTGCCAGGCCTTCATTTGGGCTATCGTGAGTCCGGGGATTTGGAAGTGGGGCCGATCTACAAAGCTTGTCCATCTTCCGCCCCATTCCAACCCGGCCTCTTCACCCGATTTGCCAAGCCCTTCCCAGTCGTGCTGCTCGCCCCAGGGCTGGTTGCCGTGGAAGACTACATCTACTGCAACCCCATAGTTGTGATAGCTGCTACCGCCTTTGACATTAGTCACAATCTTAGACTTGTCTACGACATTGCCTTGTGCATCCCGTCCCTGTGAGTAGAGCGCATTTTGGCGTTCAATGCTGCGGAGACCCTCGAAAACCTGGATATTGAGGCCGCGCTTGTGGGCGTTTGCAATGAGTGTGTGTATTTTGCTTTGCAGGGTTGGGTGTAATCCGCTGATCAGTCCGCGTGGGTCGCTGTTGCCAAAGGTCTGTGCGGGAGCGGGTTGCGCTTGTCGGGAAAGCGCTTCTTGTTGTTGGCTTTGAATCAGCCGTGCCGTGGCCTGGTTGCCTATACTTTGTTGGAGACGGAGGACATCGTTTGATGCCGGGGTGACGTTATTGCCAACAGGTTGTGGAATCTGCGTGGCTGTCTCTGCCGTAGTCTGCTCACGCGTTGCAGTGGGGGGGGTAGGCGTCTGCTGTTTTTGCTGATGAGAAGAATGCCGTTCCTGTGAATGCTGTACCATGTGACCACCTTTTATGATAGCTAAATTACTTTTCTAGTTTTTAACCGCTTAGTTCACAAACCCAAAGATGTTTTTACTGTAAATACGATACGTAAGTACAAAATATAAAAAATCAGAACAACTCCTTCGTCAGAAATGTCTGTTAGAGTTTGTTTTATAGGTGTGTCCGTAGCTGTTTTTATCTTCAAAACTTACGTACTTTGCAAGCAGAACGGAGATTGTACAGCAGAGAACGTGGAGTTCGCAGAAATTTTTAAGGTTTTCTTGGCATTTTTAGCGTCTTTGGTGGTTAAAAATCTCATTCTGCGTAAGCGCTGATCTTTTATATGCTTAGTATAATACAGTTTCTTGCTAAAGGCAACTGCCTTTTCAGGGCTATCGCATTTAGAAAACTTACCCTTTCACGCTACCGATTGCGCCGCTAAAGCGGCGGTTTTTAGACTTTATCCCCCGAAACGCGAACTGCTGAAGACCGAGATTCCAGATCGCGATGCCCAATTTACCCGCATTTGAGACCGGGTAAGTTGCGTTTTACGGATGTAATTCTGCGTTGAGCATCTTCAGAATTGCTGTGATTTGCGTCTCCGCTTCTGCCAGTGGGATGATGCTGCGCTCGGCCTGGTCACGCCGCTTGAGCTCCACGCCGGATTGCTCCAGCGAGCGCCCGCTCACCGTCACCCGTAGCGGCAACCCGATCAAGTCGGCATCATTGAACTTGACCCCGGCGCTTTCGGCGCGGTCATCATACAGCACTTCAATCCCTGCCGCTTGTAGGCGTGTATACAGCGCTTTAGCGGTCTCGATGATGTGCTCGCTCTGGCCTTTGCTCGGCAGTGCGACCAGGTGCACGGCGTAGGGCGCAATCGAGACCGGCCAGCGCAGGCCGAACTCGTCGTTATATTCTTCAGCGATGCAGGCCAGCAGTCGTCCCACGCCAATGCCGTAAGATCCCATGATAATCGGGGCCTGTTCGCCATCTTGCCGCAGGAATGTCGCGCCTACGGCGGCGCTGTATCGCGTCCCCAGCTTGAAGATATTGCCCACCTCCACGCCGCGCGACTCGCGCAGCGGTGCGCCGCAGGCCGGGCAAGCATCGCCCTCTCGCGCGGCGGCGATATCGGCCACCAACGCAGCGGTATAATCGCGCCCGTAGTTGACGTTGCGCAGGTGATAGCCTTCCTCGTTCGCCCCGGCCACCAGATTGGGCGAACCGGGAATCAGGTCGTCTACCACCAGCAGTGTGTTCTCGATTCCCAACGGTGAGGCGTAGCCCGGCGACGCGCCCACTGTGCGGATTTCATCGTCTGTAGCTGGACGCAGCTCCAGCGCGCCCACCGCATTGGCGAGCTTGGTCTCGTTCACGTCCATATCGCCGCGAATCACGGCAAAGATGAACTTTGCCCCTTCCGCAGTTTGCGCCACCATAAAGACGGCCTTCGCCGTGCGCGAGGCTGGCACATCCAGGAACTCCGCCAACGCCTGGATGGTCTTCATCTCTGGTGTGGCGACTTTCTCTAGCGGTAGCAGGTCTTCGGCGAGCGGCGCGGGCTTGCGGAACGCAGCCACTTGCCGGTTGGCGCTGTGCCCGCAAGCATCGCACAGCAGTAGCGTATCCTCGCCGATGGCCGTGAGGTACATGTACTCGTGCGCCTGGCTGCCGCCCATCATGCCCACGTCGGAGGCAACGGCAATCACGGGCAGCCCGCAGCGCGCGAAGATGCGGAAGTAGGCGCGATAGTGTGCCTGGTACTGGCGCTCCAGCCCAGCCTCGTCCGCATCGAGGCTGTAGCTATCCAGCATCGTGAACTCGCGGACGCGGATCAGCCCGGCGCGGGGGCGCGGGTCATCGCGCCACTTGGTTTGGATGTGGTAGAGCAGCAATGGCAGCTGCTTGTAGGACTGAATATCGCGGCGGGCCAGCTCCACAACGGATTCCTCGTGAGTCATGGCGAGCGCCATATCGCGCCCTACGCGATCCTTGAAGCGCCCCATCTCCGCGCCGATGGCTTCCCAGCGCCCGGTGGCTTTCCATAGCTCGGCGGGGTTGATGACGGGCATGGTCATCTCTTGCCCGCCGATGGCGTTGATCTCCTCGCGCATGATGGCGGCGATTTTCTGCATCGCGCGGTGTGCCAGCGGCAGGTAAGCGTAGATGCCCGCGCCCAATTGCCGGATGAACCCGGCGCGCAGCAGCAGTTGATGGCCGATGACATCTGCATCGCCAGGCGCCTCGCGTAGGCGATGCCCGAATAGTTGTGTCATGCGCATAGGGGGAACTCCTTTCAAATCAGCAAATCAACAAATCTAAAAATCTCAGAACTTATTTCAAAGCAAACGTAACGCGAACTGAAGGTCGCTCTAACGCCGCTATTCTTTTGTTCTCGACGGAGATTTCACCGCAGAGGGCGTGGAGTTCGCAAAGATGCTCAAGGTTTTCTTGGCGCTCTTGGCGTCCTCGGCGGTTAAAACTCTCTATCACGCAAGTCCTGGAAATAGATGAGAAATTAGTTCGCCGCCAGATGATTCTGGCGGCGTTTTTCGTTCCCAGTCCAAAATCCAAAATCAAAAATCCATAATCTCAATGTCCCGCTTCGGCGTTGGGATCATCATGGAGCAGGGCGAGCGCGTGGGGCAGCGCGGGCAACACCACGCGCAGATTCTCCGTCGCGCCTTTGGGGCTGCCCGGTAGGTTGATGATGAGCGCACGCCCGCGTATCCCACACACGGCCCGCGAGAGCATCGCGTGCGGGCTGATGTGCAGTGACGCGGCGCGCATCGCCTCCGCCAGCCCCGGTGCTTCGCGCTCAATCACATTGTGGGTGGCTTCGGGCGTCTGATCGCTGGGGGTGAACCCCGTACCGCCCGTCGTGAGGATCAGATCAACCGCGCCGCTATCCGCCCAGGTGCGGAGCTGTGCGGCGATGGCCGCCTGATCATCGGGCAGGATGACGGTTGCCACCACGTCCGTTTCCAGCGCCTGCGTGACCAATTCCACTAGCGCCGGGCCGCTGCGGTCATTGTAGACCCCGGCGGCGGCGCGGGTGCTCGCGGTGAGAATGGCGACGCGGATTGTCACTCCTCTACCACCGCTGCCCACGGGCCGTGGATGCCCTCTTCGGTGACGCCGTAGTACACGCGGAGTGCTGCGCCGCTGCGTTGCACCAGATCGTAGCGCGATTGGTTGCCGTGCTCGCGCCGCTTCCACAAGCCCAAATCGCCGCGCCAGCGCACCTGATCGGGTTTCACTGGGTTGTTCTCAGATTCTTCGATGGCATAGCGCCAGAGCCGTCGGGCCGAGCGCCAGGTGACGTTGCTCACCAGATTGTCGTTACGCAGATCGCGCATAGTATAGTACCGCGTCTTGTTGCGCTCTTCCACGGCGGTAATTTCCACACCCGTGCGCGGTGGGTCAAGTTCTGCTGTTGCTTCTGGTTGCGCTGCTGCGGGACGATTGCTAGGCAATTTCGGCGGCGCGGCGGGCCGGGCGGTGAGGGGTTGGTTCAGGCCGCGTGCGACCAGTTCCACTATCTCATCGCGGACAGCGAGGGTTGTTTCTGCTTCGCTGCGCAGGTAAATCTGGCTCTCGTCGAGCGTATAGGGTGGCACATTACCACGGGGTACGACGATACGCACGATTTTGACGCCGTGCGTTTCCTGCACGTCTACGGTGACGGGCAGTGCCGGCGTGATGCGCTCTTCGAATTGGGCTTGTAAGGCATTGATGGTACGGGTGGGGGTTGCGCCTACGCCTACCGGTGGTTTGCGTGCGTCTTCCGAGACGCCAATGTAGAGCGTGCCGC
The DNA here is from genome assembly GCA_964504195.1 of uncultured Anaerolineales bacterium. Lineage (GTDB taxonomy): Bacteria > Chloroflexota > Anaerolineae > B4-G1 > SLSP01 > CAZDDI01. Next base: position 114,541 of record CAZDDI010000002.1, read on the forward strand.
CATTGGTATTGGCAAAGGCGCACACGTCGGCCACGATGGCGTCGAGATAGCCGCCGCGTTTACTGTAATTCTCGTGAAAATCCTGCACGATATTGGCGCCTTCTTCGCGGGCGGTTTGAATATGATCGAAGGGTTGGGCTGCTTCGGGGCGATAGGGACGGGTACGGGCGAAATCGTCCGCCAGGAACAACTCGCGCAGTGCCTCGAAAGTGCGCTCCGGCAGTAAGACTTCTGTCACACGGTCGCCCAGCCCTAGATTGCGGGGATTGTTGGGGTCGCGGGTGAGCCGGTGTGCATCCGAGCCTTGAATGCAGTGCATCCGGCGTGGGTACTCCGGCTTGGAGCCGTCGAAAAAGCGCGCAGTGGTGCGTTTGCTCTTCTTGTCCAAATCGGTCACTTCCAGCGCGTGGAGGTGGGGGTCTTGGGTGTAAGCGATGCGTGTTTGTCCGCCGAAGCTCAGCCCTTGCAGGGCCACGCCGTGATTGGAGTTGGCATGTGCTGCGATCGCCAGCCCGCCGGCCTCGTCAATGAGACGATAGGCCGTGAGTACATCCTCGGTCGCACCCACTTCGGTCGCGCCCTCGTCGAGCTTGTCCGGTGGCACGTTGAGCTCGCGCAGCATGAATTCCAGTTCACGCACATTGGTTTCGGGTGGGAAGATACCCAGCACATGGAAGCCTAACATTGCCGTAAATTCAAAGCCAGGCAGTACGAGAATTTTACCCAGCAACCGGCGGTATTCCTTGAGTCGCTTTTCCTCAGTATCTTGGAGTCGCTTGAGGCGTTCTAGCAGCTCTAACTCTTCCATTTCTTCTTGCAAGCGGTGATACCCGGCCACGGTGTTGTGGTCGGTGATAGCGATGATGTCAATGTCTTTGCGCTCGGCTTCTTGCAGCAGCTCCAGGCAGGTGATGCCTGCCTGTTGGAAATCGGCAGAGGCTGGCGTGTGTAGGTGCAGGTCAATGGTGTACCATTGGCTGCTATTGGATGCGGTACGTTTTTTACGTCTGCGTGTCATGTAATTCTTGATAATCCTTGTTATACGATGGAACGTGATGTGTGAAAATCCTATCGCGTTTCACGTTCCATGCTTTTCAAATGTAAGTGAACATATCCTGTCAGTGTGTCACTTCGGCGGTTGGTTTTTCATCTAGCATCTCTGCAATGCGGGTCAGTAGTTCTGCCGGGCGGAAGGGCTTGAGGATGAAGCTATCGGCACCGACTTGCGCGCACTCGTAGCGACAATCCATGCCGGACGCCATCAAGACAGGGATGGTTTTGAGCTGTAAATCGTTTTTGAGTTCGCGCAGCGCCTCCATTGAGTTGCCCCCCGCCAGGTTGTAATCCATCAAAATAAATACCGGACTTTCAGCCTGCACCATTGGCACGATACTTTCGGGCTTGGTAACGGTCAGCACTTCATAACCTTCAAGTTCTAGTAAGGTGGTGAGAAGTCCTAACATCACAGGATCGTCGTCTACGATGAGAATTTTTGGCATTTATAGTTCCTCGCTTGGTGTCTTAGCCGGGGTGGGCGCGGCAGGTAGTTGTAGTGCGGCGCTGAGCGCCTCTTCCACTCGTTCCACAAAAATCGTTTCGATGTCCCGCCGCACTTCGGCAGGGAGGTCTACCAGGTCTTTTTTGTTCTCGCGGGGTAGTATGATCCGCGCCAGGCCGGCGCGATGGGCGGCTAGGATTTTTTCCTTGACACCCCCAATCGGTAAAATTTGTCCGCGCAAGGTGAGTTCTCCGGTCATACCTACATCCGCGTGGACACACTGCCCGGTGAGTAGCGAGACCAAGGCTACTGCAATGGTCACGCCTGCCGAAGGGCCGTCTTTGGGCACTGCTCCCGCTGGAACGTGAACGTGAATATCTGTGTTCTTGAAGAATTCCGGGGCGATGTGCAGCTCTTCGGTGTGCGCGCGCACATAGCTGAGCGCGGCTTGCGCCGATTCTTTCATTACCTCGCCTAACTTGCCAGTGACGGTAAACTGCTGATTTCCGGGCATATGGGTCGCCTCGATGAAGATCAGCTCACCGCCTGTAGGTGTCCAGGCCAGGCCAGTGGCAACGCCCGGAATGGCGGTGCGTTGGGCGACCTCGGCTAGGAACCGTTGCGGGCCTAAATACTTGTGCAGATTTTGTTGGGTGATGCGGGTAAGCGGTGCGTTCTGGCTTGCGATGTTTTTGGCATCTTCGGCAATACCTGTAGCAATTTTGCGGCAGACGCGTCCGATTTCGCGCTCCAGGTTCCGCACGCCCGCCTCGCGGGTGTAATCGCTGATGATGGCGTGCAGCGCATTATCGGAAAATGTGATTTCCTCCGCGCGCAGCCCGTTCTCGCGGATCTGGCGGGGTATCAGATACCCGCGCGCGATGTGGCGCTTCTCAAAATCAGTATAGCCGGCTAGTGTGATGATCTCCATGCGGTCGCGCAACGGCGCGGGGATGGGATCAAGCCAGTTGGCGGTAGTGATGAAGAGCACTTCAGAGAGATCGAAGGGCACGTCCAGATAGTGATCGCGGAACTCGCGGTTCTGTTCGGGGTCGAGTACTTCGAGTAGCGCAGAGGCCGGATCGCCGCGAAAGTCCGCGCCGAGCTTGTCAATCTCATCGAGCATGAAGACGGGGTTCTTGCTGCCGACGCGGCGGATGGCCTGCATGATGCGGCCCGGCAGTGCCCCGATGTAGGTGCGGCGATGGCCGCGAATTTCGGCCTCGTCGCGCACGCCGCCCAATGATTGCCGCACGAACTCGCGACCCAGCGCGCGCGCAATCGAGCGGCCTAGCGAAGTCTTGCCGGTGCCAGGTGGGCCGACGAAGCATAACAGCGCGCCCTCGCGCTCACGGCGCAGATAATCAGGTGGCGCGTTAGCCTCATCGTCTGTACGTTCCAGCCGGAGGCGGCGCACGGCCAGATACTCCAGGATGCGCTCCTTGATTTTTTCCAGATCGTAGTGATCTTCGTTGAGCACCTCACGGGCGTGCGCCAGATTGAGATTGTCGTTGGTGGTAGTCTGCCAGGGCAGGTTCACCAGCCAATCCAGGTAGGTACGGATGACACCATATTCGGGTGAGGCCATGGGGACCCGTTGGAGGCGTTCCAGCTCGCGCCGGGCCTCTTGTTGTGCCTCTTCAGGCATGGCGGACTCGGCGATTTTGCGCTCGAACTCTTCGACATCGGCCTTGTGCTCGTCGCCTTCCCCCAGCTCCTTGCGGATAGCTTCGAGCTGGTGGCGCAGAATGTACTCGCGCTGGTTCTTCTCGATCTCGGATTGTGCTTCGTTCTGAATCTTCTGACCGACTTCAGCGACTTCTACCTCATGGGAAAGTAGGGTTAAGAGCTCGCGCAGCTTCGCCTCGGCGTCATTATATTCCAGGATTTGTTGGGCAGTTTCAAGAGGCATCCGCAGGTGTGTCGCCAGAATGTAGGCCAGTTGTAGCGGCGATTCTGCGCCGCGAATCATTGCTGTTAGCTCGTTAGGAAGTGCGGGGAGCAGGTCGGCCAGGCGTCCGAAGACATCCAGTATGCCTCGCTGAAGGGCTTCTACTTCTACTCCATCCGGTTCTGCTTCGGGGTGTGCGCTGAGGTTGGCGCGCAGATAGGGCTCGGTTTGCGTGAAACTATCCAGGCGCACGCGCGTCATACCTTGTAATACAAGCGTGTTGCCTTCCGGCGCTTTGAAGACGCGATGGACCATCACGATGACGCCGGTGCGGTAGAGATCGTCCGGGCCGGGTTCTTCAAGATCGATATCTTTGCTGGCGACAACGACCATTAGCCGGTCGGCGGCGATCACATCATCCACCAGCTCCAGCGAGCGGGGGCGGTTCACGCGGATCGGCGCGAGCGTGAGGGGGTAGATGACGACATTGCGGAGCGGCAACACCGGCAACTCGGAGGGTAGATACGAGAGCGGTTTGAGGGTTTCTTGTAGGAACGCAGCAGCAGAGCGATCCCGTTGCCCACCCATATCGGCGAAGGATAAGAAGGGATCACTCATGCGGATGTATCCTCCGTCCGGGCGCCGCTGGCCCGCCAGTGGTCTTGTAGTTTCAAGTCAAGCTCCTCATATCTTTGTTGTACGTTACTCAATATCTCTCTATTTTACCACAACTTCTATACAATAGGTAATTGTTAGATAAGGATTTACTAAAGTCAGGGGGCTGTCTGTTCACCAGGATTTTGATAGGACACAGATTTTACGGATAAGAATCGCAAAAAATCTATTTGATTTGCAAAATCCATGTGCTACTTTCTGCATCAAACTAGATGGCAATTTGAGGTATTCAGGACTTACAGGTTTTGTGGGCAGAACTGAAATTGCAGCGTGGAGGATGTAAAATTTGCAGAGATTTTTTCTAACTACCAGATAGGGTACTTGCGTGGGGGAGCTAATCCTGTCTTTGAAGCTGACGGGTAGTTACCAATGCTTCCTGTTCATCATTTTACCCAAAACCGATTTGACAGAGACGTTCATTCATGTTATGATAGCGGCGCATTTACGTTCAGCTGCCAGCAATGAAAGGGGATAACAATTAGTAAGGAAAAGTATCGCATCAACCGGCAAATCCGGGCGTCTCAAGTGCGGGTCATCGGGGCGGATAACAGCAATCTCGAAGTGATGGCTCTGGATCAGGCTCTTACCCTTGCACAAGAGGCTGGTTTAGATTTAGTCGAAGTCGCACCGAATGCTGACCCGCCTGTCGTGCGTGTGATGGATTATGGCAAGTTCATCTACGAGCAGTCGAAGAAAGACCGTGAGGCACGCCGCGCACAAAAACAGATCGAAATTAAAGAGATTCGGCTGCGTCCTAAGACCGACGAACATCATCTGGGATTCAAGACCCGCGCAGCGCGGGGGTGGTTGGAAGATGGGAATAAGGTCAAGGTGCGCGTGCGCTTCCGAGGGCGGGAAATCACCTATCCCGAAGTCGCGTTAGAGCAGCTCAACCAGATTGCTGCTGATCTTACCGATATTGCAGTCATCGAGCAGATTCCCCAGCTGGACGGCAGAACGATGCTCATGGTGCTTGCACCGAAAAAGAAGAAGTAGAAAATCATCAGGACTTAAAGGATTCGGAGGATTAACGTGCCTAAAATTAAGACCCATAAATCAACCTCCAAGCGCTTCCGCCTTACTCAGGGCGGTAAGGGCAAGCTGGTGCGCACCAAGCAGGGCAAGAGCCACTTGCGCCGCAAGAAATCCCAGCGCGCCTTGCGCCAGTTCGACGAGATGCTCGTTGTGACCCATTCGGGGACTATCCGGCGTGTCAAGCGGTTGGCCCCGTACCTGCATGAAAAAGAGTAGAGGTGAAGCGTGAGAGTTAAAGGTGGAATTGTTACTCGGCAACGACATAAGCGGCTCATTCGCCGGGCCAAGGGCTATTATGGCACCCGGCGCAAGTTGTTCCGCCGCGCTAACGAAGCGCTTCTGAAGGCGGGCGCTTATGCGTATCGTGACCGCCGCAATCGGCGGCGTGATTTGCGCCGCCTGTGGATTATCCGCATCAATGCGGCTGCACGCTTGCATGGTATATCCTACAGCCGCTTGACTTATGGCCTCAAGCAAAACGCCATTGTGTTGGATCGCAAGATGCTGGCTGATCTGGCTGTGAACGATCCGCAGGCCTTTGGCGCGGTCGTGGCTGCGGCTCAGAATCAGGCTTAATTGCTCTGGCTTGTCTCTTACGCCGCCTGAGTTGGCTCAGGCGGCGTTTTGGCGTATAATTGATGTAATGCAAGCTGCTGTTTGCAGTGCAAATGCGACGTCAGCGACAACGAAAATACGTAGAATGGCAGTTTCTTGCAGAGCCAGGGTGCTCTGAATGGATCGTTAGATCCGCGACGAGCTAAATTTTGAGATTTGTCATTCATTATTTTTCTAAGGAAGGAGTTTCACTATGAACACACCTGCAGAAGTTGCCCCGCACATTTTTGAACAACATCTGGCTTTACAGGCACGCGCCAATGTGGAGCGCCAGCATCGCAGCGGCGCGGATTGGTTTTTCTGGATTGCCGGCCTTTCGCTGATCAATTCGCTGATGATGTGGTTGGGCGGGGGGCTGAATTTCCTGGCGGGCCTGGCTATTACGCAGGTGATGGATGGTATTGTGTATTCCATCGCTGAGGAACTGTGGCTGACCGGCAATCCTGCTGTGACGCTCGTTGCGCTAGGGCTGGATGCATTTGTCGCCGGTATCTTTGTGTTCTGCGGCGTATTTGCCCGCAAACGCTATGCCTGGAGTTTTATTATCGGCATGATTTTCTACGCACTCGATGCGCTGTTGGCGTTGGCCTTCGGCAGTTATCTGGTCTTTGCTTTTCACTTGTGGGCGTTGTTTGGGCTTTTTACGGGATTACGCGCGCTCAAGCAATTGCGCGCTTTGCCAGATGTGGCAGTTGATCTTCGCCCCAACATAGCTTAGAACCGCGAACCTATACGCAATTTGCGTACACATTTCTTCATTCATGTAACTATTTTCCGTTTACTGTCTACCCTTTCCCTGTTACCTTTTCTTTATCTCCACGACATTCAAAGCAGAACGTTCAGTATTACAAAGAGGGTCTCTTGCACACACATGCGACTTTTGATGAACTTGCGCTGGCGCGGCAGGCGCAGCGCGATCCGGATGCTTTTGATGCGCTCTATCGCCGGTATGTGACGCAGGTGTATCGTTACTGCTACGCCCGCGTCAATAATGTTGCCGACGCCGAAGACCTTACCGCGCAGGTGTTTCTCGCTGCGTTGGAGGCACTTGCTAAGTTTGAGGGGCGCGGCGCGTTTGCTGCATGGCTCTTTGGGATTGCCAGCCGCAAGTGTGCGGACTTTTACCGGCGTAAGTATGCTGATCGTAGCACCCCGCTCGAAGTTGCCGATACGCGCGCCGACCCCGAAGCTGCTGACCCGGAACAGGTCGCGCTCGAACAAAGCTTGCTCGCGTGTGTGCGACGCATGTTGCGCTATATCAGTCCTGACCGCGTCGAGGCTTTGCACTTGCGCTACTGGGGCGGGTTGAGCATCCATGAGATGAGCGTCCTCATGCAACGTAGCGAGTCCGCTGTGAAAATGTTAATATCAAGAGCTTTGAATGACCTGAGAGAGAGGTGCCTATATGAGCGACCAGAATCTGACCCAGCCCACGTCGTCCCTTGAAGGTGACGATCTTGTTGAAGCGGCTGTCCAAAAAACTGCTGCCAGTATCAAACCCAATCCCCATTTTATTGAGCGACTTTCTGCGCGTTTGCGTGCGCGCCATCGCTCTGCTGTGCCTCGTCGCGCGCGGTTACCTCTCTGGGGGTGGCTGAGCGCGGCTCTCGTCCTCGTGCTGACTATTGGCGTGGCCGGGCGGGCGCTGTTGCCTGGCATATCTACGCCTGCCACGCCTGATGTTACTACCCTCGCGCAGCCGCCGTCGGATAGTACGCCTGAGCCGGCCCCGGACTGGCTGGCTGACTTGCCCCCGGCGCTGGCTGAAGTGTTCCCGCGTCCGGGGCAGGAAGTTTCCGCGGAATCCGCCGCTATCACGCTGCGCTTTGGTGCGCCGATGGATCGCGCCAGTGTGGAGCAGGCCGTACACGTGACGCCCGCCGTGGAAGGCGAGTTTGTTTGGGATGACGACCAGACCGTCACGTTCCGCCCCAAGTCGTTGGCTGTTGCAGCTGATTACCGCGTGCTGGTGGATACGAGTGCGCGCGGCAGTAACGGGTTGCCGCTTTCGCGTGAGCTGGCTTTTAACTTTTCTACTCTCAGCCCGTTACAGGTGACGCATGTTTCACCAGCTAACAACTCCCGTGATTTGCGTGGTGATTCGCCGCTGCTGTTGGCATTCAATTACCCAGTGGTGCCAATCAACTGTACCGGCCAGGTGGCGGATGCTGTTGCCGGTTGCGCTCCGCTTGATCTCACCTTTACGCCGGGCATGGTGGGGCAAGGGTTCTGGGTCAACACTAGCTTGTACCGCTACGATCCTTTGCCGGCCTGGGATACTGGTGTAACGTATACTGCGACGCTGGCAGCCGGATTGACCAGTGTAGATGGCGCGATACTCGACACACCGATGCTTTGGAATTTCTCGACCGCTGCGCCACGCCTGCTCTCTTATCTGCCTAGTGAGCCTGACACGCTGCTGGAGGCGGTAGTGCAATTGGGCTTTAATACGCCTATGAACTCGCAATCTGTCCAGGATGCTTTTACCCTTACCGACCCGGACGGCAATCGCGTAACCTTTACGGCGGCCTGGAGTGATAACAACACGCGAGTTGTGTTGACCCCCACGCAACAGCTCGTGTTGGGGACACGCTACGCTGCGCGGCTCGAGGCGACCGCGCTGGCTGTGAATGGCAGCGCGGTGGGAGATGCCTCTGCCTGGTATTTCACTACAGTTCCTGCTCCGGTAATCAAATCTGTCGGTGTGCAAGGTAATCGGCTTGATCTTTATTCTGGTCTGGAAGTTGCTTTTGCCGGGTTGATGGATCCCGCAACGTTTGAGGGGCGACTACGCCTTTTGCAGGGCCGGCAGATTGTGAATTTCAACACTTGGTTTAGTGATTACGACAATAAGTTATACATTCACTGGGACAAAGAACCCAGTACCGAGTATTGTCTCACCATTGAGCCGGGCATTGCTGACCGTTATGGTAACACAATCGCTGTGGGGCGCACAGATTGCTTCACCAGCGCGCCGCGTGAGCCATTCTTCCTTCTGGCCGCGCGCGGCGATATGCTGACTCTGGACGCTGCCGAACCATCACGTTTATACTTTGTCGCGGCTAACGTTGGGGAAGTGCGTTTGACGTTATCCACAATGGGTGAAAATTCGATGCTGGCCTATCAATTTAGCCCAACGCAGCGGGTGCGCCAGTGGACACTGACGCCGGATACGCCTCGCGATGCGGTGACATTATTGCCGGTGGATTTGCTTGAAACCAGTACCCTCGCGCCTGGTTACTATTTGCTAGAGTGGACAGTGCCCGGAGCGCAGCGTCACATGGGAGCACAGCGTGCGCGGATTGTGGTGGTAGATCGGCATGTCACACTCAAGGTGGCGCAGGAAGAAGCCCTTGTTTGGGTAACGGATTTGCGCACCGGGCAGCCGGTCTCCGGCGCGGAAGTGCGCCTCCTTGTGGATGAGGCCGGTAATCTATTGGGCAGTGGCGTGACCGATGCGGATGGTATCGCACGGTTCGATATTCGTCAGTCCACCAATCGCTGGGCCAATATGTTAGCTGTCACGGGCGTTGCCGGTCAACCCGGTTTTGGAGTTGCTCATAACGAGTGGAATGCGGGCGTCTCTGCGTGGGATTTTGGTATTGATGCAGCCTATTATACTGACTTCATACGGCCACGCATCTACCTGCAAACAGATCGCCCTATTTATCGCCCCGGACAGCTCGTCCATGCACGTGGTATTGCGCGTTTGGACAATGACGCTGCCTACACCTTGCTTCCCGCCGGGCAGGAAATCACGTTGGTATTGCATGATCCTAACTGGGAGCAGGTCTCACAGCTCGTAGTTGAACTTAACGAGCAAGGTACCTTCGCTGTTGATTTTGATTTGGGGGACGAAGCCCTGTTGGGCTACTATACGTTGCAAGCTCGTACACTTGGTACATCGGAATACGATACCTGGAGTGTGACTTTCGCCGTAGCGGCCTATCGCAAACCGGAGTTTGAGGTGAGTGTAACCTCAGAACATGACGCACGGCTGCAAGGCGAGACGCTGCGCGCGTTGGTGGAAGGGGCGTACTACTCTGGGGGAGCGGTACATCAAGCGCGTGTCGCGTGGACGGTGCGTGCAGAACCGTATAGCTTCTGGCCGGATGTGCCCGGCTGGTGGAGCTGGAATACAAGCGCTGGGTGGTGGGGCTATGAGCCGGAAATCATCGCGCAGGGCGAGGGGCAGACCGACGTGCAGGGGCGCTTCTGGGTAGAATTGCCGGCTACGTTGGAGACTTTACGTAACGATGAAAGCATTGTGTCGCAGCGCTGGACTATCGAGGCGACCATCACAGATGAGAGTGGTTTTCCTGTTACTGGCAGGAGCGAGGTGGTGATCCATGCGGCGCGCTTCTATCTGGGGTTGCGCCCTGATTCTTGGGTGGCTGAATCTGGTAAAGTCGCTGCCATCAATGTTTTGGCCTTGGATTGGGACGAAGCGCCTGTAGCTGCCCAGCCCTTGGTTGTGTCATTAGTCAAACGTGCTTGGAGGATGGTCCCGGCAACGCAGCCCTTCAATAGCCCGACGTGGGTCTTTTCCGATACGCTCATCAGTGAGCTTCCGTTGACGACCGATGCACAGGGCAAGGCCGTTGCGCGCGTCACGCCACCCACTAGCGGTTATTATGTGGTCATCGCTGAGAGCGCCGATGATGGCGGCAATCTTGTCCGTACTGAGACTGGGCTGTGGGTAAGTGGCCCGCAAGCTGCTGCGTGGCGAACCGAGGAGGGTAAAATCACACCGGTGGCTGATGCACGCAGTTATCGTTCTGGCGACACCGCGCGCATTCTCTTACCCACACCTTTTAGTGGCGCGTATCAGGTGCTGCTTACTATCGAGCGTGGTGGTATTCTTGAAGCGCAGCGTTTGACGTTCACCGAGCCGAACCCGCTCATCGAAATCCCTATTACTGAAGTACACGTTCCCAATATCATCGTTTCTTTTGTGGTGGTCAAGGGCGTGGATGCTAACCATCGTGCGCCGGATGTGCGTATCGGCATGGTCAATCTCGAGGTGGAGCCGGTGCGGCAAGCCCTCACGGTAGAAATCATCCCCGACCGCAACACGCCCTACTTGCCCGGTGACCGTGTTTCGTTGACCATTCGCGCTACCGATTACGCGGGGAGGCCTGTCGCGGCTGAACTGGCGCTGGCGGTAGTGGATAAAGCTGTGCTGGCGTTGGCCGATCCGAATTCTCCGCCCCTGCTCGACGCCTTCTACAGCCCGCGAGGGTTGGGCGTGCGTACAGGTGATAGTAATCTGGTGCTTTTCAACCGCACTTCAGCTAACCTTGAAGAACTGGAAGAGCAAGCTGAGCGGATTGCTTTAGAGGCGATGATGGGCGGCATTGGTGGCGGGGGCGGCGGTGATGCGATGCTGGTAGATGATGTGCGCCAGGACTTTCCCGATACGGCGTATTGGGAGGCGCACTTGCAGACAGATACTTCCGGCGTGGCGCAGGTCACGTTCGACTTGCCCGACTCATTGACGACCTGGGTGGTGGATGCGCGCGCCGTCACTGCAAACACGCAAGTTGGCGAAACAACAGCGGAGTTCGTGGTTTCCAAGCCCTTGCTGGTGCGCCCTGTGACACCGCGTTTCTTCACGGCGGGCGACCGGGCCGAAGTAGCCACGGTCGTTCACAACAACACAGACGCTCCTATCAACACGACGGTGCGCCTGGAGGCGCTCGGCGTGACGCTGGAGAGCGCTCCAGAACAGACAGTGACGCTGCCCGCGCACGGGCGCGCGCGCGTTACCTGGACGCTGGTCGTCCCGTTGGGGGAGAGCGATGCGACGTTGCTTACCTTCCGAGCGGAAGGCGGCGGTTATAGCGACGCGGCCCGGCCCAGTGTAGGGCGCGAGAGCGACCGGGCGTTGCCTATCTACCGTTACGAGACGCCCGATGTGCTAGGGACGCTTGGTACGCTGTTGACAGCCGGTTCGCGCCTGGAGGCTGCTGTCATCCCGCCGGATGCGGGGCCGGAGTCGGCGCTCACGGTGCGCATCGAGCCAACGTTGGCAGCTGCGATGACAGAATCCCTGTCGTATCTGGAGCACTTCGAGCATGAATGCACCGAGCAGCTAGTGAGCCGTTTCCTGCCCAATGTGATGACCTATCGCGCTTTGCAAACTCTGGGCATAGACAATCACGAATTGCGTGCAGAGTTGGAATTGCAGTTGGAGTATGCCGTGCGCCGGCTCCGTGCGCGCCAGGGTGTTGATGGGGGGTGGGGCTGGTGGCGACGCGATCGCAGCGATTTCCAGACAAGCGCCTACGCTGTGTTGGGGTTACTTCAGGCGCAACGCGCCGGGTTCGAGGTGGAGACCGTTGTGTTGCAACGGGGTGCGGAGTATGTGCAGCGCACGCTGGAGCGGGAGCTGCGCTTACAAGGCACCACGCAGAACCCGCAGCGAACCTTGCCGCAGGCTTTCGCACTCTATGTGCTGGCTGAGGCGGATGTAGCCTGGCCGGAAGGCGCGGATGTTGCGTTGTATGAAGATCGGCATCAGCTGGATGTAGCTGGGCGCGCGTATCTGGCGCTGGCGTTGGGGGTGCGCGATTCTGGCGATCCGCGCGTGGTGACGTTGCTTGAAGGACTGCGCGCTGATGCAGAAATCACGGCTAGCGGGGCGCAGTGGGATGGCGGTGAAGCCGTGTATTGGTCTAGTCGGACCCGCGCCACAGCGGTTACGCTGGCTGCGCTGGCACGGTTAGCTCCCGATGACCCGCTCATGCCACAGGCCGTTCGTTGGCTGATGACAGCGCGGCGCGCGGCGCGTTGGGAGACCACACAGGATACGGCCTGGTCTGTCATTGCGCTCAACGATTACATGTTGGCGACGGGCGAGTTGCAAGCGGATTATACCTGGGGGGTGGGTCTCAACGGTGCGCAGCTGGGCGAAGGGCAGTTGACAGAGGCCAATCGCCGTTCTCCGGTGGAGTTCACCGTGCCGGTGGGTGAGCTATTGCGCGACTGGCCCAATGCGCTGGAAATCTACCGGAGCGAGGGCCAGGGGGCGCTGTACTATACTGCCGACCTGAGAATCTACCGCCCGGTGGATACGGTAACTGCGGAAAGCCGGGGGATTATGATCCAGCGCGAGTACTGTGCGGTGCAGACTACGCCCACGCAGACCCCGTGGGGGGCGGATTTCGAGACCTGTATTCCGATTACCTCGGCGCGGCCTGGCGAGTTAGTGGAAGTGCGTTTGACGTTGATCTTGCCGCGCACGCGTAACTTCCTGGTGGTGGAAGACTACTATCCTGCCGGGATGGAACCAGTGGACTCAACGCTCAAGACGGAAGTGGATGTTCCTGATGGCGAGGTGGTACGCCCCAGCCAACGCTTTGCCTGGTGGTGGATGCCTACCTTCGATCATCAGGAATTGCGCGATGAGCGCGCGGTGTTCTATGCGCAGCAGCTGGGCGCGGGGACCTATCAGGTGCGGTATTTCTTGCGGGGGGCAATTCCAGGCGAGTACCGGGTGCTGCCTGCTACGGCCAGCGAGATGTACTTTCCAGAGGTTTGGGGACGCACGGACGGTGTAATCTTCCGCGTAGAGCCGTAACCCTCACAGGTGTTTACCTTAATCAAAAACCGGGCAGGTTTTCAAAACCTGCCCGGTTTACTGTTTGTACGCCTGGGCTATTTGCGTCGTTTGAGTAGCCCGACAATCACGCCGACGACGACGCCGAACAGGATGGCCGCGCGCCAATCGAACAACACCATGCCATCTTCGACCTGGATGTTGCCCGCACAGGCGCACATAATCATGCCATCTTGCACTTTGATGTCCTTCGCAAAGGCCATGCCCACGCCGCCGTCAGTTACGGTGACATTCTCGCCATGCACCACGCCAATCCCCCCGTCTTTGACATCCACAAAGCGGGCTTCGACACGGCCCACGCCGCCTTGCTCAATATGCACACGCTCGGCCTTCACGGTCTGCGCGCCGCCCTGCTGAATGTTGACTACATCAGCAGAGACTTCTTCCTGTATTTGTACATCCTTCATGTTCTCGCTCATTTGGCCTCCTTATTTAACGAACGACTCATTGCGAGTGTAGCACAAATTGCTTGTGACGCAAATGCCATACGCTTGTATCATGGGTTGAAGAAATTCCTGAGCACCAGCGGTAAATAAATCTGCATTTCTTCCCGGCGCGCAATCGGGCCGCTATCGAACGAGACATATTGCAGGTAGAGCAAGGTGCTATCCATAGGGTTATTGTAACTGATGGTGATGGGCAGGCTGTAGGTCATTTCTGGGACTGTTGCCGGGATCAGGACGGATTCCGGCACGCGGAAGTGGATGTAGTAGCCTTCGCCGGGCTGATTGGGGATGCCGTCGCCGGTGAAATCGTAGGGTAGCATTAAGGGCGACGTATAGACGGTTGTGGTGGTCGCCAGCGTGAGTGTTAGCGCGATATCTGCGGCGGGTATGTCCGGTGTGAACAGGGTGATGCCCGTGCCAGCCACATGGAACGGGCCTTGCTCGTTGTAGGGATCGTTTAGCATGTCGCCGATGAGGGTTGTTGGAATATCGAGCGTAATCGGCGTGCTGGTTCCCGGTTGTAAGGGCGGCACATCGGTTTGAGCCGGATGCAGGTCGCCGTGATCGGTGACGAAGAGGATGAATTGCTCGTGGGAGTCCATCATTCCGCTGATGTGCTCTAATGCCTGACGCAGCCCCTCGAGTGTGCCAGGATAATCCCAACCGCCGGGTATGCTGGTAGGCCCATCCATCCCCACTGCCGTGACGGTGGTGTGCGGATCGCTCGCAAAGTTTGCCTTGATAGCATCGCGGTCGGCTATATCACGCGCGGTGTGCTCGGGATTGGCACTGCGACAGCCGCCATAGACCAGAACGTGGCGGCTGCGAATATCGCCAGTGGGATTAACCGGCGCGAGGGAGATAACATCTCCGGCAGTGAAGGGGACTTCCAGCCCGGCTTTACCGCTTACGCCGTCCGCGTGGACATCGGCACTGGTGCGGCCTGATTCAGCCCTTAGCCCGCGCGCGGCATCATCGTGATAGCCGCCGTAGTAAGTGGGGCGACCGGGCATGTTGCCGGCGAGAATGCCAGTGTTTGCGCGTCCCGCGAAACTATCCACCATATCTCCAGCGTAGCACTGTGAGAAGACCAGCAGCGTGCTATGATAGTGGGGGATGTAGCGATCAAGCATCGCGCGCAGTGCGGCTTCGGTGATAGGGGGGCCTTGTTCTGTGCAGAGCGTGGCGTAGGGCGGCGGTGTCTGCACCGTGAGCGGATGTGGTGGGGTGCGATCTTCCTGACCCCAGATATCTTCCACTACCAGCGATATGTGGTACGAGCCTACTGGCAAGAACAGGGCCGCATATTCATCCTGTGTCTGCCAGAAGCGTCCTCCCGTGAGGTCTGCAATTTCCCAGCGATAGATAAGCCGCTCCTCACCGGGCTGAGCGTGGAATGACTCCCGTGCATCCAGTCGGATGAGCGTGTCGGCCATGGCTATGCCGGTGGGTGTCATCACAAAGTGGGCGTGGGGGAGTGCGCCGGGCATCAATGGCTCATCTGTGAAGATGAGCTCGGCGTGGAAGTGGGCCGGGGGCAGCTTATCTGCGTAGGTGATAGTGACCGTGACGCCTTCGTGGTGCCCGATGTCGGGCGTAAACTCATGCACTTGGGCTTCAATGAAGTCGGGGGTGAACAGCACTTCTCCTACATGCATGACCGGGAAGAACGGGGTGATGGTGATGTAAGCAGCGCCGACAAGATTGACGTCTGCTTCGGCGCCGAGGAGCGGGCGGATGGTGAACCAGCCAAAGCCGCCGGTGGGGGCTACATGGTTGGCGACTCGCAATCCGCCGATGGTGTATTGCGCCGCGGTGCGCGCTTCTTTACGATCCTCGTCGCTGAGCGCTGTGCCCGCTACGTTGCTGGTGCTCTGCTTCATGATGTCGCCCGCGCCGAAGGTGTGATCGAGGCGCATGGCGTGGCCGAACTCGTGCATGATCGTGCGCACGCGATTGCGCCCAGCGGGCGGCGTGCCCCAGTTGGCAGCAGCGTTGTTGTTGATGTTAATCGTGCCGCCGGTAGCCGTCCCGCTCCAGGCTCCGGCGCTGCCGTTGACCAGACAACTGCCCAGCGTAATCGAACCATCGGCAGCAGCGCCTCCCATATTGTCCTGCCCCACGGTGATGTCCGCTTGCGCGCAGTCAGCCACCTTCGTGAGCGTCCAGCCGAGGGCTTCGGCATTCCAGGCAGCGGCGGCCGCATCTACATCGCTGGTGAAGCCCGCATCGTCGCCGGTGACGCAGTATTTGAGCTCCCGCTTGGGTTTGCCGTTTTCGCCAGTAGGCCAATCAAAGCGCGGATCTACGTTCGCTGTGGTGGGCCATACAACGAGGGCCATGAGAAGTGTCGCTAACAAGAGGGTCAAGCCAATCAAGGGGAATTTTTTCCAGCGCATTGCAATCTCCTTTCGCGTAACTATACAGCCAACAACGAAGTTTGGAGCCGCAAACTGGGATGTGTGAATGATGGGCGGTTGTGGAGGAAAGGAACTATCAATAAACCAGTTCGCCGCCTCCTACTTTTCAGTATAGGGCAAGTGGGGGGCGCTGTCAAGCTATTGATAAAGTTTTATGCAAAACAAAACGCGATTCGTAAAACATACTTTGTGTCTGTGTTTTACGAATCGCGTGGCTCGACCCTACAGTAATTCTTTGTGCTTTTCCTCGGCAAATTTGCGCAAAGCTTTTATTTGTTCTGTTGGTTGTTTTGTGCTGGCCTGCGCGATCTCTCGTGCTGCTTGTACCCAGGGGTCGTGGCGACTACGCAGCTCTTCCCATAAGGCAACGATTTGTTGATAGTAGAGTGTTGCTTGCTCGCCAAATTCGGCAGATTGCTCTACGACCTTTTGGTTAGTCAAATCTTGTCGGCGCCAGCGGTCTTCCTCAGTGACGACGCGCTTCTGCCAGTCGCGGGCGAAGTTAGCCTGCCACTCTTCCCACTGACGGCGTAGGCGTTCGTCGGCGAGCCGTTGCATCTCCGCGGCCTCATTTTGGCGTTTGTCAAGGCGTACCTGGAATGCTTCTAATCCATCTAGCGCCTGTTTGTTCTGGTTGTAGAGTAGCGCGTAGCGTTGTGTCTGTTCCAACATTTTTCCCAATTCTGCATTGACCTTTTCGGCCTGATCAACGTATTGTTTCATCCGCTGCTCGCGCTGGAAATCGGCTACGCGCAGTTCTTCAATGCGGGGATCGTAGGACTTGGCGATTTGGATAGCTTCTTCTACCCGTGCTGGGAGCTTGCGCACGCTGTCTTCCAGGCGGACATGGCGAGCGTTGATCTCATCGTAAGCTTTGCGTAGCGGGGGGATTTCACCTTCGACAGCTGCAATCCGGCGCGTGTCACCTCGGCGTTGTTCTTCAAGGTAGACAATGGTTTGCAAGCGGTCATCGGTGCGTTTGGTGAGGTCGGCTAGTGAGTTGACTATCTGTGTCATCTGCGTTTGTAGCCGCTGCGTATCTGCTGCGTGTGCTTTGAGCGTTTCGTGAATGGGGTTGAAAACTCGCAAGCGTTTCTCCAAATCCGTAACTTGTGCGGAGAAGGATTCCATTTCAGTCCGGCGCAGGCGTTCTGATTCGGTGCGTTCGCGGCGTGCTACTTCACGCATCTCTTCGACCATGCCGGAGAGGTCGCGGTGCGTTTTCTCAATCATGGCCGGGTAGTCTTCGGTCATCCGCAGATCTGCCCGCAATGTAGTGATATCTTGGTGCAACGAGGTAATCTCTTTGGCTTGATTTGCCAATAGTTCGTTTTGCTGTTCCAGGCGTTCTTCGAGGGCGACAATCAGTAACTTGTCCTTCTTGCGCTCGTCATCCAGCCATCGAATCATTTGTTCAAGCTGTGAAAGCTCCATGTTTTACTCCTCAACAAATCACAAATCCTATGTTTACCATTGCTCCTATTATCCGCATAATGGGCGGATAGGCAACTTCATCGCAGGGTAGGGCGGAGCAGCTGCCGCTCTTCGGCAGTGAGGGGATGTAACCGCCATATAATTAGCGGATATACCACTAGTACGCTGGTGAAGGCTATATACCTGCTTAGCGGCAGCAGCGCCAGCGCGACCAGCCCGGCGATAAGGGTAGCCAGTACCGGACGCCCTACCAGTTCAAGCCAATTCAGTTTACCTGTTTCGCCTTGCAGCCCGTACACGAAAGCGATCAGCAGCACCAACTCTGAGCAGATGGTGGTAATGGCCGAGGCGATGTAGCCATATTGCGGGATGAAGAGCAGGTTGGTGAGCAGGTTGAAGCTCAGGCCGATGACAAAGGCGCGGGTGAGGTAGCGTTGGCGGTTCATGGCGATCAGCACATAGTTGGTGAGGCTGTTGATCCAGCCAATGGGGATAGACCAGATCATCACCTGCAACGCAATCATCGAGTGGGGGAGGAAGGCTTGGTCGCCTAATACCAGCACCAGTTCGCGCGCGCTCAGGGTGGTGAGGATGGCGATAGGCAGGGCCAGCGTCACCAGCAGCTTGACGCTCAACTTGTAGAAGCGCACGAGCGCGGTGGGATCTTCGCGCGCCTGCCGGGAGACGATGGGGAACACCGCCATCGTGAACATCGCAGGGATGACGTTGAGCGCATCCAGGAATTTGTAGGCGGTGGAGTACCAGCCGACGATGGCGCTGCCTTTGAGCGCTTCTAGCACGACCACATCAATCTTGAAGAAGAGCGAGGCCAGCAGGTGATTGAGCATCAGCGGCCACGATTCGCGCAGCATATCCGGAAACAGACTGCGATCGAGCTGCCAGGTAGGGCGGAAGAAGTAGCGGATGCTCAGGATTGCCAGAACACCCAGTGTGATGCTGCTGATGACCACCGATGCGCCCGCCAGTCCCACGATGCCCCAGCCCGCCAGTAGGACGGCTGCGCCGAGTGTAGCTTTGAGCAGCGCCGAGAAGGTCTGGATGGCCGCCGGATATTCGGCGCGCTCGTAGGCATAGAACAGCGCAGAGAGGCCGGTGGAGATGGAGTTGGGAATCAGTCCCAGATAGAGCAGGCCGATGGCCCACAGGGTCGCGGCATTGAGCTGTGGCACGACCAGCCCTTGGCGCAGCGCGAGGAACGCGATGAGCGCCGGGATGCCCAGGCCGCTCAGCAGCAGTCGCATGGCGGTGGTGTTGAAGAGATAGCGGTTGGCCTGCGCGCGCTCGCGGGCCACCTCGCGGGTGAGGTACACGTTCAGCCCGAAGTTGGTGAGAATGTCGAACCAGCCGAAGATGACGATGGCGTAGTAGTAATCGCCCGCATCCGCCGGGCCGAGAATACGCAGCATGAGCGCCGCTAGTGCGAAATCAATCATGCGGTTGAAGAGGTTGAGCAGAATGGGCGCGAGGCTGTTCTTGGCGACACGCTGCACGGTGCTCTCGTCGCCGGTCTCGCGGTAGGCGTGTCGCCACAGCCACAGCGCGGCCAGGAAGAGCCACGTCATCCCGGCAAGGAACGATGCGAAAGCGCCCACCTTCACGCTATCGGGGCTATACTTGAAGCGCACCGTCCACGCCCCGGATTCCAGCCGCACCCCCCGGAACTGTCCGGTGATGCGGGCGATGCCTAGCTCGACTTCTTCCGACTCTGGTGTGCCCGCAGGGCGCGCAAACGCCTTCCAGCCGGGATAGTACGCATCAGTGAGCACCAGCCAGCCTGGCGCGTCGAGCGTCGCCTCTATTACCACCTGGTTCGGGGTATAATCTGCTACCGGCTGCGCCTGGGGCGTCCCTGGCACGCTCAGCAGCGAGGGGAACGCGCGTAACGGGTTTTCCGGCCCTATCCAGCCCACATCCCCAGCTTCCACCAGGACAACCAAGCGCGGGTCGTATTGCTGGATTGCTGTGCCGATGGCTTCCACATTGGGGACCATCATGGTGGCCGTGAGCGGCAGGCTGTACGCGCGCGGCATGACCCCCAGGTTCTCGTAGATGCGGGTCGCGCCGTGCTGGTAGACCAGCCGGTACTTGGGCAGCGGAATCTCATCCACGGTGAGGATGTACTTGATGTTTAACAGGTCGGTGAGCGGGCTATCCAGCGCCGCGAAGCTCTTGAACGGGGCGATGCGGTTGTAGAGCAGCTCGCCCTGCGGCTCAATCCAGCCCATGTAGCGGGCGTACTGCGCCGAGAATAGGCTATCATATCCCCGCACGTCCTGGAAGTCGTAGAACATCCCCACGTTCGCGTTGAAGACCTTGCTGCCGTGTGGGTCGAAGGTGGAGAAGCGCCATAGGCTGGTATCCTGGTGGAGAAATTCCACTGGTGGGGGGACATACTCCAGCAGCGCCGGATCCACCGCCGGATTGAAGCCCCAGCCAAACGTGACGAGATCAGCGGTCAGGGCGACGACAGCCAACAGTTGCCACACAGGACGGCGGCCCAGCCGGACGGGCAGGTAGATGGGACAGCGGGAGACGCGCAGCGTGATGCCCGCTAGCAGCAGGTGCAGCCCGGCCAGCTGCACCCAGGGGAACAGGTAGGAGTAAAACGCGCGGTAATCGGGGAAAGCGTCCGGCGCTTTCGCCAGTGACCAGAAAGCGCGCTCGATCCAGGGTTCGAACGTGGGGAAGGCTAGCCGCGAGACCCACAGGCCTGCCAGCAGCAGCAGGCCGCTCCACAGCGCGCTCACCCCCAGCAGGCTGACCAGATTGGGCGCAGTATCGAAGTAGAGAAGGCGCTGCCACAGGCGGCGCGGATAGCGTATTCGTACGCCGCCATCTGGCCCGTGCGTTACGCGCCAGCGCGCCACTTCGGTCGCGCCGAGCGCAGCCAGCGCAGCGACGGATACCGATAGGGGGAAAATCCACCGGAAGGGCGAGTGCGATTGGTTGAGGAAGGGTAGGTAGTAGACCAGCGTGTAGACGGGCGTGCCGAAGATGCAGCCCAGCGAGAACAGTGCGAGCAGGGTGAAGAACGGGATGTAGGGATGGCGTATCCAGCGCAGCAGTGCTCTGCGCACGCCGCTTTCAGCGGATGTGGACGCGCGTAGGGGGGCGAGTACGGCCAGCAGTGCGAGCAGCAGCGGCAGCACGCCCAGATACGCGCCCCCTTCGACGTAGTTCTTGATGCCCCAATCGAACGCGTCGATGCTTTGCCCGTAGGCGTTCACTGTTGCAGGCACGGTCTGCCCGGTGAACACATCGCGCAGCGTGTGATGGGTGGGATTCCCGAAGAAGTTGGGGATGAGGAAGGTGAGCACGCGCCGGGGCGGGTAGGCCCAGCCCAGAATGTCCTGGAGCGTGCTCCGGCTCTGGCGGAAGCTGCCCTGCACCACTTCGTAGAGTGGGATGAGCTGCACCGCGCCCAGACACAGCCCCAGCACGACCATGACCAGCAACAACAGCGCCGGGCTGAGCAGCTCCTGCCGCCAGGTGGCGCGCGGCGTGGTCGCAGCAACATAGCCGAGGCGCCAGGCGGCAAATGCACCTAGTGTCAACAGCACAAAGTAGGTGACTTCAGCGTGCCCGGCGAGGATTTGCATTCCTAACGCGGCTGCGCCGAGTAGCGCCCAGGGGAGGGTGGCCCGGCGGCCCATAAATCTAGCCTGGCGGATGGTCAAATCGCACAGCGCTAGCAGCAGTGGCAACCACGAGGCTGCTGCGATAATCATCGGGTGGACGGCAGACACCACCAGGAAGCCGCAGAGCTCGAAGGCGATGCCGGCCAGCAAGCTGCCAGTTCGGCGCGCGCCTATGACGCGCGCCAGCACATACATCCACAGCCCGGCCAGCCCCAGCTGCACGACCGTGAACACACCATAGGCGCGGGGCAACGGTAGCAGGTAGTAGATCGCGCTGAGGGGGTATAGCCCGGCGTGTTGCCCATTGGCGAGGAAGGGATGCCCGCCGAAGATGTAGGGGTCCCAGAGCGGTAGCTCGCGCTCGCCGATAGCCTGGAGCAGGAACCGCTTCCAGGGGTAGTTTTGCAGGATCAGATCGGCCAGGAGCGCGTTCTGGGGTGGGGTGGCGTGTAGTTCTTCAGCGGCAGTCGCATAAGGCTCGAACGTGTAGATTGCATCTATTGGCAACAACGTGTGGTTGCCGAGCGTAACCGGTGCGAAGAGCAGCAGAGGAATCAGCAGCAGCACCGCGACAGCGAACAGGTCGGGTAAGAGTTTCCGCGTCATGAAGTTATTTTATGGGGTAATGGGTGCTGGGTGAGGGGTTATAGAACACCCATTTTCCATTTCCCATCTCGCGTTTCGATGATGTAGGTAATCGCACAAGGGTAGTGCCTCCACAAAATAAAACAGGGCCTTCGAGCTGGGCGGCTCGCACGGCCCTGTAATTAACAAATGCGTGTTCAGGCCTCGGCTGGGGGGAACAGTGTCTCTCGCAAGGTAGTCAATCCACCATCGCGCGGGGTTTCTTCAGAACCCAGGCCATTGATGTCAAACGTGATCCGTGGCAAGGGTGATCCATCGCTCCGCGCGCCGCTTTCCCAATCCCGGTGCGGGTAGAAGAATGAAATCGCCTCGCTTAGCCGCTGGTGCAAGCGTCCCAAAACAATGTAACGTTGCCCTTTGGGAATGACCAGCATAAATTCGTAAGTGTCCAGTTGCCCTACAAATGGGTCGCGCGTCACCACCTCGGCGGCGGTGTTACGGAGGATCAGTACCACTGCTCGCAATACATCATCATGCGTTACAAAGCCGTAGGCGTGGCTAAATTCTTTCATTCCCTGGAGCCGCAAGCCAATCAGTGCAAGGTTGGTGTCATGGGCGACACGATCAGCTTGCTCTTCGATGAGCATGGACATGGGAAGCCCGGTAACGGGGTGTAGTAACGAATCAATATTGCTGCGGAGGATGATGTTACGCACCCGATAGCGTAGCTCTTGCACATCGAATGGTTTGGTGATATAGTCCACGGCTCCCAATTCAAGCCCTGTGAGGCGATCCATGCGATCGCGGCGCTCGGTGAGGAAGATAATGGGTGTGCGCTCGGTGCGTCGTTGTGAGCGCAGGTGCATACATACTTCGTAGCCGTCAATATCCGGCAGGTGAATATCTAACACCACCAGGTCGGGCAGTAGCTCGTTCGCCATCTTTAGCGCATCCTGGCCCCAGGCAGCATGAGAGACCTTGTACCCTAAAGAGGTGAAGTAGGCAATCAGCATATCGGCCGTGTTGGAGTCATCCTCCACCACCAGGATGTGACGAGGGGTCTCGTCTCCTGCTGTTGACATCACTTGTGTTACCCCTTATCCAATTGGTTCTTTATAAACTGCATAGCTGCAGACTTTTTCACCCATGCCGATACAGGTGATTTCATCTACGCGGAAGGTGCGTCCACCGCTGAGCCAGCGCAACGCCTCTTCAATGATGCCAGTGGCGATGAAGCACACCGGATGCTCAACCTTGCGGCTCCAGCACATGGAGCAGCGTTCGATGTTGTAGAGGAAGTACTCGCCGCCAGGATCGGTGACATTGGAGGCCTGATCGCTCAACGAATCGAAGACTTTCGCCAGTGCGGGCAGCCCGGCCTTGAGTTTGGCGGGCAAGGGTAACACTTTGAAGGCGAGCTCGCTCGCGCCGACTAGCGGCCCCATGCTGGGTAAGCCGCGCGCAAAGAGCACGCGCCCTAGCCGCAGCTGCAGGCCACGTCCACCGCGAGGGCCGTACATCTCCTCAAGCGCCTGGTTCAAAGCAGCGATATACGCAAAGTCAAAGCCCTTTTCCATATCGTCGGGTGGGGGGCTATCTATCCATTGCGAGAGGCCGGCCATGTTGAGGATGGCGTTCAAGCCGTTGCGTCCCATGATTTCCTCAAGGCCATCCAGGAGAATCAGAGCAAAGCGATTGGGGTAGTATAGCCCACTGGGTTCTGGGTTAATAGCCACTGCTAACCTCCTTTGTCACTACAGAATCGCCGCCAATTCTTCGGCTGCGCGACGCATATCCAGGAAGAGAAGTCCCAGTTTCGCTTGCTGCCGGGCCAGTACGGTCAAGACGGCTTCCTCACCCACAGCGCGGAGAATGACGTAACCTTTTTCTCCGCGAACATACACTTCATCTAGCAGGCCGCGACCTAACTCGCTGGCGATGCGCTCACCTAGGGAGAGCATTGCGGCTGACATGGCAGAAACCCGGTCTTCCTCAACGCCTTGGGGTAGAGATGAGGCAATGGGTAACCCATCTACGCTGATAATAGCGGCGGCCTCTACATCCGGACTGCTGATTTGGAGCTCACGTAGACGTTCAACCATTCGTTCGTTACGCGATCTACTGGCCATTCTTTGTCCTCCGATTTGGGGTTATACCTACGCGTGAGCGTACCCGTGCGCAGGGTCACAAGTTATAAGAAAGGTTACCACAGGAATAATACCTTGTCAAGAAAGCCTTACTGTTACAAGGGTATTTAGGTAACCCTATCTTAAACCACTATCTAATTTTAGCACACAACCTGTGATAAGCAAAGTCAAAAGTGTACGCAAGTCTTTGTAAAATCTATCTAATCATATACCCATTTTTATTTATACGCAATTCGCGATATACGACAGGGTGCATTAGTGGTGCTGTAAATTTTACGGTTGTGCATTTACTAGCAACCCGTGGTAGAACAGTTCAAGCCCTTCTTGGATGGCGGTCTCACCACAGCCCAAGGCGAAAGCGTCTTGCGCGCATTCGAAGATAAACAGGCGAAAAAACGATGAAAGCAGAAATACGGCTACTAAGTCTGGATTGACGTTGGGGCGGAAGTGGCCTTCGGTCTGCCCCTGGCGGACCAGCGTTGCTATCACTTGTTGTAGCCGCCGATCATCTTGGGGCGGTGGGGTTTTCTGCGCCTGGGCGAAGGCGTGGGCAATCATGCGTTGGGCGATGTGGCGATACGGGTACAGTTCAGCCCAGAGCATCTCAAAGAGCAGGCGGATGCGCGTTTCGGCGGGTTGTCCCGCGCCGGGCGGCGTGTCCAGCAGCGATTGGGTGTGCACGTGCAGAATCGCGCCGAGCACGCCCTCTTTGCTTTCGAAGTAGTTGAAGAAGGTGCCTTTGGCAACATCGGCCATCTCGGCGATGTCTTCGACGGTGGTCTCATCGAAACCGCGCTCGCGGAACAAGTGTTCCGCTGCTTCCAGCAGGCGGTGATGCGTGCGCGCTTTCTTGCGATCCCAGCGGGAGGCGTGCTTATCGGTTGGTTCGTTCATAATTGACTCCGGTCAAAGTTGACTCTGGTCATTATAGCACGAACAAGGGTAAAGGCAATGGAAAACGTGAAACGTGAAACGTGACAAAGGCTTCTCGTCAGGTTGTATGTTTGCTTGTTGTCTGCCGTGGGGTCTGAGAATGGAAACAAAAGAGTGTTTTTGTGCTATCCACAAAAACACTCTAACCATCAGGTGAATAGTGCGGGCATGTGCGGGGTGAAATTTAAGATACATCAACTCTTTGAAATCTTAGCCCTCTATATGCACCGCGTCCACAATCCCCACGATGACCGAGATGACGCAGGCATCGGGGTTGTTGAGCACCTGGCGCGCGCCGCTGCCTTCCCGGTTCACCAGCACCGTATCCCCAATCCCGGCCTGAGAATTATCCAGGGCAATGAAGTCTTCGCCGGGCGACTCGCCTGCCAACCCTAGCGGCTGCACCACCAACAGCCGCCGGTTCTTGTAATCCTGATGGCCGATGGTGGTGACAACGGTACCTAGCACTTTTCCCAAAATCATGGCTATCTCTTATGCGAAGCTGTTCCAGCCGGGTTGCAGTGTGAGATCGAATGCCGCTTCATCGGCAACGGTCAGTTCATCCACGATGCCCACCAGGGCCAGATCAATCGGCACGAATTTCACATCGGGCAGCGCCAGGGATGCTTCGCGCGCGCGCACCATTACGCATAGATCGCCGATACCGGCATCCCCCACATCCGCCGCGACCTGGAGCGCGCCTACCGGCTCCAGTTTTTTATTCAAGGGTTGCACCACCAGCAGTTTCAAGCCCTCTGTGCCGGGATATTTGATGGTACAAACCGCCGTGCCGTGAACTCTACCCAGTAACATCTGTGTTACTTGAGACCTGTGCTGGTAAGTACCCGTTGGATGATGGTATCCAAAACGGGGGGCGCAATTTGGTCGCCCATCTGTGCTGTTACCGCGTTGCGGATGCGCTGGGCAAGCTCCGGGGCAGCCGGGCAGGCTCTCATTTGTTGTGCCGGTGGTGCGCTGCCCTGATTGCACACCAGTTTCACCCCCAGGCGGCGGGCCGTTTCGTGGGCCAGGTCTGTCAGTGCCATGTTGTCATTGATTTCCAATGACTGGATACCCTGCTCCGCCATCTTTTTGATGTCAATTTCAGTGTAAAAAATTTTTGGCATCGGTTTCTCCCATGCAAGCCACAGAGATACTGGCCCGTGCTATACTCGCCGCAGAAAATTACGGGGATTTCTTGAACACATCTTCGCCGTTGACCTGCATCGAGTCAATGATCGCCATAATCACAGCATCCACCGGGGTATCTTTCGTCATCGTAGTCTGCCGGGCAGAAGAACCGGCGCACGTTAGCACCAGGTCGCCCACGCCCGCATTGACCGTGTCTATTGCCACATAAGGTTTGCCAAACGGCTGCCCATACTCGTCAGTCTGGCGCACGATGAGCAGCTTTTGCCCGGTCAATTTAGGGTCTTTGATGGTCGCAACGGTAGTTCCAATCACAATGGAGATCAACATAATGCTTCTCCTGAATCAATAGCCTTGAGTAGCACCCGCTACCGTCCCGCCAGGGCCTTGCAGGATTTTCACCCCCGCGCTGGCTCCGATCCGGGTGGCACCGGCCTTAATCATGCTCTCGGCGTCCTCGTAAGTGCGCACGCCGCCCGAAGCCTTCACGCCGATGTCTGGCCCGACCACCCGGCGCATCAAAGCCACATCATGTACCGTAGCCCCGCCGCCCGCGAAGCCGGTTGAGGTTTTGACGAAATCTGCCCCGGCCTCTTTGGAGAGCAGGCAGGCGATGGTTTTTTCCTCATCGGTCAACAATGTCGTTTCTAGGATGACTTTTACAATCACGCCGCGTGCGTGGGCCGCATTGACGACGCCGCGAATGTCTTGCGCCACCAGCTCCAGCTCACGGGCCTTGAGTGCGCCGATATTGATGACCATGTCAATCTCGGTTGCGCCTTGCTCGATGGCATTGATGGTTTCAAACGTCTTGACCTCGCTGGCGGTAACGCCCAGCGGGAAGCCGATGACCGTGCAGACTTTGGCCGGCGAGCCTTGCAGCAATTGCGCACAAAGCTTCACCCACGCTGGATTGACGCACACTGAGGCGAATTGGTACTTGCGCGCCTCAAAGCACAGCTGGGCAATCTGATCCGGGGTGGCGTCCTGCTTGAGCAGAGTGTGGTCAATCATCTTCGCCAGTTCGGCATCCTGCGGAATGACACCTACAGAAGATGAAAGCCGCGCCGCGCCGGCATCTACCACGGCCCCGGCCCGGTCGAAGCAGGTGTGGACGCACAGTCCTTCGGCGCAATTGGCCTTGCATTGGCTATCTGTGGGCGCGGCGGCCTGCTGTTGTTGCTCGGCCAGAGCAATCAATACCTCGCGCGTGATAATTTCGACAAGTTGTTCAACGGTCTTCATATCTGGATTCATAATGCCTTCTCTTTTGGGGGTCAATCCCGTTGCCGGAGATGCACCCACTTGGTATACAGCCTTTCGATGATGATGATTTTGTTCACCCGGCGCTCGTGGCGTCCGCCGCCAAAGGGGGTCGCCAGCCATACCGTCACAATTTGCTTGGCAAGATTCACGCCGATCATGCCGGCACCCAGGGTGAGCACATTGGTGTCGTTGTGCTCGCGGCCATTCACCGCCGAAGCGTAATCGTAGGCCAGCCCTGCGCGCACGTCGGGGACTTTGTTCGCCACAATGCAGCTGCCGATGCCTGCCCCATCAATGACGATTCCGCGCCAGGCATCACCGGAGCCAACCGCCCGCGCTACATCATGCGCGAAATCCGGGTAATCCACCGGGTCTTTGCTATGCGTGCCCACATCCTGCACCTCATAGCCCAGAGCGGCGATATCTTTTTTGAGGATTTCTTTGAGCTCGTACCCGCCATGATCGGCCCCGATGGCGACAATTTTGCGGGCGGATGGGTGCGGGGGCGGATCAGGTTCTGTGTGAGGCGTGCTCATGGAGGGGGTACGGCCCATGAGCTGGGCGACAACTTGTTGCACAATGGGCCGAATGTCTTTGTCGGTTATGGTATTGCTCATTTAGGGTCTCTTGATGGACTCATCTGAAGGTTTGTGGAAAGCTGATGCTTAAATTATCAGCGTTTCCGCTGTTTTTGTCAAGTTGCGCGTAGAACGTTCCCTGAGCCTGCCGCAGGGCCGTTCCCTGAGCCTGCCGCAGGGAGGTGCCTTCGACAGGCTCAGGCAGCGGGATAAGGCGTTCCCTGAGCTTGCCGAAGGGG